>JAKPSI010000026.1 GCA_029555415.1 Bacteroidota bacterium | reverse complement strand
GGCGATGTAATGTTCACCGGAACGACCCGAAATATTCCGGAAGTGCATGCCTCGGTCAGTGACCTGGGCGGAAAAGAAGTGTTGTTCGGACGAATCCATGTGACCGATACGGCTGCGGTGACCTTCCCGCTCATTGAAATGATCGGTGGAACCAAGACCGATCAGGGCTGGGGATTGTACTGTCTGGGTGATTCCGCTTCCATCATCGTCGGGCAAACCAACAGCACTAACTTCCCGATCGGCTCTGGCGGTGTGTTTCAGAGTACTCCCAGAGGGAGTTATGATGCATTCGTTGCCAAGATCAATAATGACGGAACGGGAAACTATAAAGGATCCTATACAGGAGGCAGTGATGATGATATCCTGGTTTCTGTCAGGCCCATTATTGTATTGGGGCAACCCGTGTTGCTCTGCTTCGGTACCACACAATCCAATGATCTATTGGTCCGGAACTATAATGCCGGAAGTTTTTATAGTGGATTCAATTCTGGCGGACTTGATATGATGTTCCTGATCTGTGATCAGGACCTTTCATTCAAATATTATTTATCCTACATCGGGGGTGATCAGAATGACTATCTCGGGCAGACCGGTGCGCCGATCGGTTCCAATCACGTATACTTCAATGAAGGGGATTCGGTAGTTTATGTTGGCACCACCACGCACAGTAACCAGACCACACACTCACCGTTATTCGTGGGCAGGGGCCCTGCTGATGTAGGCAATATCGGAGTGCCGGTATTTGATAAAACAAAAGGTAACAGCAACAACGATACCCACGTCATCATCGCGATCTCAACGAAAGCGCTGCAGATCCTACCGCTGGAATGGCTGGCCATGGAAGTGCAGATGAATGATGTATGTCACCCGATCGTTTCCTGGCAAACAGCAAGTGAAAAGAATATCAGCGGATTCATCGTGCAACGAAGCACCGACGGGCGCAATTATACCGATGCGGGTCAATTGCCCGCTGGTAACGGGAGCTATGTATTCACGGACGTTGCCGCCAGCACCAATAAAAGCGTTTTCTATTACCGTGTAAAAGCGGTATCTCCGGAAGGACATGTCTCTTTCAGTCAGGTGCAATCATTAAGCAATTGCAATGCGAAAGATCATGCGCTCGCTGTTTATCCGACGATCGCGAACACAAGTGTGACGCTGAATGGTATCAAAGCCATGAATGCAGAGCCACTCCGTGCAGTGCTTTATGATGCTACAGGCAAAAAGGTACAGGAATGGAGCGTTCCCGTACAATCGCCGAGCCATCAGCTTTTATTCCGTTCCGGCATGAACACAGGGGTGTATATCCTGGTCGTAAGCGGTAATGATACGCCGCTCTTGCGCAGCAGGATCGTGGTTACAAGATGATCATTTCTGAAAAACATCCCCGTCAAGGGAGATGCTGCTGATCCTTCCTTCTTTGTCAAGGTAGAATTGCACCCATGCGTGATCATTCCACCAGTTGGTGAATGTGCCACGGAAAATATCATAATGCCAGTGCTCCAGCAGGATGTCCGTTTTGTTGGGGAATACGACCCGCAGTTTCCCGTTCTTTTCTTCCACGGTGATCTGTCCGAGCAATTTATTGGTGAACGTTCCGTCATAAGCAGCTAATGCCAGGGATGGAGTAGTGCCATTGATACGTTTCGCCATGGTGGCTTTTTCCCGGTTCTTCGCGGTGTCTTCCCTTCCTTTATACAACGGATAGAACTTTCCGCTCCAGTCATTGGTATTATCTCCGAAAGCGAACAGGTCAAGCGCCTTGTACATCAGTGCATGTCTTAACTCGGCGTGATCAAGATTGCCAAAAATATACACTGCCGTATGCTGATCCTGTAAGATGCCCGCGATAGCGGTCATTCCGTCCAGACTCCCGGTATGATAATTCAGCATCTTGCCCCGGTAATCATGCTGGAACCATCCCATGCCATAAGTTTGCCAATGAGGTTTGATGATGCTCATCGTCGGGTACATTTCACCTTGTATCACGATCTTCGGTGCAAAGAGAAATTCCCAGGTAGCAGGTTTGATCAGTCGTACCCCATTCCCTTTGCTGCTGTCCGACATGCACTGCAGCCATTTGGCCATGTCATCGGCACAGGAAAACACACCGCCCGCGGCTCCGATATTATCATCATACAAATAGGGAATGCTCATCACTGAGTCCGTTTCAGGATGCCGGTAATGCGGGTGGGCAACTGTTTCAGCGGCAGGGATCGCTGAGTGATCCGCATAAGTATGTTTCATGCCCAACGGAGTGAATATCCTTTCTGTAATGAATGCATCCCATGTTTTACCACTTACCGCTTTGATGACCTCACCGGCAACCATGTACATCAGATTCTGATAGATGTAAGAAGAACGAAGGGAATAAGCCGGCGGTATCCACTGCATGCGTTGCACGATCTCTTCCCGGTTATATCCCATCACCCAAAGGAAGTCCGCATTGCCCAACCCGGTATTGTGTGTGAACAGATCCAGCACGGTGATCTCCGCGGTGCTGTAGGGGTCGCTGAGTTTGAAGGAAGGCAGCACATCCGAAACCTTGTCACTCCATTTGATCTTTCCTTCATCCACCAGTATGCCCATACAAACCGCTGTCATGGCTTTGGTAGTGGACGCACAGGCGGAAAGGGTAGCGGTCGTGAAAGGTTCGTTCCCGCCCGCATCGATCACGCCGAATCCTTTCCTGAAAACAACATTGCCATTGTGGATCACTATGGCCGACAAGCCGGGTGTTTTCCACACCGGCATCGTGGTTTTGATATACTGTTCAAATGCTGCGGATGCCCGGGCATCATCCATGACAGGTTGAGCGGATGACTGTACTGAAACGAACAGCAGCATCAGTGCTGCTGTAAATGTGTATTTATTCATGTGTGTGGTTGAATGATCCAGGGTATGATCAGTGCTGATGTGGCTTTTTGCTGACATCAAAACGACGCGCGATCACAACGCGGTAATGTCCCACCGGCCAGAAATAGTCCTTCTTCGCCGCACTCCCCGCGAACCAGATCCCATTACCCGTCCAGTTCGCACTCACATTCCATTTTGAACTGTTGTAACCGGCGGCGGCCTTGTAATTTGTGGTGGGACTTATATCGGTCTTCTTTACAGAACCGCTGGCGGTCTTTTCTTCCGTAAAACATAGATTCAGATTCGCGATCAGGGAACCGGTAATGAAAAAATGTCCGCCCATGACCAGCGTATAGGCGTAACCTGCACCAGGACCGAATCCTGTGAAACGGATCTGTTCGATCCCTGCTTCCGGAAAACTGCCCTGCAATACTTTCGGCACCAGCGCACTGTCGCCTTTCGCACTGCCTGTATAAGCATTGCCGCCGAACAGGAAGGATCCTGCGGATCTTTTCTGCCATTCTGTTTGCAACAGTGCCGCACGATAGGAGAATCGGGCCTTATTCGGGACGCGGTATGCGGATAAACTCAGTTGGTTCAGTTTGATGTCAGGGCGATAATAGTATCCGCCGGGATCACTGCTCGCATATCCCTTCGGTTCCAGATGATAACCCTTGGGGAATATCGCATTCAGATTGATGGCCCACTTACGGGGGTAAAGATTCAGCTGCAGGTCGAGGCCCTTCGTGGCACCTTTTTCCTGATCTGTATTCAACGCGCTGAATCCGTAAAAGATATTCACTGAAAGTGCACGCCAGGTAAAACCAGCGCCCAGATTGAGTTTGGTGTTGGCTTTGTATTCAAGCTCAGCACCATTGGCCCCATCCGGAAAATTGAGATGAACATATTTCTGTGACAGATAGATCCGGGTGGTCAGTTGATGACGATAGGAAACATAATAGGAAGTATCAATAGAAGGTTGCTGCTGCCCATGCGCGGGAATGAACCCGGCTGATAGCATGAACAGAATGGCAAAGACATGTTGCTGGTTCCTGGATCGCATGGCTGGTATTTATGAAACGGTCGCATTCGCAACAGTATCGGCTATTAAAATAACTTATTCACACAGAAACGCAAAGTTTTTCCGGTAAAGGCCCCTGTAACATTGGATCCGGTTGCCGCCGAATCCCTATCTTTGCGCCCATGACAACAGAAAAATTACAGGATATGCGGTCCCGCATTGCCGGGATAAGGAGGTTTCTTTGACGTCGCTAACCGACAGCAAAAAGTAGCCGAAGACAAACAACTATCACTCAGTCCCGGATTTTGGGATGATAACAAACGGGCGACTGAGATCCTCAAGAACATCAAACTGAATGAGTACTGGGTGAACCTGTACGAGCAGGTCAATGCTGCCGTGGAGGACTTTGCCGTATTGTTTGAATTCTGGAAAGGGGGAGACGCAACAGAAGAAGAGACGAAAGTCGCTTACGATGAAGCCATCCGCCTGATCGACGAAGCAGAATTCAAAGGTACCCTCAACGAACCCGAGGATGAATTACCAGCCGTATTGCAGATCAACTCAGGCGCCGGTGGAACCGAAAGCCAGGACTGGTCTGAAATGCTGGCCCGGATGTACCGCATGTACGGTGAACGTCAGGGCTGGAAAGTAACGGAGCTCGACTGGGTCTGGGGAGATGGCGCGGGTATCAAAACATGTACTTATCAGTTCGACGGACCATTCGCCTATGGTTTCCTTAAAGCTGAAAGCGGGGTACACCGGTTGGTAAGGGTTTCGCCGTTCGACAGTAATGCACGCCGTCACACTTCATTCGCTTCCGTTTTTGTTTATCCGCTGGTGGATGACACCATTAATATCGACATCAAGGACGCGGATGTGAAGATGGAAACCGCGCGAAGCGGGGGAGCAGGCGGACAGAATGTGAACAAGGTGGAAACCAAAGTAATGCTCACCCACATCCCAACAGGAATGGTGGTGGTCTGCCAAACAGAACGTTCACAGCTCGGTAACCGTGAAAAGGCGATGACCATGCTGAAAAGCCGTTTGTACGAGGAAGAACTCCGCAAACGCAATGAACTCCGTGATGCAACCAATGCGAAAAAGAAGAAGATCGAGTGGGGCAGCCAGATCCGCAGTTACGTGTTCCATCCATATAAAATGATCAAGGATCACCGGACCGATTTCGAGGTCGGGAACGTGCAGCCGGTCATGGACGGAGAGCTGGATGGATTCATCAAAGCTTATCTCATGGCTGAGAAAGAGCAAAACCCCGGATGATCCGAACCGTTCAAAAGCATTTAATTTTATACCTAAATCAATTACCATGCATGTAGGTACATTTTCATATCCCATGCCGGTCAATGAGCCGGTACTTTCATATGCTCCGGGTTCAAAAGAAAAAGCAGCGTTGAAGGCCGCACTCAAAGAATTGAAAAGTGTACAAGCGGATATCCCGATGTACATCGGCGATAAAGAAGTTCGGACCGGTAAAAAGGTCGCGATCCATCCCCCGCATGAGATCAAACATACACTCGGTCATTTCCACGCGGGTGAAGAAAAACATGTGCATCAGGCCATCGAAGCTGCACTGGCAGCGAAAGAAAGCTGGGCCAGCCTCAGCTGGGAGAACCGTGCCGGGATCTTCCTGAAAGCCGCGGATCTCATTGCCACCACATACCGTCCTTATATGAACGGTACCACCATGCTCGGTCAGAGCAAGAATGCATTCCAGGCGGAGATCGATGCGGCCTGTGAACTGATCGACTTCCTCCGTTTCAATGTTCACTTCCTTTCTGAGATCTATAAACAACAACCGATCAGCGGACCCGGCATGCATAACCGGATGGAATATCGTCCCCTCGAAGGTTTTGTTCTCGCCGTAACACCGTTCAATTTTACAGCGATCGGTGGCAACCTGCCCGCATCCGCTGCCATGTGCGGCAATGTAGTGGTATGGAAATGTGCCAACACACAGGTGTACAGTGC
>JAKPSI010000019.1 GCA_029555415.1 Bacteroidota bacterium | reverse complement strand
GCAAAAAAGCAGCACAGGCCATCATCGGCGAACTGAAGATCGAAGTAGCGCAACTGGCTACGGAAGGCAAAAAGATCCCGCATTTGGCGGCGATCCTCGTTGGCAATAACGGTGCCAGCGAAACCTATGTAGCAGCCAAAGTAAAGGCTTGCGAAGAAGCGGGTTTTCGTTCCACACTCATCCGGTTTGATGACAACATCTCTGAAAATAAATTGCTCGAAGAGATCCAGGAACTGAACACCGATCCCGATGTGGATGGCATCCTCGTACAATTGCCCCTGCCCAAACACATCTCAGATGAAGAAGTGATCAACGCCATCGATCCGGAAAAAGATGTGGATGGTTTTCATCCTGTAAGTATCGGTAAAATGGTACAAGGGCTCCCTACTTTCATTCCCGCCACACCGCATGGCATCATGCTGCTGCTGGAACATTATAAGATCGATACGAAAGGCAAACACGCGGTGGTCGTGGGCCGCAGCAATATCGTTGGCCGCCCCATGAGCATCCTGCTCAGCGCCAACACCAACCCCGGCAACTGCACCGTCACGATCTGCCATTCCCATACTAAGAACATCAAAGAACTTTGTCTGCAGGCTGACATTATCGTTGCGGCACTCGGCAAACCGGGATTCGTTACCGCTGATATGGTCCGTCCCGGCGCTATCGTCATCGATGTAGGGATCACACGTGTACCCGATGCATCAAAGAAAAGCGGATTCCGTTTACGGGGCGACGTGGACTATGATACCGTTGCACCGCTTTGTTCCTGGATCACACCTGTACCGGGTGGCGTAGGTCCCATGACCATCGCAGCCCTCATGAAAAATACTTACCGCGCCTGCGTTGCCAATAACTGATGACGGAGAACATTACACATACCACATTGCCCGTCATGGAGCAGTTTTATACGCTCCAGGGCGAAGGCTATCACCAGGGCCGGGCCGCTTATTTCATCCGCCTCGGCGGCTGTGATGTGGGTTGTGTATGGTGTGATGTGAAAGATAGCTGGGACGCTACAAAGCATCCTCAAATGTCCGTTCAGGAACTGCTGCAAAATGTTATACAAACCCCTGCACGGATCGTCGTGATCACCGGCGGGGAGCCGCTCCTGCATGATCTCGGTCCGTTGACACAAGCCCTGCAGCAGGCAGGCCTCAAAACACATATTGAAACTTCCGGTTCCCATCCCCTCAGTGGTTCCTGGGACTGGATCTGTCTTTCCCCAAAAAAATTCAAAGCACCCCTGCCGGATGTGGCGCCCCATGCCGATGAACTGAAGGTGGTGATCTTCCATCCCTCCGATATTGCATGGGCCGAACAATACGCCGCGCAATGCAAACCCGGCTGCCGCCTGTTCCTGCAACCGGAATGGGACAAAGCAACCTCCATGACCCCTTTGATCGTCGATCATATCAAAGCGAATCCGCAATGGGAACTCTCCCTCCAGGTCCACAAGTATATCAACGTACCCTGATCACCTTCCTGTTAATATTCCCGGGAAAAAGGAATAAATTACTGTTCCGTTCGTTTCTTGTCAACAGGTCCATTTTATGAAAAAACTATTCACCTTATTCCCTGTACTCTTCCTCTCCTTCGTTGTGGTCCACGCACAGGGATACAACCCCGATAATATCAATAAAAAAGCAAAGGCCTTATTCGCACAGGGTCTGGAAAGAGCTGACGATGGCAATATGCCCATGGCCATGGGTCTGGTGCAACAAGCCATCAACGTGGATAATAAATATGTGGACGCCTACCTCGCGCTGGCGGCCATGAATGGCAATCTGAAGAATTATGCGAACAGCATCAAATTGTATGAACAGGCATTCGCGCTTGATTCCGTTTATACGCTCGATTATAAGATCCCTTATTCCACCAACCTGGCCGGCTCCGGCGATTTCACCAAAGCGCTGAATGCGATCAATGAAGTACTCAGCAAAAAACCGCCGAAGAATGAGAACTCACTGCGGTCGGCTCTCGACAAAAAAAAGAATTATGAATTCGCAGTGAATTACGCGAAAGAACACAGCGCACAAACTTATGTTTTCGCACCGGTCAATATGGGACCGAATATCAATAGTACTGAATCGGAATATTTTCCCTGCTTCACCATCGATGGTAAAGAACTCATCTTTACACGCAGACTGAGAGGCGCGAATGAGGATTTCTTTTCCAGTCATCTGGTCAACGGACAATGGGAACCCGCCCAACCTGTTCCCGGTGATGTGAACACGGATGAGAATGAAGGCGCGCAGAATATATCTCAGGACGGACAATGGCTTTTCTTCACCGCCTGTAACCGTCGCGATGGTTTCGGCGGCTGTGATATCTATATGTCATTCCTGGAAGGGAATAAATGGAGCGAAGCCATCGACCTGGGCGGACGGGTCAATTCCAATCAGTGGGAATCACAACCTTGTCTTTCGCCCGACAAGAAAGATCTCTATTTCGCATCACGCAGGCCCGGCGGATACGGCGGCAGTGATATCTATGTATGTCATTTGCAACCGAACGGCAGATGGAGTGATCCGGAAAATCTCGGTCCGCAATTGAATACTGCCGGCGATGAACAATGTCCTTTCATTCATGCCGACAATCAGACCCTGTATTTCACTTCCAACGTCTGGCCCGGATATGGCGATGATGACCTCTTCTATGTACGCAAGGGCCCGGGCGGCAACTGGTCCAAACCCGTGAACCTTGGCTATCCCATCAACACCATCGGACGTGAAGGCACCTTATTCATCAAGGCCGATGGAAAGACCGCTTACTACGCGAGCGACCGGGCGGATAGCCGCGGCGGATTGGATATTTACAGTTTCGAATTAAGGGAAGATGTCAGGCCTTTCAAAACATTATGGGTGAAAGGACAAGTACTGGACAAGAAAACCGGTGCCGGATTGCCTTCGTCCGTTGAACTGATCGATCTGGGAACACGACAAACCTTCTCAAAGATCCAGACCGATGAAAAAGGCAATTACCTGGTGACATTACCCTTAGGGAAAGATTACGCTTTCAACGTGAACCGTAAAGGATATCTTTTTTACTCTGATAATTTTTCGCTCAGCAAGAACGCACCGGATTCCGTCTTTGAAAAAAATATTCCGCTGCAGCCGATCGAAGCCAATGCAAGCATCGTGCTGAAGAATGTATTCTTCGATGTCAATAAGTTCGACCTGCAACCTGCTTCACTCGCGGAGCTGGATAAACTCGTGCAACTGATGACCGATAACCCGACCCTCAGGATCCAGATCGGCGGACATACTGACAGTATCGGTAAAGCCGCAGACAACCTCAAACTTTCCGAGAACCGCGCGAAAGCAGTCGTCAGCTACCTGGTCAGCAAAGGCATCGCCGTCACTCGCCTCACCGCCAAAGGATTCGGATCCACTATTCCTGTTGCTGCCAACAAAACGGAAGAAGGAAGAGCGATGAACCGGAGAACGGAGATGAAAGTAGTTTCCCAATAGTTGATAGATGATAATGGAGAATGGAAAACAGGTAAAAGGTAATAGGTAAGAAGTAACAGTTTTATATAGCAATTCTTAGAACAGTCTTGCAGCTTGAAGCTTGCAGCTTTATAAGCTCCTGTTTCTTAATCATAATCTGTTGATGAAAATCCCTCCTAAGCAAGTAATTTCCTCAATTTCTACTTCCGTTTCACCTTTATCTTTCCATCACTGCTGTTCACCTAACCATGCATGATGAATTGTACTACCAACTGGCCCTGACCATGGTGCCGAACATCGGCTGCGTGCAGGCCAAGATACTTTTACAGCATCTGGAACCCGCGCAGATCTTCCACGCCAAACGATCCGTGCTGGAAAAGATCGAAGGCATCGGTACCGTGAGGGCCGGTGCGATCCATTCGTTCCGTGATTTTCATAAAGTAGAAGAAGAGATGCGCTTCATTGAAAAAATGAAGATCCGGCCGCTCTTCATCACGGAAAAAGATTATCCGAGGCGATTGCTGCATTGTTACGACTCTCCCACACTCCTTTTTTATAAAGGGACCGCCAACCTGAATGCGGCGAAGATCATCGCGGTGATCGGAACGAGAAGTCATACGGAATACGGCAGGCAACTCACGGAAAAGATCGTCCGTGATCTGGCCCCATTGCAACCACTGGTCATCAGTGGCCTGGCGTTCGGCATCGACGCACTGGCACATAAAGCGGCATTGAAATACGGATCACCGACGGTCGGGGTGCTTGCACATGGGCTGGACATGTTGTATCCGCCCGAGCATCAAACACTCGCAAGAGAAATGATCCGCGATGGCGGATTGCTCACGGAATTCCGTGGCAAAGTGCTTCCTGATAAACATCATTTTCCGACACGGAACAGGATCGTTGCCGGGATGACGGACGCAACGATCGTGATCGAAACGGGGATCAAGGGCGGCAGCATGATCACCGCCGAACTGGCGAATGGGTATAATAAAGATGTGTTCGCCTTTCCGGGCAGGATCACCGACAGCAAGAGTGCGGGTTGCAATCAGCTGATCAGTTCCAATAAAGCCGTGTTGCTGCATGACGCGCAGCAATTGGTGGAACTGATGAACTGGGAAGAAAAGAAAAAACCCGCAAGGCTGCTCCAGCGGGAATTATTCGTGGAACTGAATGAGGATGAGAAAAAGATCGTGCAGTTGCTGCGGGAAAAGGAAACGACCGGCATCGACGAACTCAATATCCGGAGTGGACTCAGCAGCAGCGCAGTGGCTGCCGCCCTGTTACAAATGGAACTGCGGGGCATCGTGCGTTCATTACCGGGGAAATTGTACGCGCTGGCCTGAAATGCAGTGCGGACGGGGTTCGTGACAGAATTTTGGGCGGTGTTTCCCGGAAATGTATCTTTGCACATGGCAACAAGAAATTCTTCCCCCTCCCCCCGCAATTCATCCCGGTTTTATGGCGAAGGTCTGACCTTCGATGACGTACTGCTCATTCCCGGCTTCAGCCAGGTGCTGCCCCGTGATGTGAGTACCCGTTCCCGTTTGACCCGTGATATCAGTCTCAATGTCCCGCTGCTTTCCGCAGCTATGGACACTGTTACAGAAGCATCCCTCGCGATGGCCCTGGCCCGTGAAGGTGGCCTTGGTATCCTCCACAAGAATATGAGTATCGAAAAACAGGCGGAGCAGGTAAGAAAAGTGAAAAGAAGTGAAAGCGGTCTGATCCTGGATCCGATCACACTGCGTGCAGAAGCCACGATCGGTGACGCACTCCGCATCATGCGTGAGAATAAGATAGGTGGTATCCCCATCATCGACTCCACTGGTAAACTGGTCGGTATCCTCACCAACCGTGACCTGCGATTTGAAGATAATCCCGCACGTAAAGTGAGTGAGGTCATGACCAAAGAAAATCTTTACACCGCGCCGGAAGGCACGGACCTCAAGAAAGCGGAAGAACTGTTCAAGAAAACGAAAGTTGAGAAACTCCCGATCATCAATAAACAGGGTAAGCTCTGCGGATTGTTCACCTACAGTGATATCCTGAAACTGAAATCACACCCGAATGCGGTGAAGGATTCATTCGGACGTTTACTGGTGGGTGCAGGCGTAGGTATCACGAAAGATATGCTCGACAGGGTTGCAGCGCTGCAGCAGGTCGGGGTGGACATCATCGCACTGGATAGTGCACATGGCCACAGTAAAGGTGTGATCAACGCGCTGAAGAGCGTGAAGAAGAATTTCAAAAAAATGAACGTGATCGCCGGTAATATCGGGACCGCGGCGGGTGCGAAGGCGCTGGCGGAAGCGGGAGCGGATGCTGTGAAGGTAGGTATCGGTCCGGGTTCGATCTGTACCACACGTATCGTAGCAGGCACCGGTGTACCGCAATTGACGGCCATCATGGAAGCACATTCCGTATTGAAAAAAATGAATATCCCGCTGATCGCTGATGGCGGTATCCGTTACACAGGTGATATGGTGAAAGCACTCGCCGCAGGTGCCAGCACCGTGATGATGGGCAGCATCTTTGCCGGAACGGAAGAGAGTCCGGGAGAAACCATCATCTACGAAGGAAGGAAGTTCAAGGAATACCGCGGCATGGGTTCCCTTGGTGCCATGGCCACCGGCAGCAGCGACCGCTACTTTCAGGACGTGGAAGATGATGTAAAGAAATATGTACCGGAAGGCATTGAAGGACGTGTTGCTTATAAAGGTTACCTGAAAGAAGTGGTGTACCAGTACACCGGTGGATTAAGAGCAGGTATGGGTTATTGCGGCGCAAAGAATATCGAAGAACTCCAGAAAGCCACATTCGTGAAGATCACGAACGCGGGAATGCGCGAAAGCCATGCGCATGATATTGAGATCACGAAAGAAGCGCCGAATTACAGCAGACGATAAGAATAATGGAGAATTGATAATTGATAATGGATAATAAGAACGCCCCGTTGGATCAACCAGCGGGGCGTTTTTTATCAGGTAACAGGTAATAGATAAAAGGTAAGAGGTGAAAAATAACAGGTTACCGTTAAGGAAGAACTTGTAGCCTATAGCTTGCAGCTAATAGCTTATTGTTATAATTATTGAAGTATAACTTGTACCCGGCTTTCCATCCATCACTCTTCCGTTACTTCAAAGATCACCATTTGTTTGTGATAGGCCTTCACATTGTAACCATTCTGAATGGCGGGTGTCCACTGACTGGATCTTTTCAGCACCCTGACCGCTTCTTCTTCCATTCCATAACCGATATTGGTAAGCGGTTTGATATCGCTGACCTTTCCTTCACGGTCCACAACGAACTGAATGATGACGGTATAACGTCCGGGTGATGCACCATTGTCGACAGGCACCTGGGGATCAAGATTTCTGCGCAGGAAATTGACCCAGTCGCCATTGAACTTCGCATCGATCTCGACCACACTCAATGGTTCATTGTCATTCGGCCTTGTATCCACGATGCCTTTACCGTCATCCACCGGGGCCGGATCAGCTACACGAGGATCGTCAATACCTTCCTGAGTATGGGTATCAATCACGGCTTTATCAAGATCTTCGTTTTCGGGAACCGGTGTTGCTTCTTCATCAGGGGCGATAACAGGTGCCGTGTATTGGATCGTTTTTACCTGTTGTACTTCCGTTTTCTTGGGCTGTTGCTCAGGCTCTTTGGGTTTATCTTTTATTTCTTCCACCACCAGCATATCGAATTTGGGGCGTGCGGCAACGACGGGCTTGAAACTGCGTGCCAGTAAGGTTCCTGTGACAGCGAGCAGCACGATCGTGCCGGTTCCCATCATGGCTTTCGTTACGCGGCGGTTATAGGTTTTACGGAGATCATATGCCCCGTACGCTTTGTTGCGGTCTTCGAAAAGCAGGTCGAGTAAACTCGACTCCAGAATTTTATTTTTATCCATGGCTGTTGTTTCGGTTAAGATGAAAGGCTTTAACATTTCCATAAAACCGCGAAAGAAACAACTGCCATAACCTTGCACAAATAATATATTTTTACAGCAAATCACCACTTTGAAAAGGTTCATTCCACTCTTGTTATCCGTTACGGGCGGACTGTTGCTTTGGGCCTCCTGGCCGGTATCGCCCATGACGATGCTGATCTTCTTTTCATGGATCCCTTTATTATGGCTGGATGAGCACATCGTGAAGAACCGTTCCTTTTTCGCATTGACCTATCTGCACATGTTCATCTGGAATGCTGCCACCACCTGGTGGATCTGGTATGCATCAGACGCCGGAGCGGCAGGCGCCATCATCGCCAATAGTCTGATCATGTGCCTACCGTGGATGCTCATGCGTTTTACACGCAAACAATGGGGCGCAGCGGCAGGATATATTTCTCTGATCTTTTTCTGGATCGCTTTCGAATACATCCATCACAACTGGGAACTCAGCTGGCCCTGGCTGACGCTGGGCAATGTATTCGCGTTACATCCTGAATGGGTACAATGGTATGCATATACCGGAAGTACCGGAGGAACGTTATGGGTACTGATCAGTAATGTACTGGTATATGGCGCTATCCGTGCCTACCGGGAAGGCGGACGTTCCCGCGATTACTTCCGTGCAGCAGGCTCCTGGATATTCTTACTGGCGGCTCCGATCCTGATCTCACGCATGATACTCGACAAGGAAAAGAAGAAAGTACAGGCATCGCTGACCACTGCAACAAAGAATGTGATCGTGGTGCAGCCAAATGTGGATCCGTGGAATGAGAAATTCAGCGGCTCAGTGCAGGAGCAGTTGAGCAAGCTGATCAGTTTGTCGGAGGAAAAGACCGATGCCAATACCGCAATGGTGGTGTGGCCGGAAACCGCGATCCCCTATTCCCTGGAAGAAAAGAATATCCGCAGCAGTGAATTGTATCAGCCCGTCTGGTCCTTCCTGCACCGGCATCCCTTCGTGAATCTGGTCACGGGTATCAACAGTTTCAAAAGCTATGGCAGGATAAAGGACAGCGCCACAGCTACTTCACGCTATGATGCCGCCAGTGGCATTTATTATGATGAATTCAACACCGCCGCATTCTTCGATTCGGATACGAATATCAATCTGTATCATAAAGCCAAGCTCGTTCCCGGTGTTGAAACACTTCCCTCTTTCCTGGGTTTCATGGGCAAATGGTTCGAGCAATTGGGAGGTATCAGCGGTACGCTGGGTCGTGACACAGAACAAAAGGTCTTTGTTCCCTGGGATCATCACTTTAAAGCAGCACCCATCATTTGTTATGAAAGTATTTACGGCGATTATGTAACAGGTTATATCCGTCGTGGCGCCAATATTCTTACCATCATCACAAATGACGGTTGGTGGCATGATACGCCCGGATACAAACAGCACATGAATTATGCGCGGTTAAGGGCCATTGAAACAAGGACCTGGGTGGCCCGCAGTGCCAATACCGGCATCAGTTGTTTCATCGATCCGCTCGGAAATGTGATCCAGCCTCAGCCCTGGAATACCTCGAGTGCGATCAATATGAATATTCCCGCGGAGAACAGACTGACTTTCTATGCGGAGCACGGCGATTATATTTCGCGCGCTGCGGCAGTGGTTGCCGCGATACTGCTGGTTTTACTGACCGGCACTTTTTTCTACAATAAAATACGAAGCAGGAAAGCATGACCGCTTCAGCGACCAGAACAGCAACCTATCAAGGCAGTAAGATCAGCTACCGGGTAACCGGAAGCGGAAGACCCGTGATGCTGGTGCATGGGTTTGCAGAAACAGGATCTTTATGGGATGATCAGGTAAAATATCTCAGTCGATCCTATCAATGTATCGTTCCGGACCTTCCCGGCAGCGGTGCTTCGGAAGCACTGTCAGATAATAGTATTGAAGAAATGTGTGAGGCGCTGCATACGATCGTCCATCAGGAACAACTTGAACGCGTAACGATGATCGGGCACAGCATGGGTGGATATATAACCCTTGCCTTCGCTGAAAATTATTACAACCATCTGGAGGGATTCGGGTTATTTCATTCCACCGCGTTCGCGGACAGTGATGAAAAAAAACAGGTACGTGAGAAAGGGATCGCATTCATCATGGAGCATGGTGCCGCTGCTTTCCTGAAGACGAGCAGCCCGAATCTATTCAGTGAAGAAACGCGCCGTTCCAACCCAGAAATGGTCAGCCGTTTTATAGCGGAACAAAGCAACTTTTCAGCCACTTCACTCGTTTCATATTACCGGGCCATGATGGCCCGCCCGGACAGGACCGGGGTGCTTCGTAAAAGCCCGTTCCCGGTGCTTTTTATCATGGGTGAACACGACATGGCAGTACCCCTTTCTGATAGTCAGGCACAGTGCCATCTTCCCGGAAAATCGTACATTCACCTGCTCCGGAATTCAGCGCATATGGGTATGCTGGAAGAATCAGATACCAGCAACCGGATATTGGAGCAATTTTTGTGTAGTTTTTGATTCGCCTGCATTTCAAATCATTCATGAAACGTTACCTCAGCCTCATAGCGGGAATACTGTTCTCTCTCACCAGCTTTGCCAACCATATCACGGGTGGTGAGATCTATTACAGACTTGTCAGTTCCAACGGAACGACCCATCGCTATGAGATCACGCTGAAATTATTCAGGGACCACTTTTCCACCGGAGCCGCGCTGGATGCAGCAGCCGCGATCGGGATCTTCAACCGGCTCACCGGTACACTGATCTCCAATAATGAGATCACCCGGACCGCCGCAATTGAATTGCAGTTGGTCAGCCCCAGCCCCTGTATCTCCAATCCGCCCGTCGTTTATTACGATGTAGGATATTATACTTTCACTGTTGATCTGCCGGCGATACCGGAGGGATATATCATCGCTTATCAGCGTTGCTGCCGTATCAATGGTATCAACAACCTGAGTAACTCAAGTAATGCAGGCGCAACCTATACAGCTGAGATCCCGGGTACAGATCAGCTTGCCACCGCACCAGCCAATAACAGTGCGCATTTCATCGGACCTGATACGGTCATTGTTTGTGCCAACAATAGTTTCCAGTACAGTTTTGCTGCAACGGATGCGGATGGTGATCTTCTGACCTATTCTTTCTGCAATGCCTATTTAGGAGGCAGTTCCGCTCCCGGACAATCCGCGCCGAACCCTCCTGATCCCCCGCCTTATCCGGCGGTCCCTTATGTTGTACCATTCAACGGATCGAGTCCGCTGGGTTCAACGATCACTGTCAATCCCGCCACAGGTCTCATTTCCGGCATCGCCCCGGCTGCAGGCATTTATGTTGTAACGGTTTGTGTCACTGAGATCAGAAACGGTATTCCGATCGCGGTACAAAGGAAGGACCTGCAGATCAAGATCGGTGATTGCACCATTGCCAAAGCAAGTCTTGCACCGCAATATATTTCATGTATCGGCCCCAATGCATTTACACTCAATTTCCAGAATCAGAATTCGAGTCCGCTGATCAATTCTTATTTCTGGGATTTCGGTGTCACTACACTTACCAATGATACATCCGATCAGATCGCACCTACTTACACTTATCCTGATTCTGGCACTTTTGTACTGAAGCTCGTAACGAACAGGAATCAGCAATGTTCCGATTCTACCACAGCGGTCGTGAAAGTGTACCCGGGATTCGCACCAGGATTCACCGTCACCGGAACCTGTATCAATAATCCGATCAGTTTCAGGGATACTACCCGTTCCCGCTACGGAACCGTCAATTCCTGGAGCTGGAATTTCGGTGATCTGAATACATTGGCAGACACCGCTCATATCAGGAATCCCAACTGGTTATATTCAGCATCCGGCACAATGACGGCTCAACTGATCGTTACAGATAACAGGGGTTGTATCGACACCATAAGCAAGACCGTGGATGTACTGGATAAGCCGAAGATCGGTCTGGCTTTCAAGGATACATTGATCTGTGTAAGCGATCAACTCCAATTACAGGCCAGCGGGAATGGTGTGTTCAGCTGGACCCCGCTAGTCAATATCATCAATGCAAATACTGCCACGCCTACCGTTTCGCCGGTCACCACAACGACCTATTATGTGAATCTGAATGAGAACGGTTGTATCAATAATGATTCCGTAAGAGTTCGTGTCGTATCATTCGTTTCGCTACAGGCGATAAATGACACCACGATATGCCAGGGCGATTCGATCCGGCTGAATGCTATTTCGAACGGTTTGCAATTCTTATGGTCGCCAGCCGCCAATCTGAGCAATCCGAATATCATCAACCCGATGGCAGTGACGAACAGTCTCACAACGTATACTGTACTCGCCAGGATCGGCAGTTGTACCGCAACAGATCAGGTTATCGTAAGCACCGTTCCCTACCCCGTTGCGGTTGCAGGTCCTGATACGACACTTTGTTATAATTCACAAGGTCTCTTGCATGGCAGGATCACCGGCTCCCGGTTCACCTGGACGCCTGCCCAGTATCTGGGTAATCCGAACAGTCTGACCACGACCGTGAATCCGCCCCGGACCACTTCTTTCATTCTCACATCATATGATACGTTAGGTTGTCCGAAGCCCAAATTCGACACCCTGGTCGTAACCGTATTGCCCCGCATCAGACCATTTGCCGGACATGATACGGTCGTGATCGTTGGACAACCCCTGCATCTGAATGCCAGTGGCGGAACCGCTTACCAGTGGTTTCCCGGCACCTGGCTGAATAACCCCCGGATCCCTAATCCTACCGGATTGTATGATGGCAGTGTGGATTCCGTACGTTACAAATTACTGGTGAGTGATGCCGCAGGGTGCACCGATTCAAGCTTCATGACCGTTCGGGTGTTCCGGACCGTTCCATATATTTTCGTCCCCACTGCATTTACGCCGAATGGTGACGGATTGAATGATGTAGTGAGACCGATCGGCGTGGGTATTGAAAAGATCGAATTCTTCAGTATCTACAACCGCTGGGGCCAGCTGGTGTTCACAACTTCCGTGAATGGTGCGGGCTGGAACGGTAAGGTCGGCGGGGTACTGCAGGGCAGTAATACCTATGCATGGATGGTCAGTGCCATTGATTATACCGGGCGCAAACTCTTCCTCAAAGGCACCACTACACTGATCCGCTAAAACACAGCGTTTTTTCCACCGTGCACATTCGGCTATCTTCGTGCAGTAAAAAATCAGTTTCAATATGCCCGGAATCGTATTCATCACCGGAGCCACATCCGGATTCGGAGAAGCTACCGCCTGGAAATTCGCAGAAAATGGTTATGACCTGATCCTGAATGGCAGGCGGAAAGACAGACTGGATGCTTTGGCCACTTCGCTGGAAAGCAAGTACAACGTTGCGCTCATCACCCTCCCTTTCGATGTGCGGGACGAAGCGGCCGTGAATGCTGCGATAAACGGATTGCCGGAACAATGGAAAGCGATCGACATCTTCGTCAACAATGCGGGCCTCGCTCTGGGCCGTGATCATTTTCATGAAGCAGATATGAATGACTGGACCACGATGATCGATACCAATGTGAAAGGATTCCTGTACACATCAAAAGCTGTATCGCAACTGATGGTGAAACGCAAAAAAGGACATATCATCAATATGGGGTCCATTGCCGGCAAACAGGTGTATGAAAAAGGTAACGTGTACTGCGGCAGCAAGTTTGCGGTCAATGCGATCAGTCAGGGCATGCGTATCGATCTGCTGCCATATCATATCAGGGTCACCTGCATCAATCCCGGTGCTGCAGAAACCGAATTCTCGCTGGTTCGTTTTAAAGGTGATGCCGCTACGGCAAAGAGTGTATACAGTGGCATTCAGCCTCTGACCGGCGAAGATGTAGCCGGCGTGATCTATTACTGCGCTACCCTGCCGGAACATGTTTGCATCAATGAACTGGAGATCATGCCCACCCGCCAGGCGGATGCGACACATTTTAACCGCCAGCCGGACTGATATTGACCCGAATATTGGGATTTTTCACCTGAATTTGGCTATCTTAACAGGCCCTGGCTGTACCCTCCCGGGAGCCTGGCCCGCCATTTGTCGTAGATTCCCTGCGAAAATTTACCGCGCCGCCTGAAATTCACCGATGAAAAAACAGAAACCTTTACTGTTCAGGAAATTGTGCCATAACTTTATAGGGACTATCCGTTCCTGTAGAACAACTGTTATGAAAAACCGTATCATCCCATTCCTCCTTCTTTCACTCGGGCTCACTGCAAGCGCATACGCCCAGGATGTGATCCGCCTTCAGACCTGCCGGGACGACCTGATGGGCAAGCAGGTTGACAGCCTCAAAAACTTATATTCCAAAGACGGTTATATTTTACTGAAAGAAGCTTCCATCAATATGGAAAGCGAATTTGAAATGCCCGTCGTCATTCCACTGACCGAAGGCAGCTGGTATCAGTTCATATTCATCGGCGACATCACTTCCAGGTTATACGAAGTGCGTATGTACGACTGGAATGAACGCCAGGTGATCTTCCAGCAGAAACGCTGGGGTGATGTGGACGGCAATATCATCTCCTACTCTTACATTCCGAAGTTCTCAGAATTCCACATGATGAAACCGGTTCAGGTCAATAAGCAGAAGAAAAAGAATCTCTGCGGTTATGTGATGCTTTTCAAAAAAACCGGCGCTGAGAATAATACCCAACCCGGGAACTGATCCCACACTGAGCGATCTTCACGTAGCATCTATCCTCGGGTCCTACCTCCTTTAATAGCTGTATAGAATAGCAATGCTGAACCCATCCCTATACCTGAAAAGAAAGGACTATAGACTACCGACTAAAGACTAACTACTTCGTTCCTGCCCGGTGGTCGGTGAAAAACACCGACCACGGCGTGCTTTTTTCATCGGTAAAGTCTGAATCCCGCAACCTAACACCTTCAGTAGCCTTATAGAATTGTTATGCACAAAGCACTCCTATACCTGATAAGAACGGACTAAAGACTGCCGACTACAGACTAATGACTAACATTACTGCGCGAGGGAAATATGCACTGCCAGCCCACCCTTGGTATTGGTGATCGGGAAGGCGTTACTGACCTTGGGGATATTGCGTGTCTGCTCAAAATAGAGTTTGAGGCTGACGCGGTTATTGAGGACATAATCAATGGACGGGGCAATACGGATCACTTTCTGTCCGGATGTACCGAATGAAGTACCCTGATCCAGTTTGCTGTTGGCAGTAGCGTCATCACGCAGACTGAAGTCACAGCGCATGGTCACATCATTATCCAGCTTCATACCATTCTTGCCGATCTTCAGGTTCTTGATCAGCGGCACACCCTTCTTGCGCCAGTTGAATCCGAATGTTACTTCCGTTGAACGGTTCTCCGCCAGCTGATAGTCGATGAGACTCAGACTCAGCGTACGCGTTTTCTTGAACTCGATGGATGTGGTCAGCTGATTGGTGAATGTCATTTCCACCTGGATCAGCGGATCGAATGATTCCTGGATCGTGATATTCGGGATCAGGAAGTAAGGTATGAAATTGCCCGTGAGGGTGTCCACGAATTTCGGATAACCGATCCTGTTAGGATCCTGGAACAACAGTGCCGTATTGAAGCTGTTCATGCTAAGGGTACTGTGGTATCCATGGCGTATCGTGAAACTGCTGAATACTTTATCCATACCACGCAATCTCGGCAGACCGGTATAACTCAATGCCCAGTTCGGTTTGGGTATGATACCAGAGAACGGATTGGCACGCAGATTCGGGTTACTGTTCTTCGTGAGTTTGATGCCCATCGGATCCTTATTGGTATAGGCGGCCAGGAAGGACGGAATGACCACTTCCTGCGCGTAACGGCCATATCCTTTATAGTATCCATCCGGATTCTGTGCACCGGTCGCATATGGATTTGCGGTTCCGAGTTTCTTGGATAAAAGCGCGCGGTTGGACTCAAATGTCTTGAATGATTCTGAAATGACGTTCGGATCGAATTTCGTGAACAGGGTCTGATAAGAAATATAGCTGACACTGAAACTACCGGCAGCGTAAGGATTCAATCGCGTAAGGCCTGCGGAACCGGTCGTATCCTTATATAATTCCGAATAATTCTTATCGTAGGTCTTATCCAGATTCAGATCGATCGTGAAATCACGGAACGGGCTCACCTGTGCGGTCACATTCAGTCGCTGGTTGAAGCGCTGCTGGATCATAGCACTGACCAATTTATCACGTGAGAACAATCCCTTCTGTCCAAATTGATTGATCCAACCCGTATCTGGCTGGTAGCCGAAAATATATCCGAATCCGGGCTGACCACTTTTCAGATTATTACCGAACATGCGTGTGCTGTCCATATAACCGGGCAGTGTCGTTCCGAAGTCTTCCGTATACTGTACACCCACACGTTTCAGGGATGTAGCGAGACGCAGGAAGAATTTGGGCACTGCACCGATCTCCGGGAGCAGGTTCGGATCCCTTACTTTCTTTTCCTTCTTCAGCTTCTTCGTTTTCTTTCCGGTACTGTCGGTTTTCACCCCTTTATTCTGTGCGATCTTCACACCGGGCTGATCCTGGGGATCAAGACCGTTGAGTTTCTTATTGCCGCCCTTACCGCCGCCTTTACCATTATTATTGTCACCGTTATTGGTTCTGTTACCATTGGCAGGTCCGTTCATGTTCACAGCACGGAGGAAACGCCATTTATTATACAGGTCTTCGAATTTGAATTCTCCGTTGATCGTACGTGTCTGTGTGTTTGAAAGGGTATTCCCCAGGTCACGGGCCAGAAGGGATGCGGCGAGCCAGTTGTACTTCGCATTATAGCTGGCACGCAGCGAGGTCCAGTCGAGCAGCGGGATCTTCTGCGTCGGTACATTATAATTGATCGTTACTTCCTGGTGATAGTTGGTGTTGCGTCCGCCTTTGAGGAAGTTCGTTCGCACGGAATCCTTCTTCTCTTTGGTATCGATCCTGCCGGCAGGTTCATCGATTCGGGCATTGTTCGTGGCCGTGTAATCGATCGAGATCGAACGGGTAAGGTTCCATTGCAGGATATAGAAACGATCGAACGTAAAGTATTTGTTGTAGGTCTCCGGGATCTTGTACCCGCCACCACCGATATTACGCATGCGCGTGGATCCGAACTGACGGAATACATCCGCACGGAATGAGATCTGCGATGGCGCGTAGTTGAAGTTGATGTCTTTGATCAGTCCCAGCCACCTTGACCTCGATTTGATCAGGTATTTGAAAGGCTCAAAAGGTTTCACCTGCGGTGCATAGGTATAACCCAGCGCACCTCTGGTACGGCGAAGGTTATCTTCCTCGATGAGCGGATTATGGCGACTGGTCTCGATGAATGAATAGTTGAAATCAAAGTTGGTCACACTCCAGATCTTCGGCTTCTTGCCATCCGTCTTCATCTTCTTCACGTTCGTGAGGTTGATGGTCTTGATCGTGGTCTGGTCTTGTGCGTTCGCTTTGATCGAATCTTTTTTAGAAGGCAGGTCCTTCAGTTTTTCCTTCAGCGTGATATCCAAATCGTACGGATCGTACTCCGGGGTGCTGGTCGTACGGCTGATGCCTGCATAAACAGGGATCTGCATGCCCAGTTTCTTCGGCAGCAATTTTCCCGCTTCGATATTCGCGGAAATATCGAATGTATAGTTGTCTTCACGGCTGCGTTCGTTCACGCGCTGTTCCAGTGTACCGAACCCTTTGGTCTTAGCGGTTCCTGAAACGGTGATGGTTCCGAGATCGGCCATTTTCAGGTCGATCCGGCCGAGTGCGGCCCATCCGCCTTTTTCGTCGAGCCTGGAGAAACGAAGTTCATTGAACCATATTTCGGTACAGGCGGCTTCCATATTCTCGTTCTTAACGGAAAGCAGGATCCCTTTCACTTCACCGAGGTTGGGATTACCGACGATGGCATAGGACCTTCCGTCAGCTGCCGTTTCTTTATAATATGCCGAAGGCGCGATACCGAGTTTATTACGTTTGGACTTGAGTTGTGTCAGTTTATCCAGATCGAAATCAAGGTTATTGAGTTCCGGCCAGATCGCAAGGGAATCCGTTGCACCGAAAGCCGTCATCTTCAGCGGCACCTTGACCTCATAATAGTTTCCCGCAAAATCATTACCGATACGAACAATAGCACTCAGGTCATTATCATTGATGTGTTGCTGACCCTGTACGGATTCCGCATGGATGAACATCTGCAGGCGACCATACTGGCGCATGTCGAGGTTCATTGTTCTGAACACACCGCGTGCTTCATGGCGTGGCAGGCCGCACACCTGCAGACTCAATGATTGCTCATTCAGGAACAGGGATACATTATTATTACTGAGCTGCTGTTGTCTTTCGATACCGGGCGGGATCACATATCTTACCGGCTGACGCTGGTCGTTCTCCTCCAGGTTCACGGCCAGTGTATTAAAAGAAGTAGGATCAGGCGTTGGCAGACGAGTATAGTTACCGGAAGTATCGATGACGAATTTGAATTTCCGCCATTGGTTACGGACCAGTTCCAGTTTTCCGAATCGGAGAACGGTCGTGTCAGCGAAATTGGTCATGAACATCCGGATAAAACGGATCGATTTGAAATCCGGGATATTGCCCACCTTCTGCTGGTATTCAGATACAGGGATACGGAACAGGTACCAGGTTTCGGTACGGTTGGTTCCATCAGCCAGGTTCACACTCACCACACGTTTATCGGTGATGAAGTTGGTACCGATGGCCATATTCGGCTGCAGATCGAGGCGATACTGGAAGTATTCCTCGGTTTCATTCATGGTATTATCGCGGTTCAGCTCTTCCCCGTCGGGGTACTGGGTAAAGGCGTTCACGAACTGGCTGTTGCCGGTCGATACCGGTGAGTTACCCTGCGGACTGTTGATGTCTTTATAACGGCGAAGGATACCCGATTTCTGGGTTTCATAAGTCGCATCACGATAAGGCTTGAAATTATCCGCGGAAGGGTCGCCGGAAGCCTGCAGGTAAACCGGTGAGTTGGCACCGAAATTATTTTTGAGGTCGTTCAGGTAACTCGCGAATTTCGTTTTCTCTTCTTCATCACGTAAACCATCGATACCGACGTCCTGATACTGGCGCTCATCCGTTTCATTACTGAAAGCGTTGGTCACCTGCAGGGGATTGGAAGGCACTTTACCCCACACAGTGGTATTATCGACCGGAGCATTGATGGAAGGTTTGCGGAGACCGTTCTCATACATCCTTTTCCCATCCGGCAGGATATCTTCAGATATATTACCGAGGTTGATATACAGCTGTCCGCCCTGACTGCCCGGATTCAGGATGAAAGGATCCTGCATCCAGCCTTCGATGTATTCTATATTACCTGTTTCGAAATCGGTCTGATCGATGCTGCGCATCAAACCACCCCAGGATTGTTTCGGATTGATGAGATTACCATTGGCATCGATACGGCCCGGACGCGCTTCATAGTTATACGGACCTTTTTCACGCGGATAGAACGCAAGGTCGAATGTGGTCAGCAAACCCTGACCGAATTCCACACTCTTGTTCGGGAAGATCTCATTCTGCAGCACCTGGCGTACACGTGGGTTCGAAAGTTCAGCGGGATTATCCCTGAGCGGGTTATTGGGATTCCTTCTTTCCTGTAATACAGGTTCGATATTATACCATGCGAACTTGGCGCGGTTATAATCGGCCGCCAGATTATTACTCAGATTGGATTCCGGGAAAAGTCCGTTGCCTTTGGGAATGGAAGCGAGTGTCCAGCTGATCAGCGGGAAACGCAGATCGATACCTGCACGGGTTCCTTCAAAGTCATCGATATAACTCACACCACTTTTATCGCTCTTGCTGGAGTTGATCTGTTTAGGGTGACCGGGTTCCAGTATGGCCGCTTCTCCATAGGCGGTGATGGAAGACATCGCCTTGGTGGAATAGAAAGGTAATTTATCGAGCCACTTGGATAATCGCGGCACATTGTTCCGGTAATCGAAATCGAAACCGTACATGGTGTTCTTGATCGGGTCTTCACCATACTGTTGTTTGATGAAGAACGGACGCTCACCCAAACGCACCATGGTAGCACCCAATGTGAAATTCTTATTGGCCAGATAATCGAGCCGGACACCCATGAAATTCTTTTGCTGGAACGCACCGCCCATGGCCTGATTTTCCGACTGGATATTGACCTGTACACCTGAATTGATGATGGCCTGATTGGTCACTCGCAGGGTTCCCAGATCATAGTTGATCTCATAGTCTACGTTCTCCTGCAGCACTTGTCCCCCGGCTGTAACGGTAACAGAACCGCGCGGAATATTCAACCCCAGTTGGTAATCCCCCTGTAATGTGGTCTTGGAGCGGCCCGTCAGTTTGAAACGATTCAGATTCGCATAGGTCTCCGCGATCGCCTTGATGGTATCATACAAAGGATAATAGAGATATTTATCGCGCAGTGCCTGCGTGGCATACACATAATCCAGATCATGCCCGAAAGGTTCCAGTACCGGGAAGATCACGCGGCTTTGTGAAGAGATGATCGTGAAGTTCTCGATGAAGTCGAACACACCATCCGGCTGCGGGTCATTCTGATTATTGAGACGATCGAGGTTCAGTAAGGAGATCAGCGGACGGAACTGATAGGTATTGATCAGATCCGTCGGGGGCAGGTATCTTTTCTCACCATTGCTGGGTTCTTCGTAAACGAGGTTGAGCTGGAAATCCTGACGCTCCAGTTGCCCGTAACCAACAGCATACACGTTCTTCATCATCAGGTCCCAGATCGGGAGGCTGGTACGCTGTGAAGTGGCTTTGAGCAGTTTCAGGAACAGTACACGCTGAGAAGTACCGGTCGTATCCGGCGGTACATCCTGTGAGAACTCACCCACCTGAAAGATGCGTCCGTTATACGTATACTGAAATGCTACCGCCAATACTTCGTCCGGCTGCAGGGTCTGGTTCAGTGAAATGAAACCGATCTGCGGGTTGATGGTATAATCGGATGGCTGCAGTTTACGCGCGAATGTTTTTTCAAAATCCTGCACTGGTGCAAGTCCCAGACCTGTCAGCACACCCTGTACCAATGAAGAATTACGGCTGCTGGGGTTGGCGGTGATGGTGCGGTAAAGATTGTTGGTGTAGTTCTCAGGCAAACTTGCTGAACTACCTGTACCACCCCAGGCACCGAAAGGACTGCCTTCACCGAGGTCCATCAGCGCAACGATATCACGTGTATCCGTTGTGGCACCGTTCCGGTTGGTGACCCAAACTTCCGATTTCAGGATCTGGATGGGCGAATTCACCACCGGCAGTTTCTGCATGGCAGAATTGAAATTCGTCCGGAAATATTGAGAGAGCAGGAAGTGCCTGTTCTCTTCGTATTCGTTGGCTTTGATGGAAAAGCTTTGTGTAGAGGCCCCATTCTCCAGGTTAGCCGACTGCCTTGTGGAGCGCTGGTTGGCCAGTACTGAAGTGATATAGAGTTTACCGAACTGTAATTGTGATTTGATACCGAACAGGGATTGCGCGCCTGGGATCAGTGTGCTCTTGGATGAGAAGTTCACGTTACCGGCCTGGAAGAGTTTGAGGATCTCATCATCTTTTCCCTGATAATCCAGTTTCAGCTGGTTCTCGAAATCAAAATTCGCAAGGGTATTGTAGTTGATCGGCAGTTTCAGTTTATCGCCGATGTTGGCATCCACCTGCAAACGGGAGTTCATGTTGAAATCGAAACCACCATTCTTGCGGGCGCGTTCAGGCAATGTGGGATTGTTGATGTGCTGACCCTGATAGCCGGCCAGCAGCTCCACATAACCGGAAGGACGGATATCGATCTTACCGGTACCGACCACACGGTTGAACAGGTCATTCGTGATCTTGAATTTCGGTTTGAAGATCCTGCGGTTCATATCCGCCAGCAAAGCCGCGCGTTTATGGAAATAATCCTGTTCGTCCTTATGACCCTGCAGGTTGATGAACTCTTCCATGGAGAAAGAGGTCGGGGTCCGGTAGTAATGACTACCTACTTTTTCAACGATATAGTACTGTTTGGTCTTGGGATCGTATTCGATCGTCTTCTTGATGAAGGATGTATCGCGGAAATCAAAAGTATTGCGGTTGGGGGTGCTGTAAGGATCGGCCCTTCTTTCTGTCAGGGGATAGTGGAGCGTATCGGGTCTGGACGGCTGTTGCTGGAAACGCGCACTCGCTTGCCCCGGAAAGAGGGGTAAGATCAGGGCAAAACACAGCACTGTACGGAAGATATGAGCAGTCTTAAGGTTCAATTTTTTTCTCCATCAATTAGTTTCGGGGAAATAATTGGATCAGAGGGTGCGGAGGGCTTTTTTGATCAACTCTTCAACGGGTAACCCGGGTTCGGCTGAAAGGGTTTTTTCGAGGGCCTGTTCAGCGGCTAACCGGTTGATGCCCAAAGCCGTCAATGCATTTAACGCATCGTTGCGCAATGTATTGTTTTTCAGGGGAGAAATATTTGATTCCAGGCTGATTTTGGACAGTTTGTCACGAAGTTCCAAAACCACCCTTTCCGCTGTCTTTTTGCCGATGCCTTTTACCCCCTCCAGGGTGCGGGTATCGCCCTGGGTGATGGCCCGGATCAGTTCCTCCGGTTTCATGTATGACAGCATGACCCGGGCAGTTGATGCACCGATACCCGAAACTGCGATCAGTTGCTGAAAAAGCTCCTTTTCCGCCAGGTCGAAAAAACCATACAAAAGATGAGCATCTTCCCTGACCAGCAGGTGGGTAAAAAGGATCCCTTTATCAGCCCCCTGAATCTTGGAATAGGTATTCAGGCTGATATGCACTTCATAGCCCACCCCGTTCACCTCCACATGCACGTTAGACGGGCTCTTATAAACAAAATCTCCTTTCAGGTATGCGATCATAGGTGCGAAAATAGGAAGAAAGCTGATGTGAAGCTGCTAGCTATTATCTGTAAGCTATTAGATCGTCCTAAGGATCCACCTTTTACCTTTTACCTCTTACCTGTTACCTTGTACCTTCTGTCTCCATTATCCAATATCCATTATCAACTATCAATTATCAACTATCCCCTATTTCGTATATTCGTGCCCATAATTTCCAGCCTCATGAATAAAAAAGTTACTGCCGCTATTACTGCTGTAGGTGGTTATGTGCCGGAATACCGGCTTACCAATTTTGAATTGGAGAAAATGGTGGATACCAATGATGAGTGGATCCGCACACGGACCGGCATCAGCGAACGCAGGATCCAGAAAGGTGATGGCCTCGCTACGTCCGACATGGTGGTACCTGCCGTAAAAGAGCTGCTGGAAAAAAGAGGGATCGACGCGATGGAGATCGACCTGATGATCGTGGCTACCGTTACCCCTGATATGGTGTTCCCCGCCACGGCCAATATCGCCTGCGATAAACTGGGTGCTAAAAATGCGTGGGGCTTCGACCTTGCTGCTGCCTGCTCTGGTTTCCTGTTCGCACTCACCACCGGCGCTTCCTTCATTGAAAGCGGCCGCTATAAAAAAGTAGTGGTGGTAGGTGCCGATAAAATGAGCGCGATCATCGATTATACCGACCGCAATACCTGCGTACTCTTCGGGGATGGCGCCGGCGCCGTATTACTGGAACCCAATTACGATGGATATGGTGTGCAGGACAGTATTCTGCGTACGGATGGCAGTGGTGCCAGTTTCCTGCACATGAAAGCAGGTGGCTCATTACGCCCCGCAACAGCTGAAACCGTTGCCAATAAAGAACACTACGCGTTCCAGGAAGGACAGTCCGTTTTCAAATTCGCAGTGAAAGGTATGGCGGATGTAAGCGCTGAATTACTCGAAAGGAATAACCTCACCGGTGATGATATCGCATGGCTGGTTCCGCACCAGGCCAATAAAAGGATCATTGATGCCACGGCCAACCGTATGGGCCTCAGTCCTGAAAAAGTAATGCTGAACATCGAACGCTACGGTAACACCACCGCAGCCACCATTCCCCTCTGCCTCTGGGAATGGAAAAAACAACTCAACAAAGGAGACCTCATCGTGCTCGCAGCATTTGGCGGCGGGTTTACCTGGGGCGCGACGCTGGTGAAATGGGAATATTGATTTGAATGAATAATTGATAATGGAGAACGGATAATGACATTCTAAGTGGCTTTATTCTCCTTTCACCATTATCAATTATCAATTATCCATTATCAATTATCCACTATCAACTATTTCTTCCTGCTCCACACCACAAAATCCGTCGCAGGCAACTTTTCCACGCCTAACTGATGCAATTGCGTGATCATTTGTCCGCGGTGATAAGTGCTGTGATTGATGACGTGTATGATGATCTGCGAAACAGGTTGCTTGAAGCTTTCCTTTTTATTATTGTAATACTGGAATACATGGTCCAGCATGCGTTCCGGGACCTGGTGCACCCATTCTTCCCATTGTTTCGACTGATGCAGTAATCCATTCACCGCATCTTTCATCGTTCCATTGAAATGCGTGGAAGGCGCAATGGTATGCTCCTGCAACTTTACCCTTTGCCACCAAACTGCTTCCGCATCCCAGCAATGCAGTACGGTTTTGAAAATAGTGGGAAAACTGCCCGGCAGCTCCTGGTTGCATTTTTCCTCCGGCAACGTAAGGATCACATCTCCGATCCGGCGTGTGGCCCATACATTATAAGACGCAAGCTGTTGAAGCAGTTCTTTCATTTTACTTTAGCTTTGATAGCGGGAACAGGAACACAAATCTCCCTTAAATCAAACCCAACATGGATAAAAGTTTTCCACTTCAGGGATGGAGTTCACTGGCAGTGCACGCCGGTCATGAAACCGATCCGAATTACGCGCACCTGGTCCCGATCTATGCCAGCAGTACCTATGTGTTCGATACTGCGGAACAGGGCATGCGCCGCTTCAGCGGACAGGAAGAAGGTTTCATTTACAGCCGCTGGGGTAATCCCACGCTCAAAGAAGCAGAAGACAAGATCGCGGCCATGGAAACCTTCGGACTCCCGTTCGAAGTGAAAGGCATCCTCCATGCTTCGGGCATGGCGGCCATTTCATCCCTTTTACTGGGAACACTGAAACCGGGAGACAAGATCCTGACCCATTACTCACTCTACGGCGGAACGGAAGAACTGATCACCAAAGTACTGCCAGGTTTCGGTGTGATCCCTGTGATCGCCGACCTGCGTGATCCGCAGGTAGCAGAAGACATGCTGAAGAAAGATCCTTCGATCCGCATGTTGTATCTCGAAACACCGGCCAATCCTACCATTCAGTGCGTCGATATTGAGGTGCTCACCGGTATGGCGAAAAATCACGGACTCCTTGTTGCGGTAGATAATACGTTCGCCACTCCATTTCTGCAGCAACCGTTCAGATACGGCGTTGATTTCGTGGTACACTCCACTACTAAATTCCTCAATGGCCATGGCACCGCTATCGGCGGCATCCTGCTGGGCCGCGATACGGAACGCATGAAGACCAGCATGACCAAAGTGCATCGTATGCTCGGTGGCAACGGAAATTCTTTCGATGCCTTCCTGCTCATTCAGGGCATGAAAACACTGGAGCTGCGCATGGAAAGGCATTGCCACAATGCAATGGAAGTGGCGCAATACCTGAGCACACATCATACGGTCAGCCGCGTGAACTATACAGGACTCGCCGCGCACCCGGACCATGAAGTGGCCAAAAAACAAATGCGCCACCCCGGCCCCATGCTTTCCTTCGAACTGAAGAAAGGATTGCAAGGCGGTATTGATTTCATGAACAATCTGAAGATGTGCGTGCGCACCGTATCTCTGGGTACCTGTGATACTTTGCTGTCGCACCCTGCATCCATGACCCATTACAGTGTTCCGAAGGAAGAGAAACTGAAATACGGCATCACGGACGGACTGATCCGGATGAATGTAGGGATCGAGAACCTGCCGGATATCCTGAATGACCTGGAGCAGGCTTTAGCGGACTAATTCCTTATCTTCCGGTATAATATTTTCATATGAGACCAACCTGCTTCCTGCTGGCCGGGCTGCTGCTTTTCAGTGCCTGTAAATTCCATCATCGTGAATACGACAAGATCATCCGCAACGGCATGATCTATGACGGTAATGGTGGCAAGCCATATCAGGCTGATATCGGTATCCGCGGCGACAGCATCGCGTTCATCGGTGACCTGTCGAAGGTTTCTGCAAAGATCAGCATTGATGCAACAGGAATGGCGGTGGCGCCGGGTTTCATCAATATGCTGAGCTGGTCGAATACTTCCCTGATCGAAGACGGAAAATCACAGGGCGAGCTCCGCCAGGGTGTAACGCTGGAAGTGATGGGTGAAGGCGAAAGCATGGGACCGCTGAATGCGAAGATGAAGGATGAGATGCAGCGTGATCAGCCGGAGATCAAATTCAAAGTAGAATGGAACACATTCGGTGAATACCTGAAATGGCTGGAGAAAAGAGGGATCAGCTGTAATGTCGCTTCTTTTGTTGGTGCCACCACCATCCGTACGAACGTGATCGGTGAAGATGACCGTGAGCCCACGGCCGAGGAAATGGAACGTATGAAGGAATTGGTCAGACAAGCCATGGAAGAAGGCGCGATGGGTGTGGGCACTTCGCTGATTTATCCGCCTGCATTCTTCGCCAAAACGAAAGAGCTGACCGAACTCTGCAAAGCCGCCGCTCCTTATGGAGGTATGTATATCTCACATATGCGCAATGAAGGCAATCAGCTGTTCGAAGCAGTTCAGGAACTGGAGACGATCGCCCGTGATGCGAATATCCCGGCAGAGATCTATCATTTCAAGGCAGCAGGAAAAGACAACTGGTGGAAGATCGACAGTCTGGTGAAGATGATCGAAGCCGCGCGTACATCCGGACTGAAGATCACCGCTGACATGTACACTTATCATGCATCCGCGACCGGACTCACCGCTTCCTTCCCGCCTTCTTTGCAGGATGGTGGCTTCGACAGTCTCTGGCATCGTTTACAAAGACCAGCCGTCCGTGCGCAGATGATCAAAGAAATGAATACCAACGCGACCACCTGGGAGAATACTTACTATGGGGCGGGTGGCGCGAAAGGCGTATTGCTGCTGGGTTTTCGCCGCGACAGCTTAAGGAAATACATTGGTAAAACACTGGAAGAAGTAGCTGCGATGCGTGGCAGTACGCCGGAAGTAACGGCGATGGACCTGATCGTGGAAGACAGTACACGCATCGGTGTATCCTATTTTTCGATGACGGAAGATAATATCCGCAAAGAGATCGCACTGCCCTGGATGAGTTTCTGTTCGGATGCGGAATCAATGGCACCCGAAGGTGTGTTCCTGAATTCAAACCCGCATCCGCGTGCGTATGGTAATTTCGTTCGTGTACTGGGCAAGTACTGTCGCGATGAAAAGATCCTTCCCCTCGCCGATGCGATCCGCAAATTATCCAAACTGCCTGCTACGAATTTAAAACTGAAACGCAGGGGTGAGCTGAAAGTGGGCAACTATGCTGACATCGTGATCTTCGATCCTGCAACAGTGACCGATCACGCCACTTTCGCGAAGCCGCATCAGTATGCCACCGGGATCATTCATGTTTTCGTGAATGGGGTGCAGGTCATAAAGGATGGTGATCATACCGGTGCCAAACCCGGACGTTTCGTGAAAGGCCCGGGTTATAAAAAAGAAAATGAATAATCGTATTTGATATGGAGATCAAGATCAGAAGAGCGGTGCGGGAAGATTGTCCGCGCCTCCTGGAACTGGTAAAGGAACTGGCAGTGTATGAACGCGCGCCGGATGAAGTGACCGTAACACCAGAGCACTTCGCGGAGAGCGGGTTTGGCGAAAAGCCCGTCTGGTGGGCATTCGTGGCCGAAGCGGAAGGCCGGGTGCAGGGATTCGCTCTGTATTATATCCGTTATTCCACCTGGAAAGGACAAGCCATGTACCTGGAGGATATCCTGGTCACGGAATCCATGCGGGGTAATCAGATCGGAAAACTGTTATTCGACCGTCTGATCGAAGAAGCGAAAGAAAAGAAATTCAACCGGATCATCTGGCAGGTGCTGGAATGGAATGAACCGGCGATCAACTTCTATAAAAAATTCGATGCCGCATTCGACCCCGAATGGGTCAATTGCAGCATCGATATCAAATAAGCAAAATGAAGATCAGCTTACGCCTTCCACCTGCATTTCCTTGTTGATCTTTCCGACCAGCCCCTGTAATACCTTACCAGGTCCGGCTTCCGTGAAGCGTGAAGCGCCGTCAGCGATCATGGCCTGAATGGTCTGCGTCCAGCGTACTGCGCCGGTCAGCTGATCGATCAGGTTCTGTTTGATCTCTTCTTTATCCATAACGGCGCGGGCCACCACATTCTGGTAAACCGCGCAGGTGGGTGTGTGGAAATCGGTGGACAGGATCGCAGCTTTCAGTTCTTCCTTGGCCGGTAACATGAGGGGTGAATGGAAGGCACCGCCAACTGGCAGTACCAGCGCGCGTTTGGCGCCAGCCGCTTTCATTCGCTCACAAGCCACTTCAATCCCTTTCAGGGATCCGCTGATCACTAATTGACCGGGACAATTATAATTCGCAGGCACCACTACTTCTCCGGTTTCAGCCTGCACCGCAGCACAAACTTCTTCCACTTTTTCATCGGAAAGGTTCAGCACAGCGGCCATGGTAGAAGGTGTAAGGGTACATGCTTTCTGCATGGCACCGGCACGGATCGATACCAGTTTCAGGGCATCATCAAAACTGAGGGTGCCATTGGCTACGAGGGCTGAGAATTCACCGAGTGAATGACCGGCGACCATATCAGGTGAAGCATTTTCAATGCTGCGGTATGCGATGATGGAATGAAGGAATACAGCGGGCTGGGTCACATTCGTCTGCCTCAGGTCTTCTTCCGTACCATTGAACATCACATCAGAGATGCGGAACCCCAGGATATCATTGGCCTGTTCGAATAATTTCTTAGCGAAGGCGCTATTCTCGTAATGCGCTTTCCCCATACCCGGGAATTGTGATCCCTGTCCGGGAAATACGAATGCATGTTTCATAGATCAGTGTTTAAGTGGCATAAAAAAAGCCTGACGATAATCATCATCAAACTTTGATCTTTTGCGTTGCAAATATACTGATTAATCCAATCTTGTACTGATCAGCTTCAGGAACTCACTGCGTGTGGAATTTTTCTGGAATTCACCATCGAATGCGGATGTTGTGGTCACAGAATTCTGTTTCTGCACTCCGCGCATCATCATGCACAGGTGTTTCGCTTCGATCACCACGGCAACACCCAGCGGATTCAGTGTTTCCTTGATCGCATTCATGATCTGTACGGTAAGCCGCTCCTGTACCTGAAGGCGTCGCGAATACACATCCACTACCCTTGCCACTTTGCTGAGGCCGGTGATCCATCCGTTGGGAATGTAGGCGATATGCGCTTTCCCGAAGAAAGGCAGCATGTGATGTTCACACATACTGTACAGCTCGATATCCTTAACGATCACCATCTCACTGACATCCTCATGGAACTTCGCGGAATTGATGATCGCATGCGCATCCAGTTCATATCCTTGTGTGAGGTATTGCATCGCCTTGGCCAGCCTTTCCGGAGTTTTGATCAGGCCTTCACGCTCGGGATCCTCACCCAATTGTTGCAGGATATCCTTATAATTCTTCATCAGGCCACTGGTAGCCTGCTCATCATAATGTTCTGTTTTCTTATATGCCATAATTTGTTTGTTTGTGTTAAGCCACCGGATACTCCGCGAAATTCCGTGGTGTTTCATATAAACGGACCTGCAGTTCATTTTCCGGGGCGATATGCGGCCGGAGCAGGTTATAAATAACGACAACGATATTCTCCGCCGTAGGATTCAGGGTCCTGAATTCAACCGTATCCAGATTCAGGTTCTTGTGATCGAAACGTTCCACCACTTCCCGGATGATCACATCACTCAGTTCTTTCAGGTCCATCACATACCCCGTCTCCGGATGGGGCACCCCCGTCACTTTCACATCCAGTTCATAATTATGCCCATGGTAATTGGGTAACGCGCATTTCCCGAATACCCTGGCATTGGTCGCATCATCCCATGCGGGATTACTGAGGCGATGCGCCGCATTAAAATGCTCCTTCCTGTATACTGCAACTTTGTGATCCATGCATTGAAATTACTAAAATAATAGTAGCCCCTGCCGTTCCAATGAATAACAGGCCTGCAGCCAGATTGTTCAATCCGGTAAAAAACAGCTTATCCCCTTTTTTGCGGATATCCCGGTAAATGGGAAAAGAGTACATTAGTGAAAAATACCACAACATGAAAATGAAACCTATCCTGCTCCTGGCCTTCCTGCTGATCTCATCCACACTCATGGCCCAGATCACCATCAGTTTTGAAGGCAGCAAACAGGGCAAATTCAAAGGCGAAAGCCAACGCAAAGGATTCGAAGACAAGTCCGAGATCCTGGGATATATCTCCGAATTGAATTCTCCCCGCGACCCTGCCAGCGGCTTGGCTACCGGAAGAAGGAGCTACCTGCCGATCGTGATCCTGAAAGCCTGCGGTGCCGCCAGTCCGATGCTCATGCAGGCTGCGGCCAACAATGAAGTCATCAAAAAGATCGTCATCGATTTTTATAAAAGGGATATGAACGGAATGGAGATCAATTATTACACCGTGACCCTGGAAAATGCCAGTATCAGCGGCTTCAAACAATTCGTTGGACCCCTCGACAATGAACGTTTCAATCCGGAAGACCGTACCCTGTATGATGAGATCAGGATCGTTTTTCAGAAGATCACTGTTGAAGAAAAGACCGGAAAGACCATGGCCACGGATGATGCCAACGGCCGTAACTGACCCTGACCTGAACATTCAGTAATTTTGCAGCATGAGTCAACTGATCGTTTCTGCAACTTCTCTCGAAATAAGACCCTTCCTGGAAGGGTTGCGCAAAGACCCGATACCGGATACCGATGTTCTGGTGACCGGTATCGGGCTCACTGCTGCCACCTGGCATATCGCCCGGCAACTGCAACTGAAAAAATATGACCGCGTCATTCAGGCGGGTGTGGGCGGATGTTTCGACAACCGGATCCCGCTGGGTTCCGTGCTCGCTATCAAACAGGATACCATCGCCGATGAAAGTGTGGTGGAACTGAAAAAACTGCGCACCCTGTTCGACCTGAAACTGGTACCACAGAACAGTCATCCCTACACAAAAGGCTGGCTGATCAATCCGAACAAGGAGCTGATCAAAAGCGCCGGACTCAAAGCCGTCAAAGGCGTATCCGTCAATCAGATCAGTACCGATAAAAAGATGATCGGTTTTTACCGCGAACATTTCAACCCGGTCGTGGAATCCATGGAAGGCGCGGCACTCCACTACTGTTGCCTGATGGAAAAGACCCCTTTCGTCCAGATCCGCAGCATCTCCAATTATATCGGTGAACGGAATAAAAAGAAATGGAACATGGGCGATTCGATCAGGGTATTGAATCAGGAACTGATCCGCATCGTACATTTGTGATCCGGTCCCAAACAGTTCATCATGAAACTCACACTCGGCTTCAGTCCCTGTCCCAACGACACCTTCATTTTTGACGCGCTCGTCAACAGCGGGATCGACACGCAGGGTCTCGAATTCGATTTCGTACTGGAAGATGTGGAAACGCTGAACCAGTGGGCGCTGGAAGGCAAACTCGATATCACGAAACTGAGTTTCCCCGCATACTTCCGTTCCGCTTCTGAATATGTACTGATGAATGCCGGCAGCGCATTGGGCAAAGGCGTGGGGCCCTTGCTGGTCGCGCGGGAGGACAACCCCATAACGGCACAGGATGTTCCTGCATCCACCATTGCTTTACCAGGATTGTACACCACGGCACATTTGTTGTTCAATTTCGCCTTTCCGGAAGCCATGAATAAAAGCTTCATGCTTTTCTCCGCTATTGAAGACGCGGTGATCAGAGGCAAGAGCGATCTGGGTGTACTCATCCATGAGAACCGCTTCACCTATCATCAGCGCGGATTGCAAAAGATCACCGACCTCGGTGAGTTCTGGGAATCCACAATGCAGGTGCCCGTTCCGCTGGGTGGTATCGCCATCCGCAGATCGGTCAGCGACGCGGTAAAGCACCATGTGGACACCCTCATCCTCAAAAGTCTGGAGAACGCTTTCGCCGAGTACCCGAACCTCTCTCCGTTCATCCGGTGTCACGCGCAGGAAATGGACGAATCGGTCATGCGTCAGCATATCGATCTATATGTCAATAATTTTTCCCTGAACCTGGGACCAGCAGGCAGAAAAGCCATTGAAACACTGCACGGCGTTTTTACGCGCAACAATCCCGGCCATAACAGCCATGGGCTTTTCCTGGACTGATATTCGTCCCATCATACAATCTTGCATTTCTGTTAACAATTTAATGCGGACTTTGCAAGGTCCTTTTGCCCGACCTGACCAACCTCTAAAACGCAACCATGAGAATTCGATCCCTGATCATTGCTTTCGCCTGCCTATTCATGCACGCCGCTTCCGCGCAAACCCAGGAAAAGATCCCCGACAGGCTCAAAGTATTCATGGATTGCCAGGACACCTGGTGCGACATGAACTTTATCAAAACAGAGATCACACTCGTTGATTTCATGCTTGATAACAAAGCAGCAGATGTTCACCTGCTGGTCACTTCACAGGAGACCGGCAGCGGAGGAGAAAATTACCAGCTTATCTTTTTCGGGCAGAATCAGTTCAGCAAACTCCGTGATACGCTGCGTTTCAATACGGCCAATACAGCAACTGACTTTGAGGTCCGCGGGAATCTCATCCGTTATATTAAACTTGGACTGGCACCTTTCATAGCCCGGACCCGGTCCGCCGAATCTGTGGTCATCGATCTCAAACAGACCGCAGGCAGCATAAAGAAAGACAGTACTCCGGTTCAAAAAGATCCCTGGAACTATTGGGTGTACCGCATCAGCACCGAGGGGAATATCAGCGCGGATGAAGTTTATAAAAGTCTTCAGTACAACGGCAACCTTTCCGCTAACCGTACTACCGACCAGTGGAAGATCGCATTCAGATTGTACGGGAGCAAGAATAAAACGGACTATGATTACGAGACCAGCAACGGCAACGAGAAGTTCACGGTGAACAATCACGACTTCGGATTCGACCATTACCTCATTAAAAGCATCAATGAACACTGGAGTTATGGCTATCAGACCACTTTCAAACAAAGCACCTTCTCTAATTACAAAGGAAGATCGATGCTGAAGGCAGCGGTGGAATATGACATCTTCCCGTACAAGGATGTCAACAATAAACTATTCACGATCAGCTACGGGATCGATACCAAAATGTTCCGGTATTACGATACGACGATCTATGAAAAAACGAAAGAAACCCTGACGGGGCATGGTGTGGATGTGAACATGACCTTCAACCAGAAATGGGGGACCGCTTTCTTCGGGATCAGCTATCATAATTATTTCAAAAACTTCAAATATTTCAACCTTGGCATGACCGCTTTTACCAGCATCCGCATCACTGGTGGTTTATCATTTAATGTGGCAGCTTTCGGCGGCCTGACCCGCGATCAGTTGTTCTTACCCAAAGGTGGTGCAACGGAAGAAGAAGTCCTGACAAGACGCAGACAACTGGCTTCAGGATACAGTTATTATACCAGTTTTGGGATCAGCTACCGGTTCGGTTCGAAGGTGAATAATTTCGTGAATCCCCGTTTTGAAGGCGGAGGCTCGAACTGATCGCCTCATTTATTTTTCAATGCGGCCGCATACGCTTCCAGACAACGTTTCCGGGCTTCTTCATGCACAACGACCGGTGCGGGGTAGGTCAGCTCTTCCAGCTCCGGAACCCAGCGACGGATATATTTAAGGTCAGGATCGAATTTCTGTGTTTGCAGATAAGGATTGAATACCCGGAAATACGGAGCCGCATCACAACCACTGCCCGCGGCCCATTGCCAGCCGCCGTTATTGGAGGCCAGATCGAAATCCAGTAACTGCGCCGCGAACCAGGCTTCACCCCATCGCCAGTCGATCAGCAGATGTTTGGTCAGGAACGATGCCACGATCATCCGCACCCGGTTGTGCATGAAACCGGTTGTTTTCAGTTCCCGCATACCCGCATCCACGATCGGATAACCGGTCTTTCCGTTACACCAGGCATCGAATTCCTTTTCATTATTCCGCCAGCGGATGTTATCGTACTCCGGTTTGAACGCGCGTGAAACGACATGCGGAAAATGCCAGAGGATCATCTGATAAAATTCACGCCAGATCAGTTCATTCAGGAAAGTTTCATTCAATGATCCCGCATTTCGGGCCAACTCACGAATGGAGACCGTACCAAAACGCAGGTGTACGCTCAAACGCGATGTGCCCGGAATGGATGGGATGTCCCTTTGTTCTTTATAAGCCCTGATCAGTTCCGGCTTCCAGGTCTTTCCCGGAAATGTGATCGGTGAAGGACTGAATCCGAACGATCCCAGCGCCGGGAGTGGCTTTGCAGGTTGACGAAAATAATGACCGGACTTTTTTTCACTCGGAAAAGGAAGATAACTTTCATTGTGCAGTGTCGCTTTCCATTTTCTTGAATAGGGTGTGAAAACGGTGTAAGGTTTTCCATCATCCTTTAACACTTCATCTTTTTCAAAGATCACCTGGTCCTTATATTGATGGAAAGGGATGCCCGACTGATGCAATAACGCCGCCACCTGTTCATCACGCTGTATCGCATAAGGCTCGTAGTCGCGGTTACAGGATACCGCACGGATATCATAATCTTCAGTCAGCTGAGTGAAAACAGAAACCGGGGTGCCGGTCCTGACATCCAGACTGGTTCCGTTCTTCACCAGTATTTCCTGCATGTCCTCCAGTGCCTGGTAAATGAAACTGACGCGGGCGTCCGACTTGTTCTCCAGTTCATCCAGGATACGGGTATCAAAAATGAAAAGGGGCAAAACAGGGATACCGGAATCGAGCGCGTGGAACAGTCCGGCATTGTCATGCAGTCTAAGATCACGGCGGAACCAGAAAATATGGACGGCGGGTTTCATTGCTGGAAGGATAACAGGCTCAGTGAACTTTTGTTCGGAACAAGCGCTCCCGGATCGACGCGGTGCGCAGGTTCGTATAGTGGTGCACTCCGCAGGATTGCACCCAGCGGATACCCTGAATGGCATTGGTGAGGAATACCTCTTCGGCCGTTGCCAGCTCCTCCGGAGTGATCACTTCTTCTTTCACTTTGAGGTCGGGGTCATGCGGATCGAGTGTTTCCAGCAGGTAGCGGCGCATGATGCCATTTACGCAACCTTCCGATAAGGGCGGGGTCTGCAGCATACCGTTCCTGATGATGAATACATTGGCGATCGTACTGTCGCAGATCCTTTCCGCGGTGTTCAGCAGCAGGCAGTCGTTCAACTGATGCTCTTTTGCATATACCGCTGCCATGGAATAAGGAAGGAAATTGGCGGATTTGAGATTACTGAACAGGTCGGTACTTTTCCGGGCGGCCGGATAAATGTCAATGACCAGGCCATTACTGTTCAGCTGGTCATGGGAAGCAGGCAGGTCCCAGCACTCGATGATATATTGTATACCCCTGCCTTCATCGTATAATCCGCCGTTTCCCCGGAAAACGGACAGGCGGACACGTGCGGCATCACTGCAGTCGTTCCTTTTACAGAGGTGGAGGATCTCGGTTTCCAGTAATGCAGGAGTGAACAGTCGCGGGACTTCATAATGGAGTTGGGACAATCCGCTGAATAATCTTTCAAAATGCCAGACGGCATGGCGGATCTGTCCGCCGGTGACCTTCATGGTTTCGAACAAGCCGTCACCATAACGATAGCTCCTGTTGGAAGCCAGCAGGGCGGGTTCGTCACCGGGAAGGATCTTACCATTCAGGCTGATGCTGTTCATGAACCCAAAGTAAATAAAAAAACCATCCCGGGGGCGGGATGGTTGATATTGTCTTGCCGTAAGTATATTATGCTTGTTCCACGATACCGGCTTTCACCGCGTACATGACCAGGCCGGCCATGGATTTGGTACCGGTCTTGGTTTTGAGTTTATCGCGGATGGCTTCCACGGTACGGGGGCTCAGGTCAACGATATCAGCGATCTCCTTGGTACTTTTCTCATCGCACATGAGTTTCAGGATGGTCACTTCCTTATCGGTCAGCTGCACATCGGCGGGCATGGACGATTCGGTCGTACGTTTGGTACGAAGGCCACTGAGGAGGGCTTTATTGGTGAGTTCGTTGAAATAAAAGTCATTCTCGTATACACCGCGGATGGCTTCATAGATCATTTCGGAACCGGACTCTTTGGTGAGATAAGAGTTAGCCCCTATCTCCATCATTTTGGAGATCACGGAGTGGTCATTATGCATGGAGAGCATGATCACTTTGATATTGGGGTACAGTTTCTTGATCTCAGGAAGTGTGGCCAGACCATCCATGATCGGCATGGAAATATCGAGGAGCACAACGTCAGGCTGGATATGGCGCAGCAGGTTCATGAGCTGCATGCCGTTCTCAGCTTCGGCTACCATCTGGATGTCTTTGCGGCTGGAGAGGGAGGTTTTCACTCCTGTACGGAATAAGGCGTGGTCATCAGCGATCGCTACCTTAATTACGGAGTTAGTGTCTGGGTTTTTCATGGATGTTGATATTAGTAAAAAAAATGAATGTTCAGTAAATATTCAGGTGCAAGTTGAAAAATTCCTGCAACATATACTATAGGGAAAGTACTTGATTTCGTATTTGTGGAAAGTACCACTACGGAAAGGCCCTGTTGAAAACTTACGATAGATACGTAGATAATTTACGAGTAACTACGTAATTCCCGACGTTTTTAAATAGGGCAATTATGCTCTTGTTAACATATGATTGTGGATATACTTTTGCTTCAGAAAGTTGATTGACACAGAGGAAATGCCGTACTCCATCCAATGTCCATTACCGTCCAGAAATCTTTTCCAAATCCTACGAAAGACCAGGCAATTCTCACTCAGTCAACTTTCTCTTTTTCTTAAGTCCCGTTTTGCGATCTGATACCCAATGAAACAAAACCAAAGCAGTAGGCCCTGAGAAAAAATATTATCACTGCTTCAAGTCTTTTTCTTTTCATAACAGTAACGTTCGCCCCGGTCCTCATAACGCCGGGGCTTTTTTGTGCCCCTATCTCCCTGAAAATGAAGCCCTCCCCCTTTCGGGATTTTTAATTTTGTCCGAACCGTTTTTTTCTCATTTTTTGGGGTGAAAACAACATTTTTAGAATCATGGATTTCTTTCAACTTAGCAAAAAGGATGTATTGGCACGACACAAATACTGTTAGATTTTTCGGGGGGATTATTTTATCTCTCCTGAGTTTGCTTGGCTTTATTTTAGGAATTCGGAGAAATTTTAAAAACCCCAGCAAACAACTAAAAATTATTCCATTTTATCTTGCACTGATATTTGCGCAAATTCAAACTCTTGAATTCACAATAAATGAAAGTATCACAGAAATCAATAATGTCCCTGTTAATAAACTAAGTCTTGGGATTTTCATCCCACTTGAGCTGATTTTTCTTTCCTCTATTTTATATAACTCTATTTGCTCAAAGGCAATTAAAAAATTTCTAGTAATTGCCCCTAGCGCGTTCGCAATTATAACTCCTACAACTTGGAACTTCTTTAAAAACGACGACAGTTTCATTTCGTTCATTTCAACAACAGAGTCTTTATTTCTATTAGTTCCATCTGCATTTTATTTTTATGAAATAACAACAAAGCCACCCGTTTTTCAGCTAAATAAAGAACCTTCATTTTGGACAACAACTGGAATACTTTTCTTAATAACGATTATTACGCCTTTCTCAATAGTTTTTGGCTTTATTCCATATGAAATAAAACAAACACTGGACTACCTAGGTTACTTAATATTAATATGCCTCTTCATAAAAGCCTTGACATGTTCACAACAAGCAGCAATACAGGAATCTCAATTATTATAATTACTGCAGTTCTTTTGCTATTAACAACTTTCATTGTAAGCATTCTTTTTCTCTACCAAAAAAGACAGTTTGTCTATTATTCAGAACTTGAAAAACTTAAAAATGAACACAGAAATAATTTGCTTTCAACCCAGCTAGAAATTCAAGAAAACACCATACAGTCTATTTCCAGAGACATTCACGACAACATTAATCTAAATCTAACTTTAGCAAAACTCAACCTAAATACGATTTACACAAACAATTTACCAAATGAATCAGAAAAGATTCAGGATACAATTGAGCTAGTTAGCACTGCAATAAATGATTTAGCCAATCTCTCAAGAAGCATGAATGCAGACTTACTCAAAGAGCAGGGGCTAATCCATGCTTTAAGTAATGAAACCGAGAAAATCAAGAAACTTGATCGATTTGAGATTGACATTGAGATCAATGGAGAACCACTTTTTATGGACTTTCAGAAAGAACTTTTTATTTTCAGAATCATTCAGGAATCCTTAAACAACATATTAAAACACTCGAATGCAAACAAAATCAGACTATGCCTAGAGTACAATGAAAAAGAACTAAAAGTACTAGTTCTAGATAACGGAGTTGGCATAGAATCATCGAATGTAATTGGGAAAAGGAGCAGCACGGGAATTCTAAATATGCAAAAGAGAGCAGCATTAATTGGTGGAAGACTTGAAATAAATAGTCAACCAGGTAAAGGCGCTATTGTAACCCTAAATGTACCTTATTAACAATGCAAAATACAATCAACACCAAATTAAAAGTGGCTTTAGCGGATGACCACATCCTCCTTCGCACCGCATTGGCTTCACTGATTGACCAGTTCGATGATTGCACTGTGATCTTTCAGGTCAGTAATGGCAAGGACCTCATTTCACAGATCGCACAGGGCCAGCGGCCGGATGTATTACTGCTGGACCTGAATATGCCGGAGATGGATGGCTATGCAGCTGCTAAATGGATGCAGGAACATCAGCCGGGTATACATGTACTCATGCTCACCATGTATGACTCCGAACTGGCGATGATCCGGTTACTGCAGGCTGGGGTAAAAGGATTCCTGAAAAAAGATATCCATCCCTCGGAACTGCAGTTCGCCATTCGTTCCGTCATGCAGTCCGGTTACTACTATTCCCATAATACAACGGGTAAACTGGTGAACCTCTTCCTCAAAAAGCCGGATAATACCCTGGCCCTGCAACGCTCCCTGCTGTCCGAAACGGAACTGAGGTTCCTGGAACTGGTCTGCACGGAAATGACGTATAAGGAGATCGCGATGTCCATGAAACTGAATCCGCGCGCAGTGGATAACCTGCGGGACCAGCTATTTGAAAAACTGATGGTGAAAAGCCGGATCGGCCTGGCCATGTATGCAGTAAGGCATGGTCTTGTTACTTTCTGAGAAGGACTTATGGCCTGACCGCCACCAGATAAGCGCGGGGCTCACCGAGAGAAAATGGTTTGCGTCCGGGTATGCTCCAGGATTCCGTTAATTCCAGTCCGGCCAAGTGGAACATCGCCTTCATTTCAGAAAGCGTATAGATATAATCGACCGCATCCTTTTCTTCCTGGTGTCCTTCAGGGGTGACGATCGTGCTATGTGTTTCGATACGGGCGGGATCAAAATGAAAACTGCTCTGTGTATGCATTTCCATTTCCCCCATTTTACCCGTGCTCGTTGCAGTGAACTTTGTATAAGCGGTTTCTGCCAGACTCCAGCTGTTCAGTAAAAAATGTCCCCCGGGTTTCAGTGCAGCAAATATTTTCTTCAGCAAATGGGCGGCTTCCTCCGGCGTGAAAAAATTGAAGCTATTCCCCATACAGATGGCGAGATCATACCTGCCTTCATCAGTATAATCGAGCACAGGTGCGCAGACAGGGCGCACCGGAAGCGACTCCTTTCCGGCCATTTCCCGGATCTCTTCTATATAGGATGCAAGATTGTCAACCGCGGTAACACTGATCCCCTTTCGGGCAAGAGACAGCGTATGACGGCCATGTCCGCACATCAGGTCCAGCACTTTCGAGGATGCATCCAGTTTGAAATAGGGGATCATGAATTCGATCTCCTTCCGGGTGAGTTCGGCGGGAATGACGGATTTCCAGATATCCTTATAATATCCGTCGAAGAAACTATCGTTGACGTTGGCCATGCGGGTGTGCTTATTCAAGCAATTTGTTACGCATCGCGTACATGACCAGACCGGCGATCGTCTTGGCATTCACTTTCTGTTTCATATTCTGCCGGATGGTCTCGATGGTGCGGGGACTCAGGAACACTTCCTTGGATATTTCCTCGGTGGTCTTGTCTTCCGCAATGAGCTTGAGGATCTTCAGTTCTTTTTCTGAGAATTTAACGGGATTGGGGTAGAACTGGCGGACGGTCTTTTTATGCTGCAGTTTCAGGAGCACGGCTTTATTGACCAGCTCATTGAAATAAAAATCATCATTCATACAGGTCAGGATGGCCTGGTAGATCTCTTCGGGGTCGGTGGTCTTGGTCAGATAAGCGTTCGCGCCCATTTCCATCATCTTGGTGATCATCTCCTGGTCGTCGTACATGGTCAGCACGATGATCTTGAGTTCCTCATATTCCTTACGAATGATGCTGATGGCATTGATGCCATCCACTTCGGGCATCCGGATATCCATCAATAAAACATCGGGAACTTTGATCTGGAGTTTGTGCATCAGGTCCTTTCCGTCCTCGGCTTCCCAGAGGATCTTCAGGTAGTCCTTGTCTTTCAGCGCCATACGGATACCATCACGGAAGATCTTATGGTCGTCGGCGATCGCTACTTTAATTAACTGGGTGCTCATCTGGTATTGGTTTAAAAAAAGATCGGTCTGAGTAAAAGTACGCAATTTTAGTAAAAACACGGTTTTTTCCTGGAGTCAGGCATACTTATTTTAAAAAGGGTGTTCCTATATTATAAGGTAGGCCATCCGGATCTTGTGACTAACATAGAAGCTTATGCGCTTATTGGCATGTCACGGTCTTTTCATTTTGAATCAGATCCAGGTCCGGCCCAGTTTTGCAATTCGGGAACAGATGAGTATATTTATGCAGGCTAAGCAATTACAACCGTAGCAAAAGCCTGTCTGGGTCGGGTTATCCACAAAAACCCGGGGACAACCCGAAAAACTCTCAAATCTCCTCTTTCTTATCCACAGCTGTTGATAACCGGAAAAATCCCGGGTAAGTTTACTATTTTTACCACCGTAAAATTACGCATTTCCACCCGGAATCCTACGCTTTTTGGGTGGGTATGAATACGAGTCTGATATCGGTAAAACCCTTGTCCACACTGAATTTCAGCCATTCTATAGCCTTCTGCAGCGCACATTGCCTGTTGAATAAACCCGCTATAAGCGCAATTTTTACATCACAAATCGATTTGAAAAGGCTTAAAAACGTTACTGTTATGAAAAAGAATCAAAGAGTATGGTTAGAAAACGTACTCGAAGTAAGCTGGGAAGATTAAGTTCTTCATTTACTTTCAAGTCTCTAAAGGTTTCTCTATATTTGGCGTAAACTCCAAACTATAGGAAACCTTTTTTTATACGTACTAATTTGTACCTACTTATTTATCCCTGTCTTATTCCTTAAAAATAAATCAAGGAAGAAAGAATTCTGGTTATTAGGTACATATGGCCTTCTTTTAGGCCTAATGTTGATTATTTCAGAGATCCCCGGGCTACTCCCAAGAGGTTCGAAAAAGTACTACGACCTAACTTACACATTCATAGAATATTCAACATTTGCTTTTGTTTTAGCCTATACAATTTCAAGAAAGAGTATTACAACTCTAATTATTATACTTTCTCTGGCTTTCTATTCCTTCCAAATTATTTACACATTTAATATTGAGCAAAAACGTGGTATTGATAGTATTCCTATTGGTATCGAAACAATCCTTGTGTTTGTTTACCTTTTAATGTTTTTTTATAATTATTTGAAAACAAACCAAAATCAGCCAATTTATACTAGTTATGGATTCTGGGTTTCGTTTGGAATAATTATCTACCTAGGCAGTACCTTTTTCTTTTACATATTAGCAAATAATTTAGAAGATTCAGACAGAGATAGACTTTGGCCATACTCATACATTCCAGATATAATAAAGAATATCCTGTTTTATATCGCCATGATTACATTTTCAAAGAACCCAATAAACAATAAAAATACTGCAGCAAAAGTGCCTTTCTTAGACATGATATAAACTTTACCCACCACCCATTATGTTTCTCTTACAAGCCACCAACCAGTCTAACGTTTCAATGGTACTCTTTTTGGGTACTCTGGGGATGCTTGTGCTTACGATAAGCCTGGTGATATTCATTATCCTTCACCAGCGCCGTGTGATCCGTTTCCAGAACAAATTGCAGCAAATGGAACAGGAGCAGCAGAAGATCCTGCTCAACGCTTCCATCAAATTACAGGAAGAAGAAAGACAGCGCCTGGCCGCCGATCTGCACGATGATGCAGGTCCCCTGCTGGCCACTGCCCGCCTTTACCTGAATGAGAATCTGGTGAACCAGGACAAAGCCACCCAGCTCCAGGCCATCTTCCAGGCCCGCCAGATCATTGATGACACCATCCAGCTGGTCCGTAACATCAGCCATAGCCTGATGCCACCCACCCTGAAGAATTTCGGGCTGGAATCAGCTGTGAACGACCTGTTCCAGAAGATCAGCGGATCCGGTACCATCAATGCCAGCAGCCGCTTTCATGAGTACCGTGACAGGCTGAAAGGGGAGAAAGAACTGATCGTGTTCCGTATCGTACAGGAACTGATCAATAACATCCTCAAACACAGCAGCGCCAGTTTCATCCACCTGACCCAGAATGTACATGCCGATAAATTCTACCTGCGCATCCACCACGACGGCAGAGGTATCGTACAGTCTGATTTCGACAAATTGAATAAAAGTAACGTGGGCCTCGGACTGAAGAATATCAGTAGCCGCCTGCGTGTCGTTCAGGGACAGATCAATTTTGAGAAAGACATTTCTCAGACCTACTACAAGGTTACCATTGAACTGCCCAAAGACGACCCATATCAGTAAGCCAGTAGTGACTGGAATTCGTTATTTTTGCTCATTACCAATCAACTATGGGATTCATCAAGGTGGCGATTGCCGACGATCACAAAATTTTTCGCAAGGGGGTTATCCTCTCCCTTCGCCCTTTCACCAATATCAAATTCGTTCAGGAAGCTGAGAATGGTGAAGAACTCCTCAAAGGATTACCGGAATCACAACCGGATGTGATCCTGATGGACCTCCGGATGCCCGGTAAAGACGGTATCGAAACCACCAAGATCGTCAGCAAACAATTTCCCCAGATCAAAGTGCTTGTGCTGAGCATGTACGAAGATGAACGCTTCGTGTATCACCTCATGGAGAATGGTGCCAATGGTTACCTGCTGAAGAACGCTGAACCCCAGGAGATCCGACGCGCCATCATGGAAGTAGCTGAAAAAGGTTATTACCTTAATAATTTCGTGAACCGCATCCTGCTGAAGAAATCACATTCCCGTCAGAAGGTCGTTCCCTCCCTCAATAACGAGATCACATTAAGCGATAAGGAAAAAGATGTACTCCGCTTCATTTGCATGGAGTTCACCGCACAGGAGATCGCGCAAAAAATGGAGATCAGCCCGCGCACCGTTGAAGCCATCAAAGACAGGCTCATGGAACGTTTCGGAAGTAAGAATACAGCAGGACTCGTATTCTTCGCAGTAAAGAACAACCTGATCGACTGATCGGTAATTTCAGAATTTCATTTCAGGAACATCCCCCTTCACCAGCAATTTACCAGCGGTCTTTTGCTGAATTTCCTCCACACTCACGCCCGGCGCGCGTTCCAGCAGCACAAAACCTTCTTCCGTTATATCCAGCACGGCCAAGTCGGAGACCACTTTCTTCACACAACGTACACCCGTCAGCGGTAATCCGCACTTTGGTAATAACTTGGATTCCCCTTTGGGATTCGTATGCATCATGGCCACGATGATATTGCGCGCACTTGCCACCAGATCCATCGCTCCACCCATGCCCTTCACCATCTTACCCGGTATCTTCCAGTTGGCGATATCGCCTGTTTCACTTACTTCCATCGCACCCAGTACCGTCAGATCCACTTTGCCCGCACGGATCATCCCGAAACTCATGGCCGAATCAAAGAAGGAAGATCCGGGAACCGTTGTGATCGTTTGCTTACCCGCATTGATGAGGTCCGGGTCTTCCTCGCCCTCGAAAGGGAATGGCCCCATGCCCAGCAAACCATTCTCACTTTGCAATTCCACCTGAATGCCGGCCGGAATATAATTGGCCACAAGCGTGGGGATGCCGATACCGAGGTTCACATAGTAACCATCCTTCAATTCACGGGCGATCCGCTGTGCGATCTGTTCCTTGGTGAGTGCCATAATGAATGTTTTATTTTTTTCTTGTGGTGCGCTGTTCGATCCGTTTTTCATAACCGCTGCCCTGAAAAATGCGGTGTACATAAATGCCGGGGGTATGGACATGGTCAGGGTCCAGGGAACCGGCAGGGACCAGTTCTTCCACTTCAGCGATCGTGATCTTGCCGGCCATTGCCATCATGGGATTGAAATTCCGGGCCGTTTCCCGGTACACCAGATTTCCATGCGCATCACCCTTCCAGGCTTTGACGATCGCGAAATCCGCATCAAAAGCGTATTCCAGCAGGTAGGCTTTATCATTGAAAACGCGGGTTTCCTTTCCTTCCGCTACTTCTGTGCCCACACCGGCGGGTGTGAAAATAGCGGGCATGCCATAACCGGCAGCCAGACAACGCGTGGCCAGTGTGCCCTGGGGGATCAGCTCCACTTCCAGTTCACCGCTGAGTAACTGCCTTTCAAATTCAGCGTTCTCCCCTACATATGATGAGATCATTTTACGTACTTGTTTCTGCTGCAGCATCAGTCCAATGCCGAAATCATCGACGCCCGCATTGTTGGAGATACAGGTGAGATCTTTTACGCCGGAAGCCACCAGGGCATTGATACAGTTCTCGGGAATACCGCATAATCCGAATCCCCCGAGCATGATGGTAACGCCATCACGGATATCATGAATGGCTTCGCCGGGGCCGGCAACGACTTTATTCATACAGCAAGATTTGTGTAAAATTAGGGAACCTGCAGGGATCGCAGCGGCAATTACTGCGCTTTCAGACTGCCCTTGTGAATGGACGTATCGATAAAGGCAGGCGGATTGAAGTTCAGGTTGGTCGTGTTCGCCACGGAACTGTTGATGGAATCCACCAGCGCTTTCATGTCATTGGGATGAGTGCGGTAGAACCGGAAACTTTTACTGAAATCATCAGGACTGATATGGTGCAGTTTGAACACCACTGCATATAAACTGTCACTGGCCTTTTTCTTATCCAGTGTGGAGTCTTTCGCGAAAACGTATGTGGTCAGGAATTCATCGGCCCGAACCATGTCCCACATGACCAGTTTCATTTTATCGGGCTGTATCACATCTTTGGGCACCCCTTCTTTGGCTACACAGGCAGCGAGCAACGCCAGTATGCTTATGACGATGCTGATCCTCATTTCATTTCTTTATAAGCCTGCGTGTTGGAGATATCCATCTTCGTAAGCATTTCGCGCGCGCGGGATTTCATATCCTCAGGTGCTTTGCTGAATACTTTCACCAGTTCCGTATTCTTCCCCTGGAAGAAGAATTGAAGGATCATGGAATTTGGATTCTCTGTATTGAGGGTATTGAGATATGTAAGGCTGTTCATGATGCCGGTACGGCCTTCTTCCTCATTCTCGAAGAATTTATCCATGCCGCTGCGGTAGTACATATATAATACGTCATGCATCAGCGCGAAACGGTTGTTGTTCATGTTCTCGGCCAGCCAGTAGCGGTTACGCTGACTTTCAAATGATTTCCATCCGCCGATATCCCGGCTTTCCGGTGCATTATTGACGATATTCCAGGCTTTCTGGAAATAAGGATCGCCGCCGCGGGGTGCGAAGGAATCATAATCGAAGCCCAGAATGATATTGACATAGTAAGCGATCACGGCGGTGAGGTTGGCCGCCAGCGGGTCATTGCCCTGGATCCGGTTCTCGTTGAATTCAATGGGCTGGAATTCCTGATAACGGAACACCACATTATCGTCCAGAAAATTGATCAGGGGAGAATCATAGGTAGTATTGAAAACCGGGCGCGCGGCCTGAATGGTCAGTCTGCCCCGGTACACATTATTACCAAGGTCCTGCTCCAGACTGAGCAGAAAATTGCATTGTATTTTTTCAGTGGTCTGGAATACATCATTCGTCCAGCGCCTGTTGTTGATGAAATTGATCAGCTGGGTCTGCAGTGTGTTGAAGATCTTCTTGTCCACCTGTGTACTGATCTTCGTGGTCACAACGGACAGCCGGGCCTGCAGTTCCTGGCCATGGGCCATGGCCGTGATGACGGCAAAAAAACAGGCGAACAGGATCTTTTTACGCATATACATTACTGATTAAAGTAGCCGGACCCCAACCACAAATCTGGCACATTTTGCCGGATGACCTGAACAGTTTCCAGCTGGCGGATGCAGTGGTTAAACGTATAGGACCACCACATTCGTATACACTGGAACCAGCCAGCGGGGTTTCGCTTCAAATTTACCGATTCAGGCTGAACAGGCAGCATCCGGGATCGGCCGAAAATAAAAAAAGCGGCGGTTTCCCGTCGCTTTAACAATATGGAATGCATTCCGGATCAGCTGAACAGTTCGTCTTCGCCTTTACGGAAGTATACTTTATCATCCATGAACTCCTGGGTAGCCAGCAGAGCGGGGTTCGGCATACGCTCATAAGCGCGGGAGATCTCGATCTGCTCTTTGTTCTCATGGATCTCTTCCAGGCTGTCGGTATGACTTGCAAACTCTTCCAGTTTGTTATGCAGTTCTTCTTTCAGGGAAATGTTGATCTGATTAGCCCTTTTACCAATAATGGCAATGGATTCATACAGGTTACCTGTCTTGGCTTTAATATCTGCCAGGTTACGGGTTTCAACGTTGTTGGTGATACCTGCACTAAGCTGACGTCTTAACTTGCTCATTATTTAAGTTTTTAATATTGGTTTGTGATTGATGTAAAAAGTTCTCTGCTTCTTTCCTGAGTTTGCTTTCCGGGAAACGGTCAACAAAATCATTACACTCTGTTACCACCTGCTCAAATCGTTCTGTTTTCTTCTCTTCAACACTCATCTCCGCGTAACGGAAATAAGATTTGATGATCATCAGTTTATATTCATCGCCTTTATCGGACTCCGGGTAGTCGTTCATCAGTGCGGTGAAAGCCACACCAGCTGCACGGAACTGACCGAGGTTATAATATAATATAGCGCTTTTATGATCTTTCAGTTCCAGTTTCGCGCGGCAGATATCGATCAGGTCATTCGCTTCTTTGTTACGGGGTGAGCCCGGGTGCGTATTAATAAAGGTCTGCAGCATCCCCATGGCCCTCACGGTACTGGTCTGATCAAGTTCTGCTTTCGGCGATTGCTTATAATTGGCGAAAGCCCGCATATAATCCAGCTCTTCCGCCTTTGTACTGTTCGGGAAGATCTCCAGAAAGCTTTTGAACAGGTTCTCAGCATTCATATAATCTTCCTGATAGTAGGCACAATAGGCGTACTTATAATATATATCCTCAAATACCTTCTCCGTTTTGAAGTACGGCATCACATCTTCATAGAGCATTTGGGCGCGACTGTATTTCTTTTTAGCGAAATACTGTTCGGCGATCCGGAGCTTGAAATTCGGATCCGGATTCTTTAATATCTTATTGATCCCGCCGCCGCAACTTGCCAGCACCACCGCCACAATTAATAACCAGCTGAATTTCATTCCGAAGTTTGTGATTTTGAGCTCTCTTCAGGTGTCCGGACCGCCCTTTTTGAAGGGGGGCAGGCGGGCACATAAAGGTGTGCAAAGTTAACAGATGCCGGCAAAACTTAGGTAAAAAAGATGGGAAGCCAAAAAAATGCCGTTAAGGTTTTGATAAAGAAGGCTTAAGGTCCGGGCTCCGCTCCCGAAAAAGTACTGAAACGGGGTATTTAATGAAAAAACCCCCGACGGTGAACGCCGGGGGCTTTTCAGCAAAAAGTATGTGAGATTAGTTCTTACGAAGATTCGGGTGAGGAGCAGGAACGGTGTTCGGTCCTTCTTCACCATCAGCGGCAGCGCGGAGGTCAACTGTGTTACAGTCGCCACCATCCTGGCCGTAGTTGAAGATAAAGCGGTCAGCGCTGATACCTTCTTTTTCTACCAGGTAGTTGATCACTGCATTCACGTGATCCCAGCTGAGCTGTTGTTCTTTCTTATTAGAAGAGCAGTAGCCGATCACTACAACTTTACATTCGGGGCTGTTGCGGAGTTTAGCAGCAACAGTGGCCAGAACAGCTTTCGCGTCATCTGCTACTTTATTGGAACCGGCTTTGAAAGCTACGCTGGGCAGTGCGCCGAGTTTAGTTTCGCAGGTTACAACAGGAGGAGGCTGGATCAGACCTTTGCAATCTTCAGGGCAAGGGCATTTACCAACGCCATCTGCATCAACAGGCTGGCAATATGTCGGAGTAACCAGTTCTTTATCCTTACAATCAGGAACACCGTCACCATCCGTATCTTTTGTTACACCATGGCTGTCAACCGGGCAACCCTGAGGAGTTTGCTCCTGGTCGAACTGGTCGGTAACACCATCAGCATCCTGGTCAGGCAGAACGGGCTTGGGCAGGCGCATCAGGCGGGGGTTGCGGATCTCGCTGTAAGCGTAATCCAGCGGGTTCAGCCACCAAAGGGGTTCAACTGATTTACCACCGAGGTTGAAGTTAAGACCGATAGAACCGAAGTTGTATGAGTCATAGTCACGTGTGAGTGTTGCATCACCCCACGCGCTTTCCTGCCAGCGTTGACCGTCAAGCAGATCGTCTTTCACGAAGCTGTGACGCTCTTCGATAGCGATGTTCACGCGGTTGCTTACTTTGAAAGCTACACCCAGACCGAGTGTACCAGAGGGTTTGAACGTGTTGCCGAAAAGTTTCGGACGACGTGTGCCCTGGTTCTCTGCAGGTGTTTCGTAAGAATCATCGAGCAGGTTACGCAGTGCTTTCAGGGTTGATTTACGGTCTTTGTATGTACCGTTACCCAGGCTCTGGAAATTATATTTGGATTGACCATTCAGCGCATTTACGTGTGTATCGTAAATGGTTCCGCCCACACCGGCGATACCATAGAGGTTGAAACCGGTTTTGGATTTGTGGAAACGGATATTGTTCAGTGTCACGACACCTTCAATAGAAAGGTCCTGTACTTTGGTCTTGTAGTTATAGAACACATGTTCCAGGGGGGCGTTGGGGCCGCCGAGGTTAGCCAGCTGGGAAATGATCTGTCCGCTGGGTGTACGGAAAGGAGCAGAATAGCCGTTGCTGGTCCATGCTGAGTTCTTACCGTAGTTCTCATTGTACAGCCAGTCAAGGCCTTTGCCGGTACCATACATGTACTCAGCACGGAGAGAGAAGATGTAACCGAAAGCTTTACGAACGTGCAGTCCGAAACCGCCCGTCGGGAAAACTGAAGGAACGTCACCGCTCACATTGAATGCACCGAATTTCACACCAAGCTCCCACTGGTTGCGGGGTTTGGCAGGAAAGTTATTAGTGCCATTAAGAAATTCTGAGTGCTGGGGAAGTCTTTTGGATGGAACGAGTGATGTATCTTTTACATCATAGCTGGCTCCTACCCGTTGACTGAAACCAGTAGATGCTAACAGGCATAAAAAACCTGCCAGGAGTGTGTACTTTTTGCTTGCCATCATAACTAAGGATTAAGATTTACGAAAACAATGTCCTAAATAATACGCAAAAATATAAATTGAGGACTAATTATCAAAATTTTATGTTATTTATTTGCCCTCAATTGTACATTATTTTTCAATTACTTAGTCAAAAAAAGAGGCCATATTGCTGCACTTCTGATCAATTATATTTTGTGGCGTAAATTGCCCTATTTTCCAACATGAACCTCCCCACCGAAATAATAGCTGAAGAACTCAGGATCTTTGATTCCCGCTTCAAAGAGGCCATGCGGGGTAATGCACCTTTACTGGACCGAATCATGCGCTATATCGTTATGCGCAAAGGGAAGCAAATGCGCCCGATGTTCGTGCTCCTTTCGGCCAAACTGTGCGGAGAGATCAATGACTCCTCTTACCGGGCAGCTTCCCTCGTGGAAGTACTGCATACTGCCATGCTCATCCACGACGATGTGGTGGATGATTCGCTGGAACGCAGGGGATTCTTCTCCACCTACGCCCTCTGGAAAGCCAAAGCCAATATCCTGATCGGCGATTTCCTGCTGACCAAAGGATTGCTGCTTTCACTGGAACAAAAGGATTATCAGTTCCTGCATATCCTTTCTGATGCGGTCAGGAAGATCATCGAGGGTGAGTTACTGCAATTGGAAAAAGCCCGAAACCTCAACCTCCGGGAAGATATCTATTACGAGATCATCCAGAATAAGACCGCTTCCCTCCTCGCATCAGCGTGTTCTGTCGGTGCCTGGTCGGCCACACAGGACGAAACCATGGCGGAAACACTCCGCGTTTTTGGTGAAAAAACGGGTATGGCATTCCAGATAAAAGACGACCTTTTCGATTATGCCAGCGAAAATGTAGGGAAACCGACCGGTAATGATATCAAAGAAAAAAAACTGACACTACCGCTCATTTATACCCTCAACCAGGCTGATAAAACGACCCGCCGGCAGATCATTTATATCGTAAAAAATCAGAACCAGGATAAAGAAAAAGTGAATTGGGTGATCCGTAAAGTCGAAGAAGCAGGCGGCATAACTTATGCAACAAAAAAGATGAATGAATTCCGCGACGAAGCACTCGGCATCCTGAATAACTTCCCTGAAAGTCCCGCCCGTAAAGGATTACAGGACCTCGTTCTTTTTGTAACAGACAGAAAATACTAGACCGGCAGCCGCCGGAGCGGACATGACGAAAAGATGGAAAATAAAAGAACGAGGCACTGAGGCAGCTGCTGCACTGCAAGCCGGACTGGGTATCCATCCAATCCTATGTGACCTGCTCGTTCAACGCGGTATCCTTGATTTTGAATCCGCGAAAAAATTCTTCAGGCCCCAACTTGAAGACCTCCATGATCCCTGGCTGATGAAGGACATGGACAAAGCCGTTGCCAGGATCTGTGATGCGATCGGCAGGAAAGAAAAGATCCTCGTCTTTGGTGATTACGATGTGGACGGCACCACTTCCGTGGCCTGCATGTATCAGTTCCTGAAAAAGATCCACACCGAGCTCGATTTTTATATCCCGCACCGCTACCGCGAAGGGTATGGTGTCAGCAAAGCAGGGATCGATTTCGCAAAAGAGAATGGTTTCACACTGATCATTTCACTCGACTGCGGCATCAAATCATATGACCTCATCGGCTATGCCAAAGACCTGGGGATCGACTTTGTAGTTTGTGATCACCACCTTCCCGATGAGATCATCCCTCCCGCTGTAGCCATCCTGAATCCCAAGCAATCCGACTGTAACTATCCTTATAAAGAACTCTGCGGATGCGGTGTTGGTTTCAAACTCATTTCCGCGCTGGCCCCTCAGTTCGGGCTCGGTAATGAACATGTATATGAATACCTGGACCTGCTGGCCACGGCCATTGCAGCCGATATCGTTCCCATTACCGGTGAGAACCGGATCCTCGCTTTTCACGGCTTGCAGAAAGTGAACAAGGACCCCAATAAAGGTATTCGTGCGCTGATGCAGCTCAGCGGACTAAAAGGCGAACTGCAGATCAACAATCTCGTGTTCATGATCGCACCCAGGGTCAATGCCGCCGGCCGGATGGACGACGCCAGGAAAGCCGTACAGCTTTTTATCGCGGAAACCGATAAAGAAGCTCTTGAATACGCTGAACTGCTGCACAGTGATAACAGCGACCGGAAAGAAGCCGACAGCAGCATCACCGAAGAAGCATTGCAGCAGATCCGCTCCCACCCTGAATGGGACAAAAGAAGTTCCACGCTCGTTTACCAGCCGCACTGGCATAAAGGTGTGGTGGGCATCGTAGCGTCCCGATTGATCGAACATTATTACCGGCCTACCATCGTGCTGACCAGATCGGGCGACTATGTGGCCGGGAGCGCACGCAGTGTACCCGGATTCAATTTGTACGAAGCTATTCATGCCTGCCGGGAGCACCTGCTCGGCTATGGTGGCCACTTTGCCGCAGCCGGCATGACTTTGGAAACGGAGCAAGTGGACGCATTACGTGAAAAGTTCGAACAGGTAGTATCCTCCACGATCGATCCGCAAATGCTGATCCCTGAGATCGAGATCGACGCTGTCATTTCCCTGCAGGACATTAAATGGTCATTCTATAATATCATCAGCCAGATGGAACCGTTCGGACCTGAGAACCCAGCGCCGGTCTTTATGATCAAAGCCGCACAGGATAAAGGTCTATCGAGGATCGTCAAGGAACAACATATTCGTTTCGTGCTTTCTGAGAACGGTACCTCCATCACGGGGATCGGGTTCGGCATGGCCGATAAATTCCCTTTATTACAAGGCAGCCAACCCGTTGATGTGGTCTTTAAAATAGATGTCAACGAATGGAACGGCAATACTTCCCTTCAGATACGTGTTACGGACCTCCGTAATGCCGCAGAATGAGCCTTTTTCCCCGGTTTTAATGTTAATAAATTTTTCATAGTGTCCTATGAACTGTCGTTCGTATAAGGATTAGTTTCGCTCCCTAACCAATTCTACCGACGATGAGAAAATTCTACCTGCTTACTGCCATGGGTTTATTGTGTGCCATGCTGATGCATGCACAGGTTTCGCTTACGGGAGCCACGTATACCCAGGACTTCAACACACTGGCCAACACCGGCACTTCTGCCGTTCTGCCTACAGGCTGGCTGCTCGCTGAAAGCGGCACCAGCGCTAATAATAATGGATTATATGCTGCAGGTACTGGTTCCAGTAATGCAGGCGATAGTTACAGCTTCGGTGCTGCGGCCAGCACTGAACGCGCTTTCGGCGGACTGCTTTCAGGAACGCTGACACCCACTATTGGCGCGGGTTTCACGAATAATACAGGCGGTACGATTACCGCATTGACCGTTACCTATACAGGCGAACAATGGCGCCTGGGTGCGACAGCCCGCTTTGACCGCCTGGATTTTCAGACCAGTCTGGATGCGACCAGTCTCACCACCGGTACCTGGACTGATGAAAACAATCTGGATTTCGTCGCACCCAATTCAACAGGCACTGTTGGTGCGTTCGATGGCAATGCCGTTGCGAACCGCACATCTATAACCTATACCATTACCGGACTGAGCCTCGCGAATGGCGCAACTATTTATTTCCGCTGGAATGATTTCAACGCAACAGGTGCAGATGACGGTCTGGCGATCGATGATTTTTCGATCACACCCGTTTCCGCCGGCGGTGGAACCAACCTTTCGATCAATGATGTGACCGCAGTGGAAGGCAACAGCGGCACGACCAGCTTTACATTCACGGTCAGCCTCAGCGCCCCTGCAGGAGCAGGTGGTGTTACTTTCGATATCGCGACTGCTGACAATACGGCGACACAACCACTGGATTATACCGCGTCTTCCCTGACCTCACAAACCATTCCTTCAGGAAGCAGTATTTATACTTTCACTGTACTGGTGAACGGCGACCTTTCCGTAGAGCCCAATGAAACATTCTTCGTCAACGTTACGAATGTGACCGGTGCAACGGTTGTGGACGGACAAGGACAGGGAACGATCACGAATGACGATGTGACCTGCACGCCCACTTTGACCATTGCTCAGATCCAGGGCAGCGGAAATTTATCTCCCGTTGCAGCAACGATACAAACCGCAAGCGGTATCGTTACCGGTATCCGCTCCAATGGTTTCTTCATGCAGATGCCCGCACCGGG
>JAKPSI010000013.1 GCA_029555415.1 Bacteroidota bacterium | reverse complement strand
CATTATAAGGTTAAACAGTAATGGTTCCGACCGGTATTTTCCCGGTCATGAATGATTTGCTAAAATTAATGATTTTCGTCAGCCTATGAAACTTAAAGCACCGATTTAACGATGAAAATATCAACATTTAATAAAAAAATTTCAACAGGCTAAGTTTATGATTTTCAAATAATTAAAAACTGTTTGTGACAAATCTGCCCCACACTTTACATCAAACTGATAATATTTTACAGAATTCCATCCGGCAAATTGAGCTCGCTCGCGGCTTTTCAAGAGAAAAACTGGCAATAAAATGAGTTTTTTTTCGTTGGCGGACGGACCGGGAAGACAGGGCTATTCAGCCTGAGGTGCAGGAAATTTATCGGTTCGGTGAAATACTCATTATAAAAGAACTGATCCCGTCAGCGAAATTCCGGACCATGTTCTCATTCGTGTATTTTCCTGCATCACGGATACAGTTCGCAACTAACAGGCCGTATTGCTCCTTATTTCCAAGGATATCTTTGATAGCACTGACGTAGGATCCCAGATCATTTTCAGTGATCAGGCCATTTTCTCCGTTAATGATGTATTTGAATTCCGCGCCATGAAATTCATAAACGGTGGTAACGATAGGCGTCCTGTAGGCGAAACTATCCAGCACCGCCAAACCGATAGCACCCGGTAAAAGGAACAACGAAGAGGCTTTGAACGCGACCGCTTTATTGCGGCCGAACAAGGGCCCTGTATAGGTAATGAATGGATATTTGGCTGCGGCATCAATGATGAGCTGTTCATCAGGCCCCGCTCCTACTACTAAAAGGCGGATCTTATGCCCCTCTTCGAAAAGTTTTTTTGCAGCCTCGGTCAGGAACTCGATCCTTTTCTCTTTAAAAAGTGAACCGCAATAGATCAGAACGGTTTCATCTTCACTGATCTTATTAGCTTTCCTGAACTGGTTCAGTTCCTCGTCTGTTACAGACAGATAGTCTTCCTGCATCCATCTTGTATCAATAGCATTCTGCACGATCGTTACACGACCACCAGGATAACCTTTTTGGATCAGGTAATCCTTCACCTCTGCCGTATAGGCGAACCACCAGTTACAGTGCTTCAGGAACATCCGTTTAAAAAGATTCTTCGCACTGTTCTCTTTATCCTGCAGATGACGACCCTGTCCCCAGAAGGCGAATCGCTGGCTTCCGAATATTTTCCGGATGAATAGAAGGTAATTCAGTAATAATTTATCCGCTTGCTCCACGATCACGAGATCCGCATGCTTGATCTGCTTCAGGCAGGGCTGCCAGATCAGTTTGATGAACCGGAGGTTCAGGTATTTATTGGGAAGGAATGTAGCCCATTCAAGTCTGACCTTGTCCTTCCTGCCCTCATCCATGTCACCATAGATGAGCTCCAGATCGATCTCCCTTTTCGCCAGCTCCTCCCGGAGTCCGTTGAAAAAAGCCACCCGGTACTGGGGCAATGATTTTTGCAGTATGACGATACGTGGTTTCGTGTTCTTCATGTGTTCCGTTTTTCGGGGATCAGTAGGCGTTCTTATCACCCCGGATCGTTACCCAGATGGTCAGGAATACGATGCGCAGATCCAGCCACAAACTCCAGTTCTCCAGGTACCAGATATCATGCTCGATACGTTTACGGAGTTGTTCCTCTTTTTTGATCTCTCCCCTGTAACCATGCACCTGCGCCCATCCGGTCACACCCGGCTTTACAAAATGCCTGATCATATAACCATTCAGGATCTTTGAGAAATCCTGTGTGTGTTTCAGCATGTGGGGACGGGGTCCAACGATCGACATATTCCCGTACAGTACATTCAGGAACTGCGGTAATTCGTCAAAATTCGATTTACGCAGGAACCGGCCCAGCTTCGTCATCCGCACATCGTTCTGGGTAACCTGTTTGGAATCCGCTTCCGGATTGACTTTGAGGGTCCGGAATTTCAGACACCTGAAAGGCATATTATTCTTTCCGGATCTGACCTGGATGAAGAATACCGGTCCTTTTGAATTCAGTTTGATCAGCAGTGCAATGATCGGGATCAGCCACGAAAGCAAAAGGGTGATCACGATCGTACTGATGATGATATCAAAGATCCTTTTCTGGATCCGGGCCGTGATCTCTTCAAGCGGTTCCGCCCGCATGGAAAGGATGGGAATATCCGCCACAAAATCGATATACACCTGTCTGTTCACGAACAACTGGAGATAAGGTACCAGCTTAAAGCGTATCATATTCATTTCCGCCACTTGTGCCAGTTCATATACATAATCATTTTCCTCAGGCGGCAATGTGGAATAGATCTCCGTGATCTTGTTCTCGATCGCATAGGAAAGGCAATCCTCCCTTTTGCCAAGGATCGGAAAATTGGACAGCTCACTGATCTGCTGCGGATCTTCAAAATAACCTTCGATCGAAATATTGCGGTTCCTTTCCACGAAATAATTCACGAGTCGCTTTGACAGTTCATTATAGCCCAGAATGATCACTCTTTTCCCGAATTTATTCCCCTTCCGCATATAATAGACCACCATCATGAAGAATAACCGGGTGATCAGGATACCCAGCCCGAATCCCGTGAAGTTCAGGATGACGAACAATCGCGAGTAATCAAAATTGTAAATGAAAATGAAAGAGAGCATGATGAAGATCGAGAACGCGAAGGCCTTGATGGAACGTTTTACGAAGAACTCGATATACACCAGCGTATCCGGCGCATACACAGCATTGGCATAAGCGGTGAACAGCCAGCTCATATTTGAAATAAGGAAGAACAGGTTATA
>JAKPSI010000011.1 GCA_029555415.1 Bacteroidota bacterium | reverse complement strand
TGATAATTGATAATGGATAACGAAGGGTCAACTGAAGCTGGTTAGGATGTCTTTATCATTTATCCATTCTCAACTATCAATTCACTCATTCATGAGCGACTCCGCTACCACCAGATCTACCGGCCTTGTGATCTTGATATTCCGCTCCTCTCCTTCCACCAGCGTTACTTGCATACCAAAAGCCTCCACCACGGTGGCTTCGTCGGTGAACTTATCCTTATAATCGATCTGGAATGCGGGAAGAATGATCTTGCTGTGAAAGGTTTGTGGTGTTTGCACCAGTACGATCCGGTTACGGTCCACCGCGTCACTTCCGTTCTCTTTCAGGAAACGGACGCTGTCGCGGCTCGGCAGCACAGGGATGGCACTACCGGTTTCCAATGCTGACTGATAGCAGCGTTCAATGAGGTCCTTTGTCAGCAGACACCGAACGCCATCATGTACGAAAACGATCGATTCCTTTTCAACCAGCGCGAGACCATTCTTGACAGACTGGAACCGGGTCTCTCCACCTGCAGTGATCCGGATCCTTTCCTTATCGAAATAAGCATCAATGATCTCCTGACCCATATCCGTATAAGTGACGGGTAATACAAGGATGACATGAAGGTCGGGATACGCTTCAGTGAATGTCTTGAGTGTATAATACAGTACGGGCTTGCCTTTCAGGAGCAGGAACTGTTTGGGGAGGCTGGCTCCCATCCGGGTGCCGGTACCACCAGCCACAATGATCGCGTATTTGAACATAAGATATCATCCCTTTGAGCAGGGACGGGCGACAAGGATAAATCAATAATTCAGAACGGAAAAATTTTTCAGCGGTAGATCGAAACCTGAGTGGTACCGTCACTGCTGCGGTAACCGCGGTACATCCCCGCGCAATTCAGCACCATGGCGGGGTTACCCTGTGCATCTACCCCGATCATTCCCCCTTCTCCTTCCAGCGCAACCAGTTTCTCATTCACCACGACCTGCATGGCCTGTTCCAGGGTGAGGCCCTTATATTCCATCAGGCAGCTGACATCATGCGCGGCAACAGCCCTGATAAAAGGCTCGCCATGTCCTGTACAACTGATGGCACAAGTTCTATTATTGGCATACGTGCCGGCACCGATGAGCGGACTATCGCCGATCCTTCCGTATTTTTTATTGGTCATACCACCGGTGCTTGTTGCTGCAGCGATATTACCATCCTGATCGCAGGCCACCGCACCCACGGTTCCGAATTTCTTGTCCCGCATCAGTTCTTCCAGTTTCTGATGGGTATGATCGAGGGAATAATTATCTGAATCGCGTAATGCCTTCCATTGATCGTAACGGAACTGACTGAAGAAATATTCATCAGGTTCCAGTTTGATCCCCTGCTTGATCGCAAAATCATTGGCACCCTTTCCACTGAGAAAAACGTGGTTACTGTTCCGCATCACTTCTGTTGCCAGTTCGATCGGGTTACGCACATTCCGCACCCCTGCTACCGATCCTGCATGCAGGTTACTGCCGTCCATGATCGCGGCATCCATTTCCTGAACCCCTTTCTTCGTGAAAACCGCACCACGCCCTGCATTGAAGAGCAGATTATCTTCCAGTACCACCAGGGCCGCTTTTACGGCATTGACCGCAACACCGCCTTCTTCCAGTACCGCATAACCTGCAGCAAGTGCTGCTTCCAGGCCCTCGAGATAAGCTGCTTCCAGCTCAGGGGTCATATCTTCTTTCAGAATGGTTCCGGCGCCGCCGTGAATGACAAGTGTATATCTGGACATAAGTGCTGGTGGGTATTAATTTCCGTTGCCAAATTAACTATTTTGAGGACGAATAATTTCCAAGTTTTTTCGCAAATGCTTAGACACAAACTAACACAAACCGACTATTTTTTGATAGCCGCGAACCTACTGCCGGTGGCTGGCGTGTGGGAATGGGGATGGAGCCCCAAAGAGGTATTCCTGGTATACTGTCTTGAAACCATTCTGATCGGCATATTCAACCTATTCAAACTGGGATTGGTAACGGCGATCCGCAAAGAAGATACCTGGTACAATGGCGGAGGCAGCAGTCAGCAATCCGGATTTCTTTTCATTTTCTTCTTCCTGTTCCATTATGGCTTCTTTGTGGCGATCCAGATGGGGATCTTCTTCAGTGTATCCGGAATTGGGGCAGGGCATGATATCGGTTTCTTCAATTTTTTCTTCCGGTTACCGGAACTGATGAGCCGTAATTCCTGGTATCTCCTGGGTACGTTCATATTCTGTTATCTCTACAAGACGATCATCGATTTCGTGGTCTCCGGTGAATACAAGACCATTTCTATGTCCCGGCTGATGTTCCAGCCATACGGACGCATCTTCATTCAGCAGTTCACGGTCATCCTCGGCAGTGCCTTCCTTTCATTCGGTGCCGGCAAGATCTTCATACTTGTATTCGCGCTGATCAAGATCTATTTCGAGATACTGCTCGATCTGAACCGGTATATCAACAGAGCAACAAAGATTATTGAAGAAAGACAGAAACTTAAAGACCAGCGTTCAGGTGGGTCAGTGCAATGACCTTCGCTACAATGGATCCCGGGGTGATCAATTGCATGCATTCCCGGTTACCCCGGTAACATGTTTTATTGCCGAACACGGAACAGGGTCTGCAGAAAAGGTCAGCCTGTACCGCATTTGCAGGATCCTGACCCCAGCCATAAAAACCGGCAAAGGGATGGGTGGCCCCCCAAATTGAGATCACTTTTACACCCACCAGTGAAGCCAGATGCATGTTCGCGGAATCCATACTGATCATCAGGTCAAGAGAAGCAATGGTCCGTAACTCCTCATCCAGTGTGCTTTTCCCGGCCATTGATGTGACATTCGGATATGCTTTCTCCCATGCTGTAAGTTTCTCTGTTTCGGCCGGCCCGCCTCCAAAAAGAAGGATCTGAAAGTTTTTCTCTGCCGCCAATGCCGCGATCACTTCTTTCATTTTCTCCTCCGGATACATCTTCTCAGGATGTTTGGCAAAGGGTGCGATCCCGATCAGCCGCACGGCACTCTTATTCATATCCTTTTTATCGCGGATGTTCAGTGGTATGTAATGTTCATCCAATTCAACCGGTAAACCCAAATGATGGAAAACATCCGCATACCGTGAAATCATGGATGGAAGCTGTTCCAGCATTTTATCTTTTTTCCGGGTAAGTGCCGCTCTTTCCTCGCGGCCTTTGTGGAGGACCGCCATCCGGACACCTGCGACACCAAAATAGAAGCGCAGTACTTTGGTACGCAGCACCTGGTGCAGATCCGCTAACGCATCCGGTTTTGCTGCATGACGGAGTTCACGGAACAAACGGAAGAGTCCTGTCACGCCTTTGTGTTCACCTTTCAGATCGGCCGGATAAAAATGAAGCCGGTCGATCCCCTTGAACAACGGAGCGAATGCTTTATTTGAAACAAAATGTATATGTAATTCCGGATACTGGTCCAGTACCTGCCTGACCACAGGGATGGTCATGGCCACATCACCAAGTGCGGAGAATCGGAAGACCAGAACATTCCGGGGTGTATCCACGCTTACTTTTTTTGCTGATAAAGGACAGGGTTCAGGCTCTCATCATTGTACATCTTCATCTGCCTGTACAGTTTCATGAATTTTCTGCCGGCAGCGATATCTTCCAGCAAGGCGTCAATGGCCGCGGACAGATCGATACGCTGCTGCAGCAGGATCGCCAGTTTATCCCCGCAGGAACGGAGATGCTCCGCTGATGCACCGGGCCTGGCCGCTTCGATGGACATATGATAGATCTTCAGGGCCAGAATGGAAAGCCGGTCGATCGCCCATGCCGGTGTTTCTGTATTATACACAGCATCCGGCAACGGTGTTACATTCTGGTATTGCTGCAGTATCCAGCTGTCCGTGAATTCGACCATATCCGTACGCTCCTGATTGGAGCGGTCGATCCTGCGTTTGATCTCCAGTGCCTTCACCGGATCGATGGCGGGATCACGAACGATATCTTCCAGGTGCCATTGTACGGTATCGATCCAGTTCTTCTGAAAAAGGAGTGCTTCGATCGTACCGGGGGAATAAGGATTAGCCAGCGGGGTATCCACGTTATCCGTGCGATGGTACAGTTCAATGCTCTCGGCGAAGATGCGGTTACACAAATCAGTGTTCATATCAGGCGGGCTTTTTCTGTGCGGAAATTGCGATATAATACAAAGGTACTCCGATGAGTACAATGATCAGTCCGGGCCAGGTATATTCCGGTTTATAAATGATGAGCAAAATACAGAAAGCCGCTCCCATCAAAATATACAGGAATGGCAGGAACGGATAGCCGATGGCTTTATAGGGACGCTCTGCATCCGGTTGTTTTTTCCGGAGAATGAAGATGCCGGCGATCGTCAGAATATAGAACAATACCACTACAAAGGAGATCATATCCAGCAACTGCCCGTATTTGCCACTCACGCTCCATGCACAGGCGATCAGACACTGTATCCAGAGGGCATAACCCGGTACCGCGTTCTTGTTCAGCTCCCCTACTTTCCGGAAGAAAAGTCCATCCTTGGCCATCGTATAATAAACACGGGCCCCTGCCAGGATCAGTCCGTTGTTACAACCAAAAGTCGAAACCATGATCAAAACGGCGATCATGATGGTGCCGAAAGAAGGGAATATCTGATTGGCAGCTGCTACCGCTACACGGTCATCTTTCGCAAAGGCCAGTTCATTCAGTGGCAGTACATTCAGGTACATCAGGTTGGTGCTGACATAAATGACGGTCACGATCATCGTGCCCAGGAACAGGCTCAAGCCGATATTCCTTTTCGGATTCTTCATTTCACCGGCGATGAAGGTGACGTTATTCCAGGCATCGCTGCTGAAAATGGACCCGACCATTGATGCGGCGATGGCACCCATGAGTGCAGCCCCGGTGATACCGGTCCAGTTCGTTGGATGTAACGCGCCTGCAATGTCCTTTGCGCCGGGATCCGTTGCGGCCTGGAATCCGGTTTTCCAGTTCTCCGCCCAGAAACTGTGCTTGACCAGCAGAAAGCCGAATACGATCAATCCGAATAAGGCAAGCAATTTTGCAGAGGTGAAAAGTGTCTGAATGAATTTACCTTCCTTCACACCACGTGAATTGATATAGGTCAGTAAACAGATGATGACGATGGCTACCAGCTGACCGGAATAGATCTTCACGATACCGGCATCGAACAGAAAATAATTGTTGCCTAATTCCGGAACCATATAAGCAAGGAATTTGGAGAAGGCAACACCTACCGCCGCGATGGTCGCGGTTTGGATCACAGCGAAGAAACTCCATCCGTACAGGAAACCCATCAGCGGATTATAGGCTTCTTTCAGATAAACATATTGTCCACCCGCTTTCGGGAACATACCAGAAAGTTCACCATAACTCAAGGCTGCGGTCAGTGTCATGAATCCGGTAATGAGCCAAACGGCAACGAGCCATCCGGCACTGCCGACGTTCCGGGTGATATCGGCACTTACGATGAAGATACCGGAGCCGATCATGGAACCGGCAACGATCATGGTGCCGTCAAGCAGGCCAAGCGTAGGTTTGAAAGAGGTCTGTTCCGCCATTTGAGTTGGTTTAGGTTTCAAGATAAGTAATTCGGGGCAATCCGGAACTGCCTTAAAGAACAACGTCCCCCCGGTACCGGGAGGACGTCTGTATCACGAATGTTCTGTATTATTTTTTATTCTTATAGATATCATTCAGGCCAGTGATCACATCCGCTGTGATGTTATAGGCGCTGTCCTTGTAATAGAAAAGCCCCTGCTCGTAAGAAACAATATATGAATAACGCTTATCCGCATTATAGGTCTTCAGGAAGTCTTCGATCTTCACTTTCACATCCTTCATCCTGCGCATCACCAGATCATTGTATTCCTGATCAAGGGTAGCTTTTCTGCTCTTGATACTTTCCTGCAGGTGCATGACATCCTGAGTGGCCATTTCCGATTGCGTCTGGTTCATGGTCTGTGCCTGCTGCTGGTAACCATTGACCTTGTCCCGGTAAGATTTATCCAGATTATCGAGCTCAGTATTCATGGCATCTTCCTTTTTGCTGATCTCCGCTTTGACATCCTTCACCATGGAAAAATTGGCTTCCACTGAATCCATTTCAAAATAAGCGATACGGAATGAGCCGGATGCGGTCTGCACACCGGACCGTGAAGAGGTCTCTTTTCCGGCTTTACTTACAGTGCCGGTAAAATGAGTGATGAGTAAGAAAGCAAGCCCGAGCGTCAGTGCCACATTCCAGATGAGCAAACCATTTTTCATTTGTAAATTTTTATTGCTTCACGTTTTGAAAGGCGGATGCCCGGAAAGAGCCTTAAGCCTGCTACGTGGCTGCAAATTAAGTATGATTAGGCGGGCAAATATAAGGATTCAGCCCACTTTAAGAAAGCCTTAACAAGCAAATTATCACCCCACTATCCTTTGACATTGAATACATTAAAAAAGGAGCAGGTTATCCTGCTCCTTGTATTTTTAACTTTCCCGGTTTCCCGGTAAGGTTTTACTCTTCCTCGTCAAAGTTCATCGCTTCACGTGTCGTTTGCAGCAGTTCATATTCTTCCTTGCTGCCCACGATGGTATTCTCGAATTCACGAAGACCTGTACCAGCCGGGATCGGGTGACCGGTGATCACGTTCTCTTTCAGGCCGAGCATATCATCGGTCTTACCGTTGATGGCGGCAGACGACAGTACTTTCGTTGTTTCCTGGAAGGACGCGGCTGAGATCCAGCTTTGTACACCCAGAGAAGCCTTGGTGATACCGAGCAATGTCGGTGAAGAAGTAGCGGGTTTCGCATCCCTGTACTCAACCGGTTTCTTGTCGTTACGGCGGAGGATAGAGTTCTCTTCACGTAATTCGCGGAGGGTAACGATCTGGCCGGCACGCAGTTTACCACTGTCACCGATCTCAGTTACCACCTTCTTATCGAAGATGAAATCGTTCTCTTCAACGAATTCGAATTTATCGGTCAGATCATCTTCCAGGAAGCGGGTATCACCCGGATCCACGATGTTCACTTTACGCATCATCTGGCGAACGATCACTTCAATGTGCTTGTCGTTGATCTTCACACCCTGCAAACGATAAACCTCCTGGATCTCGTTCACAACGTATTCCTGAACCGCGAAAGGTCCTTTGATCGAGAGGATGTCGAACGGAGCGATCTGTCCGTCACTCAGCGATGCACCAGCCTTCACGAAGTCGCCGTCCTGCGCCAGGATCTGGCGGGTCAGCGGCACCAGGTATTTCTTGGTCACACCATCTTTTGCTTCGATGATGATCTCACGGTTACCGCGTTTCACAGCACCCATGCTTACCACACCATCGATCTCAGATACGATCGCGGGGTTGCTCGGGTTACGTGCTTCGAACAGCTCGGTAACGCGGGGCAGACCTCCCGTGATATCCCTCAGCTTACCGAGGATACGCGGGATCTTCACGATCACCTGACCAGCTTTCACATCATCACCTTCTTCAAGCATGATATGGCTGCCGGTGGGAAGGTTATAGGATTTGATATCCTTGCCTTCTACCAGGATGGACGGGATCTTTGTTTTATCGCGGGTTTCAATTACCACTTTCTCACGGTGACCGGTTTGCTCATCCGCTTCTTCACGGTAAGTAACACCTTCGATCACGTTCTCGAATTTCAGTTTACCATTGATCTCGGCAACGATAACGTTGTTGAACGGATCCCATGTGCACAGTACATCACCTTTGTTCACTTTCTGTCCGTCTTTCACGTTCAGTGTAGAACCGTAAGGGATGTTATTCGTGATCAGCAGACGATCGTTACGGGTATCAATGATCCGCACCTCACCGGTACGGCCGATGACCACCGGCACTTTATCGCCTTCATTATTCTCTGTCATTACAGTACGGAGACCATCGAACTGGATCGTTCCTTCGAACTTCGCCAGTAAGGTAGAATCCACCGCAGCGGAACCGGCCACACCACCCACGTGGAAGGTACGGAGGGTCAGCTGGGTACCGGGCTCACCGATCGACTGCGCAGCGATGATACCTACTGCATCACCTTTCTGTGCAAGGCTTCCGCTGGCCAGGTTCCTGCCATAACATTTTACGCAGCAACCACGCTTGCTTTCGCAAGTAAGTACGGAACGGATCTCGATGGTTTCGATACCTGCTTCTTCGATCTTGCGGGCCAGAATGGCAGTAATGCCTTCGCCGGCGCTGACAAGCAATTCATCATTCTGCGGATCATACACATCATGCAGGGAGGTACGGCCTTCGATCCTGTCGGACAGCGGCTCGATGATATCCTCATTATCTTTCAGTGCGCTGGTGGCAATACCACGGAGCGTACCACAATCTTCTTCTGTGATCACCACATCCTGTGCAACGTCAACAAGACGACGCGTCAGGTAACCGGCATCCGCTGTTTTCAGGGCCGTATCGGCCAGACCTTTACGGGCACCGTGCGTGGAGATGAAGTAATCCAATACGTTCAGACCGCCTTTGAAGTTGGAAAGGATCGGGTTCTCGATGATCTCGGAACCAGTGGATCCTGACTTCCTCGGTTTGGCCATCAGACCCCTGATACCGGCCAGCTGTTTGATCTGCTGCTTGGAACCACGGGCTCCGGAATCCAGCATCATATATACAGAGTTGAAGCCCTGTTTATCGTTGCTCAGTTCACGGATCAGTGTTTCAGTGATACGGGTATCCACACGGCTCCAGATGTCGACGATCTGGTTATAACGCTCGTTGTTCGTGATCAGACCCATATTGTAGTTATCCCAAACTTCATTCACTTCCACCTTAGCGTTATCCAGCAGTTCTTCTTTCACATCGGGAATGATCAGGTCATTGATGTTGAAGGAAAGACCACCCTGGAAGGCTGTACGGAAACCAAGTTGCTTGATATCGTCCAGGAACTTCGCTGTTTTCGGAACGTTCGTGATCTCGATGATGTTACCGATGATCTCACGCAGGTTCTTCTTGGTCAGCAGGGTATTCACAAATCCTACTTCAGCCGGCACGAACTGGTTGAAGATCACGCGACCAACTGTTGTCTCGATCAGTTTATGCTCGAGCAGTCCGTCCGCGTTGCGGATATTCGCTTTTACTTTGATCCACGCATGCAGGTCGATCACGCCTTCATTATAAGCGATGATCACTTCTTCAGCGGAGTAGAAAGCTTTTCCTTCACCTTTCATTTTCAGTTCAGGCGTGCTCTTACGTCCTTTGGAGATATAATACAGACCGAGTACCATGTCCTGTGAAGGCAGGGTGATCGGCTGTCCGTTCTGCGGGTTCAGGATGTTGTGTGAAGCCAGCATCAGCAACTGTGCTTCCAGGATCGCAGCGTGACTCAGGGGTACGTGTACCGCCATCTGGTCACCATCAAAGTCGGCGTTGAAGGCCGTACACACGAGCGGGTGAAGCTGGATCGCTTTTCCTTCGATCAGTTTGGGCTGGAATGCCTGGATCGACAAACGGTGAAGTGTCGGGGCACGGTTCAGCATGATCGGGTGTCCTTTGAGGATATTCTCAAGGATATCCCATACCACCGCTTCCTTCTTGTCCACCAGTTTACGGGCAGACTTCACCGTTTTCACGATACCTCTTTCGATCAGTTTGCGGATGATAAAGGGTTTGAAGAGCTCGGCAGCCATGTCTTTCGGCAGACCGCACTCATGCAGTTTCATTTCAGGTCCTACAACGATAACGGAACGACCAGAGTAGTCAACACGTTTACCGAGCAGGTTCTGACGGAAACGACCTTGTTTACCTTTCAGTACATCACTCAGTGATTTCAGCGCGCGACCACCTTCTGCTTTCACCGCGTTTGATTTACGGCTATTGTCGAACAGGCTGTCCACAGCTTCCTGCAGCATACGTTTTTCGTTACGCAGGATCACCTCAGGTGCTTTGATCTCCAGCAGTCTTTTCAGACGGTTGTTCCGGATGATCACACGACGGTAAAGATCGTTCAGGTCAGAAGACGCGAAACGGCCACCGTCCAGAGGAACGAGCGGGCGCAGTTCCGGCGGAATGACCGGGATATATTGCATCACCATCCACTCGGGGCGGTTGGTGATACGCTGATTGGCATCACGGAAAGCTTCCACAACGCTCAGACGTTTCAGGGCATCTGCTTTACGCTGCTGAGACGTTTCAGTTGCAGCGGCGTTACGCAGGTCGAAGGATAACTGGTCGAGGTCGATACGTGCGAGCATATCATGTACCGCTTCCGCACCCATCTTCGCGATGAACTTGTTCGGATCATCATCAGGCAGGTACTGGTTATCTTTCGGCAGTGTATCGAGGATATCAAGGTATTCTTCTTCCGTCAGCAGATCGCCGGGATTCTGTCCTTTATCCGCGCGAATACCGGACTGGATCACCACGAAACGCTCGTAATAAACGATCGTCTCAAGTTTCTTGGAGCTTACGCCCAGGAGGTAACCGATCTTGTTGGGCAGTGACTTGAAGTACCAGATGTGTACAACGGGTACAACGAGTTTGATATGGCCCATGCGTTCGCGGCGCACTTTCTTTTCAGTTACTTCAACACCACAACGGTCGCACACGATACCCTTGTAACGGATACGCTTGTACTTACCGCAGGCACATTCATAATCTTTAACGGGTCCGAAGATCCTTTCGCAGAACAAACCATCACGTTCCGGTTTGTACGTACGATAGTTGATCGTTTCAGGCTTCAGCACTTCACCATAACTTCTTTCGAGGATGGTGTCGGGAGATGCCAGACCGATCGTGATCTTGGAGAAAGCGGCTTTGGGACGATTTTCTTTTTTGATAGCCATATTTGTTTAGCTTTTAGCTGCTGGTTACTGGCTTCTGGCCACTCCCAACAGTTATTAATATCATTAATTATCGTACTCGCTTGCAGCTTGCAGCTTGACGCTTGCAGCATGCAGCTTCTCTTACTCGAACTTCAGGTCAAGACCGAGACCACGCAGTTCATGTACAAGTACATTGAACGACTCAGGTACACCGGCTCTCGGAACGTTCTCACCTTTCACGATGGACTCGTAAGTCTTCGCGCGGCCGATGATATCATCCGACTTGATCGTGAGCAGTTCCTGGAGGATGTTCGATGCACCGTATGCTTCAAGTGCCCAAACCTCCATCTCACCGAAACGCTGTCCACCGAACTGGGCTTTACCACCGAGCGGCTGTTGCGTGATGAGCGAGTATGGTCCGATCGAACGGGCGTGCATCTTGTCATCCACCATGTGGTGAAGCTTGATCACATAAATGATACCCACGGTCGCTTTCTGGTGGAAGCGCTCTCCGGTTTCACCATCATATAAGAAGGTGTGACCGAATTTCGGGATACCAGCCTGTTCGCAATAACCGGCGATCTCTTCAGTGGTAGCACCGTCGAAGATCGGGGTAGAGAATTTCAGGCCCAGGCTTTGACCAGCCCAACCGAGTACGGTTTCATAGATCTGTCCGAGGTTCATACGGCTCGGTACACCCAGGGGGTTCAGTACCACGTCAACCGGAGTACCGTCTTCCAGGAAGGGCATATCTTCTGCACGTACGATCTTGGCCACGATACCTTTGTTACCGTGACGACCGGCCATCTTATCACCTACTTTCAGTTTACGTTTCACCGCGAGGTATACTTTCGCGAGTTTCAGAACACCTGCAGGTAACTCGTCACCGATGCTGATGTTGAACTTCTCACGTTTGTAACGTCCCAGCTCTTCGTTGTACTTGATATTATAGTTGTGCAGGAGGGTGTTGATCTGATCATCCACCTTCTTGTCACCGGTCCAACCCAGGGGGTTGATATTCGCGTAATCCAGACCTGCCAGGTTCTTGGCAGTGAACTTCGCGCCTTTACCGATCTGCACTTCGCCGAAGTTGTTGCTTACACCTGCTGATGTGAATTCTTTCAGCAGTGTGGTGAGTTTTTCGAGCAGCACTTCCATCAGGTCAGCTTCATTCTTCTCGTGCATTTTCTCGAGCTTCTCGATAGCAGCTTTCTCGCGTACTTTGGCGTTCTTGTCTTTTTTCGCACGCTGGAACAGTTTCTTTCCGATCACAACACCTTCCACACCGTTCGGAGCTTTCAGGGATGCGTCTTTCGCGTCACCGGCTTTGTCGCCGAAGATCGCGCGGAGCAGTTTCTCTTCCGGTGTGGGATCGCTCTCTCCTTTCGGTGTGATCTTACCGATCAGGATATCGCCTTCTTTCACCTGGGCACCGACGCGGATGATACCGTTCTCGTCGAGGTCCTTCGTTGCTTCTTCAGAAACGTTCGGGATATCCGGTGTCAGTTCTTCTTCACCGAGTTTGGTGTCGCGAACTTCCAGTTCATATTCAGAGATGTGAACGGAAGTGAACATATCTTCTTTCACCACGCGTTCGCTGATCACGATGGCATCCTCGAAGTTGTAACCTTTCCAGGGCATGAATGCCACTTTCAGGTTCTTACCAAGAGCGAGTTCACCGTTCTGCGTTGCGTAACCTTCTGTCAGGAAGTCGCCGCGTTTCACCTTCTGACCCTTCTTCACAGCGGGTTTCAGGTTGATGCAGGTTTCCTGGTTGGTCTTGATGAATTTGGTCAAACGATAGATGCGCAGGTCATCTTCGAAGCTCACGAGCTTCTCGGAATCATCGCGGTCATAACGCACATGGATCTCGTTCGCATCCACGAATTCAACGATACCGTTGCCTTCAGAGTGGATCTGGATACGCGCGTCACGTGCAGCTTTGCCTTCCAGACCTGTACCTACCACCGGAACATCGGGGCGGATCAGCGGAACGGCCTGACGTTGCATGTTCGATCCCATCAGGGCACGGTTGGCGTCATCATGTTCCAGGAAGGGGATCAGTGATGCGCTCAGTCCCACGATCTGGTTCGGAGCAACGTCCATATATTCTACTTCATTGCGGTCGAGGATCGGGAAGTCACCGGTTTCACGGCTTACGATCTTCTCTTCAGCGAAGTTTCCTTTTTCATCAAGCGGTGTGTTGGCCTGGGCGATCTTCGCCAGGTCTTCTTCTTCCGCACTCAGGAAGGTCAGTTCCTTCATGTTCACTTTACCGTCGGCCACCTTGCGGTACGGCGTTTCGATGAAGCCCATGTCATTGATCTTCGCGTGCACGCAAAGCGTGGAGATCAGACCGATGTTCGGACCTTCCGGTGTTTCGATCGTACAAAGACGACCGTAGTGGGAGTAGTGTACGTCACGTACCTCAAAGCCGGCACGTTCGCGGCTCAGACCACCTGGCCCGAGTGCGGAGATACGGCGTTTGTGGGTGATCTCTGACAGCGGGTTCGTCTGATCGAGGAACTGAGAGAGCTGTGAAGTACCGAAGAATGAGTTGATCACGGAAGAAAGTGTACGGGCGTTGATCAGGTCCACGGGAGTGAATACCTCATTGTCACGCACGTTCATTCTTTCACGGATGGTACGGGCCATACGGGCCAGACCCACACCGAACTGAGCGTACAGCTGTTCGCCTACGGTACGTACGCGACGGTTGCTCAGGTGATCGATATCATCGATCTCGGCTTTACCATTGGTAAGGCGTACGAGATATTTGATGATCAGAATGATGTCTTCACGTGTAAGCGTCTTCTGGTCAAGCGGCGCATCCAGGTTCAGTTTGCGGTTGATCTTGTAACGGCCAACTTCGCCGAGGTCGTAACGCTTGTCGCTGAAGAATAATTTATCGATGATACCGCGGGCGGTCTCGTTATCCGGCGCATCTGCACCGCGCAACTGGCGGTAGATGAACTGAACGGCTTCGAGTTCGCTGTTGGAAGTATCCTTGTTCAGGGTGTTGTAGATGATCGCATAGTCACCACCAACATCTTCACGCTGGATGAAGACGCTTTTACCGTCCATCTCAGCGATCGTTGCAATGGCTTCTTCATCGAGAACGGTATCGCGTTCCATCACGATCTCGTTACGTTCGATGGAAACAACTTCACCGGTATCCTCATCCACGAAATCTTCAACCCATGTGCGCAGTACGCGTGCTGCCAGGCGGCGGCCCACATATTTGCCCAGGGTCTTCTTGTCGGTCTTCACCTCATCGGCCATACCGAACAGTTCGAGAATGTCCTTATCGGTTTCATAACCGATGGAACGGAGCAGCGTGGTGACCGGGAATTTCTTCTTACGGTCGATGTACGCGTACATCACGTTGTTGATATCCGTTGCGAATTCCATCCATGCGCCCTTGAAGGGGATCACACGTGCGGAATAGATCTTGGTTCCGTTGGGGTGGATCGATTGTCCGAAGAATACACCCGGAGAACGGTGCAGCTGGGAAACCACTACACGCTCCGCACCGTTGATCACGAAAGTACCACGGGGGGTCATGTAAGGGATGTTACCCAGGAACACGTCCTGAACAATCGTCTGGAAATCGACGTGTTCTTCGTCGTTACAGCTCAACCGCAGTTTGGCCTTCAGGGGCACCGCATAGGTCAAACCACGTTCCATACATTCTTCGATCGTATAACGCGGGGGATCGATAAAGTAGTCCAGGAATTCCAGTACGAAAATGTTCCGCGTATCAGTGATCGGGAAATTTTCCTTGAACACCCGGAACAATCCTTCGATGTTCCGCTTGTCAGGCGTCGTTTCGAGCTGGAAAAACTCTTTAAAAGACTGGATCTGTACTTCGAGCAGGTCGGGTGTCTCGGCCAGATGCTTGATCTTACCAAAGTCGACCCGTTGATTCAATTTTGTTGAAGACATATGCGAAAAACCGGTTTTAGAAGATACAGGACGCACCAATCACTTTCAGACCATCGACTCAAAAGAATCAAAAGTCTGTGATTTTCAACTACTTGAACATGAATTGGAACGTCAAAATATATTTGGCCAAAATAAAGGATGGCAAAGGTAAGGATTTATCGTATAAGAACAAGAAAAGTTTATGAAGAAAATACCCCCCGTAAAGTGTTGAAAAAACGGCTGTTCCGAGGCTTCCCGGGGGCCAAATTTGTGCTATTTGGAAGCCTATGGACAGCAAGCAAAAAGTCAGGGAATATCTGCAGTTTTCTAAACGGGACCGGATGGGGATCGGGGTCCTTATTTTCCTCATTCTGACCATTTTTTTACTCCCCTCCCTCCTTCCCCTCCGGCCACCGGGGGTGCCGGCCGGGACCGACAGTGCCTGGATCCTGCTCCGGAAAAACCGGGATAATGAGGGATCGGGCGACCCGGAGGCATCCACCTTGACCCGCAAGACCGAATATGATGCGGCCCCTATGGACACCCGGAAATTGAACTATTTTGACCCTAATACGCTTTCTGAACAGGGCTGGGTTGAATTGGGTGTGAAACCCAAAACGGCCGCCACGATCATTCGCTACCGGTCGAAGGGCGGTGCATTCCGGAAGCCGGAAGACCTGCAAAAGATCTATGGCTTGCCCCCAGCCTTGTATGAAAAGTTATTGCCCTGGGTCCGGATCGGAAAAGAGCAGGAACAACTGGTCAGCAGGGAGCCTGCAAAACAACCAGCAGCTCCGTTCCCTGTCAGGGAGTCCCATGAAAAGATCACACGGGTTATCGATATCAATACATCCGATACCACTGCATTCATTGCATTACCGGGCATTGGCAGTAAGCTGGCGAACCGCATTGTGAGTTTTCGTGAAAAGCTGGGTGGCTTTTATGCGGTGGAGCAATTGGGAGAAGTATTCGGACTTGCGGATTCCGTTCTTTATAAGATCAGACCGCAACTGAAACTTGCTGCGGGACCGGTCAGAAAGATCCGGATCAACAGTGTAACGATCGATGAACTGAAAACGCATCCTTACTTCCGTTATGAGCTTGCGAAAACGGTGATCGCTTACAGGAACGCGCATGGTGCGTTCAGATCGCCTGAAGACATCAAACAGGTTGCTTTGATCACCGATGATGTATTCAGGAAAATAGCGCCTTATTTGAGCTGTGAGTGAGGTCGGGAAAATAAAAAACCCCGGCGCACAGACTGTAACGTCTGTGGCCGGGGTTCCTATGAGATTCAGTTGAATTAAGCGATCTCTACATCAGCACCAGCTTCTTTCAGCTTGTTTGCGATGTCTTCAGCTTCAGCTTTGGAAACACCTTCTTTAACGGCTTTCGGAGCACCGTCAACGAGGTCTTTCGCTTCTTTCAGACCGAGACCAGTCAGGTCTTTAACGATCTTCACAACGTTCAGCTTGGAAGCGCCACCGCTTTTCAGGATCACGTTGAAAGAAGTTTTTTCTTCAGCAGCGGCTGCGCCACCACCGTCACCGGAAGCTACTACTACTGCAGCTGCAGCAGGTTCGATACCGTATTCTGATTTCAGGAAGTCAGCCAGTTCCTGTACTTCCTTAACTGTTAAGCCTACCAGGCTTTCTGCGAGAGCTTTTACGTCTGCCATGTTGTTTAAATTTTTCCCGCCTTCATCGTTTTAACTCCGGCGGAGTGATTAAAAAAATTTGTCTTGTTTGTCCCTAAGACGGAGGGATATCTTGAGCCCCAGGCTTCAAGCTGTAAGCTACAAGGCGGAACACCTTGAGGCTTGAAGCTATTAGCTTGCAGCTTTTCTAATTATTCTGCCGCTGCAGCTTCGCCTTTCTGCTCTGCATTATGCAGCAGGGCGGCGAGTACACGCTTCGCGGGAGATTGCAGCAGTCCGATCACTTCGCCGATCAGTTCGTTCTTCGTCTTGATCTGGGTCAGTGCCTTCAGCTGGTCGTTACCCATGTACACATCACCGTTGATGAAAGCGGCTTTGAGTACGGGTTTGTCACCGTTCATTTCCTTACGGAAAGAGCTGATGATCAGTGCCGGCTCTTTGGGGTTCTCAGAGAACATCAGAGCGGTCACTTTGTGCAGTGAATCGTATACGCCTGCATATTTTTCGCTGTCGAGAGACTCGAGCGCTTTTTTGATGAGCGTATTCTTGGCCACTTTCATTTCAACTTGTTTGTTGAAACATGCGCGGCGCAGTTTACCAACCTGTTCTACGGTGAGCGCTTCTGTATCGGCCACGTAGAAGTTGTTGTATTGGGAGAACTTGCCTTTCAGCAGTTCAATCACTTCGTTTTTTTGATCTTTAGTCATGTTAATACGTTTTAATCACTTTACGATTAATGAACAAATGCTTTGGTGTCAACAGCGATGCCGGGGCTCATGGAGCTGGCCATGCTGATGCCTTTCAGGTAGATACCTTTTGCGGAAGAGGGTTTCGCTTTGATGATCGCGTTGAGCAGCTCCTGGCTGTTCTCTGCGATCTTATCAGCTGCGAAGCTCACGCGTCCGATAGAGGCATGGATGATACCGGCTTTGTCGATCTTGAAAGCGATCTTACCGCCTTTGACTTCGTTCACTGCGTTCGCAACATCGTTGGTCACAGTGCCGGTCTTGGGGTTCGGCATCAGGTTACGGGGTCCGAGTACTTTACCCAGTTTACCGATCTTCGGCATCACGGAAGGTGTGGCGATGATCACGTCCACATCAACCCATCCGCCTTCGATCTTGGTCACGTATTCATCGAGACCAACGAAGTCAGCGCCTGCTGCTTTCGCATCGGCTTCTTTATCGGGGGTACAAAGTACCAGTACTTTTTTGGTTTTACCTGTTCCGTGGGGAAGTGTAACTGTACCACGGATGGCCTGGTCCGCTTTCTTGGGGTCTACGCCCAGGCGGATGTGCAGGTCAACAGAAGCGTCGAACTTGGTGGTGTTTGATTCTTTCACCAGCGCGGAAGCTTCTTTTAAGCTGTAGAATTTATTGCCGTCAACTTTTGCGTTGGCAACTTTTCTTTTTTTACTGAGGAATGCCATTGTAATTCGTTTTTAAAAAGTTCATGCGACCCTGAGGACGCAAAAGTTTAGTTTTCCCACGGAGCTTTACCTTCAACAGTCAAGCCCATGCTGCGAGCAGTACCGGCAACCATTTTCATGGCGCTTTCCACGGTAAAGCAGTTCAGGTCGGGCATTTTGTCTTTCGCAATTGCCTCTACCTGTTCCCAGTTCACCTTGCCCACTTTCACGCGGTTGCTTTCTTTGGAACCTTTCTGAATTTTAGCGGCTTCCATCAGCTGGATCGCTGCGGGAGGGGTTTTGATGATGAAATCAAAACTCTTGTCTGTGTAAACAGTGATTAATACGGGAAGCACTTTTCCCATCTTGTCTTGTGTACGGGCGTTGAACTGCTTACAGAATTCCATGATGTTGATACCCTTGGAACCCAGCGCAGGCCCGATCGGAGGTGCGGGGTTGGCCTGGCCACCCTTGCACTGCAGCTTTACAAAGCCGGAGATTTCTTTTGCCATTTTTCTTTGATTTATTGGTTCAAGCGTTCCGGCGTTTATTGCCGGAACTCCCAAATTCATCCATCTGTCGCTGTATTTTCTAACAGCGGTTTCACTTCGCTTTCGCTTACGTGAATGATAAAGAACTAATTGGGGGTGCAAAGATAAGGGCTGGGGGCCGATTTGCGAAGCTTTTTCGGAAGAATTCTAAGCCACTGGTTCTAAAATATTTACAGCCGTTTTCGCCCCGGTAACGACCGTTTTCTGCCCTGAAACCCCGTATTTTGCAAAAATCCCGCTCGGATGCGCCTTTTCCTCATACGTTATACCAAGATCGCTTTTACCTGGCTTCGCCTGCATGTTTTCTTTAACCTGTTCTCCGGGCTGAATGCGAATCTGCTGTACCTCTCCCGTTTTTCCGCCTGGGCGGCAAAGAACCGTAAGATCGCCTATAACGATTTCCCCTGCCGCTGGGATTACCAGAAACGCTATCCTTTTTACCAGTGGGTACTGGAAAAAGAAGCCCTGCTCTCAGAGCCGGTCAACTATCTTGAATTCGGTGTGGCAGACGGATTCTCTTTCCGCTGGTTCCTAGAGAAACTGAATCACCCGCAAAGCAGCTTCCGCGGATTCGATACGTTCACCGGTTTACCGGAAGATTTCGGGGTGTACAAAAAAGGAACATTCAACAGTGGCAAGAAGCAACCGGAGATCCATGACAGCCGGGGTGCGTTCCACCAGGGACTATTCCAGCAAACACTTCCGGGCTTCCTGCCGGAACTCGATAACAGCCGGCGCAATGTCATCATGATGGATGCGGATCTCTACTCCGCTACATTATATGTACTGACCAGCCTCGCTCCTTTCCTGAAGAAAGGTGATATCATTTTCTTTGATGAATTCGCGGTGCCCACGCATGAATACAAAGCCTATTCGGATTTCGTGCAGTCGTATTATCTGGACCTGGAACTCATTGCAGCGGCCAACAACTATTATTTCACCGCATTCAAAGTGAAGTAAAGTATCCTCATCTTTTCAGGAAGTCGGCATACACCACCTGCATCAGCGCTTTGGCCATCCGTTCCTGCGCGGCATTCGTTTTTCCTTCGGCGAATACCACTCTTTTGCCTGCGTTATCATACATGAGCCGGCTGCTGTCGGTCACGAAACCGATACCATCATCATACAGAAAAAAGGACCAGGGCTTTGCCGTGCTGTCAAATGCATTACGGCTGAATGTGAACGGATTTGTCGTATTCCCCAGTTGTGCATTCAAACTGGCAGCGATATCCAGCTGACTGGTCACTTTACTGATCTCCCTTCCCGGTTGCTGCAATGCGCCGCCCAGCCATAAAATGGGGATGCGATAATTGTCTGCGCGTTTACCGGTGACCGGCTCGTAGTGACCATGATCGGCGGAGATGATCACGATCGTATTCTGCCATTCCGGTGTTTTTTGCAGCGTGCGGATGAAAACATTGAGACAGGAATCGGTATAGTGCAGTGAGTTGAGGAATTGCGTGCGGATATCATTACCATGGAAGACCACCGGTACCGGTGTTTCGAATGGTTCATGACTGCTGAGTGTGAGCCACGCTGTGAAGAAAGGTTGTGGCATCGCGGGCAGATCGGCGAGTATCCTTTTCATCACCACGCCATCATGCGCGCCCCATTTTGAATTCATGTCGGCCTTACTGAATGAACCCTTGCTGACGATATCATTGAATTGTTGCGCCATCATGAAACTCTTGATGTTGGCGAATTCAGGTTCACCTCCGTAATAGAATTTCGTATGGTATTGTTTTGCGGAAAGCAGCTTGCCGATACCGGGTAGTTTAGCGGTTTTTTCCGGATACTTCACAATGGCGCCCCGAGGTAATGAAGGATATCCGCTGAGGATACCGCCCAGTCCTTTTTCTGTGCGGTCGCCCGTTGCATAACAATTACTGAACCAGATCCCTTCTTTTTCGAGTTGTTCAAAATTCGGAGTGACCGGTTTGCCATCGATCTGCACATGCAGAGCTTTTTCGGTGAAGCTCTCCCAGATGATGAGGATCACATTGGGTTTCGTTACACCGGTACGAAGCACCGGGATATTGCTGCCGGAAGTATGGTAGAGTGAATCGACCACCGCATGGGCTTCCACATCGGGCATATAAACGTAAGCGTTGCTGTTCACTTTGCGGATCTCATAGATGGAATGCAGGAAATTCCAGGAAGCGTTGATGGCCGCATTATTGGCGAACTGATCATTGCAGAAATAAACGCTGCTCTGATTGAGCGGTTGCAACTGGAACCCGCCCCTGATAGGAATGGCCATAGCGCCGAACAGCACAAGGAGGATGAGCGCCTGCGCCCAGGCGTTTTTCTTTTCATCAAGCAAGGGCATGATCCGTTTGATGAGGATACGGGTAACGCGGTATAGCAAATAAAAAGAAACGATCATGGAAAGACCGATCCATATAAGTGGAAGGTGACTGACCGATGCCCACATCTCACGGGGATTGGAAAGATATTTCAGTGGTGTATAATCGATCCGGGTGCCCCATGCTTCATAGATACCTGCATCGGCAACAATGACCAGGATCTGCAGGATGAGGAAAATGAGGGTATAGACCTGATAGACCGCTCTGCGGTTGAAGAAGGGAATGAAAAGGCCTGCGATCAGAAAGAGGATCAAGGGCACCGCGAGGTAAGCAGAAACGGCAAGGTCCATGCGCAGCCCATATAATTCCGACTGCAATAATAATCTGAATGAGGTGAGCCGGCTGTACGGCCATTCATACAGGAGGAAGAATATACGTGCCAGTCCGGAGAAGATGATCCAGCCCAGCATGTAATACAGAACGAAGCGTACCCGATTCAGCATGGTTAAAATTAAAAAAGCAATCCCGGAAAAGGATTGCTTTGTATAAATTGTTTTGAAAATGATCAGCTGATCTTTTCGACCTGCATGTAATTCAGTTCCACAGGTGTGGAGCGGCCGAAGATCTTCACGGTCACTTTCAGTTTCTTCTTCTCGTCGTTCACCTCTTCGATCACACCGTTGAAGTCGTTGAAAGGACCTTCGATGATCTTGATGGTTTCGCCTACGATGAAAGGCTCGATCATGTTGACACCACCTGCTTCGGCCATTTCATCCATTTTACCGAGCATTTTATTGACTTCGGATTTACGGAGGGCAATGGGGTTTTCTTTACCCAGGAAGTGGATCACGTTGGTGGTATTGCGGATGATCTCGCGGAGATCATCGCTGAGTTTACCTTCAACGATCTCGATCATCACATAACCGGGATAGTAGTTACGGGTGCGCATCACCTTCTTACCGTTCTGCACTTTATAGACTTTCTCTTCGGGAAGGAAAACCTGTTTTACGATCTCACTCCAACCACCGCGGGAGATCTCTTTATCGAGATACTCCTTCACTTTCTTTTCCTTGCCGCTGACCACGCGCAGTACGAACCATTTGGTTTCTTTCTGCGGTGCGTTTTCTGTTGTAACAGTTGCTTCCATGGTTTAGAAAAGTTGGGTGTAGATGAATTTCAGGATGTTACCGGCGCCAAAGTCCATAGCCAGCACCGCGAAGGTGACGACCAGTGTAGCCGCCAGCACGATCATGGTGGATTGCTGGAGCTGTGACCAGGTAGGCCAGCTTACTTTTTCAAGCAGTTCTTTAGAACTCTCCCTGAAATAATGTGTGATCTTGTTCATACTATTTGTTTATGCCGGACGTCGGCTTTCGCGAACGGCCATGAATGAATAAACCAGTGTGCACGGGCAGAGAGATTCGAACTCCCATCAACGGTTTTGGAGACCGCTATTCTGCCATTGAACTATGCCCGTAGAAAGCTAAAAGCTATCCAGACCAGGTCGGGACAGCTTTTAGCATCTTATTTTACAAAGACAAATTCCTTTGTATCGCCTTGCGGCTCAGACTTCCTGCGAGGGCCAGGGGCTAAAAGCTTGCAGTACCTTTCGGTGATGCAGGGCTTTGTAGCGTGTCTGCTTATTTAATGATCTCAGTTACCTGACCAGCACCCACGGTACGACCACCTTCACGGATGGCGAACTTCAGACCTTTTTCCATCGCGATCGGCTGGATCAGCTTCACGGTCAGGGAGGTATTATCACCAGGCATAACCATTTCAGTACCGGCGTTCAGTTCAACTTCACCAGTTACGTCAGTTGTACGGAAGTAGAACTGAGGACGGTATTTGTTGAAGAACGGAGTGTGACGTCCACCTTCTTCTTTGCTCAGTACGTATACTTCAGCTTTGAATTCAGTGTGCGGAGTGATAGAACCGGGTTTCACGATAACCATACCACGACGGATCTGGGTTTTCTCAATACCACGGAGCAGCAGACCGGCGTTGTCACCAGCTTCACCTTCGTCGAGCAGTTTGCGGAACATTTCCACACCTGTACAAACAGAAGCGAGCGGTTTTTCGATCAGACCAACGATCTCAACGGGTTCACCAACTTTGATACGACCTCTTTCGATACGGCCGGTAGCAACAGTACCACGACCAGTGATAGAGAATACGTCCTCAACAGACATCAGGAACGGCTGATCAACCGGGCGGGGAGGCAGGGGAATATAAGAGTCAACTGCATCCATCAGGTCTTCAACAGCTTTCACCCATTTTTCTTCGCCAGCGAGTGCGCCGGTAGCAGAACCCTGGATGATCGGTGTGTTAGCACCATCGAAACCGTAGAATGTCAGCAGATCGCGGATCTCCATTTCAACGAGGTCAAGCAGTTCCGGGTCATCAACCAGGTCTACTTTATTCATGAACACAACAATTTTAGGTACACCTACCTGGCGGGCAAGCAGGATGTGCTCTTTAGTTTGCGGCATGGGACCGTCAGTAGCGGCAACAACGAGGATCGCACCGTCCATCTGGGCAGCACCAGTGATCATGTTCTTCACGTAGTCAGCGTGACCAGGACAGTCAACGTGCGCATAGTGGCGGTTGTTTGTCTGATACTCCACGTGAGCCGTGTTGATCGTGATACCACGTTCCTTTTCTTCAGGAGCAGCATCGATTTCATCGTATTTTTTTGCTTCCGCAAAACCTTTCTTGGCCAGAATGGTCGTGATGGCGGCTGTTAAAGTGGTTTTACCGTGGTCAATGTGACCGATAGTACCAACGTTAACGTGAGGTTTGTCCCTCTTGAAGGTCTCTTTTGTTGCCATTGTTATCTGTTTTTTAGTTGTGTTTAAACCAATTTTTATTTATCATAAAGAAGTACCGGTTGAACCTGTGCTCCTGTATTTCCTGTTTCCGGCAGCGTCCTGCCATTTGAGCCGTTAGTGAGAATCGAACTCACGACCTCTTCCCTACCAAGGAAGTGCTCTACCACTGAGCTACAACGGCTTTTCGTGTCTCACGCCATTGTAACATTGCTCAGGCGGGACTCGACCAGAGCGGGAGACGAGGCTCGAACTCGCCACCTATAGCTTGGAAGGCTATCGCTCTACCAAATGAGCTACTCCCGCTTAAAATAAAAGAACTAATGTGGGCAAGGATGGATTCGAACCACCGAACTCCGAAGAGGACAGATTTACAGTCTGTTGCCGTTGGCCACTTGGCTACTTGCCCCACTCAATCAGAGCCACTTGTCGGAATCGAACCAACGACCTACTGATTACAAATCAGTTGCTCTACCTGCTGAGCTAAAGTGGCGTTTTTTTTACTGTCCACCAGCCTGATTTACAAGGGCGGACAATGCAATAAAGAGCTACCCCCAATTATTGGGGAGGCAAAGGTAAGGGAATTTGATAATTGGAAAAATTTTGAAGGGGATTTTTTTGCTTGTTTTCAGGTAGTTGTACACCTGAAATCCACGGAATTACCGTATCCGCAGCCAGCCCATATCCTGCAAGCGTTTCCGGCAGGCATAGCAGAAGGACTTTTCCCCATCCAAAGTCATTTTGCCTTTCGCATCCTCCATGATGCAGCCCATTGAAGGACAGTGCGGCAATCCGAATGTATGTCCGAGCTCATGAAAAAGCAGACTTCTCATCCGCAACAGAAACCCCTGAGTGCCGGGCTTTGCTCTGAAAGAGGATACAACACAAGCCCCTCCAGGGCAGAACCCCAAACCCATAACGCCCCAGTTCTCCACTTCACCTTTCCGTGTTGAGATATCCCTGCTGCTGATCCCTGCCATTTTCAGATACCTGCCCCCGTTGTTCCGCTCCAGGAAAACCAGCAACGAATCAGCGATCCATCTTTTTCTGGGAGGGTAAAATGCAAACGCGGGTTCATCCCCCACCCGAACGATGTCGACATCCGGTGTCCATTCCGATCGCAATGCCACTGCCATTGCATTTGCCATTGTGGTATCCGTACCGTTAAATATGGCAAGCGCGATCTTACGGGGAACAACTTTTCCCGGATGCGCTTCTTTCTTAATTGGGTTTTGATCGGCCACGATTCCGCAGGAGATCATTGCGCAGACCATGCAGAACAAAAGATATTTGAATGAAGTTGAAAAGGTCATGGGCAAAAAAAGGCCCCGACGGTACCGTCGGGGCCTGTTATTTTTTTAAGCTGCTTTTCTTTCTTTGTTTCTTTTGATTTGATTTACTAGGGTTTCAAGGGCGTCATCGAATGAACTTTCGAATGACTTGCTGGTGGATTTTACAAAAAAATTCTGACGGGGCACATGCACCCTGATCTCGGCGATCTTGTCTTTGACGGCATGTACAAGATTGTCGATCTTCAGATAAACATGCACTTTGATGATACGGTCACTGAAGATGTTCAGCTTTTCCAGCCTGCTGTTGATGTAATCGAGCAGCTTTCTGTCCGCATCAAAATGAACAGTTTGAATGTTTACGTTCATGATGTCACATTTTAAACAGTGAAACAATAAATAAAGAACTCAGTTGAGACCATTTTCATGGGATACTGTATCTTTTTATCAATATCAATTTACTTAAAAAAAGAAGCGAACCCAAGTATTCGGGCTATCTTTTTTATTGTGTAAGCGTTAATTTTTTTATGCCTTAGGGTGGGCTTTGCGGTGTACGTTCTTCAGCTTTTCGATACTGTTGTGGGTATAGACCTGTGTAGAGGCCAGACTGCTGTGTCCCAGCAGTTCTTTGACGGCATTCAGGTCGGCACCATGGTTCATGAGGTGGGTGGCAAAAGTATGCCGGAGTACGTGCGGGCTTTTCTTTTCAAGGGTTTTGGCCGATTCCAGGTAGTGGTTCACCAGCAGGTATGCATATTTCGGGTACAGCTTCTTCCCTTTTTCGGTTACCAGCAAGGTATCAGCAGGGGCTTCAATATCATGACGCTTTTTCTCCATATACCGCTTCATATCTTCCAGCAGTTCAGGCGCCGCCGGTATGGACCTTTCTTTATTGCCCTTTCCCAGTACTTTGATCAACCCGCGTGAAAAATCGATCTGTTTTTCTTTCAGTCCGATCAGCTCACTCAACCGCATACCTGTAGCATAAAAGATACTGATGAGCATGTGTGCATTCATCGATTTCCAGTCCTCGGTACCGGTATTCAAAGTTTCCACTAAGGTCATCACATCTTCTTCCTTCACAAAAACCGGTAACCGTTTGCTGATCTTTGGCAGCACCAATCCGGTCATGGGTGTGGTCTTCTGTAGTCCTTCGCGGAGCCGGTGCTTATAAAAGCTGCGCAGCGCGGACATCTTCCTCCGGATCGTGCGCGGACTCATCCCCTCTTCCATGAGTTTGGCAAGCCAGCTGCGGACCAGCATCGCACCTACAGCTCCGGGATCCATTGGGCCGTACTGTATTTCGAGATAATCAAAGAAAGCGATGAGATCTGTTTCGTAAGAAAGAATGGTATGCGCGGAGTAGCGCTTTTCAAAGCGGAGGTAATTCAGGAATGACCGGATGGATTCTTGCTGTACAGGCATCAGGATATAAAGCTACGCTTTTGGGCAAAAAAATAGCCACCGGGTATACCGGCAGCTATCAGTTATTTCGGAGGGAAAGCAGAACTTACAGTTCGATCTTTCCGCTGGCTATTTGCTGCTTGTAGATCGCTTTCAGCACTTCACCCCTGCGTTTTACAGAAGGTTTCGTGTAGCTCTGGCGTTCACGAAGTTTCAGGAGAACTTTGGATTTCTCGAATTTCTTCTTGTACTTCTTGAGTGCCTTGTCGATGTTTTCGCAATCTTTTGAGTCGATGATAAGCATGTTGTTGATACCTCCCTTGGTATTTTTTTAAGGATGGCAAAGATAGGGGTAATTGTTCAAATCAAAAACAGAATGAGAAAAAAGCTGCAAGCTTAAAGCTACAAGCCGCAAGAAGCCCCCCAAATTTGACTTTTCGCCCTGAAAAAGAGAACTTTGGAAGATGTTTACAGGTATCGTTGAAGCCACAGGCAAAGTCCTGGATGTGACGGAAAAAGACGGGAACCGGCAGTTCCTGATCGAAAGTCCGGTCAGCCATGAGCTGAAAACCGACCAGAGTGTCAGCCATAACGGAGTTTGTCTGACCGTTGAAGAAGCCGGTTCGGGAACGCATCGGGTCACCGCTATTGAGGAAACCCTGCGCAAGACCGAACTGGGCAAATGGGTACCGGGGAGCATCGTAAACCTTGAAAGAAGTATGGTCCTGGGCCAGCGCCTGGATGGCCATATTGTACAAGGGCATGTGGATACCATTTCATCATGCATCCGCAAAAGGATACGACCGGGAAGTATTGAGCTGGATTTCAAACTGCCTGAAAAGTTCAAAGGATTAGTGATCGAAAAGGGTTCGATCGCACTGAACGGTATCAGTCTGACCGTTTTCAGGGTGAAGAAAAGCAGTTTCCGCGTAGCGATCATTCCCTATACATACGATCATACCAATATCCGTTTCATTGAGCCAGGCGACACGGTGAATCTGGAGTTCGATATCATCGGAAAGTACATCCTCCGCAATCAACAATAACAAAGTCAGCTCATGCGTGAACAAGTCATCCATGCCAGGCCCTGGTATCCTGCACTGGATGGTGTCAGGGGTATCGCGATCATTGGCATACTTGTTTGTCACAACTTCGACATGTTACCCTTTGCGGAATATGGCCGCACTGGTGTGGACCTGTTCTTTGTGCTTTCCGGATATCTGATCACGGATATACTGTTACGGACAAAAGACAGCCCCCGCTACATGCGGAATTTCTTTGCCCGGAGAGTACTGCGCATTTTTCCTTTGTATTTTTTTACTGTGATCCTGTTCTTTCTTTTCGCTGGTATGCTGCCGGCATTACAGGAGCAGGTACACTATTATTCATCGCATAGTGGTTATGTATGGCTGCATGTGCAGAACTGGCTATACTTCCTCCACACTAAACCTGCGGGCCCTTCCCCGCTGATGAATCATTTCTGGTCCCTCTCACTGGAAGAGCAGTTCTATTTGCTGTGGCCCGCTGTGCTGTTGCTTTTCAGGCGAATGGTCTCTTTGGAGAAATTCCTGCTGTTGCTGATCGGTGCGTCGGTCACTGCCCGGCTGATCGGATGGGAAATGTGGGGAGACGGTTATCGTTTCTTTTATTTTCAGTCCATCGCAAGACTTGATGGTTTCGCCATTGGTGGTCTCATTGCCGTATGGCTGTTTACCGGGAAGCCCGCATTCAGGAAACTGCTGAAACTGATCCTTATACTCGTGTTGTTGCAGATCGTTGCTTTCATCATATCAAGGATTGTTCAGCCCGGATTTCCGCATATGATCATCACAGGATTGTGTCTCATCAGCGCATTATACGGACTGCTTGTGACTGTGAGTATCACCGGAAAAAATAAACTGATCACTACGATCCTCTCCAGGCCATGGTTAAGGATAGCAGGAAAATATTCCTATGGCATCTATGTATACCACTGGCCGGTACTGATCCTTTCAAAAATATACTGCTGGCCTGTCCTGCTGCAATGGATCCCGGCAAGGCAAACCGCTGCACTGGTCCATGGCGTATGGGCGACCTTCATCACACTGCTGCTGAGCGCAGCGAGCTATGAATTTTTCGAGAAAAGATTCCTTTCCCTGAAAACACGATTCGCAAACTGAACCCGGCCGGTATTATTCGCTTTATATTTGCAGGAAGGCAAATCATCAGCGGCTGGCATGGGATCCTACACAATTCAACATAATTCAATGCTGCGGAAAGATCATTTCCTGCTTCCGCTTGCCGTTTTTCTGCTCGTCAATATCGTTTTGTTCCTTTTCACCGGTGTACATACAGGTCTGGAAGCAGATAAGTACGTAACAGAAGGCAACTACCTGTATGATCACGGCACTTTTACCGCACCGAAGTATATCTTTTATCTGCCTGTCATTCTGCTGGTATGGACCTGCCGGTTCCTGTCGCTGCCTGTTGCCTGGGCCGCGCTGGTGCAAGTGGCTTTATCCGGCTTAGCGTTATTTTGTTTTTACAGACTTGCGGAATGCATCCGTGACAAACGGACCGCCGTACTGAGTGCCACCCTGCTGGCTTTATTCATACCCTTACAGTTATGGAATCTGTTCCTGTATACGGATTCCATTTTCATCAGCCTGACGATCATTTACACCTGGCTGATCTATAGTCAGGGAAAGAAGGGCATGCGCGGAACGCTCATCATACTGGCCTTTCTTTTCCTGCTGGTCTTTTCCAGACCACACGGGTTGCTCATCATCCCTCCTACGCTTGTTTACCTCATCTTCAGAAAACAAACAAAACAACAGCGCGCGATATCAGCGTTGCTTTGTGTCGCCCTGCTCGGAGGCATGTATTTTTTTCTCAATGCAGCCTTCAGTGGCGGAGGCGATATGGACGCGATGAAACCTTTCATTGAAGAGCATATCATTTGCTTCGTGCCCATGAAACCGGAAGGCGCTGTTCTTGACATCATCCATACCAGCAGTCCGGTGAACGATCTGCTGTATTATGTGATCCACAATCCGCTTCATTTTGCCAGATTGACCATATTGAAACTGCTTTCGTTCTTCAACCTGACCCGCAGCTATTACAGTATGCCCCATAACATAGCACTTGCGGCATTCATCATCCCGGTATATTTTTTCTTTGTGGCAGGCCTTCGCCTTTTCCTTTCCTCCGGCAGGGATCTTGTCATCTATGTCATATCCTTACTGATCCTTTACCCTTTCGGCGCAACATTCCAGTGTGACGACTGGCATAGCCGTTTTACCATGGTCGTGTTCCCATATTTCATCCTGATCGCCACTATGGGCATTCTGAATTTTTTCAGCAAGACTAAAAACCAGGCTGTATGAAAAAATTCCTGATCACCACCCTGCTGATCTCACTTACCGGAAGCACGCTCCTGCATCTTTGGTTCCATTATTCCTTCACCGTGATCGCTTATCACTTGTCGGTGATCCTGGCCATTCATGTCCTGATCTGTTTCCTGAATTATTGTTTCACCGCGATACCACAGGTACGCGTCAGGAACTTCCTTGTTCATGCGCTGAATTACGGATCCCTTTTGTTCCTGTTCATTTTCTACCTGGTGATCATTGGCAGTAATTCCTTTTGGGGAAAGGCCATGACCGCGAATCTGTTTCTGAATTATGCCGCGTCATTCGACAAATTTGCAGGCATTCTGCCGGTTCAGAAATGGATACTTTATCTGGCGATCATTTTCCTTTTCGTACTGATCAGTCTCCTTTATATCCTTGTCAAACCCGCTCCCGGAAAGCTCCGCGAAGCCTGGGCACCGCTGAGAAAAAGGACATTTCTGGTCAGGAAAGGTATTCCCCTTGCTCTGATCCTGACGATCCTGGCTGTGTTCACTTACAAACCACTGCTTGATTACAAAAGGAAGATCCATTTTGCGGGGGAACCGGTACTGGAATTCGTTTACGGACCGATGTGGGATTCAGAAACCATGCAATTGGTTTATGATGAAAGCAGGCTGCAGAATAAAATGCATGATCAGGCCTGTATCGATTCCGTGAAAACCGAGGCCGGCCCGGATACAGCAAGAACGGTGGTGGTGATACTACTGGATGGCCTGCGTGGTGATTACCTGCCCGCATACGGATATACAAGAAAGACCACACCATTCCTGGATAGTTTATCCGGAACGGGGGAACTGATGAAAGTGGAGCACGCGTTCTCTACTTCCACCACAACACTGGTGGGTGTAGCCGGTTTATTTGATTCGAAAGACTGGGAGCACTTCAGTTTTGCAGGACTGAATCTGATGAAATATATCCGTCGTAAAGGTTTCTCAACGTATGCTTTCCTGACCGGCTATCACCGCAACTGGTATGGTCTTTCCTCGATCTATAAAAATGACTGCGACTACTTCTATGAAAGCACGGAAGACCCGGCGGTACAGAATTTTGACGACCTGAAGACCCTGAAGGAATTCCAGCGTGCATCGCTGAAGAAGAACGCTTTCGTATACATCCATTTGCTCTCTACACATATCATCGGTGAAAAGAATCCGGCTTTCCGAAAATTCATGCCGGATAAAATGGGATTCAATACCGACAAGCGGACGGCACTGATCAACAATTACGATAACGGCATTTTTCAATCAGACTTTGTGATCCGTGGCATTTTTGAAAAGCTGAAAAAGGATGGACTGCTGGAAAGATCAACGGTCTATATCCTGGCCGACCACGGTGAACTATTCGGTGAAGATGGACGCTGGAGCCACTCCGGCAGTATACAACAGAACATCCTGCAGATACCGATGCTGATCTATGATAAGGATACATCGTTCTACCGTAACCGGGAATCCGCCACGCTCATGGATGTAGCACCGAGCATTGCGGACCGGCTGGGTTATACGATTCCCGGATGCTGGCAGGGCCGTTCATTGCATCAGCCAGCGCAGAATTTCAGTCTCTACGTCAATAGCGGCATGAGCTGTGAATTTCCACAGGGGATGCTGTACAGAAAGGATAGTCTGTATGAACTGAACATCATGGACGAGAACAAAAAGATAAAAAGAACACTGACGCTTTCCAACGGCAGTAAAGACTGGAAGAATATTTCATCAAATTGATCCGACCAAAGAATGAGTTATCTGACAAGAATATTCAGCACCGGTGCTGTCCGTAAAACGCCGGACCGGATCATTGAGAAAATGGCCGCTGCTGTTAACTTACATGAACAATCCATCATCCTTGAATTCGGAGCCGGCAAAGGCGAGATCACGGAAAAGGTATTCAGTAAGAAAAGTGAGTTGAAGATCCATTACCATGCTTTTGAGCTGAACCATGATTTCGCGGCACAACTCCGCAAGGATTTTCCGGGCATCACGATATTCAGGGAAAACGCTTTTGCATTCAGGGAACATTTACCAAAGTCGCTGAAAGCGGACCATATCATATGCTCCATCCCTCTTTCATTCTATGGAAGCCGTGCTGCCGGCAGACTGGCAACGGATATGAAGGAAGTACTGAGCAAGGGCGGCCGTATTCAGATCCTGTTCCATGCGATCTGGCTGATACCGGTCCTGAAGCGGGCTTTGCCGGGCAGCAAGCTCATTTCATTCGCCACATTCCCGCCGTATTTTTTAATTGATTACACTGACAAGAACTGATCAGATCTTTTTCCCCTTGAGTGCTTCAGCGATCGCGGTATCCATGAGTCTTTCCGCATAGGGCTTGGAAATTTCATTCAGCTTTTCAATGGCCGCATGAATGGCATCTTTATCAGCTACTTCAATCTTATTTTTCAGCTCATCCAGGGCTTGTTTTGTGGACAGTTTTTCTGATTCCTGCAGGAAATCATGATGCCTTTCCATGAAACGGGAAGTGGTTTCAATCATTTGCCGTCCTTCGGTTTGCGCCTCTACGATGGCCCTGGTCTGCATATCCGCTTTGGCATGCTGGATGGAATCCATCAGGATCTGTTCCACTTCAGCATCCGTTAATCCGTATTGCGGTTTCACTTCAATACTCTGTTCCACCCCGCTGCGCAGTTCTTTTGCTTTCACGACCAGGATGCCATCTGCATTGATCAGGAAACTGATCTCCACTTTAGGGAGTCCTGCCGGCATAGCGGGTATACCGGTGAGGTTGAATTCAGCCAGCTTGCGGTTATCTTTCACCAGATCACGTTCACCCTGATAAACAGCGATACGCATACTGGTCTGGCCATCCTTTTGTGTGGTGTATTGTCTGCCTGCGCGGGAAGGGATCTTGCTGTTACGGGGCACCAGCACTTCCATCAATCTGCCCATGGTTTCGATGCCAAGTGAAAGCGGCGTAATGTCGAGCAGCAAGAGGTCCTTATTATTACCGGCCAGAATATCCGCCTGGATCGCGGCACCCAGCGCGACCACTTCATCCGGATTCAGCTCATCATGTACGGGTCTTCCGAAACACTGACTGACGGCCTGTTTCACATAGGGGATCCGGGTGGAACCCCCTACCATCACCACTTCATCGATATCGGATGCAGTGAGTCCTGCATCACGCAATGCATTTTCACAGCAGGCGATCGTACGGTCGACAAGGGGTTTAATGAGTTTTTCAAATTCCGTTTTTGTGATGCTGACCGTTTCCCCTGCAATGGTCCCGGTGAATGTATCCTGTGTGCTGAGTTGTTTTTTGGCGGTTTCAGCAAGCAGGCGTAGTTCCTGGGAAAGACTTTTGTTCTGCTGTAATTCTTCGTCAGAGATCCCGAATGATTCTTTCCAGTGACCGGCCAGCAGGCGATCCGCGTCATCACCTCCCAGAAAAGTATCACCGTTGGTACTGAGTACTTCGAAGATACCGTTGGCGATATAAAGTACGGAGATATCGAATGTCCCGCCACCAAGGTCATATACAGCGATACGTTGCGGAGGGGTCTGATCGTTCTTACCGGCGAGGCCCAGACCATAAGCAAGACTGGCTGCTGTAGGTTCATTCACGATGCGCAATACATCGAGCCCTGCCAATTTACCCGCATCCCTTGTTGCCTGACGCTGCGCGTCGTTGAAATAGGCGGGAACAGTGATAACGGCTCTTGTTACAGGCGTTTTCAGGATGTGTTCCGCACGGTTGCGGAGTTCTTTCAGGATATAGGAAGACAATTCGACCGGCGAATAAAAGCGGTCACCGGCCTGCACTTTCACCAGGCTATCGGTGTTATCATCAATGATCTTGTATGAGAAATAATGGCTGGCATTCCTGATGTCATTGTAAGACTTCCCCATGAGCCTTTTCACAGAAAAGATGGTGCGGGAAGGATCGGTCACGAGGAGCTCCCTGGCTTTGTCGCCTACGGTGATATTACCTGCATCATCAATATGAAGGATCGAAGGGACCAGTGCATTGCCATCATGCTCTTTGAGCACGACGGGCTTTTTGCTGTCGGGGTGGATGACAGCGACAAGGCTGTTCGTTGTGCCAAGGTCGATCCCGACGATCATTTCCGGTTGCTGTAAACTTCCTGTAGCGATATTGATCCCGATGGTGGCCATGCCTGATTCAGTTAAGGCGCAAAAATAATGAAATAAAAAGCCCCGGCGTGCCTTCGGCAGCCGGGGCTGAGTTACGAAATCAGGTAATTATCGGATCAGCACCATCTTGCCGTATCCTTTGTTGAAATATTTATCAGTATTCTCTCCCTCAGTCCTGAACTTCTCCAGTTCTTTTCCATTTAGGTTGGTCACTACCCTGTAGAGATAGACACCATTCGCCAGTTTCTGTCCGAACTGGTCGGTACCATCCCATTTGAATTCGGTGATGTTGCGTCCGATCCTGAGCGGGCCCAGTTCCTGTTTGGTGATCTCACGGACGATCTTTCCGGTCACGGTCATGATCTCGATCTTGATATTCTGCGGTATTTCATTACCGGTAATGGTAAATACGAAGGCCGTGGAGGTCGTGAACGGATTGGGATAGTTCATCATATTCGAGATCATCGCTTTATTGAAGACCTGGAACTGTACGCGGTATTCCATTTTTCCGGATGCGTTGTTGCTCTTATCCTTACCGGTAACGATCAGTTCATAATCTCCGTCGATCGGGAATAACGGATGGAAATTGATCGTAGCGGTATTTTCCGGATTCGGGGCTTGTCCCGGCGCATTGAACTTCAATGTATCGGTATTGAAATAGAACCTGCGGAGTGATCCATTCGGGAATCGTACCTGTACGGTAACCAGGCTCGTGTCATCCAGGATCATCCATTTCGCTTCATCCTTCAGTTTCACCAGGATGTCAGGCTTTGAAGAAACGATATCCCTGTTCAGGATATGTGTTCCATCGAAAGTCACATCCAGCAAAGGATTCAGGCTATCCGGCTTCACATAAACATCGCGGAACGCGAAGTTATTGAAGTGGAACTGCTCTGGCTGATCATCTTCCGGATTCGCTTCCACAAATACGGTGTTATGGCCCGGCAGGTTATTGGTCGGGATGATGGCACCGATATTCAGTGTATCCAGTCCCGGACTATTGAATGGCAGGGTCCGTTTTTTCGGTAACGGAATGATGTGCGTGACGTTATTCTTATCCAGCACGGTCATTTTGACCTTGACGCTGTCGAATGCCGTTTTACTGACGTTCTTGAATGCGATACTGAAATCGATCGGTTCACCTACTTCCACGGTATCCTTGGAACGGTATGCTATGTTCGGTGCGATCGCACCTTCCGGTACGGGATCATAAGTGATACGCCAGTATCTGAGCTGATAAGGCGTGTATTTCACTGTATCCAGTGTCTTCAGTTTGAGTTTCAGATACGGGAACACTGCTGCATCGATCGTACTGACGTCGAAGTCTTGCTGCGCTATGGTAAGATTATTGAACAGTGCCTGTTCCGTACCATCAGAGCGAACGCCGATCACATCCACTTTCGGAAGATCTTCAACGGCATCTGCGGTACCTCTCCATTTGAGTTCTTTCCAGTTTTTGGCCGGACCGAATACCGGCGATGTGGTCTCTGCATATGAATCGAATGAAGAGCAGGATGCCAGCAGGTTGATCGGGTCGAACTTACCATTGGAGATCACCTGCGCAACACCGTATCCGGGCATTCCGCGTTTGAAAACGGCACTGAATACGCGAACATTATTGAATGAGTCGATGATACTCACACCATTATTCTTCAGTTCACTGTAAAGCGTGTTATTGACGCCATAAACGGTTTCATCCGCTATCCATTTATCTATATACTGGTTCGCACCGAAAGTATTGTAGATCTGGTTCCGAATTACTACATAATTGCCTGCGGGGATCTGGCGGAGGAAGTCGCGCGCTTTTCGCCGTCCAACCGAGTCATTATTGAATTCAAAGTTCCACTTACGGCTGGCAGCGCAACCCGGCGAGAGGCTTCCGTAAAGACCACCACCCGGAACCACCTGGTTCACCCATGGTTTGAAGGACCGGCCATCGATCACATTGAACACATTCGCATAATAGCAGGTATTACGCATGTAAGGATCATCGTTGATGGCAACGGTCAGCTGACCTTCGGTTGTGATCGCTGTTCCCCAAACACCATTCTTTACGAATACGGTATTCATGACGGTATCATAATCCCATGTATTGGGATAGATCAGATGTTCTCTGCTTACCCCGGATTTTGCATGCTGGAAATAATGCGATTGATTATAGCCGGGTTCATTATTGGCGAGATAGATGAATGATGCGCCATTCCAAAGCGGCTGTCCGCTGGTGGGAACAGGCGCCACACGCCAGTAATAAACGGTACTGTCGGCAAATGTGATACCCGGAGAGAATTCAAGCCAGCCGCCAGGAGAGCTGAGTGTCCTGATCACTTTAGTTGGCGAATTGAATTGTTCGGTCGTATCAATTTCCACATTGTATGTCTTCGTCGTGCTGAAAGGATTAGCGGTCGAAACCTGAAGTTTGATATTCTGCTGACTGACGATGGACATATCATAAGGATAAACAGGCCGTGCTTCATCCTCGAAAATGAATACATCCTTTGTCACCGAGTTATTGGTTTCATACAATTCGGGGATCTTATTTTCCGGGTCGATCGTGATCGTGATCTTATTCAGTCCTTTATCACGGGTACCTACGATCGGTGCAAAATATGCAAGCGAATCCGTATAACGGATGGCTGGAAGCGTATCGCGATACACCACTTCTGTTACCAGGTTGGGATAGGTTCGTTTGATCTCGACGATCACACTGTCGCCAGATGCCTTCCCCAGATTGAACAGCTTTGCATCGATCCTGAAATTGGTTTCGGCGACGGATATGAAAGATGGTGTCACCTTGATCTGCGGCTGCTCGATCGCATAATCGGGTTTGGCAAAAGTATTCAGCTTTAAAGCAGGATCACCATGGATCGTATTCTGTTCACAATGGAAACGTGCGTAGAAGTCATTCTGCGTTGTCAACTGAAATACTCTGGCAATTGCTTCATTGAGGGCTTCACCAAGTGTTTGTCCGTACTTCGTATTTCCCAACGCATTGTATAAGCGGGTCGTGTAAATATCAAGATAGTGAACGATACCCAGGTGCGTGCTGGCCATGAAAGCGATCGAACCCCGTTCCGGCGCGAAGATGAACTTCTCAGACAATGTTGTCTTATATGAGAAGCGCAACGGATTGTAGGTATAGAAATTCCCGGCATTGCAACCAAGCGCAATGAAGATCGGATATTTCCCCGGGTTATTATAAGCTTCGGGTTCGTCAAGATTGAACTGCAGCGTGGTAGTTGAAGAGTGTCCGAAATAGGTCAGGACCCCTATCCCTTCGTGGAAAAGATTCGAGATGCGGTCCGAACTGAGCTGCTGTACCGCTTCAGTGGAACTCTTGCTGAACCTGTTGACATTTCCACCGTAAAGCGTGTCTGCGATCATGTCTGAATAGCGGTTCATGTAATTGTCCAGGATGGATTGCAGGGCAGGGTCACTGGCTCCGACCACATGCACGACATTCTTCATCCAGGCTTTATCAGCGATCAGCGGCGACTGCGTAGCCTGAGCAAGTTCATATTCCCTGACCTTGGACAGATATAGCGTAACCTCATCTGGTGTGATCGCACCTAATCGGCCGATCGGGGTCAGAGGGATCTCACTGCCAGGTTCACAGGCAAATAAATTATCTGATGCCGGGTTTCCGAATGTCGGCACCAGGTCAAGCAACTCAGCTATTGGATCTGATTCATGTGAGCGATAATCATAATAGTCCATCGCACGGCCTATCAGAAAAACATTCTTGAGCGGGGCTGAATAGTGGCTTCGCGCCCAGCGAATGAAATTCCATACGGACATGGGATGTTTCTTGATCCCGAAACCGAACTGATCGACCAACTGATCGATCATATAAATTTTCGTATTGTAACTTCCGCCCGCAGCCGAAGCACGATAGGCCCTGTAATTCTCTACAGGATCGGTTCCGCTTGCACCTTGTCTCAGTATCTGATTACTGATGATCAGATAATTCCCCTGATTTGCAGCTAGTGAGTAATTGATGAAACTCCTTTGAGTCAGGCTTGTCACCAGTTCCGGATTGGAACTATGTTCACTGACCAGCAGAAGTTTCCTTGCAGTTGGCGAAGGTAATAAAGCGAATTTATAGATCGCTGAAGGCCCGCTGCCGGTAAATTCCGCAACATATCTTTTCATGTTCGTCAAGTCATAAAGGACCGGTGCCACTCCGCTTGAATTGAAATTCGTTATTTCAACATAATTCCCGGCAGCACTGGAAGCCAGCTCGAATTCAAAATTGCTGGCATTTGCGAAATTGAAGGTCCGGGGGTATTCCAGTTCATATTGCGCCACAGACATCCGATCCGGCTTAGTAGAAGACATGTTATAGGTCTTAATGACCGCACTTCCACTAGCCAGCGTTGAAATATTGAATGGGGTCTGTCCTTTGTGATAATCAAAAAAGTCCATAGATGCACCATAAACAGAATCACTGTTGATGATCACTTTGAAACGCCTTGGATTCTGGGCCTCTCCTGCCGCATTGATCCTGAAGATGGGAGCCGGAGCACCTGTTCCGGTGTAGGGATTCAGGTTGAACAAGGTGTTCGTCAGGTTATCCGCACTATCTATCGCACTTGAAGCCCAGCCCTCATTCTGATCATAAGCAGAAGAGAAAACATATTCACCTACGATCGCTGCGAAACCTTCATTGATCCGGTCTTGAAAACTATATCTGGCCTTATAGATCATGAAAGTCTCAGGGGGCAACGAGTTACCGGCAACATTATTTGTAACTGTAGAAAATCTGAGATTATTTGCAACTACCGGATCTACGGTCAGGAAATATGTCGCGGTATCTGTCTGCAGACTGAATGCATCATTCAACTGGAACTCAGGCTGACGATACATCACATTGTCCGGTTTACCGGTATTCTGCAAACCCCAGAATTCGATGTAATCCGTGGGACTCAGAATGCCTGTAGCAACGGATGTATAGACCGGAACCTGCTGTCCGTCACGCCAGAGCTGGAATTGCTCTGCCGGGACATTCCCCAATCCATTCGCAGCAAGCAATGACTGTGGGATGCGGTGCAGCCCCTTATCGCTGGCGCTGGGTTTCATGTAAAACTTATAATAAGTTTTACTGTAATCGATCCATTCGTTGTTATACACCTGTGCCCGGGCCACAAAACCGACCGACAAGAACAACAGAAGTAAAATTCGTTTCATTGATTAAGGTTTAAGTACGGAACTAATCATTCTTTTTTTTATCACCCACCAGATTGATCCGGAGGGAGAATATATGGGTAAAAAGAGGATTCGATTGATTGGCGAGGTTGCTGAATGCATAATCGATCGTCAGGTTATTCACCTTGAAACCGGCACCGGCACTGGGCTGATAGATCCAGACCTTTTTCTGGTTCAGCGTATCGCCATCCGCCAGGGCTTTCTGGAAATTATTGACACCCGCACGGAGGTAAAAAACATGATTCACATTGAGCTCCAGTCCCAGTTTGGGATCCACACTCATCGCTTTGCTGTGCAGTACCGTGTTCCGCTGACCGTCAAAGGTCAGATCAGCATTGGCTTCCGCCAGCAGGGTGGTCTTCTTACTCAGTGAGAACTCACGTGCCACACCCAATACCAGGCGTGGTGCGGTGATCTCAGAAGATTTCACCGGAATATCATTTTTCGTTAAATACAATACTTCTTTTTCACGGTCCGTAAAACTGAACGACCACATGTTGAACGTGGTGGTAATATCGCGGCCGACCAGACCAAAACGCCATTTGTTCCGGATGATCTGGATACCCGCATCCAGGCCGAAGCCCCATGCTTTCGCGAAAGACCCGACGTTGCGGTGGATCACTTTCGCATTCAACCCGAAATGCACGTTCTTCTTTCCGCTCTCTTTCAGTTTCTGAGCGAAAGAGAAGATCATCGCATAATCCGCTGAAGAGAACGCACGAATGTTATTATAATTCACGGAACCATCCGGCTCCACCAGGTACAGCGTATTCATGATATCATCGATCGCGAAACGAAGACCGCTTACAGCAATGGTACGTTTATTGTTAGCTGTAGGAATAGCTATGCTTGCAAAATCGTACTTACCGATGCCGGCAAAATACTCAGCATGCATAAGGTTCAGCTCAGGGTGATCCTTCACGCCAACTAGCCCGGCAGGGTTCCAGTAACCGGATGTGCCATCACTTACGGAAGCAACCTGAGAACTCCCCATGGAAAGTCCCCGTGCTCCTGCACCGATATTCAGAAATTCATTTGAATAGACCCGGAACTGGGCGGTGGCCTGTAAGCCCAAAAGTGTTAACAAAAGGGACAGGTATAACTTTGGTGGTTTCATTCGGACAATTTTCGATAAGCATTTATGCATGACTGTCTTACATAGGTTCGGATATTCAGTAAAATTATACTTTAGACCCCGAAAATCATAGCGATACAGGGTAAAAAGCCTAACTCTTGAAAACGAACAGATTAGAAAAATATTGTCCACTTTCCGCCCTTGTTCAAACTGCCTTACATTTGCAGGCCTGAAGCCCTCCGGGGCCCTTTTAAACATATAATCGTATGAATCTCATCGAAGAGTTGCGTTGGCGGGGTATGATCCAGGATATCATGCCCGGTACTGAAGATCAGCTGAAAAAAGAAATGACTTCGGCATATATCGGCTTTGACCCTACGGCCGACAGCCTCCATATCGGCAGCCTGGTACCCATCCTGCTGCTGGTTCACCTGCAAAAAGCCGGTCACAAACCTTATGCACTTGTCGGTGGCGCCACCGGAATGGTGGGCGATCCCAGCGGTAAAAGTGAAGAACGCAACCTCCTCAGCGAAGATATCCTCCGCAAGAACCAGGAAGGCGTGAAGAAACAGCTCATGCAATACCTGGATTTTGACCCTTCAAAGCCCAACAGTGCCGAGATGGTCAATAACTACGATTGGTTCAAAGACATGAGCTTCCTCCATTTCATCCGCGATGTAGGCAAGCATATCACCGTGAATTATATGATGGCCAAGGATAGTGTGAAGAAAAGGATCGAAGGCGACACGGGTATGAGCTTTACCGAATTCACTTACCAGCTCGTTCAGGGATATGATTTCTACTGGCTCTATCAGAACAAGCAATGTAAACTCCAGATGGGCGGCAGCGACCAGTGGGGTAATATCGTTACCGGCACCGAACTGATCCGCCGCAAAGCAGGTGGTGAAGCTTTCGCTTTCACCTGTCCGCTGATCACCAAGGCTGACGGCGGCAAATTCGGAAAGACCGAAAAAGGGAATATCTGGTTGGATCCTGAAAAGACAAGTCCCTTCCAGTTCTACCAGTTCTGGCTCAACGCCAGTGATGAGGATGCCAAGAAATGGATCCGCATCTTCACTTTCCTGGACCAGCAAACGGTAGATGCATTGAATGCGGACCATGACAGCGACCCTGCGGCCAGACTGCTCCAGAAAAAACTCGCTGCTGAGATCACCACTTTCGTCCATGGGGCGGAAGCTCTGGAAAGCGCGCTGGCCACTACCGCCAAATTATTCGCACAAGCGGATGCTCCGGCTGAAAGTCTTTCCATTGAAGATCTCGAAGGCATGGAAGGTATCGTGAAGAAAGAGATCGCGGCGGATAAATTACAGGCAGGTATCGATATCGTTTCCTTACTCGCTGAAACAGGGATCTTCCCCAGTAAAGGCGAAGCCCGTAAGATGGTTCAGGGCGGAGGTATCAGTGTCAACCGCAGAAAAGTTGAGGGTGTTGATTTCAAAGCAGACGCTTCCCTCCTGCTCCATGGCCGGTACCTGCTGCTGCAAAAAGGAAAGAAGAACTATTATCTGATCGCGGCTGTTTAAAGCGACTTGAGCATCTTCCACATTTCATCCGCCACCAGCTGATTGCCTGCGGCGTTGAGATGCACACGGTCCGTAGTGAGGATACCGGCTTCTTTATTATCCGGATTGTGCGCAAGATTATACTCCAGGAATTTCTTACGAAGGTCCACTAATTGTAAACTGTTCTTTGCAGCAAGTGAACGGATGATGCCCGCGTATTTGTTCATATCCCCATCCTGCTGATTACTGAAATCCGTCTTTTCTCCGATCGCCGCCGGCGTGCAGAGTACCACTTTGGAACCTGCGGCTTTGATCTTATTGATGATGGCCTGATAGAATCTTTCAAATTTATCAGGGTCCGTACCGGTACCCATCGAGGCTTTATGCCATACATCATTCACACCGATGTAAATGAAAACAACGGCAGGATGTTTCGCCAGCACATCATCTTCCATACGCAGATAGAGGTCATACACCTTGTTCCCGCCGATCCCCGCGCCGATGAAATTGTAATCACCGGAGCGATTCTCCAGTTTACTCATACTGTCGATGCGTGTGATATAACCACCGGGCTTCGCGCCCATCTCCGTGATGGAATCACCGAAGAACACAACGGTCTGTTTATTTTGTTTCATGAATGATAAAGAAATGAGAACGATTGAAAGCAGGAGCAGTTTTTTCATATAGCTATTTAAATGATCATTCCACATCCACCTGTTTGGGTGTAACCGCACCTTCACGCGCGAGTGGCAAATATTTTCTTTCCCGGATCAGGTATCCATTGCCTTTTTCGCAGAAATGGACCTTGAGATTCTCCAGACTGATAGGATTACCGTCCGGTATATCCGCGATATTATTATGTATGATATCGTGTCCATCCATGATCACCACAAGTCCGCTGCCGATGGCTTCCAGCTTATTGCCTTCCGTGAGCAGCATGCCGGTGTCTTCTCCCAAACCGATGCCGATACAACTCGGATTCGTAGCAACGGCCTGCACGAGCCGGCCGAAACGACCGCGCTTCTCAAAATGTGAATCGATGATGGCACTGTCGATGAAACCGAGACCCGAGGTCATTTTCACTTCCCCTTTCAGATGCGCGCGGGTGGCGTTGCCTTCATAGATCATCGTCGCGCTCATCGCCATCGCGCCAGCGGAAGTTCCTGCGATCAGGAAATTTTCTTCCTGATATCTTTTCTTCATGATGGCCAGGAATTCAGTTCCGCCATCCGTTACACTCAGGCGCATCTGATTGCCACCGCTGAACATCACGGCATCGGCCTGCATGAGGCGATCGATATACTGTCGGTCCATGGCGTCCTGACGATTACGGATATGCATCACATCCACATTCGTGCAGCCGATCTTTCCGAAAGCGTTCATGTAATTGTCACCCACTTCAAAGGGAATGGTGGATGCGGTCGTGATGACCTCGATCCGTGCGGAGGTGCCGCCGGCTTCTTCCACCACGCGGCGGAGGATGCCTAACTCAAAAAAGTTATGATTATTCCGGTGTATCTCGCCAGTTTCCAGATCGGTGCCTTTATCTTCTGCGCCGCCGACCGCGATGATCTTTCCTTTGGGTGCCTTCATTCAAACAGGTTTGCTCCGCAACAAAAGTAACAGAAAAAACCATGAACCGGAACTCTGTTTGAACCGACTCAGGAGGCGGCGGATAAGGCCTTTTTGCGGGTAGCATATCTGAAAATGAAGAATACACCCAGCCCCAACAATGCGATACAGGTGCCATACAACGCATACCAGCCGGTATGATAAAACAGGAAGGCCCAGATGAGCAGGGATACGATGACCGGCAATGGATAAAGCCACATCCGGAATGGCAATGATCCCTTGCCGTTCTTTTTGCGCAGCAATACAACACCGACGGCCTGTGCCATGAACTGTACGATGATCCGCATAGCAAGTATCGAGTTGATCACATCCGTCATTTTCATGCGCAGGCTGAACAGGAATCCGATCCCGCACATGACCAGCAGTGAAACATAAGGAAAGTTCTTGGTCGGATGCAGTTTCGCGAACACGCGGAAAAAATTCCCGTCTGTCGCGGCTGCAAATGGCACCCGTGAATAACCGAGCACCAGCGCGAACAAGGAGGCCATTGCGATCCACAGGATGAGTACCGTGGCCACGACCGCTGCAGAATGACCGTATATCTTTTCAATGAACGTGCTGACCAGATACTGATCATCCGCTTTCACGGACTGCCAGGGTATGACACTCATCACACTGAAATTCATGAGCAGGTAAAGGCCCGTGATCCCCGCAATGGAGATCATGATACTGCGTGGAATATTCACTTCCGGATTCCTGATCTCTCCACCGAGGTGGCAAACATTATAATAACCAAGATAACTGTACACGGTTTTGATGGATGCATGTCCTACCGCACCCCAGAACGCGAATGAAAAGAAAGAAGATGATCCTGAAGGCAACATGGGTATGTCCTGTTGCCGGTGCGTGAGCCCGCTGACGATGATCCAGATCACGGTAAGGATCACGACCGACCATAAGAAAACAGAAAGCTTACCGACCGTTTCGATATTCCGGTACAGCAGAAAGCAAACGAAGATGATCAACCCGCCGGAAACCAGATGCTGCTGCATGGTATCCAGGTGGACCAGATAAGTGAGATACTGTGAAAAACCGATCGCGGCAGAGGCCATGACCAGCGGCGCTTGTATGGAAGTCTGCCAGACGAACAGGAAACTCATCAGCTTCCCTCCTTTTTCCCCGAATGCGATGCGGTGAAAATTATATGTACCTCCAGCTAACGGATAACGGGCCCCGAGTTCACTCCAGATCATGGCATCGGTGAATGCAGTGAACGATCCGAAGATCCATGCCCACAGGAACAGACCCGTACTGAATTGTGCCACTACGAATGGCATGACCACGAAAGGACCGATGCCCACCATGTCGATCATATTGATGGATGTGGCCTGCAGCAGGTTGATCTTTCTGTTAGTGGGTGTAGCGGACAAAAGCAGTTAATTTAAATTCTTTACTCAGATCGTTTTTGAAAAAGCGGTGATCGCATCAACGAGCACATCCAGATTCTTCGTGGTCGTGTACACATTGGGTGTAACCCGGACGCCATGGATATTCTCCCAGTCGATCCCCACCGCATGTATCTTGTATTTATCCATCAGGAAGCTGTCGAGTTCACCGGGTTTCTTTCCTTCAAAACCCACATTCCCAATGGCACATCCGAATTTGGGATGCAGCGGTGTATTGATCTTCACCTTCGGAAGATTCTTCACTTTCTCCATCCAGTAATTCTTCAGGTAATGCAGACGTTTTTCTTTGCGTTCGCTACCGATCATTTCATGGAATTCGATCGCTTTGCCGATGGCCTGTTCAATGAACATCGGACGGGTGCCGAGGTTCTCGAATTTGCGGATATCTTCTTTCAGCGGGTTATCGCTGGTGGCGAACATCGGATAGATATTTTTGATCTTGTTCTTACGTATATACAACATCCCGCTGCCGATCGGTGCATACAGCCATTTGTGCAGACTGGAAGCGAAATAGTCCGCATCCAGATCAGGGACCTTGAAATCGAAATGCGCGAAACTATGCGCGCCATCCACCAAAACTTCGATCCCGCGCTTATGCGCTTCCGCGGCGATCTTCTTCACCGGCAGGATCTGTCCGTTCCAGTTGATGATATGCGTAACATTCACCAGTTTTGTCTTTGCCGAGAAAGCATTCACATATTGCTGTACCAGATAATTCTCATCCTCACTGGGTAATTCCAGATTGATCCACACCAGCTTGATCCCATCACGCAGTTCTCTTTGTTTATAGGCGTTGATCACGTTCGGATAATCCTGTTTGGACAATACCACTTCATCCCCTGCTTTCAGTTGCAGTCCGAAGATCACCGTCTCCAGCCCTTCCGATGAATTCCTGTTGATGGCGATCTCTTCCGGGTCACAACCTGCCAGGTTCGCCAGATTACGGCGCAACGGCTCGCGGCCCTGATCCAGGATCCGCCACATGTAATAACTGGGGGCTTCATTGCAATAATCATAATAACGCTTCATGGCGTCCTGGACCGTTTTCGGAGCGGGTGACACACCTCCATTATTCAGATTGATCAGCGATGGTGAAACGGTGAACGACTGCTGGATATAATACCAGAACTCTTCTTCCGAAGCCAGATCGGCTGCAGACATACCCTGTGCATTGTACAGCGCGGCTTCCAGGTTACGTGACCAGGCAGGTTTCGCGAAAGAGGCCAGGAATGCGGTAGCTGAAAAAGTGCCGGCTTTGCTCAGGAAAGAACGGCGGTTGAAGTTTGCCATAACATGCGTTTTGGTTGGAAGAACTAAAAATAACGATTCTGACCGGGAAAACGAGTCCGGTTCCGGGGGAATACTCCTGTGACCATCTGACAGAAAAAATACTATCTTCCCAGCATAAGCATTCCGCATGAAAATACTTGAGATCAAGATCCTGAAAGGGCCCAATTACTGGAGTGTCCGCCGTACGAAACTGATCCAGATGAAACTGGACCTGGAAGAGAAAGAGAACATGCCCACGAATAAGATCGCGGGGTTCCGGGAGCGGCTGGAAAAACTGTTACCATCCCTGGTGGAGCACCGCTGCAGTGTGGGTACGCGAGGTGGATTTTTCCAGCGCGTGGATGAAGGCACCTGGATGGGACATGTGATCGAACATATGGCGCTCGAGATCCAGACGCTTGCTGGCATGGATACCGGATTCGGCAGAACACGTACGGCTGAGGGAGAAAAAGACGGCGTATACTATGTCGTGTTCAGTTATATGGAAGAAGATGCGGGTGTATATGCAGGACGAGCCGCAGTACGTATCGCGCAGGCACTGATCGACAATTCAGAATATGATCTTGCGAATGATATCCAAAAGATGCGTGAGATCCGCGAGGATACACGTCTCGGCCCTTCCACCGGTTGTATCGTAGATGAAGCAGTGAAAAGGGGGATCCCTTATATCCGGTTGAATAAACACAGCCTGGTTCAACTGGGTTATGGAGTGAATCAGAAAAGGATCCGGGCAACGATCGCTTCCACGACCGGCAATATCGCGGTGGATATCGCCTGCGACAAAGAAGAGACGAAAGCCTTACTGGGTGATGCGGAGATCCCGGTACCCCGCGGCACCGTGATCCGATCAGAAGAGGGATTGAAAGATGCTGTTGAAAAATATGGGTATCCCCTTGTGATCAAACCGATCGATGGTAATCACGGAAAAGGCAACACCACCAATATCAACAATTGGGAAACGGCACTCACGGCATTCGCTGCCGCAAAACAATACAGCCGTTCCGTTATCGTGGAAAAATTCATCACCGGTTTTGATTTCCGTTGTCTGGTGATCAATTACAAATTCATCTGTGCCGCGTTACGAACACCCGCTGCAGTGACCGGCGACGGCGAACACAACATTCAATGGCTGATCGACGAAACGAATAAGGATCCGCGCAGAGGCTACGGACATGAAAAAGTACTGACCCAGATCACGATCGATCAATTCACGCAAAAAATGCTGGATGACGCGGGATATACCTTAGAGACCGTTCCCCCAAAGGGTGAACTGGTGTTACTGAAACCCACCGCCAATCTTTCGACCGGCGGTACATCCACCGATGTGACCGATGAAGTGCATCCGGCCAACATCTTCATGTTCGAACGCATCGCCAGGATCATCGGACTGGATATCTGTGGTATCGATGTAATGGCAACGGACCTCCGCACGCCTGTTTCTGAAAATGGCGGCGCCATTCTTGAAGTGAATGCCGCCCCGGGTTTCCGCATGCACATCGATCCTTCTGAAGGCCTGCCCCGTAACGTGGCAGAACCCGTAGTGGATATGCTGTTCCCCAGAGGCAGTGCCGGGCGCATCCCGATCATCGCCATAACCGGAACGAATGGGAAAACGACCACGACAAGACTGACCGCGCATATCGTCAAAACAGCAGGACGCAAAGTAGGATACACCACTTCTGATGGCGTTTACATCCAGAATCAGCTGATGATGAAAGGCGACTGCACAGGACCGGTGAGTTCCGCATTCGTATTGAAGGATCCGACGGTAGACTTTGCGGTGCTTGAATGCGCACGGGGTGGCATTCTGAAATCAGGTCTCGCTTTCCAGAATTGTGAAGTGGGCATCGTGACCAATGTAGCAGCCGATCATATCGGTCTGGGTGGGATCAATTCAGTGGAACAAATGGCGAAAGTGAAAGCGGTGGTGGTGGAAACCGTATTCCCGCATGGCTATGCGGTACTGAATGCGGATGATGACCTGGTCTATAAAATGAAGAACGACCTCAAATGCAAGATCGCGCTGTTCAGTATGGATGAGAACAATCCGCGGATCAAAGCACATTCCGCTGATGGCGGCGTGTCCACTGTATTTGAAAATGGTTATATCAGTATCATGAAAGGGACCTGGAAGATCCGGGTCATCCATGTGAAGGACATTCCGCTCACTTATGAAGGCAAAGCGGTACATAATATCCAGAACTGTTTGCCCGCTGTACTGGCGGCATATATCTTCCGTGATATCAGTATCGAGGATATCCGTTCGGCATTGAACTCATTCGTGCCGTCCACCACCCTCACTCCGGGGCGCCTGAATTTCTTCCAGTTCCGTCATTTCACGATGCTGGCCGATTTTGCACACAACCCGCATGGACTGAAACTGCTTTGTGATTTCGTCAGCAAGCTGGATTACCCATCCAGGATCGGTGTGATCAGTGGTACCGGCGACCGCAGGGATGAGGACATCCGCGAGCTGGGTGAGATCTCCGCGAAATATTTTGATGAGATCATCATCCGTTGCGACAAGAATTTACGCGGCCGCACTGCGGATGAGATCATTGCTTTGCTGAAAGAAGGCATTGAGTCCGTCAGACCCGGCATTCCGGTAACCACTATTGCCAATGAGAATGAAGCACTGGAATACATCTACGCGAATCCGAAGGAAGGCGCGTTGTATACGATCATGTGTGATGTGGTGGCGGGGGCGTTGGATAAGATCAAGGAGTTGAAGGACCGGGAGACAGCTGTTGCAAAATGAATTGCATTTTAATATGCCGCAAGCTGTAAGCCACAAGCTGTAAGCCACAAGCTGTAAGTGCGTTCTAACCTAGCCTCTTTAACCTGAATATCTTGGTTTCATAGCGAAGATGTTTTCAGAGCCAGGGTGAACCCATGAAGCATTTTTTGTTCTTCCTTAAGCAAGTTTAGCGTTTCATCTATCAATATTGAAAGAGCAGTACTGATCTCTTTAGCGACAAGAAGCTGTGATTCGAGTTCGAATGCGGAACCAGTTGCGATCTCTATATAACGCAGATATTCCTTTGTACTGTTCCTACCGCTTCCTTCCGCGATATTGGAAGAAATGGAAAATGCCGATTTAATGATCTGTGCCCCTAATGTCGATCTTTCAAAATAGGGTAGTTTTGAAGAAATCTTATGGCAATTAACCGCAATATCAAATCCAACTTTCCAGATCTTCAGCCCTTTGAAATCCCTCATTTCTTTTCTTAAATCTAATCCACTTATTTCCAGTCAAAGCAGTATTAAAACCGCCAAGGCTTGTTTTTTTCACCCTTGAAGCCTGAGGCTTACAGCTTGCAGCCATACCTTATGAAAAGACAATTTCCCTTGTAAACGGGTGTAAAAAAGAACAAAAATTCCTTTGGCTTAAACACTCCCTTCCCTTATTTTTGCATTCCCAAAGTTTGACCCATGGTGTAATGGTAACACTACTGATTTTGGTTCAGTCATTTATGGTTCGAATCCATATGGGTCAACAAGTTAACCCGGCTTCCCGCCGGGTTTTTTTGTGCCTGAAATACCCCTCATTTCACACGTTTTTGTGACTCAAAAATGGCCAGATCTGGCTAACTCACCTGGCCGGAAGAAGCACCCTTCCCTCTAAATGACAGGAAATGTGTGAATTATACAATAAACAAAAAATACGCATAATAAAAACAGGTCGTTTTGCGCTGAAATTTGAATGTGGTATAATAACCCAGTGCAAATGAGAATATTCATCAAAAACATGGTCAGCCAGCGATGCAAAATGGCTGTAAAAGATGTGCTGAATAAAATGGGCCTGCACTTCATATTTGTTGAGCTGGGTGAAGTGGAATTGATGGAAACTCTTTTGCCTGAACAGCGCGAACAGCTGAATAAAGCGCTGGAAGGCTACGGACTTGAGCTGATGAATGATAAACGGGCAGAAAAGATAGCCCGGATCAAAGACATCGTCAAGGAGGTTGTAGAAATGTCTGAAGAAACAATTCCGGTAAATTTCTCCGTATATCTCAGCGGAAAAATGGGCTACCCCTATACTTTTCTGGCAGCTATTTTCTCTGAAGTCCAGGGAACTCCCATTGAACAATACATGATCGCGCTTAAAGTTGAACGCATCAAAGAGATGATACTGTACAGTGATCTGAATATGACCGAGATCGCATGGAAACTGAATTACAGCAGTGTGGCGCATCTGTCCGGCCAATTCAAAAAAGTAACGGGTCTGACTCCAACGCATTTCCGGAAACTAAAAGAAGGTAAACAAGCGCTCATACCGCTGTCAGGTAACCTGATCACAGAAACTACAAAAGAACCGGAGGGCATGACACCCAGAACCGGGAAAGAATTAAAGCCCATTGGTAACGTATGAAAAAAAAATCAATCGCGGAAGCAAAGGGAAAAGCGTCACAGCGAAAAATACCGGATACCCGCCCCAGGGGGAAAGTTATCGCTGATACACCAATGATGAGCGTACACAAAGGGCCGCGTGGCAAGGACAATATTGAAAGAGAAAGGGCTAACAAACGTGCTTTTGACAAAAAGAAGCCGGTTTTTCAAACCATTAAAAATGCAGATCAAACCGTTAAGCCAGCTATTGTAAAAAAAAGGAACGGATCCTATATTAAAGAGAAGGCCCAAAAAGATGATCTCAGCGATTCAATAAAACAGGATTCTCAATACTCGCGCGGTCTGATCGAAGCGAGTCTTGATCCTTTATTCGTGATCAGTATAAAGGGTGAGATCACCGATCTGAATAATGCTTCTGCCAGAATAATAGAGCGGCCCAGAGAGCATATCATCGGGACCAATTTTACTAAATATTTCACGGAACCTGAAAAAGCCAGAGATGGCTACCGGGAGGTATTCGCAAATGGTTTTGTTTCGGATTACCCCCTCACGATCAAGGACGGGAAGCTGACCCCCACCCTGTTCAACGGATCTGTTTATAAAGACAATAGTGGTAATGTGCTGGGAGCTGTGGTAGTTGCCCGCGTGATCACAGAACAGAAAAGATTTGAGAAAGAACTTACTGAAGCAAGGATCTCTGCTGAGAAAGCTACGGCCATTGCTGAGGAAGCACAGAACAAAGCGGAATCAGCAACAAGGACCGCCAATAATGCAGTAAAAGCAAAACAACAGTTTCTTTCGAACATGAGTCACGAGATCCGTACTCCGATGAATGCGATCATCGGTTTCACGAAGGTCGTGCTGAAAACAGAACTGAATGCCACTCAAAAGGAATATCTGACGGCGATCAAAATAAGCGGAGATGCGCTCATTGTGCTCATCAATGATATCCTGGACCTTGCCAAAGTGGATGCGGGAAAAATGACGTTTGAACAAATGCCTTTCCGAATGTCACTTTCTATCTCAGCGATGCTTCATGTTTTTGAAACCAAGATCCAGGAAAAAAACCTGCAACTCATCCGGGATTTTGATGCACGGATCCCAGAGGTATTACTGGGTGATCCGGTACGCCTGCATCAGGTCATCCTGAATCTGGTCAGCAATGCCGTTAAGTTCACCTCCAAAGGATCCATTACCGTAAGTGTCAGATTGAAGTATGAAGATGATGAAAAAGTAACCATCGAATTTTCAGTCCGGGATACAGGCATCGGCATATCAGCCGAAAAGATCAAAACCATCTTTGAAATATTTCAACAGGCATCCAGTGAAACGTCCAGAATTTTCGGTGGCACAGGCCTCGGGCTGGCCATTGTGAAACAACTGGTTGAAACACAGGGAGGGTCCATCCGGGTCAAAAGCAAATTGGGCGTAGGCTCCACTTTCAGCATATTCATGGATTTCCTGAAGACGGACTCATCAACGATCCTGGAATATGAGATCAAGGAACCAGACCGTGAAATTAAAAACATAAAAGTGCTGGTTGTTGAGGATATGGAATTGAATCAGCTGCTCATGAAAACACTGCTGGACGAATTCGGTTTTGAAAGGGAGATCGCCGAGAACGGAAAGATCGCGATCGAAAAACTCCGAAAGCAACCCTTTGATATAGTGCTGATGGACCTGCAAATGCCTGAGATGAACGGATTTGAAACAACGGAATACATCCGGAACAGTATGCATTCACAGATCCCCATCATCGCCTTAACCGCAGACGTAACATCCGTAGACCTTGCCAAATGTAAAGCCGTTGGAATGAACGACTACATCGCAAAACCGGTGGACGAGCGACTGTTATACAGTAAGATCGTCGGACTTGTAAAAAAGCCAATTATTACAAAAAACAAAGTTGGCATCGGGAACACCCCGAATCTAAAAGTTACGCAAAAATGTATCGATCTTGATTACCTGAACAACCGTACAAAATCCAACCCGGAGCTGATGATGGAGATGATCGAACTTTATCTCAAACAAACCCCGCCCCTGGTCAGCGCAATGAACCGAAGTCTCGAAAACAAAGACTGGAGTTCCCTTTATACCGCCGTCCATAAACTGATCCCTTCATTCCTGATCATGGGCATCAACAGTGACTTTGAAACGATGGCACGAAAAGTACTTGAATATTCTAAAACACAGGAGCAGTCCGATGGCATCCCTGACCTTGTTCTACATCTGGCGAATATCTGTACACAGGCCTGCAGGGAACTTGAAATTGAATTTAATACAATCAAAAAAAACATGAAATGAGCCAAGCAATGATCAGTGTGTTTTTAGTGGATGACGATCTGGTATATCTCAAAAGTCTGGAAATCGAATTTCGCCAACACGGTGAATTTTCGATCCACACCTTTTGTTCGGGAGAACTTTGTATTGAAGCACTTGCAGCACAGCCGGATCTGATCATTCTGGATTATCTGCTGGATGGATTCGATGAAAACGCGATCAATGGGATAGAAACACTTGACCGGATCAGAGCGATCAATCCGGATATACCGGTCGTTATGTTATCGGCTCAGGATAAGATCGAAGTTGCGGTTGACTGTATGCACCACCAGGCCTATGACTATGTTGTTAAAAGTGAAACCGCCTTCATTCGGCTTCAGAAGATCATTACAAGGATCTTCTCCCAGCGAAAAACAGATAAGATACTCAAATGGTATATGGAAAGGGCCTAAAAACATGCTTCCCAGACCGGGATGATCAGTTTACCTGATCAGAATGATATTCCCTTTTTTGAAGTGCGTCTTACCTAGATAATCCACCGCCTGCGCCATGAACACGAAATTATCTCCCGACTGAAGCACCCCTCCGATCCGGCCGTCCCAACCCTCTCCCATCCGGGAAGTACTGAAGACCAGCTGACCCCAGCGGTTATAGACCCTGAAATAGTTGAGTTGGGTGATCCCTACACAGATCGGGCGGATCACATCATTCTTTCCGTCATTGTTCGGGGTAAAGGCACCAGGAATGAAGATATCCGGTCCGGTTTTGAAGATCGTCACTTTGATATCATCCTCCCCGTAACATCCGAATGAATTGGTGGCCCTGACCAGATAGGTGATGGATTCTCCCAGAGACATATCCAGAGTTGCCACCGGATTATAGATCACGGTAGAACTCAGTCCCGTACCGGGTGTCCAGGTGAAAATATTCGCTGCGGGGTCACTGGAGGTAGCATTCAGTTGCAATGGCTGGTTGGAAACAATAGATGTATCATGACCGGCAAATACGATGATCCTGGGTGCCACGGTCACTTTGAATGTATCCGTGAAATTATTCGGACATCCGGCATTTGTCACCGTCAGTACATAAACTGCGGAACGAAGCGGTGAAGCCGTTGCATGGATCACATATGGAAGTGTTGTTACCGTGCCGGGACCTGTATTACTTAAAGATCCTGAATTTGACCAGGTGTAACTGGTACCGGTGGTGATGGTTGCATTCAGTGCTGCGGACTTTCCATAACAAATGGATGCGGCAGCGGGATTGATGGAAGCCGCCGGGAATGGCGTATTGAAATAGGTGATCACTGCGGGAGCGCTGGTATCTGCAGGACAAACACCACTCTTGATGATCGCCCGGAAGCGAACCGAACTGTTCACACTGCTCACATTATAAGAAGGAGTCGTAACAACGGGACTGAGTCCTGTCCAGCTGATCCCATCGGGTGAAGACTGCCAGTTGACCACACTGCCGGTATGTCCGGTCAGACTGAGCTGATTGTTCTGAGTTTGTCCCGCACAAATATTGGTTGCTGCAGGTGTGATCGTTCCGCCGGCACTTTTAGGATTTACGGTAACGATCGCACTGAGACTGGTATCGACAGAACAGGATAGCCCGTTCTGTACCAATGCCGCGAAATGTGTGGTCGTTGTCAGGTTATTCGCGGTATAGGTATTACTGGTGATGCTTCCGAGTGTGGCCCAGATCACACCATCATTGGAGGAGATCCAGTTCAGGATGGTCCCCCGTTCTCCGCTTAAGGTCATTGTGGTACTGTTATTTCCGGAACAAACGATATTATCGCTGTTCACATCCCCCGCCAGTGTTGGCGCTGTAGTGCGGACATTGATCGTATCCAGAAGATCCGCGCAGCCATTCACCTCATGTGCGATGATCTGACCTCCGGTTGAACCGGCCTGTACGGTAATGATATTCGTATTGGCACCTGAAATGATGGTCCAGCCTGCGGGTACGGTCCAGGTATAAGAAGCGCTGGCCAGTGCAGGAACCGAATAAGTCTGATTCGTATTGGAACAAACAGTGGTTGGCCCGCTGATCTCCAGTCCCGCGCAGGTATTCCTTAAAGCAACATAGGCATAAGCGAAGTGTGCGCCGGGCAAACAGTTATCGGATTCGAAAGTGAGTGTGACCTGCTGACCGCGGTAGGGCGAAAGATCGAATGTCACTTCCGTCCAGCCCTTGGTCCATACATCCTGGAGATAGACACCGCCACCACCGCCTTGTCCGGCATGTGAAAGGAATAGCTTGGGACTGACCGAGAAGCCATTGGCCAATGCGGCCATGGTATCCAGCGTTGCACCGGTAGAGCCTCCTCCTGTGTTATTGAAAGTAGGAAGATAATATTGAGGGGAAGCACAGGTAATAATGCCTGCTGAGGTTTCAAGGGTGGCTTTGAAAAGCGGTTGTTCATTGGAGTTATGTGTTCCGTTCTCCAGCACCATCGCGTAAGCATAGGTCATGGTATAGGGCACAGTGGTGGAACCGGGCGGCACATTGATCACATAAGAGATCGCGCGGGTGAAGCCCCCGGGATTCGGTGTTTGTGAATGCAGATCGAAGGAAGTAGCCGTTGAACCTATTTTGACAGAATAGTTGTAAGCATATCCGTTGATCGTCGGGATGGTCGGGAAGCCGCCATAATAATCATTGAACGAAGATGAGATCACCTGGATTCCATCCCCTCCGATCGTATACTCACCGATCAGCGATACGCCGGTATTAGGAGCGGGATAACTGATCTGTGCGCCGCTCATGAGACCTGTACGGGCCGACCAGAATGAAAGATCCCCGGTGGAATAATTGATATTTACAGGGCAGGATTGTGCCTGACCGCGGGCCATGAATTGCCCCAGACCGAATACGACGCACAAAACCAGGATTTTCAGTTGGTAGTTCATACTTGCAATGATGCCTGCACCCGATGAAAAGCAGGGCCGGTTGCGCTGTAAATTTACTGTTTTAAACGGTCCCTGTTCATTCCACTGCACTCAGACTCAGAATTTTAGCTTTCGTTTAAAGGTGTGGAAAAACCGGCCGCCAAGGGTACAACGGTTTTTAAAAGGAAATATTTCAAAAACCGGGCCCGGTATGTCCGGAATCGGGGTACCGGGAAACCACGTTGCCTGCCCAACTAAAGTCAGGCCAGAAATAAGATCCACATGCTTAAATTGTGGCCTAAACCTTTACACCATGAGATCATCCCTCCTCCTCCTGCTGATCCTGGCAGTCAGTATCATCAATGCTCAGGATTGCAGTAAGTTCTATTATTTCCAGAACAACAAGCATGTGGAAATGACGATCAGTAACCGGAAAGGCAAGGAAACCGGAAAGAATGTCTACAACATCTCGAATGTGCAGCAAGCCGGCGGCACCACCAGTGCGACCATCAGTTCTGAATTCTTCAATGAAAAAGGCAAGAGCATCAATCAGGCTACCAATGTGATCAAATGCAATGGCGGAGTCCTGCAAATGGATATGAAAATGTTCATTTCAGGCGAACAGCAAACCACTGCCACCGGAACATCCGATGCCGCATTTCTGGAATATCCCGTTGGTATGAAAGAAGGCGATGTGCTGAATGACGGTACATTCAAAATGGATATGAAGCAGAACGGGAATATGAATTCAACGATGGAGATCACCGTAACGGACCGTAAAGTGGAAGCGAAAGAAAGTGTTACGACCCCTGCAGGTACCTGGGAGTGCTTCAGGATCTCTTATAAAAGCAAGATCACGACAAAGATCGCCGGCATCGGCATTCCCATTAAAGCAAGTGTGACCGAATGGTATGCACCGGGTTTCGGTGTGGTGAAAACAGAATCGAATTTCGGTAAGACAGAGATCACATTAGTGCAATAAAAAGAACAATCACTTTATAAAACACGAAAGCACCTTACAGGTGCTTTTTTATTTTTTCCAGTGCTATAGACAGTTGTGACCTCCAGTCTGGCGTTATGACCCCGTACACTTCAATGATCTTCGAAGTATCCATTGCGGAATAAGCGGGTCTTTTTGCGGGTGTGGGGAATTGTGTGGTCGGGACAGGGTTCACTGTACAGGACGCCCCCGTCATTTCAGCAATGGCCTTTGCAAGATCAAACCAGCTGATGAGACCCGCATGACTATAATGGTAAATGCCAGGGATCCATTTATCACCTGCGATGATATGCATGATCACTTCAGCGAGATCGGCCGCCCAGGTGGGTGCCCCGAGCTGATCATTGACCACGGAGATCTCCTTTCGTTCGTTCATCAGTTTGAGCATGGTCTTGACGAAATTCTTTCCGAATGCGGAATAAACCCAGGAAGTGCGGATGATGATCGCATCAGGATCGGCAGCGGCTACCCTTTTCTCCCCTTCCAGTTTTGACGCACCGTACACACTTTGCGGCCCTACCGGATCATTCACTTCATAAGGATGCGTTCCATTCCCATCAAAAACATAATCCGTAGAAATATGAATGAACCTGCATTGCATTTCATGGCAAACAGCGGCCAGCACTCCCGGCGCTTCCCCATTCACCTGAAAAGCCAACTCTTTCTCTGATTCTGCTTTATCGACCGCGGTATAAGCGGCACAGTTGATACAATATTCCGGATGCCAGGCCCTGAATGTATTACGGACCAGTTCAAAATGATGGACAGGCATGTCTTCCCGGGAAAGGAAGACGAATTCAAATTGGGGGAATAACGGTGCAAGCACTCTCAGCTCTTTGCCCAACTGGCCGTTGGAACCTGTGACCAGTATTTTGGGGAGACTGCTCATGATGCTTCGTACACAAAATTATGTTCGCATACTGAAAGCAAAGGCAATTCTTTATCCTTGTCGGAGATAACGACATCACTTTCAGGGATACCCCAATCGATATTGAGAGAAGGATCGTTATAGAGAATACCGCCTTCACTTTCTTTATTATAGAATTTATTGCATTTATACAGCAGGATGCCTGTTTCTGATAACACCGAGAATCCATGCGCAAAACCTTTAGGGATGAACAACTGACGTTTATTCTCCAGTGAAAGTTCAATGCTGAAGCTTTTTCCGTAGGTGGGAGACCCTTTACGGATGTCCACTGCCACATCCAGTATCCTTCCCTGGATCACACGCACCAGTTTGGCCTGACAATGGGGTTCAAGCTGGAAATGCAGACCGCGGATCACACCATAGGTTGAAAAGGACTGGTTTTCCTGGACAATATCAAGACTGATACCGGCCTGTGACAAACGCTTTTGGCTGAAAGCCTCATAAAAATAGCCGCGACTGTCCGGAAAAACATCCGGCTCATACACGATCAGTCCCGGTATACCTGTTTCAATGAATGACATATTACAAACTCCAGTATGTGCGGTTAACGATCTTATTTCTGTAGATCCCTTTCAGGTCGGCGATCATTGCATTCGGCTTGGTAATGCTGCTGAAATGCGCGTCATCCAATGACATATATTCACGATGCGGAACGGTCACGATCACGGCATCATAATCCTTACCTGTCTCCTTCACAAGTGAGAATCCGTATTCATGATGCAGTTCATCAGAATCAGCATATGGATCTTCCACATCCACATTCACATAGAATGATTTCAGGGCCTTCACCACATCCGCCACTTTGGAATTACGGATATCACTCACATTTTCCTTGAAGGTAGCACCCTTCACAAGTACACGGGATGATTTCACATCACCAGAATTCGCGATGATATGCTGCACTACTTTCTTCGCCACGTAGCCGGCCATATTATCATTGATATTCCGTCCGGCCAGGATCACTTCCGCGTCATAACCCAGCGCATTGGCTTTGTAAGTAAGATAGTAAGGATCCACACCGATACAGTGCCCGCCTACGAGACCGGGCTGGAATTTCAGGAAGTTCCATTTCGTACCTGCCGCTTCCAGTACTTCGAAAGTATTGATGTTCATCATATCAAAGATGATGGACAACTCATTCATCAATGCGATGTTGAGATCGCGTTGTGTATTCTCAATGATCTTGGCGGCTTCTGCCACTTTGATAGAGGAGGCACGGTGTACACCTGCCTTCACCACCAGTTCATAAACTTTCGCGATCTCTTCCAGCGATCCCGCGTCACAACCTGACACCACTTTAATGATCGTTGCCAGGGTATGCTGTTTGTCGCCCGGATTGATCCGTTCGGGTGAATAGCCGATCTTAAAATCAGAAACAGCTTTCAAACCGGAAAGTTTTTCGATCACCGGAACGCAATCCTCTTCGGTACATCCGGGATAAACGGTGGATTCGTATACAACGTAGTCTCCTTTCTTCACAACTTTACCGATCGTTTCCGAAGCCTTTACAACAGGTACAAGGTCCGGGACATTATGTTCGTCCACAGGTGTGGGAACGGCCACGATGAAGAATTTCGCTTCGCGAAGCACATCCAGTGAATCCGTGAAAACGATATCGCATCCTTCGAATGCTGAACTTTCCAGTTCATTGCTGGGGTCGATACCCTGCTGCATCAACGCGATCCTTTTAGGATTGATGTCGAAGCCGATGACAGAAAGCTTACGGGCGAATTCCAGCGCGATGGGAAGGCCCACATATCCGAGACCGATCACCGCGAGTTTTGCTTTCCTGTCGATTAATTCCTGATACATAAGATAGGTTTAACTGTTTATTTCTGACTATTGAACTCTTTGGGCTTCTTCTCCCACTCTGAAGACGGGAGATTCTTGAAATATTCATACGTGATCTTCAAGCCTGTGCTGCGGTCCACTTTGGGCTCCCATTGCAGCAGCTTGCGGGCTTTGCTGATATCCGGCTGGCGCTGCTTCGGATCATCTACCGGCAGTGGCTTGTGAATGATCTTTACTTTATCGCCTGTCAGTGCAAGGATCTCCTTCGCGAAATCGAGCAGTGAAATTTCATTCGGGTTGCCGATGTTGACCGGTTGCGCGTAATCACTCAGCAGCAAGCGATAGATCCCTTCCACCAGATCATCCACATAACAGAAACTGCGCGTCTGAGAACCATCGCCGAATACAGTGAGATCTTCTCCGCGCAGGGCTTGTCCGATGAAAGCAGGTAACGCACGGCCGTCATTCAACCGCATACGCGGTCCATAGGTGTTGAAGATGCGGATGATGCGTGTCTCCACCTGATGGAAAGTATGATATGCCATGGTGATGGATTCCATGAAGCGTTTCGCTTCATCATACACACCACGGGGACCGACCGGATTCACATTCCCCCAGTATTCTTCCGTTTGCGGGTGCACCAGCGGGTCTCCGTATACTTCAGATGTGGATGCAACCAGCATCCTGGCATTCTTGGCTTTGGCAAGACCCAGGCAGTTATGTGTTCCCATCGCTCCTACCTTCAGCGTCTGGATCGGGATCTTCAGATAATCGATCGGACTGGCGGGCGAAGCAAAATGGAGGATATAATCCAGGCGGCCCGGAACATGGATGAACTTGCTCACATCATGATGATAGAACTCAAACTGTTCCAGGTTGAAAAGATGCTGGATATTATTGAGATCACCGGTGATGAGATTGTCCATCCCGATGACATGGTATCCTTCTTTGATGAAACGGTCGCACAGATGAGAACCCAGAAAACCGGCAGCACCAGTGATCAATACACGTTTACGTTCCATAATCAATGAGGTTTATTGGTTAATTAATTTACAGATGGTCTTCCAACACTTTCGTAATGGTAGCCCATATCACGCATGGTGGCCAGATCGAACAGATTGCGGCCATCGAATATCGCTTTGTTCTTCAGCAGGGCCGTTACTTTTGCGAAATCAGGCGTCCGGAACTCATTCCATTCCGTGGCGATGATCAGCGCGTCAGCATTCTTCAGTGCATCATACTGATTGTCGGCATAAGTGATCACTTCACCGATGGTATGTTTCACGTTCTTCATGGCTTCCGGATCGAAAGCAGAAACCGTAGCACCTGCTTTGCGCAGATGTTCGATCAGGACCAGCGCCGGTGCTTCACGGATATCATCCGTGTTGGGCTTGAACGCCAACCCCCATAACGCGAAATGCTTTCCTTTAAGATCGCCGTTGAAATATTTCTGTATGCCCGGAATAAGATGCATCTTCTGGTGATCATTCACTTCCATCACCGCGTTCAGGATGCGGAAATCATAGTTCACTTCATTGGATGATTTAACAAGCGCCTGTACATCCTTGGGGAAACAGCTGCCGCCGTATCCGATACCGGAGAACAGGAATCGTTTACCGATGCGCTCATCGCTGCCGATACCACGGCGGATCATATCCACATCCGCACCGAAGCGCTCGCAGAGGATCGCGATCTCATTCATGAAAGAGATCTTCGTAGCAAGGAATGAATTGGCCGCGTACTTCGACAGTTCAGCTGACTTCTCATCCATATAGATGATCGGATTGCCCTGACGCACGAATGGTGCATATAACTCACCCATCAGTTTACGGGCACGGTCTGAACTTGCACCGATCACCACACGGTCGGGTTTCATGAAATCCTCCACCGCTACACCTTCCCGCAGGAATTCAGGATTGGAGACCACATCGAATTCGCCTTTATAATTGGCGCGTACCGCATCAAATACCTTGGCACTGGTACCTACAGGCACCGTACTCTTATCAACGATCACTTTATAATCTTTCAGCAGTTTTCCGAGGTCATGCGCCACTCCCAGGATGTAACGGAGATCCGCTGAACCATCTTCACCGGGAGGTGTAGGTAAAGCCAGCATGATGATCGAAGCGTCTTTGATGCCTTCCGCCAGATCGGTCGTGAAGAACAAACGTTCTTCTTTCAGGTTACGGAGAAAGATCTTCTCCAGCCCGGGTTCATAAATGGTGATCTCGCCACGTGAAAGCTTTTCAACTTTTCCTGCATCGATATCAACACAGGTCACTTTATTCCCGGTTTCCGCGAAACAAGTACCTGTAACAAGACCTACATATCCTGTTCCGACTACTGTGATGTTCATAATGAGGTTTGGTTTATATAAGATAATATTTTACCCGTGATGAATGCCAGTTGCTCTTCATCCAGTTCCGTATGGATGGGGAGCGACAGCACCCGAGTGGTGAGCCCATCCGTTACCGGCATCACCTGTTCTGCGGTTCCGAATGATTCGAACATCTTCTGCTTATGACCTGGTACCGGATAATAGATCATGGATGGGATCTTATGTTCCGCGAGGTAAGCGCGCAATCCTTCCCGGTCCACACCCTCCAGCAATATCGTGTACTGATGATACACGTGTTCACCATACGCGGCACATGTGGGTGTCGTGATCTTTGACTGACCTGCAAAAGCGCGTTCGTAATAAGCTGCAGCCGCACGGCGGGCCGCGTTATATTCATCGAGATGTTTCAGTTTGATATCCAGGATCGCGGCTTGTATAGAATCGAGGCGGCTGTTGCATCCGACCCGGTCGTGATAATATTGTCTGCTTTGTCCGTGATTGGCGATCATCTTCATTTCAGCAGCCAGCACGTCATCATTCGTGAACAGTGCACCCCCATCACCAAAAGCGCCCAGATTCTTGGAAGGATAGAATGAAGTGGCACCGATATGGCCCATGGAACCGGTCTTCTTCCAGCTGCCATCACTGAAACGATAGCGTGCACCGATGGCCTGCGCGTCATCCTCGATCACATAAATGCCGTGTTTCTCCGCAATGGCAAGGATCTCTTCCATCGGCGCGGGATGTCCGTACAGATGAACAGGAACGATCGCTTTGGTACGTGAGGTGATGGCCTTTTCGAGTGATGCGGGATCCATGCAGAACGTTTTGGGATCCACTTCCACGAATACGGGTGTGAGCCGCAGTAACGCGATCACTTCCGTGGTGGCGATATAAGTGAAGGAAGGTGTGATGACCTCATCACCGGGCTGTAATCCGAGTGCCATCATCGCGATCTGCAATGCATCGGTTCCGTTGGCACAGGGGATACAATGTTTGACTTGCTGATATGCGGCCAGATTAGCCGAAAATTCCTGAACTGCTTTACCGTTGATGAATGCCGAGCTTTCCATTACCGACAACACTGCACTGTCAACTTCCTCTTTGATCTTCCGGTACTGGGTACCTGTATCTACCATTTGAATGGGTCGCATCTGTTGGTATTGGTTAAAAAGTGGGCAAAAATACTAAAATACGGGTAGTTTATCCGTTTACTTTTACATTTGTAGCATTATAAAAATCAATCTCCTGGGGGTCATTTTCTACAATATTTTCCTCTTCTTCTTCGCAGCAGGGACCCGCCTGGCGCCGCTCTTTAACGCCAAAGCGGCAAAATGGGTATCCGGCCGCAAAAATATTTTCCCCCGGCTGAAGGATGCGATCGGTTCCGGCCAACGGGTGATCTGGATGCATTGTTCTTCCCTGGGCGAGTTTGAACAGGGCCGGCCGGTGCTTGAAGCTCTGAGGGAAAAGCATCCCGGCTACAAGATCCTGCTGACTTTCTTCTCTCCTTCCGGCTATGAGGTCAGGAAAGACTACAAAGGGGCCGACTGGGTATTCTACTTGCCGATGGATGGCCCCCGGAATGCCGGACGATTCCTTGATATCGTGCAGCCCGAGCTGGTGATATTCGTGAAATACGAATTCTGGTTCTACTATCTCAAAAAGGTCGCGTACCGGAAGATCCCGCTCCTGCTGATCTCTGCCCGTTTCTATGAAGGCGCTTTCTTCTTTCGCTGGTACGGATCGATCGGACGCAAGATGCTTTCCCGTTTCGATCACATTTTCATTCAGGATCCATTGTCGCTGCAATTGCTGCAGACGCACGGACTCAGCACCAATGCCAGTCTTTGCGGAGATACACGGTTCGACAGGGTACTGAAGATCGCTTCGGAAGCGGGAAGCATTCCCGGACTGGATGCTTTCGTGAAAGACCACTTCGTGATCGTGGCTGGCAGTACCTGGCCTGATGATGAAAAAGGATTGGCCAATGCAATAAGTCAGCTGAGTGATCTCCCGTTGAAGCTGATCATCGCACCACATGAAATAGACGTATCTCATCTGAATAGTATCGAAACGATGTTCCCGGGTGCGATCCGCTTTTCATCAATGCAACGGGAGGATGAAAGAAAGAAAGTGCTCATCATCGATAATATCGGCATGCTTTCCAGATTATATCAATACGCTGGTTTGACCTATGTGGGCGGAGGCTATAACAGGTCCGGCATTCACAATGTGCTGGAAGCGGCCGTGTATGATAAGATCGTTTTATTCGGCCCCAATCATGAAAGTTTCAATGAAGCGGTCGGGCTCATCAAAGCCGGCGGAGCGTTCGTAATCAATGAACCCGGCCACGATGGCGTTCAACTGGCAGGTATGATCAGGAAGTTATATGAAGATGAAGCGCTCAGAAATGCCGGAAGCCTTGCTGCAGGCGGATTTGTACACGCGCAAAGCGGTGCTACGGAAAAGATCCTGCACTATATTCAGGAGAAACGTCTTTTGACCAGCTGATCGAAATGCTGCACCGCGGTATGGTCGGCTGTCCACCCCAGCTTGGTTTTCAATTCCCGGTTGATCCAGTATTCCGCTTCGGGGAAGATGGAGAAACTATTGATCGTTTTGATGCTGCGCTCATACATCGCTTCATCGCCCCGGAATAATTCACTGATGAACAGGAAACGGTCGTTGATGCCGATCGCTTTCCGGAGGTCCTTCACCGGTGTTTCTTTTAACACTTCCACCAGTTCGGTCTTGCCCTGTTTGAGCTTATCATTCAGGGATTCGCCCTCGGAAGACTGTTCATTCACCTCTTTTGCACGGGGTTGATGGGACAGTGTGGGGATCTCACTCATCGGATCGAACACCATATCCAGCTGTCCGTTCTTTTGTAACAGTGACAGTGATCCATTATCGACCAGAACAGTTTCCTTCACCTCCTGCTGGGCAGGTTTTGCAGGTTGTTTATCAGCAGGCCGGGGGGCATATTTTTCGTAAGCGGGATTGTGGGCAGGCATGGAAGGCATGACCACAGCCACTTTGGAGGTCCCGAGCGTGCGCTGGGAAGCTGTGGAACCCACGGAAAGTTCCTGGTACAGTTGCTGGACCACAGGCAGCATCCTCTCAGGCGCGGCCTTCTGGTCCGCCAGTTCTTTTAATTTCAGGATCAGCGCTTCTATTCGTTCCATTATATTACTTTTGGCACCCTGTGAGGCCTGCTTAAAAATACAAACAGTTTGCCAATAAAGTCAGGAACATTTTAGCGTCGCAAAATCTTAACAATGTTTATTGAACCGAATCTCCGGGGTGAACGAAAAGGGTGGATCGAAGTGATCTGCGGATCGATGTTCAGCGGCAAGACCGAGGAGCTGATCCGGCGCCTGAAAAGGGTGAAGATCGCGAACCTGAAAGTGGAGATCTTCAAGCCTGCGATCGACGTCCGTTATGACGAACAAAAGATCGTTTCCCACGATACCAACGCCATCCTTTCCACGCCGATCGATAATTCACAGAAGATCCTTTTAATGGCCCAGGATGTGGATGTGATCGGCATCGACGAAGCGCAATTCTTTGACGACCAGCTCCCTTCCGTTTGTGATGAACTGGCTTTCCGCGGCATCCGGGTGATCGTTGCCGGACTGGACATGGATTACATGGGCAAACCTTTCGGCCAGATGCCCTTCCTGCTGGCCAAGGCGGATTATGTGACCAAACTCCATGCGATCTGTCAGCAATGCGGCAGTATCGCTAACTATACTTACCGGAAAGTACCGAATGAAGATCTGGTGATGCTGGGCGCGACCGATGTGTATGAGCCCCGTTGCCGTAAATGTTATCACGATAAATAAAATGCAGTCACTCCGCCGCATATACACCCTGTTCAGAAAAGACCTGCTGCTGGAAGTCAGACAGCAATACAGCTTCTATGGCATCCTGCTGTATATCGGTGCCACCATTTTCGTTTTGTACATGGCAGTGGAAGAACCGGAAAGCAAGGTCTGGAACGGACTCTTCTGGGTCATTCAGCTTTTCATCTGTATCAATGCCGTTGCCAAGAGTTTTCTTCAGGAAAGCCGGGGCCGCATGCTGTACTTCTATTCTGTGGCAAGTCCCGGCGACTTCGTCCTTGCCAAACTACTGTTCAATTCATTGCTCATGCTGGTCATGGGACTGCTGAGCCTGGTACTGTTCACTTTATTCCTCGGCAATCCGATCGAGAAAACTGCGGCATTTATCGGATTGGTTGTTTTGGGAGGATGGAGCCTGAGTCTGGTCTTCACTTTTCTGGCCGCTATTGCCGCCAAGGCACAACAGAATGCCGCAATCATGGCCGTTCTCGGCTTCCCCATCATCATTCCCCAGCTGTTACTGCTGATGCGCCTTTCCAAAGCAGCGATCGCTCCGTTGCTGACCATCCCCACTGATACGATCCTGCTGCTCGTTGCACTGGACGTTCTGGTGATCATGTTATCCGTGATCCTGTTCCCCTTTCTGTGGAAGGACTGATCATTCATGTAGATGGTACGCATTAAAGTATGCCCATAAAAAATATTCAGGGATTACCCGGAGCACCTTAATTTTGCCTCACCTTTATAACATCAATGAAAATTCATTGACACCCTGTGAGTGCTGAAAAAAATTATATGCGAAAAATCTGGTGGAAAATTGCATGCGTTTGCCTGCTCGTCTACACTTTCATAGCCGGTATCTTATTGGATGTCCCACATGTACCGGCCCTGCAGGAAACGATCCGCAACCTTTACTTCCATGTCTGTATGTGGTTCGCGATGATGATCCTGTTCAGCGTTTCGCTGTACAATGCGATCATGTACCTGCGCCATTTCGACCTTAAATATGATGTCAACGCCCGCCAGTATGCGGCAGTCGGCATCGTATTCGGGATGCTCGGTTATGGAACCGGTGCCATCTGGATGAGTTACACCTGGGCTGACCCGAATAATCCCGCTTTCCAGTCCTTCAGCGCTATCGCGCGCGAACCCAAACTGATCGGCGCGGCGATCGGATTACTGGTGTACTTCGCTTATATGGTATTACGTGATTCGATCAATGATATGGACAAACGTGCCCGTATCAGTTCCGTATACAACATTTTCGCTTACGCGATGCTCTTCCCCTCTATCTGGATCATCCCGCGTATCCTGCCAAGCCTGCACCCGGGTCAGGAAGGTAATCCCGCGCTGAACACATCGGACATCGACGGCAGAATGCGCCTGATATTCTACCCTGCCGTGATCGGCTGGACCCTGCTGGGTGTGTGGATCACTACCCTGAAGATCAGACTGAAATTACTCAACGATAAAAAGATATTATCATGAAGCGTCTCAAACAACTCCTCCTCGCAATAACAGGCCTCTTCATCACGTTCATGGCTCAGGCACAGGATGTGAAAAAAGTGGAAATGGCCGATATGATGCGCAGCAACGGCAGGATCTATGTGGTGGTGGCAGTGATGCTCACCATTCTGGCCGGCCTGATACTTTATATCGTGCGTCTCGACCGCAAGATCAGCAAGCTCGAGAACGGAAACTAATAAGGCGCAGGGGATCACCTGCGTTTTTTTTATAACGATTGCTAAACCTAAACAAGAACCATGTCTCAGAAAAATTACAGCTTCTTTGGCTCTGTAGAAAAGAGCTTTGAACGCGCAGCCAAATTCACCACCTGGGAACGGGGCATCCTTGAACAGATCAAGGAATGCAACGGCGTATTCCAGATCCGCTTCCCGGTAAAAAGGGATGACGGCAGCATTGAAGTGATCGAAGCGTACCGCGTACAGCACTCACAGCATAAAACGCCCTGTAAAGGAGGTATCCGTTTTGCCGCGGAAGTGAACCAGGACGAAGTAATGGCCCTCGCAGCGCTGATGACCTTCAAATGCGCCATTGTGAATGTACCCTTTGGTGGTGCAAAAGGCGGTATCAAGATCAACCCCCGCAAATATTCCGCTTACGAACTGGAAAAGATCACCCGCCGTTATACTGCGGAACTGATCAAGAAGAATTTCATCGGCCCCGGCATCGATGTTCCCGCACCTGACTACGGTACCGGCGAACGCGAAATGTCCTGGATCCTCGATACTTATTCCGCCATGCACCCCAGCGAGATCGATGCGGCTGGTTGCGTGACCGGTAAACCTGTTACACAAGGTGGTGTACGCGGTCGCCGCGAAGCTACCGGCCTCGGTGTATTCTTCGGCCTGCGCGAAGTATGCAACATGCCTGATGTGATGAAACGTCTCGGCCTGACCGTTGGTGTGGAAGGAAAGAAAGTTGTGGTACAAGGCCTCGGTAACGTAGGTTACCACTCCGCTAAATTCTTTGAAGATGCAGGCGCTATCATCATCGGCCTGGCAGAATACGAAGGAAGCATTCACAATCCGAACGGACTGAATGTGGACGAAGTATTCCAGCACCGCAAAGCCACAGGTTCCATTCTGAACTTCCCCGGCGCGACAAACCTGCCGAAGAATACGGATGCACTGGAACTGGAATGCGACATCCTGATCCCAGCCGCACTGGAGAATGTGATCAATGGCGAAAACGCGCCGCGTGTGAAAGCGAAGATCATCGGTGAAGCCGCGAATGGCCCATTGACACCGGAAGCAGATGAAGTGTTCATCAAGAAAGGCATCCTTGTGGTTCCGGACATGTTCCTGAACGCGGGTGGTGTAACGGTGTCCTACTTCGAATGGCTGAAGAACCTGAGCCACGTACGTTATGGCCGTCTGGAAAAACGTTTCACAGAGAACCTCAATACACATATCCTGGGTCAGATGGAAGAACTGACCGGCAAGAAAGTGAGCACCGAAGAAAGGGAGTTCATCATGCATGGTCCGGATGAAGTGGACCTGGTATACAGTGGTCTGGAAGAAACGATGATCAACGCTACCAACGAAGTGATGGACGAATGGAAGAACAATCCTTCGATCCCTGACATGCGTACCGCCGCTTATGTGGTTGCGATCAACAAAGTAGGTACCGCCTACGCTGAGCTGGGTATCTTCCCGTAATGAACAACCGCACCAATTGCTTATACAGCCCCGGCTTTTGCAGTCGGGGCTTTTTTACGACCTTTATTTTTATGAAATGGACCCTCTTCATCATGCTGCTGACCATCTCAGCCAGCGCATTCGCCCAGCAGGCGGAATCCATCACCGATCAGTATGCCGCACATTTGGGTGGCTATGCCGGATTCAAAAAGATCAAAACCGTAAAGATCACGGGCAAAACGATCGCCGGTGAACAGTCATTCCCCATGCTGCTTGTAGTGCAGACCGGTAAGTCGATCTACAATATGGTCGACATCGGAGATCATAAATTCATAAGCGGATATGATCAGGGCACAGGATGGGTAACTGATTTCAGGCTGGGTCCGGACACAATCCGGGATATGGATGAACCTGAATTAATGGAACAAAAAGGAATGGTCTCCATGGGTGGGCCCCTGATCGAATACCGTGAGAATGGCACCCGATTAGGTTATAGCGGTGTAAAAAAAATCAGAGAGAAAGATGCTTACCGGATCGACCTTTATGACAGCACCGGAAACATGTTCATAAAATTCTATATCGACACAACGACATACATGCCCGTACAAATGAGCCTCATCAAAACCATAGACGGGAAGGCTTCAGAAACGCAGATCGTCCCTTCCATGCCGCAGTGGGTAGGCGGTGTACTTTTTTTCATGAAACAGGAAGCGTATGTGAACGGGCAACTTTCACAAACACTGCTGTTTGACAAAGTTGAAGTGAACATAACTATTGACAGGAATATCTTCCAGAAACCCGTGAAGCAGTATTAGGGCTGCTGCGGAAATTCGCCGATCTCCGCCAACACACCTTTCCCGCAACTGAACGCATAGGTATCATTGCCATTGGTGATCACGATGAACTGCACCGGTGTGGCCAGATGATAGCGGAGGGCCTGCGATAAAACAGAGTCATCCAGTTTAACTCCGGGCTCCTTGCATTCCACCATCATCCAGGGCTGATGGGAAGAATCATATACGAGTATATCGAAGCGTTTTTTAAGTTCGCCCAACTGCAGTTCTTTTTCCACGGCGATCAGCGTGGAAGCATACTTCAGTTCCTGCTGTATGAAACTGATGAAATTCTGCCGCACCCATTCTTCCGGGGTCAGCACGATCCACTTGCGCCGGATCTCATCGAAGATGAGATCACGGCCGTTCTCCGTTTTGATGCGGAATGACGGTGGCGGATAATTGACTTTGATCATCAGTCGGAATAAAAAGTCTAAATTAGCCAAATATTCAGCTAACATATGAAGACCAAAGAAGAAATCGTACAGAACTGGCTGCCCCGCTATACCGGGGAGCAATTGGAAAATTTTGGTGAATACATCCTGCTCACCAATTTCAGTAATTACGTGCACATGTTCGCGGCATGGAACAATGTCCGTGTCATGGGTGAGAACAAACCCATGCAATGCGCGACGGCCAACAATATCACCATCATCAACTTCGGGATGGGAAGTCCCACTGCCGCTACGATCATGGACCTGCTCACGGCCATTCAGCCCAAAGCGGTGCTGTTCCTCGGCAAATGCGGAGGTTTGAAAAAACGCAATAAACTCGGTGATCTCATCCTTCCGATCGCGGCCATCCGCGGCGAGGGTACATCCAATGACTATTTCCCGGCCGAAGTGCCCGCCCTGCCTGCGTTCGCGCTGCAAAAAGCGGTATCCACCACCATCCGTGATTATGAAGTGGATTACTGGACCGGTACGGTGTACACCACCAACCGCCGGGTGTGGGAACATGATGAAGTGTTCAAGGAATACCTGCAAAAGGTCAGGGCCTATGCCATCGATATGGAAACCGCTACCATCTTCACGGTAGGTTTTTACAATAAGATCCCGACCGGCGCCTTACTGCTGGTGAGTGATCAGCCGATGATCCCCGAGGGTGTAAAGACGGAAGAAAGTGATAAATCAGTGACCGCGAATTATGTGGAGAATCACCTGAAGATCGGGATCGATTCACTCAAGCAACTGATCAACGACGGCATGACCGTCCGCCACCTGAAATTCTGAGCCGCACAAAATCATCACCTGCATGCAGCCCCTGCTCCGGATAGAGGATCTCAGTATCGACTTCATATCGGAGCACAGCAGCGTGCAGGCACTGCAACATATTTCACTGACCGTTGAACGCGGCGAAGTGGTCGCCCTTGTTGGTGAAAGCGGTTCCGGCAAATCCATCACATCCCTTTCCATCCTGCAACTGTTGCCCGCACCTCCTGCTGTATACCGCAGTGGCAAGATCCTTTTCGCGCCGGATGGCGAACAGGCAGAAGACCTGCTTCAAAAAGACAAATACACACTCCAGTTGATCCGCGGCAACAAGATCGCGATGATCTTCCAGGAACCCATGACCTCGCTTAACCCTGTATTGACCTGCGGCGATCAGGTCATGGAAGCGATTCGCCTTCACCGCGGGCTCAATAAAGCCGAAGCCAAAGCAAAAACGCTGGAATGGTTCACCCGCGTGAAACTCCCCGACCCGGCCGGCGTATTCAACAGATATCCGCACCAGATCAGCGGCGGCCAGAAACAACGTGTGATGATCGCTATGGCCATGTGCTGTGAACCAGATCTGCTCATCTGTGATGAGCCGACCACCGCGCTGGATGTTACGGTGCAGAAAACGATCCTGCAACTGATCAAAGAACTGCAGCAGCAATCCGGTATGGGTGTCATTTTCATTACGCATGACCTGGGCGTGGTGGCTGAGATCGCGGGCCGCGCCATTGTGCTGTATAAAGGATCGATCGTGGAACAGAACAGTGTGAAGGAAATTTTCAGTAACCCGCAGCATCCTTATACCCAAGCACTGATCGCGTGCAGACCGGTGAATCACAAGCGGGGTAAGCGATTGCCGGTCGTGAGCGATTTCCTTGAGCCTGGCTCCGCACCAGCATCAGCAGCCAACCAAATTTCAAAAACTGATATTGCTGGTTCTTCATCAACATTATTGAGTGCAGAGAACCTTTCTGTATGGTTCCCGCTGAAGCGAAATCTTTTCGGTAAACCCACTGCCTGGATGAAGGCGGTTGATGATGTAAGTTTCTCCGTACAAAAAGGTGAAACGCTCGGGTTGGTAGGAGAAAGTGGTTGCGGAAAAACCACGCTGGGCCGCACTTTACTGCGACTGATCGAACCCACATCGGGCCGCATCATTTATAACGACCAGAACCTGTCCGCACTGAAAGGCGATGCACTCAACGCGCTGAGAAAAGACATCCAGATCATCTTCCAGGACCCCTACTCTTCCCTGAATCCGCGACTGTCCATCGGCTCCGCCATCGCCGAACCCATGAAAGTACATGGCATCGGAGGCAGTGAAAAAGAGCGGCGGGAGTTGGTGGCGGACCTGCTGGAGAAAGTGAATCTGCCCGCTTCCATGGCCGGCCGTTATCCGCATGAATTCAGTGGTGGTCAGCGTCAGCGTATCGTGATCGCGCGTGCACTGGCCCTGAATCCATCCTTCATTGTTTGTGATGAATCCGTTTCCGCACTGGATGTAAGTGTACAGGCCCAGGTATTGAATCTGCTGAATGACCTGAAACGGGAATTCGGGTTCACCGTTATCTTCATCTCACATGATCTTTCCGTGGTACGTTATATCAGTGACCGGATCATGGTCATGAATAAAGGAAAGATCGTTGAAAGCGGTGATGCGGATCAGGTATACCTGCATCCGGTCACCGCATACACACAGAACCTGATCGCATCCATCCCCAAAGGGATCATCTGAAATTGAAATAATCAGTTCGTCCTCCATTTTCATTTTCCTCATAGAACTCTTTGGCACTTCTGTGACGCAGGAACTGGATCTTTTTCAGTATCCGTTCCAACTGTGGCCTGACGGGCTCTTCAGCTTTCAATTGCGTATCGGTCATTTCAGTCATGTCAAATCCCGGTGTTTCTCTGGCGTATAATGTTCCGCCTTTGTACACGATCGGATTTTCTTCCAGCGACTCTTCATCCGGATAAATGAAAATATGCGGATCGGGAGCAAGCAGTCCAACGACAGCAATCTTCCAGTTGATATCATCTTTCCTGGATTTGTATTTATAGAACCAGACCCATCCATCCTTTCCTCTGACCGAACTCCGCAGACTATCCAGGAAAATAATGGAATCCGGCTTTTCGCTGTATCCTGACCTGTCATACAGACAACTCAGGCTCATGGCGGCAGGTGTCATGAATTTTTCAGGGAACAGGGACAATCTATTCATCTCACGCAGATCCGTAAACACTTTGTATCTGTATTCATCCAAAGCAATGAATTGCTTCAGCAAACTGTCGGGATAAGACATTCTGTTTTTCACCATCAGTTTCAGTACCTGATAGCGCAGTTGTTTATCGCCTGACGCCAACAGCTGATCATAGAATGTACGGACCGCAGGCTTTACGGTAACGAACGGACGTAACAGCCGCGCATACAGGAACAGATCATCATTCCCTTCATCATCGCTCACATCCGGATCCTCATCATCTCCTTCTTTTTTCTTTTTCAGTTTCTCGGCTTTTTCGATCAGTTTCTTCCTTTCCAACACACCCTGTTTCTTCAGTTCCTGCCGGGCTTCCAGTAAAAAGCGGTCCGCATAGTCATTGTAATCTGATGCGGCAACAAGGTTACTATCCACCATGGTGACGAGGAGCGACATGATATCGCTTTTGTAATCATCCAGATCGATGAGGGGCAGTAACTGCGGCAGGATCTTCTTCGTTAATGAGAGGGAATCAGACAACTGATCGAGAAAGGAGCCTTCAAAAGAAACAGGAAGACCTGTACTCATTTCTTCATCGAAAACAGGCGGGTCCGTCTGCATGATCTTTCCGAAAATTCCGTACGCGTAAGGTGTGCCTTGCTGGAGCAACGATTCAAGGGCTATATATTGTAACTGGACCGTATCGCCTGCAGCCTGATAGACTTGTTTCAGTTGTTCAGAAGCTGCAGGCGCGGTGAGGTAAGCCAGTTTCATGATCAGCGTTTCCTTGGTTTCCAGATAATCTTTTTCTTTCCAGTTCAGTGTCCGGATCACCTGTTTCAGCGCTTCAAGATCCGTTGAATCAGGCAATACCAGGCCGGCGCCTTTGACCGCTCGTTTATGCCGAACGCTGTCATTACTCATGAAATCGTTGTAAAAAAGTTTCCATTTACTGACGAACGGATCTCCTGCCTTGAGTGTATCAGCAGGACGGAAAGTATCATAGTAGTTCTTTACGAATGCACTTGGGCTGGTCAGGGTGTCCGTTTGTGTATACAGGGTATGCATCACCCCCTTGCGGTAAAATGAACGTCTCCATATGATGCGGCTGCTTTCCTTACCACCCAGTTTGACTTCCCTCACACGGATATTGCCGGGCAGTTCATAAGTCCGGTGGTATTTGATGATCCAGTTGCTGTCGCGCCTTGACAACAGTTCCGCTTCAGTATCCAACGAAGCGGTATCTTCAAAATACATATACTCCGGAAAGCGACTGAGTGTCAGGAATATCTTTTCCCCCGTGGTATCATTCATGACCACTCTGTTCCGGAACTGTCCATCGGCTACCGGATCAGGCTTATCCTCATCATTTTGTTTATAACCATAGAAACCGTTATTCCCAAGATTGATGGCTGTCTTACTCCGGTCGATGAAAACGGGGCTGGTCACGGTATAGGCGAGTGCTGTATCTTTTCTGGACGTAGCAGATGCATACCGGAAGGGCGTGAGGGCAAATGAACTGAAGAAACGGTCCATCTCTTTATTGTTTTCTTTCGCATGCGCTACCAGCGTATAATAGTGAGGTCCCTGGATGATGAACTTTGCACGGTAAATATTTCCACGCTTGTCACGGAATCTGCTTTCCAGCGACGGATAACCATTCCAGTTCCCATGCAGATGTGAAATGGAGGTATCGATGAAATCAGAGGACCGGAAGCTTTCTTCCATCAGACTGAGATCGAAGGTGTCTTCTTCCGCAAAATTGTAATTATGGATATCGCTACGGATCACACGGAAATGGGTCCCGGATGCGGGTTCTGACGCATCCCAGATCCAGCTGCCGTCATTACCCAGATAAGGCACATGCGGCATATCCACTTTGAAACCACCGGATGCAGGCGAGAAACTGCTCCATGTTGAAAGTGCCGTCGCCACCGGATAAGGGCGGAGCACGATACTGTTGAAGAACTGATCCGCTTCAGTACCATTGAGGATATAATTGCCGTTACCACCTGTTTTGAAAAAGAGTACCTCAAAGGGTGTGATGTATATCTGATAACGCTGATGATCGCCACGGCGTGTGCGGTTACTGATCTCCATGCCACGGTATCCTGCTTTTGAGATATCCTTGCGGCTGATGATCTTTCCCGGAATATTCTCATACAGCAGACTGTCGATCATGTGATACACTTCCTGTTCAGACTGGCCCCACATCCAGGCATTCGTCATGATCCTTGTTACCAGATAATAACTTCCGTTCGCCATATCAGAATACTGTTGCTGATCCAGCGCGCCGTCATCCCCCGCTTTGTGCATGTTGCCCGGAACCTCCACACGATACAGGCTGTCTGACGCCGTGAAGCTTTTGAATTTAACGGGTACCCTGAGGTTTTCCAGCACTTCTTTATCCTTGCTGTCGCGTTCCCCCATTTTAACGGGACGCAGGCGGTATCCTTTTTTGCGCAATAATTCGATCACACCCCTGTTACCGGGCAGATGCGCAGCACCTACACCGGCAAAAAGTGAATTACCTGCATGCAGAATGGAGTCGATGGAATTAGCCTGTATCTCATTACGGCGGTAAATGAATTTTTCGTCATAGGCATCGGAGCGGCTGTTATACCGGTTGATGGAATCGAGCAGGTCCAGGTTACCACTGCGGTAAGCATCCTGTAGTTTATTGAATGAATAACGTTCATCCTGATCATCGTAACTGCGCTCCTTCTTGTTCTTTTCATTGGCGGCATCGCGGTTGGCCTGCTCCATCAGTTTCATACTTTCACCATAGTTCTCCAATCCTGCCACAGCCTTGCCCAGCTTGCGGCCGCACTGATAGATGTACATATCGAGATAAGTATCTTCCTCAAAGTCCTCTGATTCATTTCCATTGCTTCGGTATAATAGGCTATTGATGGTTTGAGGTGTGCCGGAAAGCGCGCTTTCGATCTTCCGGTTGTAGTTGTAGAATTTCAGTGTTTTGATGCTGAGGTATTCGGAGGGTATGGACTGAAAATTCTCATAGCTGCCGGATTTATCCTCAATTGAAAAATCGCCGAATTCATAATCATCCATATCATCCTGCCAGGTCTCTGGATTGGTTTCCAGCGCCACCATTTTCACACTGCGCAGTGCGCGGTAAAAGGAATCCGGCAGGTGAAAGGCGAGCTTATTGCTTACATGCATTGTACCCATGAGGTAGGATGGCTGTTTCAGGCCATTACCCGTGATCTCCCACAATACACTGGGATACTTTCGGGGAGCTGCCGTGGGCTGTGAAATTGAAATGAAAAAGGAGCCTGTGAAAAAGGTCAGGAACAGGAATTGTTTCATAAAGAGGGCCAAGGTTAAGGTGTATAACAAATGTAGATGCTGCATTGCGAACAAAAGCATAAAATTCTCGTGGAAACCAGCCGTTTAGCCGGCCCTGCCGGCTGTTGAAAGAATCTGCACAACTAATCGGGATTTTGCCCTTAATTCAGTACCTTTGCCCGCTTTATAACCTGTTTGTTCACAACCCTGAACAGGCAGCATGACCAGGCCCGGTGCCGTAAGACCGGATTTGGCGACCCCACCTCCGGACCTCCTCTACCGGTTTGAGTCATGCGATCATTATAAAATCAAGCATACGCATGAAGCTTTCACAATTCCGATTCGACCTGCCCCTTAACCTTATTGCCCAGAATCCGACCAAACGCCGTGAAGATGCACGTATGATGGTGGTTCACCGTCACACCGGCGAGATCGAGAACAAGCACTTCCGCGACATCATGGATTACTTTGATGACAAGGATGTGTTCGTGGTGAATAACACAAAAGTGTTCCCGGCCCGTATGTACGGCCGCAAGGAAAAGACCGGTGCCAAGATCGAAGTATTCCTGCTGCGCGAGCTGAACAAGCCCAATCGCCTCTGGGATGTGATCGTGGACCCCGCCCGTAAGATCCGTGTGGGTAACAAACTCTACTTCGGCGATCAGGAAGATCTGGTAGCGGAAGTGATCGATAACACGACCAGCCGTGGCCGTACGATCCGCTTCCTGTGGGAAGGCAGTGAGGAGGATTTCCGCGCACAACTCGAGAAACTCGGTGAAACACCGCTTCCGAAATATATCAAACGCAAACCCGACGAAGAAGATAAAGAGCGTTACCAGACCGTATACGCGAAGCATGAAGGCGCTGTAGCCGCACCCACCGCGGGTCTGCACTTCAGCCGCGAGCTGATCAAACGTTTGGAGATCAAAGGCATCCGTTTCGCGGAAGTCACCCTGCATACCGGTCTCGGTACCTTCCGCCCCATTGAAGTGGAAGACCTGAGCAAGCATAAAATGGATGCGGAATACTATCACATCGATGAGACCGCTACCAAGATCGTGAACCGCGCGAAAGAATACGGTCACCGTATCTGTTCCGTAGGCACAACGACCATGCGTGCGATCGAATCATCATTTACCGCGCAGAAACTGCTGAAACCTTCTGAAGGCTGGACCAATATGTTTATCCATCCTCCTTATGATTTTAGTATTGCGGATTCACTGGTCACCAATTTCCACCTGCCCAAGACCAGCCTGTTGATCATGACCTGTGCTTTTGCCGGTTATGAGTTAGCCATGGAAGCTTATAAAAAAGCA
>JAKPSI010000006.1 GCA_029555415.1 Bacteroidota bacterium | reverse complement strand
CATAACTCACCACCGATCCCATGAAATAAGCAGAAGAGCCGGGGACGGAGGTCAGTGCATAGGCGATACCACCGCCGGTACAACTCTCGGCCGTACCGATGGTCTTGTTCTGTTGTTTGAGTAAACGACCAACGACAGATTCCAGTCCCTCATCACGGTCGCTCACCAGATGCTCCTTCACTTCAATGAGTAATTGCGCGAATTGGGCTTCCAGTTCTTTCGTCAATGTGTCTTTATCACTGCCGGAGGTGGTCAGTCTTAACTTGACCATACCATAACCGGGCAGGTACGCGAGTTTGATATGTGCCGGTAAAGCGTTCTCATAATCCTGGATCTTTTCCGCGAGCGCTGATTCACCGATACCATATGTGTAAGCCGTACGATGCAGGATGAAAGGCAGTGTGAAATGATCGGGGAGACGGGGAATGACCTCATTTGTTATCAGTCCTTTCATTTCATGCGGTACACCTGGCAGGGAAATGAAGATCTTGCCATTTTTTTCGAACCACATACCGGGTGCAGTGCCCCGTGCATTGTGCAGCACGGTGCAAACGTCCGGCACTTCGGCCTGCTTGCGATTGCGTTCCAGTAAAGGACCGGTGCGGCGGAAAACGATCTCGAATAAGTATTGCACGTGGCGCAGTACATCCTCATTCATCACCAGTTTGCCGCCGAAATATTTACAGAGTAAGGGCTTGGTGATATCATCGGCGGTAGGACCGAGTCCGCCCGTGATAATGATCAGATCGGCATAAGCACTTTCCTCATCCAATGCCCGCCAGATCTCATCATATACATCGCCCACCGCCACGCGCCGCCTCACCCAGATACCCGCTTTATTCAATTCCTGGGCGATGAAAGCGCTGTTGGTATCGATGGTCTGGCCGATGAGGAGTTCATCGCCGATGGTGATGATGGAAGCGTTTACTGAATGCATAATACAAAGGTAAATGATAATGGATAATGGATAATTGAGAATTGATAATGGGGAGTTGGTTACATTTGGAGAACGGCCTTACCACATAGAAACATAGGGTCATAGGGGCACATAGGCTTGCTGCAATAGGAAATGCTATGTGTAACTATGTATCTATGATCCTATGTGGTGAGAAAAAAAAGCTCAAATGAAAAAACACCTCGCATTTATAGGCTGCATTTTGATTACTGTTCAATTGAATGCTCAGTCAATTGCTTCAAGACTTCAACAAGCCTTTAGCGCTTTTGAAAAAGATCCGCAGATGACACATGCCATTGCATCCTTGTATGTGATCGATGCGAAGACAGGTGCGGTCGTGTTTGGAAGGAATGCGAACTACGGACTGGCGCCGGCTTCCACACAAAAGACTTTTACTTCAACAGCTGCGCTGGAATTGCTGGGACAGGATTACAGATATAAAACGGAGGTCGGATTGACAGAAGTGAGCCCCGGATTCCATGATATAGTGGTCAGGGGTAGCGGAGATCCCACGTTCGGCAGTTTTCGATTTGCCGGGTCAAAACCTGAAAAGATCATGAGTGACCTGCTATCTAAGCTGAATACATCCGGCTTTAAAGGCGGGTTACGTTTCGTGCAGATCGACAACAGCATTTTCGAAACCAAGAATATCCCGGACGGATGGATCTGGGGTGATATTGGTAATTATTATGGAGCAGGCGCTGCCGGACTGAACTGGCGCGAGAATCAATATGACCTTTCATTGAAGTCCGCTGGTATCAGGGGTACTAAAGTAGAGGTCATTTCACTGAATGGCCGCAC
>JAKPSI010000113.1 GCA_029555415.1 Bacteroidota bacterium | reverse complement strand
ACAAAACGTTTCAGTTTGATGATATTCCTTCTGATCAGGAATACCACACAGGCCAGTAATACCAGAAGGGCCAGTACTTCAAATGCGTTGATCAGGAAAGTATAGAGCCCGCCCAGTGGTGCTGCAAATAAACGATGCGCGCCGGTCAGTCCGTCCAGTACGATCTCCAGTACTTCGATATTGATGATGATGAAACCGCCATACACCACAAAATGCAGCAGGGCAACGATGGGTTTGCGGAACATCTTCTGCTGTCCGAATGCCAGCAGCAGTACATTGCGCCAGCGGCGCCCGGGCTGATCACCGATCTTTTCATCACGGCCCAGGTTGATATTCCGTCTGATCTCTTTCACTTTGCGGGTGAACAGCCATGTGGCGGCTGCACTGAGGATCAGGAACAGGATTTGCTGCAGTAATTGCATAAGGGGACTCTTGTGGCCACTAAATTAAATGATCAGGGGCAATCGTTCCGGCTTTTTCCGGTATAAATTTAACCCGCATCGTGTACATTCGCTGAAGCATATTCACTATGGCAACGCAAAAAAATTACATCCTGCAGCCGGAAGTGGCTGAGAAGAAACTCCGCCGCATGGCGCTGGAGATCATCGAAGAGAATACCGATGAACCCGGGATCATCCTGGCCGGGATCCGGGAAAGCGGACTGGTCGTGGCCCGCACCATCCAGAAGATGATCGCCGAATTCAGTCCGGTACCGGTGCAGCTCATTTCACTTTCGCTCGATAAAAAACATCCGGGCGTGGTCACACTCAGTGAAACACCGGATCTGAAGGAAAAAGTGGTGATCGTTGTGGATGATGTGAGTAACAGCGGCCGCACTTTACTGTATGCCCTGAAACCCTTTCTGGAGCATTATCCCAAGAAGATCCAGACACTCGTGCTGGTTGAACGCACACATACTTATTTCCCGGTTCGCCCCGACTATGTCGGACTCTCCATCGCCACCACCATTCAGGAGAACATCGTTGTGGAAGTGGAAGGAGAGAAGGTGATGGGAGCGTTCTTAGAATAGTGGAGAATGGATAAATGAGAATGGATAATGAGTACGAGGTGATAGGTGATAGGTGAAAGGTAATAGGTAATAGGTTATAGGTATTCACAGAAGTATCTTAGGCCGTACCAGTAGCCATCAGCCAAAAGCCAGCAGCTGTTTCTAAAAATGCAGTGCATGCAATTTGAAACCACCTTTCGAATACTCGATCGACGGCATCGGGAATTTGAACGCGCTGAGGAAGGTCAGCATGAATTTCACCGCTTTTTTATTGGTCTTGATCTTACTCAGGTCGATATCCGGAGCAAGGAACCATTGACGGTAACGGGGGATATCGCGCCGGTCGAAGATGACCGCGCCCGCATCATCTTTCGCCAGATTGGAACGTGCTCCGAATAAACCTTCCGCACCATAGCCGAGCGATAAAGAAAGCCAGTCGGGTAAATTGCTTTTCGGAAAGAAAGGTTTCAGGTTCACACTCGCCCAATAGGTCTGGCCGTTATAATCCTTCAATAATCTTTCACCTGTCGACCGGCCGAAGATCACATCACTGCGGTGATCCAGATCCGGTTGGTCATAAGTTTTCCGGTGAAAGGAGAATTTGAGTTTGATCCGCTGATCATCCCAGGCCAGTTCCTGCACCACCAGTGCTCCGCTGCCCAGCATATTGGCGCCGAAATCGCCCCAGCTCCATCCCCATTGGGAACTGAATCCATCCAGTATTTCGATCACGGTCTGATATACCGCACCGCTCATACCACCGATCCAGATCCTTTTCTTCCGTTCGATACCCGTCCACCTCCACATTTCCATGCTGCCTCTGCTTTCGATATAAGCGGCGTAAAAATGGCCGACCTTATCCATCTGTTTCCATTCCCCGAAATCATTGAATGTGTGAAATCCGCTCTGGGGGTAGTTCTTGTACCAGGCCGAATACAATCCGACCATAGCACTGCTGTATCCCACCACATTGCCGCCCGCTACCAGCCAAACTCTTTTTTTGTTGGGAACGGTCCGGATGCTTACCGGCTCCCCGACGTTCGTCAGACTGTCCTGAGCGATCAGGGATGAGGACAGGAATAGGAATAATATGGAAAGTGAAATGGTCTGACGCATGAGGCAGTGGTAAAATTAGGAAAAGGAGGGGAATGTAGGTGAGAGTTGAGAGGTAACAGGTTATAGTTAACAGGTAATAGGTACGGGTCCATTGTTAAGGGAGGTTCCGTTCAACACGCCCATTATCCATTATCACTTATTCATTCTCCATTAATTTGCATATTATTTTGAGATTGCCTGTTCTCGCAGTATTTTGCCAAAACATAATTCTACTAACATGGATGCAGCTATTCAAGCAAAAGTGGACACCTGGCTTTCAGGGAGTTTTGACGATGCCACCAAGGCTTCGATCAAACAATTGCAGCAGGAAAATCCGAATGAACTGGCGGATGCCTTTTACCGGAATCTTGAATTCGGAACCGGTGGTCTTCGCGGCCTCATGGGCGTAGGTACCAACCGGATGAATAAATATACCGTTGGTATGGCCACACAGGGTTATGCCAATTACCTGAAGCAGAGTTTTGCTGGTCAGGAAGTGAAAGTGGCCATTGCGCACGACAGCCGCAATAACAGCCGTTTTTTCGCTGAGACCGCTGCGAATGTTTTTGCCGCGAATGGTGTGAAAGTATTCCTCTTCGAATCCCTTCGTCCCACACCGGAACTATCCTTCGCCATCCGACATCTGAAATGTCAGGGCGGTGTGGTCTGTACCGCTTCTCACAACCCCAAAGAATACAACGGTTATAAAGCCTATTGGGATGACGGATCGCAATTAGTGCCTCCGCATGACAAGAACGTGATCACAGAAGTGGATAAGATCGCTTCTGTTGATGATGTGAAATGGTCAGGCGGCGAAGCCAATATCAGTCTGCTCGGCAAGGAAATGGATGAAACCTATCTCACCATGGCGAAAAGCCTGAGTGTGTATCCGGAGATCATCGCCAAACACAAGGACCTGAAGATCGTGTACACACCGATCCATGGTACAGGCATCACACTGGTACCGCAGTTGCTGAAGAAATTCGGATTTGAGAATGTACATATCGTGAAGGAACAGGAAGTGCCCGACGGCAATTTCCCGACGGTCGTGTATCCCAACCCCGAGGAAAGTGAGGCTATGAGCCTCGGTCTCAAAATGGCCGAAGACCTGGATGCGGATATTTTGTCCGGTACCGATCCTGATGCCGACCGTATCGCGATCGGTGTCAAGAACCGGGAAGGCAAATGGGTACTCATGAACGGGAACCAGACTGCAGTTCTCGCATTCAATTATTTACTCGAAGCCCGCCGCACCAAGGGTATCGCCGGCAAGAATGATATGTGTATCACTACGATCGTGACTACACCCATGATCGATGCCATTGCCAAAGGCAACAATGTGGCCTGTTACCGCGTGTTGACCGGTTTCAAATGGATTGCTGCTATGATCCGTGAGAAAGAAGGGAGGGAAAAATACATCGTAGGCGGTGAAGAAAGTTTCGGACTGATGATCGGTGATGAGATCCGCGATAAAGATGGGGTCAGTGCCGTTGCACTGCTGTGCGAAATGGCGGCTTACGAAAAAGAGAAAGGACGCAGTCTGTATGAGAAAATGATCGACCTGTATGTGGAATATGGTCTGTACAAAGAACATCTCATTTCCATCACCAA
>JAKPSI010000095.1 GCA_029555415.1 Bacteroidota bacterium | reverse complement strand
TTCTGAAGATGCCGCCGCTTACACCACCGGCCAGGATCACTTTATTGCTGCCTCCATTATACCGTACATCATAAGCTACCGCACGCGTACGGCCGCCCTGGTTATTCGGTCCTGCAGGATAATAAGTATTGAGTGCGGTGGTCCTGGCAGCTGTTCCTTCTCCGCGCTGGGGGATCATTCGTGCGGCAGCCAGTTCTTCCTGAAAAATATCATGGGGGATCTTGCCCGTTACCGGGTCCTTGATCATATCATAATCATACTGCGCGCGCATTTCCGTATAGCGCGCTTCCTGCGCTTCATTTTCGGCGGGATCTGCGGTGTGCCCGGTGGTACGGCGACTGAACAGCAATACGGCGGTTACCAGCAAAACTGCGGCAACAAGGAATTTTACTTTTTTCATAGACTCAATTAAAATTTCCGTCAGGGCGATAAGGCAATTTACATAAATTAAGCTTTGTACAGGGCGGGCCCTTTCGCTATCTTTGCAGACTCATGTCTGCCTCGGATCTGATGCAATTTTACCAGGACAGCCCCCGCCTTTTTCAATTGGCGGACCAGCTCTCTTTTGCCCGTCCGGTAAAACTCTACACTTCCAATCTTCAGGGCAGTTCCGCGCCTTTTGTGATGGCTGCCACATTGTTACATCCATCCTGCGCAACCCTCAATCATATTATCGTTTTAAATGATGCGGAGGAAGCCGCATATTTTCACAATACACTTGAAAATCTGACCGGCGCCCTCGATCTTTTCTATTTCCCGGCCAGTTTCAAGAACCGCAAGAACTACCGTTTACTCAATTCCTCCCACCTCATGCTCCGCACAGAAGCACTGACCCGCATCGCCGGGGGAGGGAATAAAAAAGTGATCGTTACCTGGCCCGAGGCATTGCAGGAAAAAGTGGTGCTGCCCGAAAAACTCGCGGGCAATATCATCCGCATCAAAGCGGGTGATGAATTAAAGACCGAAGATCTGCTGCTACGTTTAGCCGACTATGGTTTTGAACGCACGGATTTTGTGTACGAACCCGGCCAGTTCGCCATCCGGGGCGGTATCCTCGATATCTACTCTTACGGGAACGATAAACCTTACCGTGTTGAACTCTTTGGTCATAATGTGGATTCCATCCGCATCATCGATCCGGAAACACAATTGAGTGAAAGAAAACTGCTGCAGGTGAACATCCTTCCGAATGTGGAAACACAGTTCGCGGATGATGCCCGCGTCAGCCTGATCGATTTCATGCCGGAACAAACCGTCATCTGGCTGCAGGACCATGAATTCTGTCTGGAAAGACTGGGCGATGGCATGGATGATCTCCGGTATTTCCTGCAAACACAACATGCTTTCACCAGCACTGCAAAAGATGGGAATGAAGATGATTCCAAGCTGCTGAAACTGGATATCAAAGAATCCGATTTCATGACGCAGGAAGAATACCTGCGCGGGATCGAAACCCGTCATATCGTTGAATTCGGTTTCCGCTCCCATTTACAAGGTCGTGAGATCGCCTTCCATACCAAACCACAACCGGCATTCAACCGCCGGTTCGAGCTGCTGATCAGTGATCTGAAAGGCTGGCTGGGCAAGGGCTTCAGTATCTACCTCTTTGCAGAGAATCCCAAACAGCTGGAGCGATTGCAGACCATTTTCGATGATCTGAAAGCGGAGCTCGTTTTTCAACCCATTCCGGTTTCCATTCATGAAGGATTCGTGGATGAAGACCTGAAGATCGTTTGCTACACCGATCACCAGGTGTTCCAGCGCTATCATAAATACAAGATCAAGCAGGCTTATAATAAGAACAAAGCACTCACCCTTCGTACACTCCGTGAATTACAGCCCGGAGATTATGTGACCCATATCGATCACGGGGTAGGCGTGTACAGTGGTTTGCAGAAACTGGACGTGAACGGAAGATTGCAGGAAGCGGTGCGGATCATTTACAAGGACAGCGATATCCTCTACGTCAATATCAACTCACTCCACAAGATCACCAAGTACACCGGTAAAGATGGCAGTGTGCCGAAAGTGAACAAGCTCGGCAGTGATGTATGGAACCGCCTGAAAGAAAAGACCAAGTCGCGCGTGAAAGAGATCGCCTTCGATCTCATCCGCCTGTACGCGCAAAGAAAAGCGCAACAGGGGTTTTCGCATACGCCCGATAATTACATGCAGACGGAACTGGAAGCTTCCTTCATTTATGAGGATACACCGGATCAGAGCAAGGCTTCCGCGGATGTAAAAAAAGATATGGAATCCGCCTCACCCATGGACCGGCTCGTGTGCGGTGATGTGGGCTTTGGCAAGACGGAGATCGCCATCCGCGCGGCTTTCAAGACCTGTGTCGATGGAAAACAGGCAGCCATTCTGGTGCCCACCACCATCCTCGCGTTCCAGCATTATAAAACATTCAAAGAACGTTTGCGTGATTTTCCCGTGACGGTCGATTATGTCAACCGTTTCAAATCATCCAAAGAAAAAAAGGAAACACTCAAGCGCGTGGAAGAAGGCAAAGTGGATATCCTCGTCGGTACCCATGCTATTCTCGGAAAGGATGTTAAGTTCAAAGATCTGGGGCTGCTGGTGGTGGATGAAGAACAGAAATTCGGAGTGGGCCATAAGGAAAAGATCAAGACCCTAAGGACAACGGTCGATTGCCTGACACTCACTGCCACACCCATTCCGCGCACATTGCAGTTCTCACTCATGGGCGCGCGCGACCTGAGTATCATCAATACACCGCCACCGAACCGGCAACCCATACAAACGGAAGTGCTCGTGTACAATGAAGATGTGATCCGTGACGCGATCTATTTTGAGACCGAAAGGGGAGGACAGGTGTTCTTCATTTATAACCGCATCAGCGGTCTCGCGGAAATGGCGGGCATCATTCAGGGCCTGTGCCCTGATCTCAGCATCGGATATGCGCACGGACAAATGGAAGGACATGAACTGGAAGAGAAGATCCTTGATTTCATCGACAAACGGTATGATGTACTCATCTGTACCAATATCGTGGAAAGCGGGGTGGACATCCCGAACGTGAATACGATCATCGTTCATAACGCGCATCATTTCGGGCTGAGCGACCTGCACCAGCTGCGCGGTCGCGTGGGACGCAGTAATAAAAAAGCATTCTGTTACCTGCTGGCTCCGCCGATGAGCACACTGCCGGCCGATTCGCGGAAACGCCTGCAGACACTGGAACAACACAGCGATCTCGGCAGTGGATTCCAGATCGCGATGCGCGACCTCGATATCCGCGGGGCGGGTAATCTGCTCGGGGGTGAACAAAGTGGTTTCATGGCAGAGATCGGTTTTGAGATGTATCAGAAGATCCTGGATGAAGCCGTGCGTGAACTCAAACGCACGGAATTCAAGGAACTGTTCAAGGAAGAAATATCAAAACAGGATGATTTTGTACAGGACTGTACCATCGATACCGATCTGGAAATACTCATTCCCGACAGTTACGTGGAAAGCATCACGGAAAGATTATCGCTGTATCAGCGACTTGATAATTCAGAAACAGAAGCGGAACTGGGTGACATGAAACTGGAGCTGGAAGACCGTTTCGGCGCCTTGCCCGAACAGGTCAACGCATTGTTCGATACGGTCCGCTGCCGTAAACTGGCAGTCGAACTGGGCTTCGAAAAAATGAGTCTCAAGGATAACGTACTGCGTTGTTATTTCATCAACCGGCCCGACTCTCCCTACTTCGAATCCGCCACCTTCAATAAGATCCTGGCTTATATCCAGACCGGCACCAACCGGGCCAAACTCAAACAGAACGGCAGGCTCTTCATGCTCTTCGTGAACGATACCCGTGGGATGGAATCCATGCTTCGCTTCCTGCAGGGTATGCATAAAGCCGTTTTCGGCCTTCAAACGCAACCCGAATAAGCATTTTAGCGATTCAACAGGGCTGGCATTTCTCAGGTATTTTAGTTATTTTTATTACTCATTGATTGCATATGCGGTTGAATCCATGTCCCTTGATAGCTCTTCTGGCTTTAATGGCCTTTTCAGCTCTGGTATCGGCGCAGGGCGTTCCTGACCCTTACCGTGTTTATTTACGGAGCGGAGCCTTTACACCTTCATCAGAAATCAGCAGTGTTGCACTGAGTTCCTTCAACAGGAATACCGCAAGGTCATCCGGTCGCGCCATGGCATTGATGCAATTCACGCAATTGCCGGGAAAAGCAGAGCGGCAATTGTTGTTACAGAACGGCATCGCCTTACTGGATTATATCCCGCAAAATACTTTCGTTATCAGTTATACCGGTGACCTTCAACCTGCATTGATGCAGCAATTGAAAGTACGTGCGGTCACAGCCCTCACGCCCCAGCAGAAAATGGATCCGCAGTTCGCTGCCGGCATCATCCCTTCCCGTTCCGTAACAATTGCCGGAACGGTGGATGTGCAGATCAGTTTTCCTTATGTGTTCAGTGCAGCCGAGGTGGAAGCGAACCTGAAAGCACTCAACTTCGATATCCTCCCGTCACTGTTCAGAGATTACCGTATCCTTTCGGTTCGCTTGTCCTCAGCACGCATATCAGAACTGGCGGCACTGCCGTATGTAGAATATGTACAGCCCGCTCCTGGTCCGGATCAGCTGCTGAATAACAAATCAGAAGTGAATGCACGTTCGAATGTTTTGCGCTCCTCACTTCCCGGTGGCCGTAACCTTACGGGCAATGGCGTTGTGATCGGTATCGGTGATGATTCCAATCCGCTGAACCATATCGATTATGCGGAACGCGCGATCAACCGTAACCCGGTTCCATTCGGTCAGCATGGTCTGCATGTAATGGGTACCGCATCAGGCGCCGGTATCGTTGAAGAAAAGTATACCGGCTTTGCCCCTAAGTCTACGATCGTTTCACAGTTTTTATCGAACCTGCTTGTTTATACGCCTTCCTATGTGGCGGATCATCATATGGTGATCAGTAATAACTCATACGGAAACGTGACGAATGATTGTCTCAACTTCGGTTACTATCAGCTCTCCTCACGTATCATGGACCAGCAGGCCACAACCTACCCTGCCTTGAGTCTTGTATTCGCCGCCGGCAACAGCGGACTCGTCAGTTGCGGTAACGGATATCCCGCATCATTCGCAACCGTACTGAGCGATTATCAGTCCGCCAAGAATGTTATTGACGTGGGTGCCGCTACCGAAAATGATTCAATCGCGCCTTCATCCAGTCGCGGACCCGTACACGATGGCCGTATCAAACCTGAACTCGTTGCACAGGGCAGAAGAGTGGTTTCCGGCTGGTCGAACCATATCTACAGTTTCAACAGTGGCACCAGCATGGCCGCACCCGCGGTCAGTGGTGGTCTCGCCTTGTTGTATGAACGGTACCGCCAGCTCAATGCCGGCGCGGACCCGAAGAATGCATTCATCAAAACGATATTACTGAATGGTGCCACTGATATCGGGAATCCCGGTCCTGATTACACTTACGGTTTTGGCTGGATGAATCTGCTCCGTTCCGTGCAGATGATGGAGAACGGACAATGGTTCACAGGCAATGTTGCGCCAGCCGCTACCAATACACATACCATCACATTGCCTGCAAGTCCCGCCGGACGCCAGTTGAAAGTGATGCTGTACTGGAATGACTCTGCAGCTTCCGTACTCGCAGCGCATGCGCTCGTGAATGACCTTGATCTTGAAGTGCTGACACCTTCTGCCAGCACGGTGCTTCCCATGATCCTGGATACAACGCGCGCCAATGTGAACAGCAATGCGGTTCCCGGCGCGGACCATATCAATAATATCGAACAGGTACTCATCAATAATCCGGTAGCCGGTGGAACGTATACAGTGAAAGTGAAAGGCACCACCATCCCTTCAGCAACAGCACAGGAGTATTTCGTGGCCTGGGATCTGGTGCCCGATTCCACCAAACTCACTTATCCCATCGGTGGCGAACGCATCAAATCCGGCGACTCCTTGTACATCAGTTGGGATGCATGGGGCGCTTCCGGCAATACATTCAAACTTGAATATTCACTGAATAACGGAGGAAGCTGGACGGCCATTCAGAATAATATCCCTGATTCCGTTCGTCAATGGAACTGGTTCGCACCGGCAGGTCCTTCTGAAAATGCACTGATCCGCCTGACCAATAACAATACCGGCATGGTCAGCACCAGTCAGGCATTCATCATCATTGGTGTACCTGTGATATCCTTATCCGCCGTGCAATGTGAGGGATATGTTTCTGTGGACTGGACCGCAGTGGCCAGTGCAACTGATTACGAAGTGATGATGGACCGCAACGGTGAAATGGTCTCTATGGGCACCACGAATGCATTGACTTATACGATCAGTGGTCTGTCGAAGGACAGTACATACTGGGTATCCGTTCGCGCCAGACTCAACGGGGTTCCCGGTCCGCGCGCGTATGCCACTTCACGTCAGCCTAACAGCGGCACTTGTGCCGGAACGATATCTGATAATGATGTGAAACTGGATTCGCTGGTCAGTCCTGCTGCCGGCGGACGTAAACTCACTTCCACCGCTTTCGGTGCCGCGCAACCCATCACCATCCGCATCAAAAATCTGGATGATGCTGCAACGACAGGGAACCTGCAGGCACGCTATGTGATCAACGCGGGTACACCTGTTGTGGAAACCATCACCGCGCCTAATATCGCTGCCGGCGCAACGTTCGATTATACATTCACAACTACTGCGGATCTTTCCGCTACCGGAACATACGCGATCACTGCTTCTGTGACCAGGGCCGGCGATCCCGTCAGTAATAATGATACACTGCGCAGGACCGTGAAGCAACTGGATAATCCTGCCATCTCACTCGCCACAACTTTCCTGGATGATATCGAAACAGCAACGACGCAGGAGTGGACCTATCGTGTGGCCGGCCTCAACGGACTCGATCGTTATGATTTCGTGAACAGTACTTCCAATGGCCGCATCCGCAGTTTCATCAACAGTGGTCTGGCTTACTCAGGTTCCAAAGCACTGACGCTCGATGCACTGACCTATACTTCCTCAGGTAATACCGATTCACTCACCGGTACTTTCAATCTTTCAGGTTATACTACATCGGATGATATCCGTTTGGATTTCCGCTACAAGAACCACGCGCAGGCAACCAATGCCGCAAATAAAGTGTGGGTACGCGGCGATGATACCCAGCCCTGGATACAGGTTTATGATCTGTATGCCAATCAGAATGCGGCCGATGGCAGCTATAAACTCACGGAAAGTATCGAGCTCACGGATTCATTGCAGGCACACGGACAGAACTTCAGTTCCAGTTTCCAGGTACGCTGGGGACAATGGGGTAAATATTTAACTGCTGATAACGACGGCGGTGCCGGATACACATTTGATGATATTCGTTTGTACAAGGTGACCAATGACCTGCAGATGATGAGCATCGATACTCCGGTCAGTAACAGCTGCAACCTGAGTGCGGTTACACCCGTAAAAGCGACGCTGCGCAATACCGCCAACAGCGCGGTCGCCGGTGCACAGATCGTACTGAAAGTGGACGGAACCATCATCGCGACAGAGAACCTGCCCGTCATTCCCGCGAACACGACCGGTCAGTATACTTTTGCCGCCACCGCTAATCTTGCAGCGGCAGGCGCACATACCGTTGTCGTCTATACGAAACTGGCTTCTGATACATATGCTGCCAATGATACCGTTCAGGTATCACTGGTGAACAGTGCACTAATCAGTGTAACTGCTTCAAGTGATTACCTGCAGAACTTTGAACTCAGTGCCGGCGGCTGGTACGCAACAGGCGGCAAGAACAGCACCTGGCAATACGGTACACCGGCCTCCACCAAGATCAGCCGTGCGGCCAGTGGCAGCAAGGCCTGGAAAACCAGCAGCGTCGGCAATTACAGCGATGCGGAACAATCCTATTTGTATTCACCCTGCTTCGATATCTCCACACTCAGCAATCCCACACTCAGTATGAGTCTGGCGCTTGATCTGGAAGATTGCGGCAGTGGATTGTGTGATGGGGCCTGGGTGGAATATTCAGCGGATGGGATCAGCTGGACCAGACTGGGGGCTTACAATCAGGCCGGTTCCACGAACTGGTACAATAAGAATTATGCTTCCAATAATCTGTGGAGTGTGCAGGACTATACACGCTGGCATGTAGCAACCGTGAAACTGCCCACCGGCATCAGCGCGCTGCGACTGCGTGTTGTCATGGCATCCGATATCTCTGTCAATAAAGAAGGCATCGGGATCGATGATATCCATATCTACGATAATCCGAATGGCATCTATATCGGGCCGACCAATACCGGTGTGATCACACAAGCTGCTGTCAATGGCAGCAACTGGGTCGATTTCATTGATGCGGGTACCAATAAACTGGTGGCATCCGTGAATCCCAACGGCGGTAATCTGGGCAGTACCGATGTCCGCGCGTATTTCAATACCGGCGCGGTCCGTTATAATCTGACACAATACTATCACGACCGCAATATCACCATCATCCCCACCAACCTGTCAATGGCTGATTCCGCAACAGTAAGATTCTATTTCACTGATGCGGAAACGGAAACACTCATCAATGCCACCAATTGCGCTTTTTGTTATAAACCCGCCAGTGCTTATGACCTCGGTGTTTCCAAATACAGTGATCCGGTGAAAAGCATTGAGAATGGCACCATCGCGGATAATGCGGCCGGTATCTGGAATTTCTATAAACCGGATTCCGTGGTCAAAGTGCCTTTCGACAAAGGATATTATGCGGAATTCAAGGTCAATAATTTCTCAGAGTTCTGGCTCAATAACGGCGGGCTGAGCCGCACTACGCCGCTGCCCGTTCAACTGACCGATTTCACTGTAACGAGACAGAACAGTGATGCAGTGCTGGTCAGCTGGGCCATCGCTTCAGAGCTGAATGTGGATCATTACAACATTGAAGTGGCCAAAGGTTCCGGCGCTTATCAGCAAAACCAATTCGTTAGGATCGGCCGCATCGCCAGCCTGGGTAATACGACCCAGCAAAGACATTATACATTCAACGATGCAGAACCGGGTAAGAGCGGGGTTCGTTATTACAGACTGAAAACAGTGGACCGTGACGGGCATATCAGTTATTCCGTCATCCGCTCATTGATATTCGATTCGGATATCACCTGGCAGGTATACCCCAATCCTTCCACAGGCATTTTTGAACTGATGGTACAGGCGGCCGATACGGATCCGCTGAACATCCGTGTATTTGACGGTACGGGTAAAACAGTGAAACAGATGAGCGCGAACGGAACCGGTTTCGCTCAGAAGATCACCATCGATCTCTCTGGCCCGCACTATGCATCCGGTATGTACATGATCGAGATCAAGTCGCCCGGCAAACAACAGTACTTTAAACTCATCCGGCGCTGATGTGAGTGCCAATAAAAAACCCCGGCTGACACGCCGGGGTTTTATAATAGAAGAATTTGAATACTACCAATCTTGTTTGGCAACACCTGCTTTAATAGCGGCGAGTGCCTTTTCTTCGTTTACAAGGGTCGTCAGTTTATTGCCCTTTCCGTCATTGCCCTGAACCATATAAGCGCCCTTGGCGGTTTTTTTGATAACTGCGTCCAGGATAGGAACTCCTTTTTCTTTGGTTTTTACATTGTAGGCGGTGAGTTTTACATCAGACATGGTCATTGATTTTTGATGAGTAATAGCTGAAATTACTAATTCCGGGCGGCTTAAACGTTTAAATTTTGTGAACATGCGTTAAAAAACCCCGGAATTCCGGGGTTTTGACATTGTATATCAGTATGTTATATATTAAACATCCAGCTTGGCATATTTGGCGTGACTCTCAATGAACTCCCTTCTGGGGGCTACTTCGTCGCCCATCAGCATGCTGAACACTCTGTCCGCCTCAGCGGCGCTTTCGATCGTCACCACTTTCAGGGTACGGGTACCCGGATTCATAGTGGTATCCCAAAGCTGGTCAGCGTTCATTTCACCAAGACCTTTGTAACGCTGTACGTTCACGCTGTCTTCCTTACCGCCTGAGAATTTCTCGACCAGACCTTTCCGCTGATCTTCATTCCAGGCATAAGCCTGATCCTTGCCTTTTTTCACAAGGTAAAGCGGGGGCTGGGCGATGTAAACATATCCCTGCTCCACCAGTTCGGTCATATAGCGATAAACGAAGGTCAGGATCAGCGTGGCGATGTGAGAACCGTCCACGTCGGCATCCGTCATGATGATCAGTTTATGATAACGGAGTTTACTCAGGTCAAGCGCCTTCGGGTCGTCGGCCGTACCGATCTTGACACCCAGAGCGGTGAACATATTGCGGATCTCCTCATTGTCGTAGATCTTATGCTCCATGGCCTTCTCCACGTTCAGGATCTTACCGCGAAGGGGGAGGATAGCCTGAAAACTGCGGTCGCGGCCCTGTTTGGCGGTACCGCCCGCGGAGTCACCCTCAACCAGGAATAACTCGCAGCGTTCCGGATCACGGTCAGAGCAGTCGGCCAGTTTACCGGGCAGTCCGCCGCCGGTCAGTACCGATTTACGCTGTACCAGTTCTCTGGCTTTACGTGCAGCTGCACGGGCCTGAGCGGCCAGGATCACTTTATTGATGATGTTCTTGGCGTCCTTCGGATTTTCTTCCAGATACGCGTCCAGTACTTTTGAAACGGTACTGTCCACTACACCGGCAACTTCGCTGTTACCCAGTTTGGTCTTGGTCTGTCCTTCGAACTGAGGTTCGGGAACTTTTACGGAAATGATCGCGCTGAGTCCTTCACGGAAGTCATCACCTTCAATTTCCACTTTCGCTTTTTCGAACAGTCCGTTCTTATCACCATAACTTTTGAAGACGCGTGTCAGCGCGCGGCGGAAACCCGCAACGTGTGTACCACCTTCGATCGTATTGATGTTATTGACGTAAGAATAAATATGCTCGTTGTAGGAGTCGTTGTAGTTCAGGGCCACATCAACGGCCACATTGGTGGCTTCATCCACACCTTCTACGAAAAGGACTTTCGGGATCAGCGGCGTACGGCCCGCGTTCTGGTCCAGCATTTCCACGAACTCAACGATACCACCCTCACTGTAGAATTCCTTGCGGTAAGGCTCGTCTTCCAGCGGCGCTTCACGAAGGTCGATGAGGATGATGCGGATCCTTTTATTCAGATAAGAAAGCTCGCGTAAACGGCTTTCCAGGATATCACGGTTGTAGATCGTGGTCAGGAAAATGGAAGCATCAGGCCAGAAGCGAACACGGGTGCCGGTTGTATCGCTTTCGCCGATCTCACGAACGGGATACTGCGGTATTCCGATCTTATATTCCTGTTCAAATGTTTTTCCTTCACGGTTAACGGTCACATGCAGGTCGGAGCTCAGCGCGTTCACGCAACTCACACCCACACCGTGCAGACCGCCGGAAACTTTATAGGAACCTTTGTCGAATTTACCACCCGCGTGGAGTACGGTCATCACCACTTCCAGCGCACTCTTCTTTTCTTTATGGTGCATGCCGGTAGGGATACCACGTCCATCATCCTGTACCGAAACAGAATTGTCTTCATGGATCGTCACCGTGATGTTCTTGCAATATCCTGCGAGGGCTTCATCGATCGAGTTGTCCACCACCTCATATACCAGGTGATGCAAACCTTTCACGCCGATATCACCGATGTACATCGCGGGACGCTTACGTACCGCTTCCAGACCTTCAAGTACCTGGATACTGTCAGCGCCATATGACTTACTGTCGGCCGTGTTTTTGGGGTTCAGTTCTTCGCTCATAAAATTGGAAAATCCAGTGTTTAAAACTGCCCCGGGAAATGCCCCGGGAATGAAAAAATGAATACTGACAAATGTACGGAAAACAGAGGGGTTTCCGGGGATACAACATGCTAAAACGGGGCTAATTTTTATGCACTTTTCTGGCCAAAAAGGGGATAAAAAACGGGATAAAAAAAAGGGGCGAAAGTCACTGCTTTTCGCCCCTTTTTTTTATGCTTTTTCCGGTGGTCTTATCGTTTCACGATCTGGGCCACCAGATCTGCTTCTGTTGCCACTTTATTGTTCACATAAGCGGTTCCCTTCATTTCGCAGATACCCCGCCGGATCGGCGCGGAAAGCTCCATTTTCAGGATCAGGGTGTCGCCCGGACGGACCATCGTCTTGAACTTACAGTTATCGATCTTGAGGAAATACGTGTCGTATTGACCTTCTCCGGCCAGGTTGATGGCCAGCATGCCGCCTGTTTGTGCCAGCGCTTCGATCTGCAGCACACCGGGCATTACAGGATTTCCGGGGAAGTGACCTGCGAAGAACCACTCATTGAACGTGATGTTCTTGATGCCCACGATATGCGTATCGCTGAGCTCAATGATCTTGTCCACCAGCAGAAAAGGATAACGGTGCGGGAGTTTCTTCTCTATGCTTTGCTGATCATAGATCGGCGGCAGCGTTGGATTGTACACCGGAATGCCACGCGTCTGTTTGTTTTTTTTTATGTATTGCTTGATCTTCTTCGCGAATTCCACGTTGGTGCTGTGTCCCGGACGGTTCGCGATGATGCGGCCTTTGATGGGGTAACCGATCAGCGCCAGGTCACCGATCACATCCAGCAGTTTGTGACGCGCCGGTTCATTGGGGAAACGCAATTCCAGATTATTCAGATAACCCTCACTCTTCACTTCGATCTTATCTTTCTTGAAGATCTTGCGCAGCCGGTCCATCTCTTTTTCATCCACCGGTTTGTCAACGATCACGATGGCGTTGTTGACATCACCACCCTTGATCAGGTTGTGGTCCAGCAGCATTTCCAGCTCATGCAGGAAACAGAAAGTGCGGCAGGGAGCGATCTCTGATTTGAATTCCTTGATATGTTTCAGTCCGGCGTGCTGGGTACCCAGCACCGGAGAATTGAAATCGATCAGTGTGGTGATATTGTATTCCATCGCGGGCATGGCCACCATTTCCACACGCTTGTTATCATCGTAGTAATGTATGTTCTCGTCAATGCTGTACCAGATCTTGGCCGCTTCCTGCTCAATGATCCCGGCTTTTTCGATCAGTGCTACGAAAGGGGAAGAACTGCCATCCATGATCGGCATTTCGGGGCCGTTGATCTCCAGCAGGCAGTTATCGATACCCATCCCCACCAGCGCGGCCAGTACGTGTTCCACCGTGCTCACTTTCGCGCCATTGCTTTCCAGCGTCGTACCGCGGCTTACATCCGTAACCAGATCACAATCCGCCTTGATCACCGGTTCCCCGGGCAGGTCCACACGTTTGAACTGGTAGCCGAAACCCGGACTGGCAGGGTGCATGGTCAGATCGGCCATCACACCGGTATGTAAGCCCGTACCGGAAATGGTCATCGGCTTACCGATGGTATGTTGTTTATCAGGATTGAATGAAGCCATAATGTGCAATTAGGAGGGGTGTTAAAAACAGCTGCAAAGATAACGGAATAGTCTGTAGTCGATAGTCAGTAGCCGTTAGTCTCTTCTAAGGGGATTTTTTCTAAAAATGGGGCATTGGATAGCATTGGCAGTCTTCAGCAGTATTAAGCAGTCAGCAGTCGGCAGTAAGCAGTCGACAGTGGGTCGTTTATAGAGAAAAAGGCTGATTGTTTCGAAAACGTTTAAGCGACTGTACAATCGTTGCGTCGCTGCGCCTTTGCGTCGTTGCGTGAAAAGTTCGGAGAAAAGTGTATCAAGTTTGTACTGATGTTACCCAGAATGCACCAGTAGCCATCAGCTTTCCATTATCCATTATCCACTATCCATTATCATCTAGTACGTATTTGTCATCTCCTCGTCTACACAAATAATAAAATCCGCCTTCCCCTTATTCTCCGCATCCAGTTTCTTCGGGTTTTTCTGGCTTACGGTGGTGACCGTCGCCAATTTTAATTCTGGTTTTGCTTTCTTCAGATACCAGCAAATGCCTTCATGATTCTCGGAGTGATAGGAGCCATTGTAGTGAATGAATAAAGATCCGGGTTGATAGTATTGCAGTATGAAATGTGCCATGGTCGCATCTTTCAGCGCCTGCGCCTTCGGCAGGT
>JAKPSI010000089.1 GCA_029555415.1 Bacteroidota bacterium | reverse complement strand
CGCGCAGGATCAGCTTCTTCTCCTGTTCCTCATTCAGATTGTATTTGGGGGTCTGCGCTACGGTTTCCATGAACAGCGAATTTACTGAAAAACGGCCGTTCCTTCATCTAAAATGCCCTACATTTGCAGCCCAAATTGAGTGCCGGCCCCGCCTGCGTTCCGCCCACCGCCGAACCGCATCCCGGATGACCAGCCACCCGATTTCCGGATGTGGTGAAATTGGTAGACACGTCAGACTTAGGATCTGATGCCGCAAGGTGTGGGGGTTCGAGTCCCTCCATCCGGACGATAAGGATAGATAGAGGTTTCCGGCGTTTTTTCAAAAGCCGGAATGCTGACCGAAGCGACAGCACCCTCCATCCTGACGACAAGCATAAAGTTTCCGGCTCTTTAATAATGCCGGAATGCTGACCGCAGCGTCAGCAGACCAGAAGGATTAAATTTTTTAAACTACGAACACATGGCAACCGTTACCAAAGAGAACATCGGGCTCCTGCATGAGAAGCTGACCGTGAAGCTGGAAAAGACCGATTATCTCCCCGCTTTTGACAAAGCACTGAAAGATTACAGCAAGAAAGCCAATATCCCCGGCTTCCGTAAAGGCATGGTTCCCGCCGGCCTCATCAAAAAAATGTATGGCGCTTCCCTGTTCACGGATGAAGTGATGCGTACGCTCGACCGTGAGCTGATGCAGTACCTGCAGAACGAAAAGCTGGACATCTTCGCACAGCCCCTTCCCCTGGATATGAACATCAGTCAGCTGGACATGAACGCGCCTGCTGAATACATCTTCTCTTTCGAAGTAGGTATGAAACCCGAGTTCAGCCTGCCCGACCTTTCCAAAGCACCGGTTACCCGCTACGTGGTGGACGTGACCGATGACATGGTACAGAACGAAGTGGAACGCCTGCAGAACCGCCATGGTAACATGGTCGATAAAGAAGTGGTGGAGAATGATGAGAATGTGGTGAACGTACTGTTCACTGAAGCCGATGCTTCCGGTAATGCGGTAGAAGCCGGTATCAAAAAAGATAATTCCCTGCTCGTAAAATATTTCGCGGAAGCAACACGCCCGCAACTGACCGGCAAAAAGACCGGCGACAGCATCACGGTGCAGCTGAAAAGCGCATTCGATGAAAAAGAAAGGGAATGGATCGTAGGCGACCTCGGTCTGAAAGACGTGACCGGCGCGGAAGAAAGATATTTCAATGTGTCCATCACCAAAGTGGGCCTGCTCGAAAAAAGGGAACTGAATGAAGAATTCTTCACCCAGTTATACCCCACTGCTGAGATCAAAACAGAAGCCGACTTCCGCAACAAACTGCGTGAAGAGATCGGTAACTACTGGAAATCACAAGCTGCTAACCAGATCCACGACCAGATCTTCCACTTCCTGACCGACCATTCGCAAATGAGCTTCCCTGAAGCGTTCCTGCGCAATTGGGTGAAGACACAGGGCGAAACAGTGAAAACCGATGAAGAAGTGGAAGCGGAATTCCCCGGCTTCCTGAATCAGCTGAAATGGACCCTGGTTTCCGACAAGATCGTTGTGGAAGCAGGTGTACAGGTGAACCCTGATGAGATCCGTGATTTCGCGAAACAACAACTGTTCAGCTATATGGGCGGCGCCAACCTGTCTGATGATCAGCCCTGGGTGACCGACTACGTGGAAAGAATGATGAAGGACCGCAAGTATGTGGAAGAATCCTTCAGCCGTATCCAGACCCAGAAGATGTTCGAGTGGGCGGCTACGCAGGTGAAACCGAGCGATAAATCCATCAGTGCTGAAGACTTCACTGCGATGGTGAGCGAACACCAGCACCATCACCATTCATAAAATGGTATCATTTTAAAATATTCAGGTCCGGCTTGTCCGGACCTTTTTTATGCCAATTCGTCCTGAAATCCGTAAAACCTGTCACTGATTTTGTGGTTTTACCATTTGGACGGATATTTGAGTAACAGGATCCTATACCGATTAAACAAATAATATGACTTTCAACTCTGAATTCGAAAAATACGCTGTCAAACACCGTGGCCTTTCCAGCAATACCCTGCACAGTTATGCCTCGCACCTGGTGACGGCCATGACCCCGAACATCATTGAAGAGCGCCAGATGAATGTGGCCGTGATGGATGTGTACAGCCGTCTGATGATGGACCGTATCATCTTCCTCGGTTATCCTATCAATGACGAAGTAGCGAATATCGTTACCGCGCAGTTGCTGTTCCTGGATTCATCCGACCGCACCCGCGATATCAATATGTACATCAACAGTCCCGGCGGCAGTGTGTATTCCGGTCTGGGTGTTTACGATACCATGCAGTATGTAACGCCTGATGTGGCGACGATCTGTATCGGCATCGCGGCATCCATGGCCAGTGTATTGCTGGCTGCGGGTACCAAGGGCAAACGTGCGGCACTGAAACACTCACGTGTGATGATGCACCAGCCCAGCGGCGCGATCGGCGGACAAGCCAGTGATATCGAGATCACCGTTGCGGAGATCCGTAAACTGCGCAAAGAGCTGTATGATGTGATCAGCGTGCACTCCGGCAAACCGGTGGATCAGATCCAGAGTGATTTTGACCGCGACCACTGGATGACAGCGGTTGAGGCGAAAGAGTATGGACTGGTGGATGAGGTGTTGCTGACGAATCCGAGGAAAGTGAAGAAGGACTAACGCAGATTAACACGGATTAGCGCAGATTAATACGGATGAACACGAATTGACACGAAGGGTTACGAATGAACACGAATAACATTCTAAGAAACTTAATAAAATAGAACTGAACATGTATCCTGGCAATAATAACTACAACAACTGGAGAATGGAAGATGAGGAGCCGGAAGAGCAACCGAAGAGCGATCTGATGATGTTCCATAAGAAACTGGAGAAATACTTCTTTGAAAAAAGATCCGTGTATCTCTGGGGTGTGGTGGACGACAAAAGTGCAAAAGATGTGGTCAGCAAACTGCTCCTGCTGGATGCCGATAAACCCGGCGAAGAGATCAAATTTTATATCAACAGTCCGGGTGGTGTGGTCACCAGCGGTATGGTGATGTACGATACCATGAAACTGATCAAGAGTCCCGTGAGCACCATCTGTATGGGTCTGGCAGCCTCCATGGGCAGTATCCTGCTCAGTGGCGGTACCAAGGGCAAACGCTACATCTATCCCCACGGGGAAGTGATGATCCACCAGCCTTCACTGGGTGGCCATATACAGGGTGTGAGTACGGATCTGGAGATCCAGGCCCGCCAAACCCGCCGTGTTAAGGAGATCGGGGCTACCATTCTGGCCAATAACTGCGGCAAGACCGTGGAACAGATCATGAAGGACTTTGACCGCGATTACTGGATGGATGCCAAAGAATCCATTGCTTACGGCATTGCAGACCAGATCGTCGACAAGTTGTAAATAATTAAAATTCAAATAATTAGAAAATTTCCCGGTTCCGGGACAGACTTATCCCTAAATAATGCCGCCCCTTTCGGGGCGGTTTTATATTTTTGTATGTTACGAATTGCTTATAACCCCGTTATACCTTAAGAAACTATGGCGAAAAATCCACTACATTGTTCTTTCTGCGGCCGCAGCCGGGATGAGGTTAAGATCCTGATCGCTGGCCAGGAAGGGCATATCTGTGAAAACTGCGTGGAACACGCACGCGAGATCATCGACCAGGAACTCACGGTCAAGGATGAGAAAACCAGCACCGCTTTCAAGTTAACTGTCAAGAAGCCCATCGAGGTCAAGAAATTCCTGGATGAGTACGTTATTGGTCAGGATGAGGCCAAGAAAGTCCTGGCCGTTGCGGTCTACAATCACTACAAACGTCTCCAGCAGAAGAACAGCGAAACAGCTGGTTCCAATGAAGTGGAGATCGAGAAAAGTAATATCGTCATGGTAGGTGAAACCGGTACCGGTAAGACCCTCCTGGCCAAGAGCATCGCCCGGATGCTGAATGTTCCCTTTACGATCGTTGACGCGACCGTATTCACTGAAGCCGGTTATGTGGGCGAGGATGTGGAAAGCATCCTGACCCGTCTCCTGCAGGTCTGCAATTACGATGTAGCCGCGGCGGAACGCGGTATCGTGTATATCGACGAGATCGATAAGATCGCGCGCAAAGGCGATAATCCTTCCATCACCCGTGATGTGAGTGGCGAAGGCGTGCAGCAGGGTATGCTGAAACTGCTGGAAGGAACGGATGTGCTGGTACCCCCGCAGGGCGGACGCAAGCACCCCGAACAAAAACTCATCAAGATCAACACCCAGAATATCCTGTTCATCTGCGGCGGCGCCTTCGATGGCATCGACCGGATCATCGCCCGCCGGGTGCAGACCAATACCATTGGTTTCAATGTGGACAAGGAACAGCAGGACAATATGAAGAAGAATCTGCTGAGTTATATCAACGCCACGGATCTCAAGGCTTTCGGCCTGATCCCGGAACTGCTGGGACGTTTGCCGGTGGTAACGCATCTGAATCCGCTGGATTCGGATACGCTCCGGCTGATCCTGACCGAGCCCAAGAACGCGCTGATGAAGCAGTATAAGAAACTGTTCGAACTGGAAGGCATTGAGCTGACCGTTGAACCCGAAGTACTGAACTTCATGGTGGAGAAAGCGATGGAATACAAACTCGGCGCCCGCGGTCTCCGCAGTATCTGCGAAGGCATCCTGAACGACGCAATGTTCGAAATGCCCTCCTCCGGAGAAAAGCAATTCAACATGGACCTCGAATACGCACGTCATAAATTCGACAAGAGCAAGCTCAGTCTGCTGAAAGTTGCTTAAAGATCTTATAACTTAAAAATCCCGGCCGCATCAGCGAGCCGGGATTTTTTATGTTAGATTTACAGCAAACTTATTTACATGAACGAACTGATCGAAAAACTGAAATCCGAAGCAGGATTGAGTGATGAACAGGCAAAGCAAGCCATTGCTGCCATCAAGAGTTTTGTCATTGAAAAATTCCCGATGCTGGAAGGCGCGGTGAATAATGTGTTCGGAGGCGAATGATCAGCGGATGTTCCGGCACTTCTTTCCTCTGGGATTATTAGCTGCCTGAAAAGGGCTGATCGCACGGCTGCATGATTGCAGTACCAGTGAAGCGATGATCGCGAATAGGATTATCCTTGTTTTCATGGGATCTGATTATTCCTCAAAATTAAGCCCCATGCGGCTTCCGCGCTATAGGAAAACCCAGCAGGGTTATACCCCTCCTTTTGCGTGTTTTGTGCAATTGGGTATTTACCTGCCCGGGAACAGCAGGTCCTTATTCCGCAGCCAGATGGCTTCATCCAGATAGCGGGCCGATTGTGTGCCGTACCACGCACTGCCCAGCCCCAGCACCAGTTGACCGCCCAGTAAACCATAATAAAGATTCTTATTGTCCGAATGCTGCCCCAGTAAGGCCAGGGTGACCACACTGGTGAGCAAAGAGGTATACCTGAATACGGAGGCCACAGTACGTGACTTCTTCGACTTCATATATGATACGAGCCCCAGGGGCGACTCATCAAATTCATGCTGCAGTTGTGAGAACGTGAGTCTTTCCGATCCGCGGATGAAATAAGGACCATAACGGTAGAGCGACTGGTTCACGTACCGGTATTTCAGGGTATCGGTGCGAGACTGTGCCTGCAGTGCGGATGAAACGGAAAGGATCAGTACGATCAGCAGCAATAGTTTTTTCATGCAGTGAAAATAAGGATTCCGCTTCTTTCGTATAGGGGCAAAAAAAACCGTCCCGGCTGAGCCGGGACGGGCGAATGGTGGGTACTTTCTTTATGGTTTTTCCTCGTCCGCCCGTTATGGTTCGAATAACAGGCAGACTTCCTTTTTCAGTTTAGCTGCAACCTCCCTGGTTTCCGCAGTTGAGGCATTTGTAGCAGGTACCGCTGCGCATCATGATATGTCCGCATACGTTACAGGCGGGCGCATCACTCTGCATGTTCTTCGCTGCTGCATTCACGGCATCCATACCGGCTTCCGCTTTCGCTGCGGGTTGTGTGCTGCGTACAGCTTTAGCGGGCTGGGGCGTTACACCGGCACTTCCGATGATGCGTACGCTTGACAGCTCAGGAGAACTTGCGTATTCGAGATTGGTCGGGATCTCATCCCAATCGTCGGCACCGGTATTCATTACTTCCGGTTTGTCGATCACGTGTACCAGGTCCGTACGGCCGAGGTACTCATAACCGAGCGCGCGGAAGATGAAGTCAACGATAGAGGTCGTTGATTTGATATTCGGGTGCTCTACGAAACCAGAAGGATCGAATTTGGTGAAGGCGAATTTGTCAACGAATTCTTCCAGGGGCACACCGTACTGGAGGCCGATGGAGATGGCAATGGCGAAGCAGTTCATCATGCTGCGCATGGTAGCTCCTTCTTTCGCCATATCGATGAAGATCTCACCCAGGGTTCCGTCACCGTATTCACCGGTGCGCAGGAAGATGGCCTGACCGTTGATCTTTGCTTTTTGCGTGAAACCGCGGCGTTTGGCGGGCAGTGAGCGGCGTTCAACGATGCTGGCCAGTTTGCGTTTCAGTTTGGTATCCGGAGAAGCCTGTACACGTTTCTGTACTTCTTCCAGCAGTTCTTCCACGGTCAGTTTGCCGAGGTCAACGATGTTGGAATCCATGCTGCTGGCTACTGCTGTCTCTGCTTCCGCTTCAACGGCTGTATCCGCTTTCTTCTTCTTGTCGGATTTGTTGCTGAGGGGCTGTGACAGTTTGGAACCATCACGGTACAGTGCACACGCTTTCAGACCGAGCTGCCAGCTGAGCAGGTAAGAATCGGCGATCTCTTCAACATTGGCTTCATGCGGCAGGTTGATGGTTTTGGAGATCGCACCGCTGATGAAGGGCTGCGTTGCACCCATCATACGGATATGTCCGTGCGCGTGGATGTAACGAGTTCCCTTCTTTCCGCATTTATTGGCACAGTCAAAAACGGGCAGATGTTCATCTTTCAGGTGCGGAGCGCCTTCGAGCATACCGGTACCGCATACGTAGTCGTTTGCAGCTTCGATCTGTTCGTCAGTAAAGCCCAGTCCTTCCAGCAGACTCCATTCGAAGTCATTGTATTGCTCCGGTGTGAAGCCCAGACGTTGCAGGCATTCTTCACCGAGTGTGTATTTGTTGAATACGAAGCCGATCTCGAAAGCGGTCACCGCAGCGGCATCCAGGCGTTTGATCTCATCAGCAATGAAACCTTTTTCGCTCAGGGTCTGGTGGTTGATGAAGGGTGCACCGGCGAAGGATGCAGCACCAACCGCGTATTTAATGATCTGATCGGTTTCTTTTTCAGAGTAACCCAAGTTGCGGAGCGCGTTGGGTACGGACTGATTGATGATCCTGAAATAACCGCCACCGGACAATTTCTTGAATTTCACGAGGGCGAAGTCGGGTTCAACACCAGTGGTATCGCAGTCCATCACCAGACCGATCGTTCCTGTGGGAGCGATCACGGTTGCCTGTGCGTTGCGGTAGCCGAATTTTTCACCCAGTTCCACTGCGTCGTCCCATGCTTTGCATGCGGCTTTCAGCAGGTAGTCGGGGCAATATTTCACCTTGATACCCTGAGGTTTCAGGCTCAGTGTTTCATATTCATCCGCATCATAAGCGGCGAGGCGGTGGTTACGCATCACGCGCATCATGTGTGCTTTGTTCTCTTCGTAGCGGGGGAAAGCGCCGAGTGCTTCCGCCATTTCAGCGGAGGTCTTGTACGCGATACCGGTCATGATCGCAGTGATGGCACCGGCGATCGCGCGGGCTTCTTCACTGTCGTAAGGGATACCGCTCACCATCAGCATGGTACCGAGGTTAGCGTAACCGAGACCCAGGGTGCGGTACTCATAGCTCAGCTGTGCCACTTCTTTGGAAGGGAACTGCGCCATCAGTACGGATACTTCCAGTACAACGGTCCAGAGGCGGCAGTTGTACTCATATCCTTCCACATCGAATGAGTTGTTCTCGGTATTGAAGAACTTCATCAGGTTGGCTGATGCGAGGTTACATGCGGTGTTGTCCAGGAACATGTACTCAGAGCAGGGGTTGGAAGCTCTGATCTCACCACCTTCGGGGCAGGTATGCCATTCGTTGATGGTGGTATTATATTGTGTACCGGGATCCGCGCAACGCCATGCGGCGTAGGAGATCTGGTTCCACAGTTCACGTGCGGGGATCTTCTTCATCACGCGGCCGTCCATACGTCCTTTCAGTTCCCAGTCCTCATTCTTTTCAAGACGATCGAAGAATGAATTGGGGATACGAACGGAGTTGTTGGAGTTCTGTCCGCTGACGGTGCGGTATGCTTCACCTTCATAATCGCTGGCATAACCAGCTGCGATGAGGGCGCCTACTTTCTTTTCTTCTTCCACTTTCCAGTTCACGAACTGAACGATCTCGGGGTGATCGAGATCGAGGCAGACCATCTTGGCAGCGCGACGAGTCGTACCACCGCTTTTGATCGCACCTGCGGCGCGGTCACCGATCTTCAGGAAACTCATCAGACCGCTGGAGGTACCACCACCGCTGAGTTTTTCTCCTTCACCACGGAGGTTGGAGAAATTGGTTCCTACACCGGAACCGTATTTGAAGATACGTGCTTCACGGACCCAGAGGTCCATGATACCACCATCATTCACCAGATCATCAGTTACACTCAGGATGAAGCAGGCGTGCGGCTGGGGACGCTCGTAAGCGGATGTTGATTTTTTCAGTTGTCCGTCGGTAGCATCCACATAATAGTGACCCTGGGGTTTGCCGGCGATACCGTAGCTCTCATAGAGTCCGGTATTGAACCATTGCGGGCTGTTGGGCACACACATCTGGTTGAGGATGGAATACACGAGTTCTTCATAGAAGATCTGTGCATCGTTCGATGAAGCGAAGTAGCCATACTTCTCGCCCCATACGCGCCAGCAATGGGCGAGACGGTGAGCGACTTGTTTAGCTGATGTTTCACGACCGAGGCTGCCGTCCGGTTGGGGGACACCAGCTTTACGGAAATATTTTTGGGCAAGGATGTCGGTAGCGATCTGGCTCCACTGTTTGGGAACCTCCACGTTGGTCATTTCAAATACAACTTCACCGCTGGGGTTCCGGATCACGGAAGTACGGTAATCATACTCGAACATGTCGAACACACTTACATCGTCACGTGTAAAGCGACGGGGGAACTGCAACCCGCCCTTGGCGGAAGCTTGCTTTTTATTGGCCATAACTAAAAGAATTTCTCGGGTTAAGTATCGGTTAACGGAGATGACGAAAATATTTTTAAGTATCTGTAATTCATACCCGGAAATATCAACATTCTGTGGATAAACGCGGGCCATGGGACGCCAATCCACGCCTGTGCTGGCTCAGGTCATATTTCCACAGTGGGTAACTCATTTTCGGGTAAAATTTTTTTGGAAAATCGAAAGCAGTCCCATAGAAAAAAACGCCCCTGTTCCGGGGGTATTTCAAACCCAAAGCGGGCACGGGTTTTTACGATTTTTCATCCTGAAAGCCTTACCAGTCAGTGTTTTCACTATCAGCTTTTTTTGAAACCCTGTGGTACAGGGCACTTGATCCCTCAGAACGTGTAATAATTTATTGTTATGAAATTTCAGCGGAACGGGATATCCGTAAAAAAAATGTAATGAGGTTACAATGCATCATGGAATAAAACCGGTCATCCCGTTAAAACTGTATCAATTCTAACTTAGGACGGATGGTATTTTTTTTGCATTTTTGTAAAATACCGGTAAGGGATGAAGTCAACCATTTATACATCACTGGCAGAGAAAAAGAAGAAAGGTCAGAAATCCTTCGCGGTGCTCATTGACCCCGACAAGGTGAATGCAGCCTCGCTGGAAGAGCTGACAGAGCTTTGTGTGACGGCGCATGTGGATTATCTGCTGGTCGGTGGCAGTCTTGTTATTTCCAATCACCTGGATGAATGTGTGCAGCAGATCAAGCAAAGCTGTGATATCCCGGTGATCCTTTTTCCGGGCAGTCCCTCCCAGGTCAGCAAATACGCCGACGCCTTATTATATCTCTCATTGATCTCCGGCCGTAACCCTGAGTTGCTCATCGGGCAGCATGTGGTATCGGCACCGTTCGTGAAACAGAGCGGACTGGAGATCATGCCTACCGGATACATCGTTGTGGATGGCGGCGCTCCTACTACTGTTTCTTATATCAGTAATGCGGCTCCTGTCCCTTCCGATAAAAATGAGATCGCGATGTGTACGGCCATGGCCGGTGAAATGCTGGGCATGAAACTCATCTACATGGATGCGGGAAGCGGTGCCAAACGCGCCATCACCGAAAGCATGATCAAGAGTGTTGCGGATCGTATTGAAGTACCGCTGATCGTTGGTGGTGGTATCCTCCAGCCTGAAAAAGCATACCTCAACTGCAAAGCAGGTGCGGATGTGATCGTTGTTGGCAATGCCATTGAAAAAGATGCATCGCTGATCAGGGAGATGAGTGATGCGGTGCATGCGGTGAAGAGTGTTGAGCTTTGAACACGGAATTTTGAATGCTGAATTTTGAGATTTGAATTCCGTGCTAAGAAAATTTCCATTAAAAACAACATTCCTTTGTTATGTAGTGACCAGCGGGTGCTGCCTTCCGAGCAGGCTCTCAATCATGATCAAATGCACCTTTAAGTCTTTTGTGGTAGCTGCTGAAAAGCAGATCCCCGCCGGGGCGGGGATCCATGAATATTCTTCCAAACAATTCTGTTAATTATTCCTGCGGAATATGACTAAATGTTCCGGTCATGACGGTACCGGTGCCGGTGCTGAGTACAATATTGAAATTGCCGCTTACCTCATCAGGTGAACTGGCGGTGATGTTCAGTGTTCCGGACATGGAGAAAAGTCCGCCACTGGAAGGCAGCGCAGCGTTCCAGATGCCGATGACATTGCCACTGGGTCCGACCGTGTAAGTGCCGACGGGAAAGTTATTGACGCTGTGGAGGGCGATCTCGACATGTTTGATCTCAGCGCCTACGGTCTTCTCCGCCTCAAGGTCATTTGTAAAAGCGGTAGCACTATCCGCAGTGTAGGTAACACCATCAACGGTCCAGGAAAAAGTGCCTTTTGTTTTTTGATTTTTAGGCTTATTGCATGAAACGCTTATTACAGAAACAAGCAAAAGCATGGATACCACGAAGTGGCAGATTGATTGAATTCTCATAATAGTTGGTTTAAAGGTTAACTGAATATAACCAATTCCCGGCACAAAAAGATCAGCGCCCCTCCAAAATGCAGTCTGGAAGCGGATTCCGGCCCGTCAGACATAGCGGGAAAATGCTGCTATCAGGTTCAGTCTCAGTCTTTAGGGTACTCCTCCCCGTTCAGCCGGATCAGGGCCCCTCCTTTCCAGTAATTCTTTTAAATTCTGGCAAATGCCGATGCGGTGCATTGGGTGAGAAGACGTTCAGAAAGCCAGATGGTTTACGGGGTTGAGCTGGTGCGTTTTTTCCGTTGCGTCGATGCGTGAAAAAAATCTGCGTTATCTGCGCTGAAATCTGCGGGATTTGCGGGAAATCTTAGAGAAGCTGCGAGCTGTGAGCAGTGAGGGGCGAGTGTTGCATATCAACAGCGGTTTTCGGCTGTTACTCATTATCACTTTCAGCTTCTGCTTCGCCGGCTTCAGCTCCGGCCAGAACTGAATTGTATTCGGTCCATTCCGGATCCTCTTCAAATGAAAGTTCAATGGGGAGCTGATCGAATGATGCCAGTGCTTCATTGATGCGTTTGCCACTTTCCTGAATATCGGTCGAATACCAATGCCACTCTTTTTGATTTTGCCCGGTATAGACAAAAGCCAGCACGGCTTGCAGATCAAGTTCCATGGCTTCCACCAGCGCATCCTCCATGGCTTTCATTTTATCCGCATCCTCATCGGATGGCATTAATGAGCTGTCGTCTGCCTGATACAGCCAGATGATCGTAAGTCGTTCGTTGAAACGGTTTGTTGCAATAAATTCTTTCAATTGGGGTCTGAACCTCAAAATGAACGGCGTGCCTTCATTCTCTCCTTCGGAGATGGTCCAGGTATCCTGTTCGGTCACCAGCAGTATCAGGTTATTCATGATGTGTTTATTAATAGGGCGCAAATTGAGCTATTCCTTCCGATCAGTCAAGATGATATTCCTCACCGATCAGCCGGACCAGGTCCTCCCCTTTCTTCACTAATTCTTTTTTGAACTGATAGATCCCGATGCGGGTATTCTTCAGATAGTGTACCCAACCGGCGAGGTCGCCGCGTAATTTGGGATCGTTCGTGCGTAAGGGCGGATTTTCTGTAGGTCGGCTCACATTGTTCAGTCCTGCGGAGTTGATACGGTTGAAAACATCGGCGTTGAAGATCTGAACCGCCAGTTTGCGGTATTCGTTCATCTCGCCTTCTTCCCCGCCTTGTGATTCCAGGTTCCTGATCTCTTCCAGGATGGCATAGTAAGAAAGCATCGCTTCGGTCACTTTCCTATTCCGGATCAGTTTAAAACCACCAGTACTTTTCATCTGTTCAATGGTCCGGGTATTGCCGGTAAAAAGCTGACTCTTGGTAGCCAGACGGCCATAGTAGTACAGATCATTCGTATTCGCAGTAACTGGTGTCGCATCCAGCATCATGATCAGGCTGTCAAGCAGGATGACCCGCTGATCGAAGACTTGTTGCTGTTGGGTGATAGTGCTTTTATCATCCTTCAGGTCCTGCACGAGCGATTCCATGAATGACTTTTCCGTTTCATGATTCACCATCCTTTCCCGCAGGTTCTCGGCAAAGAAGCCCATGGTAACGGCCAGGAAGATCATGAGGAATTCCAGGAAATATTCTTTGAATGGTTTCTTTTCTGGTTTGGGGTGGTGGTGGACTTCCATGGTTGTTGTTTCAGTTAAGGGGCTCAGTGGTCAGGAGAAAAAGTATAATGGAAGATAAGTACAAAGTCCCGGAAATACGCGTACCCAAACTATGTAAATAACCAGGAGCCCTGAAAAGCGATATGCAAATACAGGTATATCAAACCATCCAAGGATCAACCTGATAAACGACTCACCGTCAGAGTGACATCAGCCGGGTGGGAAAAGTCCATAATTTAAAAAACAAATTCGTGTCACAGTTTATTCCGCGTCAAAAAAAAAGCTTCGTTCTAAACTGCAATTTCAGTCCGGAACGAAGCCTTGCTATCAGGAAATATTGTGTACGCTAGTCAGCGATCATACATTCATTGATCGTGAGTGATCCTTTGGGAATACGGTTGTCGGTCAGGTATACCCCGAAGCGGCCGATCGGATTCACATTATTGACCTTCATTTCCTGTACGATATTACCTCCACGGTCCGAATAATTGTTCAGACATGTACTTGAGCTCACTGAATTACCTGAAAACTTCAAACGCGTATAATACCAGGTATCATTGGACACCAGGAGGAACTGATTATAAGGATTACCAATACTGAGGAATCCCAGTTCCTTTCTCGTATCGTATGGGTTCGTATAACAATTGTTCGCGATAAAAGGGCAGATACCCATGAAGCTGTTCCCTCCAAAGGCCTTCCATTTGATATAAACCGTTTTCCCGTTGAGATTATGTTCAATCTCCGTAATTAAAAATGTACCGGTTCTTGTACCCATCGTCAGTGCCCTGATCCCATCAGCGGTCTGTTCATAGATGCCGTTCATCATATCCTGGTAGCCTTTTTCCGCTGCATACATTTTCCAGTTATCCGTATTGACCGGTAAACGGAGCGTATCTGTTGCAGGAGTAGCAGTTGAAGTGATACTGAAGAATAGACTGAGTAACGCGAGTGTGGTGTTAAAGTGACTGGGTTTTTTCATGATATATAAAATTTATAAAAGCAAAATAATGCATCGTATCCGGATTTGCAATATCCCCCTTACCAACCAGCCTGATCAAAAAATTTCCTGGGCGATGATAATTGAAAGAATAGAGCACCGTGGAATATCTGCTTTACAGTCAGGTTGAGAAAATCACCTGGGAAAAATGTTTTAGTACGGAAGGATGCAGGCAGGAGGCAGTGGGCAGTGAGCGGTGGGTTGCAGCTGAATATATTTTTTGAGTCATACGCAATTAGAAGCTGAGAGCTTTGAGCTGCGAGCCGCGAGCCAGTATAGCATCTTCTCAAAGCACGACAACAATCAAACCATCAAACAATCAAGCAGTACAGCTTCGAGCGATGAGGTGCGAGCTGTGAGCCAGATTAGCATATTCTCATATCACGACCAACCCCCTTCCGAACGGCGTCAGCCGGGGGGGCAAAACTCATAACCCCAAACCCGCAATTTTATACCCCAACTTCAACTGCAGTACTCTCATACTCGCCTTCCCATTCCCATTCTTATTGTAATCCGAAAGCCCGTGTTTGTAATTCAGATCAATGCTCCATTTGCTGAAGCTCATACTGGCACCGGCAGTAAGACGGAAGTCATTCACTTCAGGTTTTCCGCCGGAATGGCCGATAGAGGTATTAAGGCCAGACTGGTCAATGAAGTTGAAATTGTCGGCGTAACTGATCTTGATGGCATAATCAATACCGCCATGCAGGGCGATACTTGTTTTACCAGCTGTCAGCGAACGCTGGATCTGCGGGTTGACAGAAACGAAATTATAATCAGCGGTATACTCACCATTGATCTTATAAGTTCCGCCCGGACCCACGATACTGTCACTCTTCAACTTTGAACCCACCTGTTCAAACTGAGCACTGGTCGTGAAAGCCCAACCCGCTTTTAATGGAATGTCAAGCTGAACACCGGCTGAAAAACCGGTCCTGGCAGATCTGCCAAAATGATTTTCGATCGTATCCACCGCATTGGGGAATGTCAATCCGTTCCGGTAATAATCCGCTTTATCCGCAGACCCCGGGCCCCAAAAAAATGAAACCCCGGAACCTATATGGGCGGTCAATTTGATGCCGTGCTGGGCTATTACTGTAGTAGAAATGAAAAGACAGGCGGTGATCAGAACCGGAGCGATCCTTCTCATATGGTTGTTTTAAATCAAACGATGACGCCGGGAGAATATTGTAAGGAAGCCGCAAGCTATGAGCTGCGAGCCGCGAGTCAGCATAGCATCGTCGATTATCACGACAACCATCAAACTATCTAACAATCAAGCAATACAGCTTCGAGCTATGAGCTTTGAGCCACGAGCCAGTACAACATCTTCGCATAGCACGCCCAACTCAAAACTCAAAATTCAAAACTCAAAATTCATCGCAGGTCTTCAACTTTCACCCGCGTCGGTGTCTCCTTCCCTGCAACAATGGATCGTGCACTCAGCGCAATTGACCGGATGATCATCGCCATATTGTTCATGTCCAGCGATTCCACCTGATCACTCACTTTGTGGTAATTGGGTTCACTATCCATTTTGGCGGTGGAGATGGTATGGGCCGGAACGCCCTGACGAGCGAGGGTGGCATTATCGGAGCGGTAGAATAATTGCTGGTCGGGATAAGGATCAGGATAGAAATTGAAACCGGTGCCTTCGAGGTTCTTTTGCAGGATCGCGCCCATGTCGGTCTTTTCGTAACCGGTGATGTACGCGGAATTATTGCCCCACATGGCATCGGTTCCGATCATTTCGATATTGAACATGGCCATCACTTTGGCGGGATCGAACTGACGGGAGAAATATTGCGAACCATAGCCACCGATCTCTTCCGCGGTGAATGCGGCAAAGACGATCGTGCGCTCATTGTTGTTAAGCTGCTTGAAATATTTGGAAAGCATGATCACCGCTGTAGTGCCCGCTGCGTCATCATTCGCGCCATTGTAAATGGAATCGCCATCCGTGGCTTTACCGATACCGAGGTGATCATAGTGACCGGAAAAGATCACATATTCATCCTTCTTCGACTTACCGGGCAGGATGCCTACTACATTTGCTAGTTTCTGTTCCGTGATCTCGTGCTTCGCTTCCACACTGAATGTTTTGGGTAATGTATTGCCCAGCACAAAGACCTGCGTTTTATCGGATTTGAAAAGTGAGCGTTTCAATCCGGCCAACCTTGAGAACGTGGAAGCATAGCTGCTATCCACCATCACCAGTACATTCTTTCCGGAGGTGACCAATGCGGCTGCTTCACGGAAAAGATTGCCACCGGCTTTGATCGTGGCCGTTTCATAACCACAGGCATTGGTGATGGCCAGGTCGGGGAAACAGGTCACCACGATCACGTTCTTCGGATCCAACGCTACTTCATCGAAGCTGGCACTGACGCTGATGAATTTGGGACGTACCACGGCGAACTCCTGACGATAGGATCCGGAGGTGCCGAAGGTTTGCAGTCCTGCCGCTTTGAATTCAGCAGCAATGAAATCCGCCGCCCGGTCGATATCCGGACTGAAAGTCTTGCGGCCACGCATCTCATCCGATGCCAGTGTACGCTCGATGCGTTCGGCTTCTTTGGCATTGAGTAGGTCTTCGGGTTTCTGAGCCAGACAGGAAAATGCGGATACACTAATTGACAGGACGAGCAGTAATTTTTTCATGAACGGGTGATTGTGCTTCAAATCTATTGAAATCCGGCTATCCATGGCCGACCGTTCATAAAACAGGGAGGGTCAGGCAGATATATTTGCCCGTGCTGAATATTCCTTCTAAATTAGGTACGGAAATATCCCCTGAAATCCCGACTGTCCGATCCTCCAACCATTAAACACTTGAGTTATGCGTGTACAAGTCCTGTTCACCCGGTCAATCTTTTGCGCCTTGTTCGCTCTGTTCTGCATGACATCCGCAGCGCAGGATGCGAAGTACTACAAAACACAGGGCGATGGGTTCTACAACAAAAAGGACTATGCCCAGGCGATCAATAGTTACACCCAGGCGATCAATACCGATCCCAACTATGCGGATGCCTATAATATGCGTGGAGTGAGCATGCTGAATCAGGATAAAAAGCAGGTGGATCAGGCGATCGCGGATTTCAATCAGGCCTTACGGATCGCTCCCAATTTTGTTGGCGCACATAATAACCTGGCCTGGGCTTATGATATCAAGAATCTCCCGAAGGAATCCGTTCAGGAATACAGTATCGCGATCAGCCTCGATCCGAATACAGCGGTGTATTGGGCACGACGTGGCAATATCCTTTATAAAATGACGGATTACTGCAACGCGACCCTTGATTTCACCAGGAGCATTCAACTGGACCCGGACAAAGATGAATATTGGAATTCCCGGGCCCGTGCTTATCTCAAAAAAAACGATTTCGATTCTGCGGTCCTCGATCTGGACGAAGCCATACGGCTGAAACCCGAATCGAGTAACTATTATAACAACCGGGGACTGGCCTACAGCAATCTCGGAGAATATGATGAAGCGATCAGCGATTTCAGGGTCAGCATGGAAAAGGACCCGAAGAATTCCCTGCCCTATATCAATATATTCTCTCCGCTGGTACGTGAAGAAAAATACAATGATGCGCTGGGCTATTATCAAACCTATAAGCAGAAGGGCCTGAAGTCTTACCTGGAAAGCGATAAATTCAAATTCTACCAGCATTACATCTCGGCTGTAAGTAAAGTGCAGACGAATGACCTGGACGGGGCCCTGAATGAGCTGGACGGCGCCCTGAATGATTATGGGAACGAAATAAAGGATGAATCCAGAAGGTCATACATCGACATCATGACCCTGTATGCCCATATCTATGAACTGCAGCAACAATATGAAGATGCCCTGGATCTTTATGATCAATCACTGACCATCGATCCGTTCCAGCCGGATGTGGATGATGCAAAGGAGCGGGTGAGCAAAATGCTGGAAAAGGCCGCCAATGATGATAAAGCCGGTCCTGAGATCCGGCTGATCAATCCGGCACAGGGTGAAACCGTCCTGCTCATCAACGGAAGCAAACTGATCTATGGAAAAGCATCCGATCCTTCCGGCATTTCAGCGATCACAGTGAATGGTATGAAAGTGAAGAATATTGAAGAAGACGGCATGTTCACGATCGAACTGAAACTCGCTCCAGGCAACAATACCCTCAGTGTTTCCGCAACCGATAAACAGGAGAACACGGCTGAAGCGAAATTCTCCATCACAGCCATGGCCGCGCCTGCCAACGAGAATGCGACGCGCGGCGGGGAAGTGAAGAACATGAGCAACAGTGAAGTGGCACAAACCGCATCCGCTGCCGGGAATTACTATGCCATTTTCATCGCCAACGAAAATTACAATGAGACCGACTGGCGCAAACTCGCGAACCCGGTTTCGGACGCGGTCAAATTCCGCGAACTGCTGGTGTCAAAGTATACTTTCGATCCAAAGAATGTGGACACGCTCTTTAACCGGACCCGCAGTGAAATGCTGATCGCGATCAGCAAGAAGGTCCGCAAGATGGGCAAGAATGATAACCTGCTGATCTTTTACGCGGGACACGGTAAGGCCGTGAAGAATGATGATGGAAGTGTGGACGGCTACCTGATCCCTACGGATGGCAATGGTGAAATGCCGACCTGGGTTTCCACGAACGATCTCAAATCAGTACTCAAAGCACCGGCAGGCAGTCCGGGTGCCAAACATATCCTGTTCGTATCGGATGCCTGTTTCAGCGGGGCGCTGACGCGCGGCGGACAAATGACCGCATCACCGGGCATTCAGCGGCAGATGGAAAAGAAAAGCCGTACGGCCATGACCAGTGGCAATCTGGAAGAAGTACCGGATATCAGTATGTTCCTGAAATACCTGATGCAGAGCCTGGATGGTAATACCAGTAAATTCCTGACTGCATCCGACCTGTTCAGTGATTTCAAGGACGCTGTGATCAATAACACGAAAAATATCCCGCTGTGCAGGGCGATCCAGGATGTGGGCGATGAAGGCGGGGAATTCGTTTTTATTAAACGATAAATACAAAAGATCAATTTTCCTTTTTCGCAGACAAAACCATTGTCACCTCCGATAGTTCCAGGGATTTGACCATATCTTTTGATGCAGCTTTGTACTTTTTAAAATGAGGTGCTTCCCGGTGTAACAGGTAGGCTTCGTTACTGGCATACTCTTCAATAAGTGTCAGTTTAGTTGCATCGGACTTGTCGGCATACATTGTATAACTGAGCACGCCGGGCTCCAGGCGGATCGCCGCATTCATCTGTTCTTTCAGTAAGGCAAAATACGCGTCCAGCTGTGCGGAATCAACTGTTATCCTTGCGATGCGGGTGATCTTTTTATCCTGTGCCATTGTATTCAAACTGAGTGCCAGTAAAATTAAAGGAATAATGATCTTTTTCATTTCATTCATGATTTATATACTGCATCTGAAACCGGTTCCATCCAATTCACCAAACCTTTATCCGTATTGATATTAATGGCGATATGCACCATCGGCGCATCCGGTGAAGCGCCATGCCAATGTTTGATGCCGGGCAGCACATTGATAACGCCACCTGCCTGGACTTTTTGCATGGGCTGACCCTCCTCCTGATAATAACATACTCCTTCTTTCACGATCAGGATCTGGTTGGAAGGATGGGTATGCCAGTTGTTGCGACAGCCGGCTTCAAAAACCACATCATTAACATTGCAATTGGTGACTTCATCAGCAATGATCAAAGACTTTATGAAGGCCTTTCCGCTGAAATATTCTGCCGGAGCTGGTTTGAAACCTTTTTGTTCCGCATCTTCCATCCTACAAAATTTTATTGAAGTTATGACGGTTTACTGATCTCCAGGTTCGCCTTCAAATATAATGACCCTCTCCATTTATTTCGTTTGTGGGGTCGGATAGCGTGCCCCCACGATCGTGACGGCTGCGATCTGATCATTGAATTGTTTCCATTCTTCAGCGGAAAATGCAACGTCCGTACTCCATAGATTTTCCTGCAGATGCGCCAATTTGGTAGTGCCCGGGATCGGCACCACCCAGGGCTTTTGTGCCATCAGCCAGGCCAGCGCTATCTGCGCGGCTGTCAATCCTCTTTGATTGCCGAACGTGGTCAGCACATCAATGATCTTCCAGTTGGCGATCACCGCATCGCGCTGGTAACGCGGTAAAGTAATTCGGTTGTCATTACCTGGTACATATGTCGTGCGTTCATTGATATAGCCGGTGAGGTAGGCGCGGGACAAAGGGCTGTATGGCACAAAGCCGATGCCCAGTTCTTCACAAACCGGGAAGATCTCCGTCAGCGGCTCTCTTGACAACAATGATAACTCAGTTTGAATAGCCGTGAGTGGTTGTATCGCGTGCGCCTTGCGGATATTTTCCGAACCAGCTTCACTCAATCCGAAATGTTTCACTTTCCCTTCTCTGATCAGGTCCTTCACTGTTCCTGCCACATCTTCAATAGGCACCGCAGGATCCACACGATGCTGATACAACAGGTCGATATGATCGGTCTGCAATCGCTTCAGCGATTGCTCCACCACTTCGCGGATATGTTTGGGCTTACTGTTGAATGCGCCGGTCAGTTTATTGTCGCGGATCTCAAATCCGAATTTACTACAAAGTGTAATATTTTTCCGGAACGGTTTAATGGCCTCGCCTACCAGTTCTTCATTCACGTACGGACCATATGCTTCCGCGGTATCGAATAAATTCACACCCATTTCATAAGCCTTTCGGATCACACCGATCATGGCTTTGCGATCAGGTACAAAACTCCGGTTCCAGCTCATGCCCATACAACCCAGGCCCATACCATACGCTACTTCGATGGCATGGCTGCCTGAACCCAATGTGCGTGTTTGTTTCCGCGAATTTTCATTCTCTTTTTTGCCTGATGCATTGGCTGATCCCGGGACCAGACTCATAGCAGAAGCGGCGATCATGGATGCGCCAAAGAAGCTTCCTTTCTTTAAAAAATCCCTGCGTTGCTGATCTTGCATAACTGAAAGTTGAAATGATGAACAATATTATTTTCCCACCCTGTTCTGCAAACTCGCCGGATAACGTTCTCCCTGCACCGGTATCGCTGCAAAAGCCGTATCGATATTTTTTATTTCTTCAGCTGTCAATGAAACATCAGCGCCACCCATATTTTCGATCAGGCGATGCTGTTTGGTCGTGCCCGGAATGGGAACGATCCAGGGTTTTTGCGCCAGCAACCAGGCCAGTGCCACTTGCGCGGGAGTCGCATTCTTGCCTTTTGCCAGCTCATTCATCAGGTCCACCAGCCGCTGATTCGCATTCCGGTTCTTTTCACTGAAGCGCGGCACCACGTTGCGGAAATCCGTTTTATCAAATGTGGTATTCGCATCGATCGCACCGGTGAGGAAACCCTTGCCCAGCGGACTGAACGGCACGAATCCGATACCGAGTTCCTCAAGTAGCGGCAGTATTTCTTTCTCCGGTTCACGCCACCAGAGGGAGTATTCGCTTTGCAAAGCGGTCAGGGGTTGTACCGCGTGTGCTTTACGGATGCTTTGCGCACCGGCTTCACTCATACCGAAATGTTTCACCTTGCCTTCCGCGATCAGGTCCTTCACCGTTCCGGCCACATCCTCGACCGGCACATTCGGGTCCACACGATGCTGATACAACAGATCGATCACATCGGTCTGCAAATGCTTGAGTGAATTTTCAACAACACTGCGGATGCGGTCAGGGTGACTGTCCAGCCCTTTCGTTGAATCCCCTTCCCTGAATCCGAATTTGGTAGCGATGACCACATCCTTGCGGAAAGGTTTCAGGGCTTTGCCCAGCAGGATCTCATTGCCGCCCTGACTATAGGCTTCCGCGCTGTCGAAGAGCGTAACACCCAACTCAACCGTTTTACGGATCAATGCGATACCATCCGCTTCGGTAACGGCAGGACCGTAACCAAAGGTGAGACCCATACAACCGAGTCCCATTTCAGAAACTTCCAATCCGCTTTTTCCCAATATTCTTTTTCTCATGTGCTTTTTTATTTGTGTAACCCTGCCACCACAAAGCTCTGCCTTTGAACTGGTTCCCCGGTTATACCTATTCCTGATTCACTTACCATTATTACAGGTGCGGGCCCGGAATGGCTGCAAATGCGGGCCTGATCATTATTTTTGACCTGTCAAACAGCACAACATGGAGGCCATCGTAAAGATCGACAGCGTAGCACAATACAATACCATGCGTGGTGTACCCACCCTGCATCCGCTGATCACCGTACTGGACCTTTCCAAAGCGGAGCCCATGCCCGCGCGTACATTCAATTTCAATCTGTTCGCCATCTACCTGAAAGAATTGCATTGCGGTGAACTGAAATACGGACGCAATCATTACGATTACCAGGAAGGCACGCTCGTTTTCATCGCGCCGGGACAAGTACTCGGTGTGCAACCGGGGGTAAAGACCTTCGCGCCTAAAGGCCGGGCCTTATTATTCCATCCGGACCTGATCAGGGGCACATCACTCGGCAAGCACATCCAGGATTATACATTCTTCTCCTATGATGTCAACGAAGCATTGCATCTGTCCGAAAAAGAAAGAGCGATCGTACTTGATTGTTTCAATAAGATCCGCTTCGAACTGGAACAGTCGATCGACAAGCATAGCAAAACGCTCATCGCTTCCAATATTGAATTGTTCCTGAATTACTGCATACGCTTCTATGACCGGCAGTTCATCACACGCGACAATTCCAATAAGGGGATCCTTGAAAAATTCGAGGAAGTACTCAATTCGTATTACAAGACGGACAAACCGAAAACAATAGGATTGCCTTCGGTCGCATCCATGGCTTCAGAATTGAATCTCTCCGCCAATTATTTCGGCGACCTCGTGAAAAAAGAAACCGGACGTTCGGCGCAGGAATACATACAGTCGCGCATCATCGATCTGGCCAAGGAAAGAATATTCGATACGAAAATGTCCATTTCGGAAGTAGCGTATGAGCTTGGTTTCAAATATCCGCAGCATTTCACACGCTTATTCAAACAAAAAACCGGCATGACGCCGGTTGAATACAGAAGCTTGAACTGACCCCGCAACTTACAGACTCATCATTTCCTTGAACTTCACGGTTTGCCTGCGGCTGACCTCGATCTTCTCTCCTCCTTTCAGTTCCAGCAGTAAACCGCCGTTAAAATAAGGTTCGATCTTGTCGATCATACGGAGATTGACGATATGCTTGCGGTTGGCGCGGAAGAAGGTCTTTTCATCCAGGCGCTCTTCCAGCGCATTCAGTGATTTTAAGATCAGTGGTTTGTTGACACCGAAGAATACTTTGGCGTAGTTGCCCACACTTTCGAACAGGCGGATCTCGCTCAGCTTCACGAACCAGCAGCGTTCCCCATCCTTCACGAATACCTGATCGTTCTCGGTCAGGATGCTGTTATTGATATTCTCGCCTTCCACACGCACCTCTTTGCTTTCCGCGAATTGCAGTTTCTGCAGCGCGTCTGCCAAACGTTTGGGTTCGATGGGTTTGAGGAGATAGTCCAGCGCGTTCACTTCAAAAGCACGCAATGCGAACTCATCATAGGCCGTGGTGAAGATCACCTGCGGCGCACGTTCCAGCTGGGCCAGCATATCGAATCCGGTTTTGCCGGGCATCTGAATGTCGAGGAATACGAGGTCCGGGTTCTGGCTTTCGATCTTGGTCACCCCTTCATCCGCATTGGCGGCTTCATCGATCACTTCCACTTCAGGGAAATCCTGCAGCAGTTTCTTCAGCTCGGTGCGGGCCAGTCTTTCGTCGTCAATGATAATCGCTTTCATGTATGAGGTTTAGTGCTTGTGTCAATGTTTCAGGAACGGATCAGTTGCGCGGTCTCCACCGGGATCTGCACCCTGGCTTCCACCAGTGAGCCGTTCACCTGACGGATGGAGAAATTCGCCTTGTCACCATACAGCAGATTCAGGCGATTGGTTGTGCTGTGCAGTCCAAAGCCTTCCGCGTTCACGCCGCCATTCAGTTTGCCGGTATTCTGCACGGCCAGCTCATGATAATCATCTTTGAAATCGGAGATGATGCGAACCACCCCGCCTTCCAGTTCCTTGCTGATACCGTGTTTGATGGCATTCTCCACCAGCGTCTGCAGCATCATCGGCGGTACCGGCTGATCCAAAGTATCTTCATCAATTTCGTATTCGATACGCAGGCGGTCCTCGAAACGCATATTCTCCAGCGCCAGATAATCTTTCACGATATCAAGTTCCTTTTCAAAAGGAACGGTCTCCTGTTTATCCGACTTCATACTGCTGCGCAGGATATTACTGAGTTCGGTAACAGCTTTACGCGCGCGTTCCGGATTCTCCACCACCAATGCACGGATACTGTTCAGTGAATTGAAAATGAAGTGCGGATTGATATGCGCTTTGATCGTTTGCAGTTCCAGTTCTTTCACCAGTGCTTCCAGTCTTAATGTATCAAGTTGCTGTTTCCGGCTCTTGGTCACATAGTGATAGATGAAATAGATCAGGTTCCAGATCGTGATATTGATGAAGAAATAGAAAGCGCCGCTCAGGATCAGCAAGAAGGGCTTGTTGATGAATTTTCGTTCTCCGTCATTCAGCAGGTCGAACCGGTTGCAGGCTTCCATGTAAAAGGTGGCGGTCAGCAATGAGAAGAATGCGGACACCAGAAAGAATTGCAGGATCTGTTTCTCAACGGTCTTTTGCAGGGTATTCAGCCGGATGATTACGAAACGCATGAGGTGAGTGAAAACGATACCGAGAAAAACGAATAATCCGAGCCGGAAGAAGATCACATAGCGTGAGTTGGCATCGCCCATCTTTTCGAAGGAATAGGCGAAGAACACATTGATCAGGGCGAATAAGCCCCAGCCAACTACCTGGAAAAGCCAGTATCTTGATTTGCCGGAAAACATATGGTAAAATTAGCCATTCCGCACCGCGCGGAACCCTGTAAATATACCAGTGGACGATAAACCATACAAATGGGGCGGTTTTCAGTCATTCTGTTAAAATAACCCCTTAAAAACTCAACCAGCGGCCGGTTCAAATGTTAAGGAATCTTTAGCCACCGGGCTGCCCGGAAACTATTACTTTTACATCGTTAAATTGATCCCATGGAAATCGTTCCCGGACCGCTGCTTCAGACCATCAATTCCCCGGCCGACCTGAAAGTCCTGCCGAGGGAGAAACTCCATCAGGTTTGTGATGAATTACGCCAGTACATCATTGATGTGGTGAGCGTCCATGGCGGTCACTTTGCGGCCAGTCTGGGTGTGGTGGAACTGACCACTGCCCTGCATTACGTTTACAATACACCTTACGATCAATTGGTATGGGATGTAGGCCACCAGGCTTACGGACACAAGATCCTTACCGGCCGCCGCGATAATTTCGTCAGCAACCGCAAATACAAAGGCATCAGCGGCTTCCCTAAAAGAAGCGAAAGCGAATACGATACATTCGGTGTGGGGCACTCCTCCACTTCCATTTCCGCCGCACTGGGTATGGCCATGGCCGCCAAATACAAAGGCGAAACGGACCGGAAAGTAGTGGCCGTGATCGGTGATGGTGCCATGACAGCAGGCCTTGCCTTCGAAGGCATGAATCACGCCGGTGTGGCGGATTCCGATATGCTGATCATCCTGAATGATAACTGCATGGGCATCGACCCCAACGTGGGTGCCCTGAAAGAATACCTGACCGATATCACGACCTCTCCCACTTACAATAAAGTGAAGGATGATGTGTGGAAACTTCTCGGCAAACTGCCAGTGGGAAAGGATTTCAGTCGCGGCATGGGTCACAAACTCGCCGAAGGCCTGAAAGGCATGGTGAGCAGCAGTGCCAATTTATTCGAAGCACTGAAGCTTCGTTATTTCGGTCCGATCGACGGACATAATGTGGCCAAACTGGTGGATACTTTGCGTGACCTCCGCGGTATTCCCGGTCCGAAACTCCTGCATGTGATCACGACCAAGGGTAAGGGTTACGCGCTGGCGGAAAAGGACCAGACCAAGTGGCATGCGCCCGGACTGTTCGATAAAGTGACCGGTGAGATCTTCAAGAAAAAATTCGATGTTCCCCAGCCGCCGAAATACCAGGATGTATTCGGGTATACGATGATCGAACTGGCGGAGCAGAATGATAAAGTAATGGGCATCACCCCTGCCATGCCTTCCGGCTCTTCCCTGAAATTCATGATGGAAAAGATGCCGGACCGTGCTATTGATGTGGGCATCGCGGAACAACATGCGGTTACGCTGAGTGCCGGTATGGCCACACAGGGTTTGCGTGTGTTCTGTAATATCTACTCTTCCTTCATGCAGCGTGCATTTGATTCCGTGGTGCATGATGTGGCGATCCAGAAACTGCCGGTGGTGTTCTGTCTGGACCGGGCCGGATTGGTCGGCGATGATGGTCCTACCCACCATGGCTGTTACGATATCGCATTCTTCCGTTGTATCCCGAATATGATCATCAGCTCCCCGATGAATGAATCGGAACTGAGAAATCTGATGTATACGGCACAGCTGTCCACGCAAACATTACCTTTCGTGATCCGCTATCCGCGCGGCGAAGGCATGATGCCGGAGTGGAGAACGGAAATGAAGGAGATCGTGGTCGGTACCGGCCGCAAACTGAAAGAAGGCAAGGACATCGCCATTCTCACGCTGGGACATCCGGGTAATTTCGCCGCTGCCGCGATCCGTGAACTGAAACCGGAAGGCATCACTCCCGGACATTATGATATGCGTTTCGTGAAACCGCTGGATGAGGCGATGCTGCATGAGGTTTGTCAGCAGTATCCCAAACTGATCACGGTAGAGGACGGAACAGTGGAGGGCGGATTCGGATCGGCCATCCTGGAATTCATGGCCCGCAATGGTTATACGAATGAAGTGAAGATCCTGGGTATCCCTGACCGCATCGTGGAACATGGCACGCCGAAGGAATTGCAGCGGGAGTGTGGTTATGACGCCGCGGGGATCGCTGAAATGGTGCGAACGATGCTTCGTTCTTCAGTGGCTGAGCACGAGCCTGTTGCATGATAAAATTTCAAATTGTTCAATACCGGCAGGCCTTTCAGGGCCTGCTTTTTTTTTATATAATGTTTAAAACATAGCATCCACGGCATTTTCAGAGTACCTTTAGCTCTCGCACCCCTTCAAAACAAACATTAAAAATGAAAAAGCGGCTGATACCCTTACTGGTATTCTGCATCCTCTCAGGAGCGCTGAATGCACAACCTGGTCTGACACTTGGTGTTAAGGCGGGACTCAATTTCGCCAATATCACACATGCATCGGATGTCAATGGCAGCAGCCGGACCGGTTATATGCTGGGTGGATTCATCGCACCCCGCAAGAAGAAACTGTTCGGCTTCCGCAGTGAGCTGGTATTGTCACGCCAGGGTTATGACTTTAAGTCCAACACGAATACCGGTAATGTGAATCTGGATTATCTGTTGCTTCCTCAGCTGGTCACGATCAATTTCACCCGTTTCGTACAGGTGCAGTTGGGCGGACAGGCCGCGATATTACTGAATGCAAGAGGCGACAGTTCCGGCACCAATACCGGCAGTCTGCTGAATTATTTCTCGAGGTTCGATTATGGTCTCGTCGGTGGCATCGAAATCACGCCCCTGAAACACTTTTTCTTCGGCGCCCGGATGAACATCAGTATGAACAGTGTCAGCACCGGCAATCAATCCAGTCCCTGGTATGTGCCGAGTGTGGATGCGAGGAATAATCTGGTGCAGGCTTACGCGGGGTGGAGATTTTGAAGAAAATTTTGAGTTTTGAATTTTAAGTTTTGAATTGATCGTGTTATTCGGAAGTCGTTTATCAATGCAGATGGTTTGATTGTTTGATGGCTGAATTGTTGTCGTGATACCCGAAGACGCTATACTGCCTCGAAGCTCGCTGCTCACAGCTCGTGGCTTGATTGTTTGATGGCTGGATTGTTGTCGTGAAACCGGATGAACCTATGCCAACCCGCAACTCATAACGGATAGTTGATAATGGATAATTACAACGTAGCAGCATCTTAGAACCCTCTTGAAGCTTATAGCTTGCCGCTTGCAGCTTTCTTTACATTTCTTTAACGCCTTCCTGCAAATTCCGTTTATGGATTTCCGTTGAACCAACATCACCGGTTCAAACCACTGCCATGTTCAAGACGAAATTCCTGCTGATCGCTTTCTTTCTGTTAGTATCGGCCACCTGGCTCAGCTCGAGCGGGATCTGGAAAAGATACAAGGCCTATATTGCCCCAAAGGAATACCATGCATACACGAAACCCAATGGACTTTCAGCTAAACTCCGCGACCGTGCGGCTATGGCCCGGAAATACGCTGCGGCAAAGCGTTTCAATGAAAAGCTCTGCTTTCTGATCGATATGAGTCTGCCCTCGGGAGAGAACCGTTTCTTCGTATATGACCTTGAAAAAGATACGGTTCGGGCGGCAGGATTGGTAGCGCATGGCAATTGCTTCCAGCGCTGGCTGGAGGGGCGTCGGTACAGTAACCAGATCGAAAGCGGTTGCACCTCGCTGGGACGGTATAAGGTCGGCAGTTCCTACACCGGTAAATTCGGATTATCCTATAAGATCTACGGGCTCGACAGCAGCAACAGCAATGCCTATACGCGTACCGTGGTGCTGCACAGTCATGAATGCGTTCCGGAATCGGAAGTGAAAGATGAGATCTGTCAGAGTAATGGATGTCCGACCGTATCACCATGGTTTCTGAACGTACTGACGCCGATCATTAAACATTCGGGGAAGCCGGTTCTGTTGTGGATCTATGAGTGAATTTTGAATTCTGAATTTTGAGTTTTGAATTGAGCCGTACATTTCAACTTTCAAAATTCAACATTCAACATTTTTCAAGCCTCTACATAAAAAAATCCCTGTTATCGTTTTGACAACAGGGATGAAATATGCTGTGATGCCGTTCAATTCAGCATTTAAAATTCAAAACTCAACAATTAAGCTAGCGCAGCCTCCATCGTAATATTCGTATTCAGCAGCTTGCTGATCGGGCAGTTCTCTTTGGCGTCTGCTGCAGCGGCTGCAAAAGCGGCTGCATCGATACCGGGAACAACGGCCTTTACATCGAGATGGCTTTCTGTTACCGCACCGGCATCCAGGGTGATGGTGCAGGTGGTCTCAATGCTGTCGGGCGTAAAGCCAGCAGCGCCGAGTACGAAACTGAGCTTCATCGAGAAGCAGCCGGCGTGAGCCGCTGCTACCAGCTCTTCGGGGTTGGTATAGGTACCATCCTCAAAACGGCTCTTGAAATCATAAGGCGTGTTGTTCAGGACTTTCGCTTGTGTGGTTACATTACCGCTTCCTTCTTTACCGGAACCTTTCCAGTTCGCTGTTGCTGATCTTTTCATAATTGTAAATTTTATTGTGGTTGATTCTGTTCTTCGAGTTCTGCGAGTCTGTTCTCAGGCTCGTTGTATTCGATGATGAAATTATTCTTTCCTTCCCCGATCATGATCTTGAGGAATTTTTGTTGTACGAGTTCCAGCAGGCTCAGGAACAAAAAGATGGCATGCACCCTGTTCTCCGCGTGATCGAAGATCTTCTCGAATGAAAGGGTCTTGTTCTCGCGGGCACGTGTCAGCATCACTTCACGGCTGGTCTCCATGGTATAGTTGTACGCCACCACGGTATGCACGGGCTTATTGAGCCTGTCAGAATATTTCTGCATCGCCTTTTCAAAGGCCTTCATCAGTTTGAAGAGGGTGATATTCTGGATCTCGGTGCCTTCGCCTTCTTCTTCACCGATGCGTGACAGTTCCTTCTGGATATTACCGCGTTTGACCATCAGCATGCGGATCGCTTCCATTTCAGCCATCTGCGCGGATGCTTCCTTGAAGCGTTTATACTCCAGGATCTTGTTGATAAGCTCCTGACGGGGATCGATCTCATTGCCCTGGGCATCCAGCTCCTTGCGGGGCAGCAGCATTTTTGCCTTGATGCGCATGAGGGTGGAGATGAAGAGGATGAACTCGCTCGACAACTCGATATTCAGTTCTTCGCTGGAATGGATATAATCCAGGAAGTCGTTGATGATCCGGGTAATGGGAATATTGTAGATATCCAGTTCATCGCGTTCGATGAAGAAGAGTAACAGGTCGAAAGGACCTTCGAACTGGGGTAATTTGATCTGGTACGAGGAATTATTCAACTCACGGTTTTTTGCGGTAAAAAAAGGTCCCGTCTCACCCAGGTGAAACGGGACTCAAAAGTAAGGGAAAACGGGTTAAGCCGGGGACTGTTTACCCACGGAAAATCCCGGTTTTGTTCATTTCTTCAGTGCATCGCGGATCTCACGCAGCAGCACGATATCCTCTGCCGGAGGGGCCGGAGCAGCAGGTGCTTCTTCCTTTTTCTTCTGCATGGAATTCATGGTCTTGATCATGAAGAACAGGACCAGCGCGATCAGGATGAAATCGATCACCGCCTGCAGGAAAGCGCCAACGGGGAATACCGTTTGTCCGACCGTAAATGATATTTCAGATACGCCACCTTTACCGATCACCAGACTGATGATGGGCATGATGATGCTGTCCGTTAAAGCACCGACGATCTTTCCAAATGCACCGCCGATGATAACCGCCACCGCCAGGTCTACAATGTTGCCTTTCATGGCAAATTCCTTGAACTCCTTAAGCATTCCCATAAACTTGAATTTTAATAATTAAAAATGGTGTGTGTGCACCGTGATGCGACAAATATAATTATTTATAAATATGTTCATTCTTTTTTTAATCCGGGGTACTGCATGTTCAGTCCTTTGAGCAGGTCCCGCAACGCCGTAGCGATCACAAATTCCTTGTACCAGTTCTGGTCAGAAGGCACAATGGTCCAGGGAACATCCCCGCATTTGTTGAAACAGTCCTCATACATCTGCATGTAGATGTCCCATAATTTGGCTTCCTCAAAATCCTTTTCATTGTACTTCCACATCTTGGCCGGATCGCTCATCCGTTCCGACAGCCTTTCATGCTGCTCTTCCGGTGATACATGCAGGTAGAACTTGAGGATATGCGTGTTGTTGTTCTTTACAAGCAGGTCCTCGAAATCATTGATCGCTTTGATCCTTTTTTCCGCCAGTTCGTCATCGCACCATTTATGGACGCGGGTGACCAGTATATCTTCATAATGAGAGCGGTTGAATAACTGGATCACGCCTTTGCCGGGCGTATGGCGGTGCACACGCCAGAGAAAATCATGCGCGAGTTCCTCTTCCGTTGGGACTTTGAACGATTGCACCGTAACACCTTGCGGATTGAGGTGCCCGAATACATTGCGGATGACGCCATCCTTACCGCTGCCGTCCATGCCCTGGATCACCACCAGTACCGAATGCCTGGATTCCGCATACAGCAGATTCTGGAGTTCATCCAATTCGGCCAGGATGCCGGCTGTTTTCTCTTTGATGTCTTTTTTATCGAGTTCTTTCGGCGCGCGCGTGCTGATATCCGCCAGTCTGATCTTTCCCATAAAGAATTATTTGAGTGGTCTAAACATAAGGCAAAAAAATTGAAACTGTATGCGGAGGTTTCCAGACCTTTGCCCCTTCTTTTATGAATACAAAATTCGTCAGCTGGACCATTTTCGTGGTATTGTGTTTTATCTGGGGCAGTTCGTTCAAGCTGATGCACGACAGTCAGCAGGGCCTGAATGCCGTGCAAATAGCGGCCGTCAGGATCTTTTCGGCCGGTGCGGCCTTCCTGATCCCCGCGCTTTTTCACTTCCGTCATATTCCCCGTAAAAAACTGGGGTTGGTGATCCTGAGTGCGGTCTTCGGAAACCTGCTACCCGCATTTCTTTTCGCGGAAGCCGTTACCAAACTGGATCCTTCGCTGGTCGGCATCCTGAATTCACTGACGCCGATCTGTGTGGGTGTGGTCGGCATCCTGTTCTTCAAGGACAAGATCAAAACGCAGAAGATCACGGGTGTGCTGACGGGGTTCGCGGGTCTTGTGCTGCTCACCATCCTGCCCCTGATCCTGGAACATAAAAGCCTGAGCATGGATAATCTGGGATTCACGTTACTGATCCTGCTGGCGACCACGCTGTATGGCATCAACGTGAATCTGGTCGGGCATTACCTGAAGGGCATCAATCCCATCCATGTTGCGACCGTATCGCTTTCATTCATGATCATTCCCACTTCGATCGTATTATACCTGCAGGGCTTCCTGCAGCTGGATTTCAGTAATGTGGGTGTTCAGCAATCGTTGCTGGCATCCGCAGGGCTCGGTGTGGCGGGCAGTGCGATCGCGACCGCGCTGTTCTATATTCTGGTGATCCGTGCGGGCGGCCTCTTTGCTTCGCTGGTCACATACGGTATACCCTTCATCGCGCTGTTCTGGGGATTCGTTGACGGAGAGCGGATCACATGGATCGAGATCTTCTGCCTCGGTATCATCCTGCTCGGCGTGTATCTGGCCAACAGACCTGATAAAAAAGAAAGCAACACCTGATGGTATTGCTTTCACTATGAATTCAGACCGGACTTTTATACGGTCATGATCTCTTTTTCTTTCTGGTTCAGGTGTTTCTCGACCAGTGAAATGAATTTGTCGGTCACCTTCTGCATATCCGCTTCGGCATCCTTTGCAGCATCTTCACTCAGACCATCCTTCTGTAATTTCTTGATGTGCTCGATCGCGTCACGGCGGATATTGCGGATCGCGATACGGGATTGCTCTCCTTCACCCTGGCATTTCTTTACCAGTTCTTTCCGGCGCTCTTCGGTCAGCGGGGGCAGGAAGAGGCGGATGAGGTTACCGTCGTTCTGCGGGTTGATACCGATATTGGCGGCGATGATGGAACGTTCGATGGGCTGAAGCATATTCTTTTCCCAGGGCTGAATGGTCAGCGTACGGGCATCCGTTACACTGATATTCGCTACCTGATTAATAGGCATGGGTGATCCGTAATAATCCACCACGATACCATCGAGCATCTGGGGGTTGGCTTTTCCGGCCCTGATCTTTACGAGTTCTGCTTCAAGGTGGCCGATGGCTTTCAGCATATGCTCATCAGCGGTAGTAATAATGGAGGAAATTTCTTCTGACATAGTTGTTCATTGAGGGAGACAAAGTTAAGGTACGGGAACTTTCTAAAAAAGCCCGCGGCATCTGACCCGAATGAAAGGCCTAATTACTGTCTGCAGCTGCTGATTCCTTGGTGAGGGTAACCACTTTGGAAGCGGTCTTGAGTTCTGTTGTACCATTCAGCCTTTTTGCAATGACCATCTGACGGGGCTTGTTGCGGTAGTAGTACAGCAGACCAAGACCTGCAAAGGCTGTAACACACATGGAGAACAGCAACCAGGTTGTTGGCATGCTGCGGAAGAACCATGCAACAGCAATGAAGAGGACATTGACCGCTACGCAGGTATACGTCACTGCCGCATGGCCGAGGCCACGATCGAGCAGTAAGTGATGTACATGGTTACGGTCAGGAGTGAAAGGTGAGCGGCCGTTCAGGATCCGGATACTGAATACGCGGAGTGTATCCAGCAGGGGAACGATGAGGATCGCAAAGCCGACCGCAACCGCTGAATGAACAGGAATGGCGATCAGGGGTGAGTTGGCCACATTGATGAACTTGATCACGAGGATCGAGTTGATGAGACCGATCATGAGCGAACCGGAGTCACCCATGAATATTTTTGCCGGACTGTGGTTGAAAATGAGGAATGCGGCCAGACTGCCTGCCATGGCGAACGCGAGCAGCGCATATGCCTGCTGATCGACCGCGAAGAAATAGACACCAAAGACGAGCATGGAAAGGATACCGAGGCTGGCTGCGAGACCATCCACCCCATCGATCAGGTTGAAACTGTTGATCACAACGATGATAGTGAGGTAGGAAAGTGCAAGACCAAAAGCTTCCGGAACCTGCTGGAATCCGAAGAGGCCGAACATACTGTCAAGCCGGATGCCACCCAGGTGGATCAGAATGGAAGCAGCGATGACCTGGCCGATGAATTTCTTGGAAGCGGAAAGGACCATAAGGTCATCTTTCAGTCCCAGAAAGAAAATAACCAGTGCCGCAGCGAAAAAGTATTGGAATTCAGGGTTAAGATAGCCCTGGATGGATAAAAGGGAAGCCAGCAGAAAACCGCCGAAGATGCCAACGCCACCCAGTGATGCGACCGGATGTGTGTGAATTTTCCTTTCATCGGGTACGTCGAAGAGCTTTTTTTGCTCAGCTACCTGCAAAACAACTGGAATTGCAAGGAAAGTGATGATAAAGGCGACCGAAGCTGTCAATAAGACATCTAGCATCAAACAGGGTTTTGGAATGCAAAAATAAGGTTTAACTAAGTAGTTCCACTAATATTAATCAAATATTTAATACACTTTGGTATTACTAAATCATGACGATCAATCACACGGCGAAAGCAACGGTTTTTTTAATGAATCCGGATGGATTTCTTAAGGAAAAAGGTTGCACATTTGCAACACTAATCAGAGGTTTGAAGACCAAAGATAAGTAAAGTTTAATCATCACAATACTAATCTCATTATGCCTGCATTAAAAGACATTGCTACCCAGATCCGGAGGGATATCGTAAGAATGGTACATGGTGCCAGCAGTGGCCACCCCGGGGGCTCTCTGGGCTGTGCCGATTTCGTTACTGCCTTGTATTTCAAGGTGATGAAGCATGATCCCGCTTTTCATATGGATGGTAAGGGTGAAGATGTCTTCTTCCTGTCCAACGGGCACGTTTCCCCCCTGTTCTATTCCGCCCTGGCACGTGCAGGCTACTTTGATATCAAAGAATTGGCCAGTTTCCGCAAACTGAACTCCCGTTTACAGGGCCATCCTGCTACCCACGAACATCTTCCGGGTATCCGCATGGCATCCGGTTCATTGGGTCAGGGATTGAGCAATGCAGCAGGTGCGGCACTGGCAAAAAAGCTCAACGGTGATGATCGTTTTGTATTCTCTCTCCATGGTGACGGCGAACTGGATGAAGGCCAGATCTGGGAAGCGGCTCTTTTTGCCGCACACCATAAAGTGGATAATCTGATCGCGACGATCGACTGGAACGGCCAGCAGATCGACGGACCGACCGATAAAGTAATGACCCTGGGTAACCTGCCCGAGAAATTCCGCTCCTTCGGATGGCTCACTCTGGAAATGAATGGTAATGATATGGATGATGTTGTTGCAACACTTGAAAAAGCGAAAACCATGTGCGGCAAAGGTCAGCCTGTCTGCATCCTGATGCACACCGCGATGGGCAAAGGCGTCGATTTCATGGAAGGCACCCACGAGTGGCATGGCATCGCGCCCAATGATGAGCAATTGGCAAAAGCACTGGCGCAGTTGCCTTCTACCCTCGCTGATTATTAATTCAGAGGTAAGAGCACAGAGCGAAAGCTTAAACACATAGTGCACAAAGGCACATAGATCCACATAAAAGAGAAAGGGCACATAGTTTTTACTTTGTGCCCTTTCTATGTGTAGGAACTTCTTATCTCTGTGTGCTCTCCATTATCATTTCTCCACTATCAATTATCCGCTATTGCTTATTCTGCGCGCAGCGAGAACTGCTGCCGTGCCGCTTTGCGTGAAGGTATCCAGGAAGCGAGTAAGGCGATGACGAATACGGTGACGCCTACCAGCAGAAAATCGGCGAGCCGTAATTTGACCGGGAAATAATCGATCAGGAAGGAGCCCCCTTCCAGCGGGATGAGATGAAACTTGACCTGCAGAAAAGCGATCAGCCAGGCGAGTAACATACCGATCCCACCTCCGATGATGGCCAGCAACATCCCTTCTCCGAGAAAGATCCTTTGAATGAATGAGCGATTGCCCCCCAATGCATGCAGTACGCTGATATCTTTTTGTTTTTCCAGCACCAGCATCGTCAGCGCGCCGATCATATTGAACGCGGCCACAACGAGGATCAGACATAACACAGCATAGATCGCCCAGCGTTCCATGGTCATGACACTGTACAAACCACTGTTCTGTTCATAGCGTGTTTGCACGGATGCTTTCTCCCCGAATATCTCCTTCACTTTGCTCTTTATCTTTTCCGCTGCGCCGGGATCACTAAGTGCGATCTCAATTCCGGTAAATTCATTTTCATTCAGCTTCAGCGCGCGTTTCACGAAAGCGATATTGGTGATGGCGTACTTGTTATCGAAGTCCTGCTGAATGCGGAATGCGGCGGATGTTCGGACCGTATCGTTGCTGAAATTCTCCAGCGGATCCAGTTGCTCCCCTTTGCCGCGGCGGCCGAAATAGATATTCAGTTTGAAAGCATTCCTGTCGGCCCGAACCTGCAAAGCCCCTTCCAGTCCGACCCCGAGGATGAGTTTGGGAATATCCTCATCACCCAGATCATACACTCCATTGTAGAGATTGGCTTCCACACCGGAGAGATAACGGTAGTTCTCATCCACGCCTTTTACATATACGAGCGACTGATAATCGCCATTCTGCAGCAGGGCTTTGTCTTCCGCCACCAGGGAATAGATCTTCACCCCCGACAACCCTTTCAGTTGTTTGAGCTGTGCATCGGTCACCTGCATCGTCTTTCCTTCAACCGGAGAAACTTTGAGATCAGGATAAAAAGAAGAGTAGAGCGATTTAACGAGTCCTTCGAAACCATTGAATACACTCAGCACCAGGATGAGGGCCGCGGTACCGATGATCATCGCGAGGATACTGATCCACGCAATGATGTTGATCGCGTTGGTGGATTTTTTTGCTTTGAAGTATCTCCAGGCGAATAAGAAGTACAACAGGTTATAATTGAAAAATGATAATGGATAATTGATAATGGGGGGAACAACACTATTCAGTTCCGGGGTCTTTAATTTTTTTGAAAAGTTCTTCCATTTTGAAGACATGATCGAGGGTGTCGTCGCGGAAGAATTTCAGGACGGGGATGCTGCGTAGCTGGTGGCGAACGCGGGCGGAGAGTTCTTTTTTGATCTCATGGTGGCGTTCTTCGATCTTGCCGAGGGCCGCTTCCGGATCCTGCACCTGGAAAAAGCTGAGGTAGAACCTGGCTTCCAGCAGGTCAGGGGTTACTTTCACGCCGGAAATGGATACCATTCCGCCGCCGATCATGGACAGACTAAGCCGCTGAAAAATGAGGTTCATCTCTTCGTTCAGGAGTCCTGCGATCTGTTTTTGCCTTTTTCCTTCTTCCATACCTTAAAATTTACCGTTCACCGGTTACCGCGGGTGCGGGACTTCGGCGGACGCTGTAAAAGTAGTTACTTTGCGGATTCACTGGTTCAGCCAGTCCATTAATGAAGCAATATTCACGGATTTTTCAGTATTTGAAGGCCTATAAAGGAAAGATCGCGCTCTATTTTCTTTGTACCATCCTTTCCATCGTATTCTCGGTCACCTCGTTCGGGATGCTGGCCCCTTTCTTCAAACTCATTTTCAACGGCGATAACTCCATCCTGACCCAGGCCGCCAAGAATCCCACGACGGAATCGCTCCGTCAGTTCGCACTGGGGCTGATCGGTGATCTTTCGCCGGTGACATTGCTGGGGATCATTTGCATACTGATCGCGACATCGATCTTCCTCAAGAACCTGTTCATCTATCTTTCTTTCTATATCCTGAACCCGCTGAAGAACCGGATCGTGAATCATCTGCGGACGGAACTCTACAACAAGATCCTGCAGCTGCCGATCGGATATTTCACAGAAAAAAGGAAGGGTGATCTGATCAGCCGTACCACGAATGATGTGGCCGAAGTGGAAGCATCGCTGGTAGGCGCGCTGGAAGGCTGGATCCGGGACCCGCTCACGATCATCATCACGTTCGCGGTGATGTTCTATATGAGTCCGCAACTGACCATCGCCATCCTGTTCGGGATACCGGTGATCGGATTCGTACTCGGCAGGATCTCCAGGGTCCTGAAAAGACAATCGAATGAAGCGGCCATCAAACAAGGCGAAGCTTTATCGGTACTGGATGAAACACTGAACGGATTGAGGGTGATCAAGGCTTTCAATATCGAACCCCTGCTGCGTAAAAGATATAATCACATCAACGATGAACTGCTGACGGTACGCAACAAGATCAGCCGTCGCCGGGATATGGCTTCACCGGTATCAGAATTCATGGGGGTGCTGGTATTCGTGGGCATCCTGTGGTTCGGCGGACAGCTCGTACTCGGACAAAAGATCATGCCGCCTGATATCTTCCTGACCTATCTGGCGATGTTCTACCAGATCATCACACCGGTCAAGGCCCTCTCCACTTCCTTCAGCAATATGCACAAAGGTTCCGCGGCCATCGCGCGGATCGAAGAGATACTGAAAACACCGGTTACGGTGGATGACAATCCGAATGGCAAACAGATCCCGGCCTTTCAGGACCGGATCGAATTCCGTAATGTCCGTTTCGCTTATGATGACGCCGTGATCCTGGATGGTATCGACCTGGTGATCGAAAAAGGAAAAACAGTTGCGCTGGTGGGTTCCTCCGGTGCCGGTAAATCCACACTGGCCGATCTGGTCCCTCGTTTCCATGACGTGACCTCCGGTGAACTGCTGATCGATGGGGTGAACATCCGGGAATACTCATTGCAATCGCTGCGCGGACTGATGAGCATCGTTACACAGGAGCCTATCCTTTTCAATGACACGATCGGCAATAATATCCGTTTGGGTAAAGAGAACGCAACGGATGAAGAGATCATCCAGGCCGCAAAAGTGGCGAACGCGCATGATTTCATCCAGCACAAGGAGAACGGATACGACAGCAATATCGGCGACCGCGGCAATAAACTCAGCGGAGGTGAACGCCAGCGGCTGACCATCGCGCGCGCAGTGGTGAAGAACCCGCCCATTCTCATTCTTGACGAAGCCACTTCCTCACTCGATACTGAAAGCGAAAGACTGGTGCAGGATGCCATCAACAATATGATGCAGCACAGGACCAGTATCGTGATCGCACACCGACTCAGCACCATCCGTCACGCGGATGAGATCATCGTCTTACAAAAAGGAAAGATCGTTGAAAGAGGGAATCATGAACAGCTGCTGAAGCAGAACGGGTTTTATAAGAAGCTGGTGGAGATGCAGGAAGTTCGCTAAGCAGTCGTTAGTCTTTTATCGTTAGTCTTTAGTACATGCTAAGCAGCAACTTTTAAATAGTCATCTGACGTTTCTTAAGCGGCACTTCATTGGACAAGTTTTGCTAATGAATACCGGTTCTTAAATCCAAAAGGGAAGATCTTTAGAAAAGACTAAAGACTACAGACTAACGACTACCGACTATTTAAGGATCTCTCTCGCTATCACAACCTTCTGTATCTCACTCGTCCCCTCTCCGATCGTACAGAGTTTCGCATCACGATAGAATTTTTCTACGGGGAAGTCTTTGGTATATCCGTAGCCGCCGAAGATCTGGACGGCGTCGTTGGCGACTTTCACGGAAGTTTCACTGGCGTAATACTTGGCCATGGCGGATTCGCGGGTAACGGGCAGGTGACGGTCCTTGAGGTCACAGGCCTGCAGGATCAGCATTTCAGATGCGGCGATCTCGGTGGCCATATCCGCCAGTTTGAAAGAAATAGCCTGGAATTTTGAGATCGGCTGATCGAATTGCTGGCGTTCCTGTGCGTACTGAACGGCTGCATCATAAGCGCCTTTGGCGATACCGAGGGCGAGAGAGGCGATGGAGATACGACCGCCATCGAGCACTTTCAGCGCTTGTTTGAATCCATCCCCTACTTCACCGATGCGTTGCGCATCGGATATCCTGCAGTTCTCAAATATCATTTCTGCGGTTTCACTGGCGCGCATACCGAGTTTGTTCTCTTTCTTGCCCCCACTGAAACCGGGTGTACCTTTTTCAACGATGAAGGCTGTTGCATTGTTCTTCGCGCGGGGTTCTCCGGTGCGGCAGATCACGACCGCCACATCACCGGTTCGGCCATGTGTGATCCAGTTCTTGGTGCCATTGAGGATCCAGTCGTTCCCTTCCTTCACCGCGGTGCATTTCATATTCCCTGCATCACTGCCGGTATTGGGTTCTGTGAGCCCCCAGGCACCGATCCATTCCGCCGTAGCGAGTTTGGGTAAATATTTCTTTTTCTGTTCTTCGTTAGCGTGTGTGAGGATATGACCGGTGCAGAGTGAATTATGTGCGGCGAGACTGAGGCCGATGGAACCACATACCCGGGCGATCTCTTCAATGATGACCTTGTATTCAAAATAACCGAGACCGGCACCGCCATATTCATGCGGCACGAGTACGCCCATCAAACCAAGTTCCCCCATTTGTTTGAAAACGGGGACCGGGAATTCCTGGCTTTCATCCCATTCCATCACATGCGGTTTGATATGCTGACGGGCAAAGTCGCGGGCGGTCTGCCGCACCTGATCTGTAATTTCTGAAGACTGAAAATTCATATGGATCTCCTCTATAGAATTGTTCGCTGGTTAAATTACGATGGGACCGCCTGATAATAATTGTGCCACCTCAAGCTGGGGTGGCACAATCTTTTGGACTGATCATGGCAAATTCAATCGTTAAAGGCAGTACAAAGTAACGGAATTAATTTTAATACTAACAAGTGTTAGTGAGATTTTTTTCTGAAAGGCTTTAATTCAGGAAGCTGCAAGCTATAAGCTCTATGCTGCAAGAGGGAACTAAGGTGATTCTACGCGGTCATTATCCTTTATCCATTATCAATTATCAATTCTCCATTGATATCCCGAGTCCATCATAAGCGAGTTCAACACCCGGCGGTAATTCCGCCATGATCTCAGCATGTAAACCGAGCTGGTGGGAAATATGGGTGAAGTAGGCTTTCGGGACCTTCAGTTCTTTGACGAGGTCGATGGCTTCGCCGAGGCTGAAATGGGAAATATGTTTTTGTTTACGGAGGGCGTTCAGCACAAGGACTTTGCTGCCCCGGATCTTGTCCATCTCTTCCGGCTCAATGCGATTGGCATCGGTGATGTAGGTGAAGTCGCCGAACCGGAAACCCAGCACCGGCATTTTCAGGTGCCAGACCTGGATGGGGATGACAGGAATATCACCCGCCATGAATGGCTCCATGCCGATGGTATGCATGTTCAGTTCGGGGATGCCGGGATATTTGGTATCGGAGAACGCGTAATAAAAATCGCGGCGGACCGCTTCTTCAGTCAGCGAATCGGCATAGATATCGACGGGCTTTTTGGAAAAGAAATTATAAGCGCGGATATCATCGAGTCCTGCCATGTGGTCCTTATGCGGATGCGTGAAAATGACGCCATCCAGATGATTCACTTTTTCGCGGAGCATCTGATATCGGAAATCGGGACCGGTATCAACCACGAGTGTAGTTTTTGCCGATCGTACGAGTATACTGGAGCGAAGGCGTTTGTCCTTTTTATCCGTAGACTGACAAACGGGACAGTCGCAACCGATCATCGGTACACCACTGCTGGTGCCGGTGCCTAAAAAACGGATGTTCAATGCGGGACAAGTCACACGCAAATGTAAAGGTCAGGAAGCACAGTGTGAAATGACAGGGATCATTCGCCCGGTTCAGCGATCTCGAGACGGCTGATGAGTTCTTTGTGGAGCTTGCGGGATTCATCGGAAAGGATCAGCGGATCGATCTCCAGCTGCGGGATGAGGTCCAGCAGGGTATTGATCCTTCCTTCAACCTGCAGGAATTTATTCAGCACGACCACTTTCCTGGATTCCAGGATACAATAACCACTCTGAAAAGTGCCGCGTTCGTAGCGCAGTACATAACCGGCTTCTTCGGGGATACTTTCGAGCTTATTGAGGGTGGATTGCGTGTATTTCATACGGAATGATGAATGTTGTTTTTTTACAGGATCTTATCCTGCACCAAAATTAGCCCCTGCACGGGATCGCGCGGCAATTCTTATCCACATGATGTGGTTTATTTCATTTCGTTATTTCCCGGAAAATCAGGTATCCTTTATTTCGATTCCATTTTGATGACCGGTACGATCATCTCTTCCAAACTCACACCGCCGTGCTGAAATGTATTGCGGTAGTAGTTGACGTAATAATTATAATTGTTGGGGTAGCAAAGGAAGCCGTCTTCCTTGGCGAAGATATAGGAGGAGTTGACGGTCGGTACCGGTAAACCTGCTTCTCTCGGATCCCGGAATGCGAGTACCTCACGTGGCTCGTAATTCAGGTTCCGCCCGTGTTTGTAGCGAAGGTTGGCGGTGGTTTGTTTATCGCCCACCACTTTGCAAGGTGATTTCACACGCACACTTCCGTGGTCCGTTCCGAGTACGATCCGGATCTTCTTATCCGCGATCTTCTTCAATGCCTGATGCAGCGGCGAGTGTTCGAACCAGCTGCGCGTGATGCTGCGGTAACTCATTTCATCGCCGGCCAGTTCTTTCAGCACTTCCATTTCGGTACGGGCGTGACTGAGCATATCTACGAAATTATAGACGATGATGTTGAGGTCGTTGTTCAGCAGGTTGTGGATATTGTTGACCAGATCGAGGCCGGCCTGGTTGTTCACGACTTTGGTGTAAGAGACCCGGAGATCGGACTTACCCATTCTCTTCAACTGGGCGCGGATGAATTCTTCTTCATTCAGGTTCTTGCCGCCGTCCTCATCATCGTTCTTCCATTGTGCCGGGAAATTCTTTTCGATATCGACCGGCAGCATACCGGAGAAGATCGCGTTCCGCGCGTATTGTGTGGCGGTGGGCAGGATGCTGTAGAAAGAATCCTCCTCCAGGATGCGGAAACTTTCCGCGAAGATGGGTTGGATCGCTTTCCACTGATCGAAGCGCAGGTTATCGATCAGGACGAAGAATAAAGGTGTGCCTTTCTCCAGATGCGGCAGCACTTTATACTTCATGAGGGTATGACTCATGACCGGGCCATCCACACTTTTCGGACCGACCCAGCTGGTATAATTCTTTGAAATGAATTTGAAGAATTCGGTATTGGCTTCACTTTTCTGGCTCTGAAGTACTTCCTGCATTTCAGGGCTATCACTCTTCTGCATCTCCAGTTCCCAATAAACGAGTTTCTTGTAGATCTCCATCCACTCATTATAATCCGGACTGCTGTTGAGTGCCATGAAGAGATTGCGGAACTGCTGCTGATAGGCGGTGGTGGTTTTTTCGGCCACCAGTGTTTTCTTGTCGATGATCTTCTTCAGACTGAGCCAGACCTGATTGGGGTTAACGGGTTTGATGAGGTAATCGCTGATCTGTGAACCGATGGCTTCGTTCATCAGGTTCTCGGTCTCGTTCTTGGTGATCAGCACCACGGGCAGGGATTGTTTGATCTCCTTGATCTTGGCCAGTGTTTCCAGTCCGGTGATGCCGGGCATGGTCTCATCGATCAGCACCACATCCACGGGATTATCCTTTACATAGTCGATCGCGTCAAACCCGTTGGTGAAGGTCTGCACTTCATAGCCTTTGTTTTCCAGGAACAGTTTCTGAGACTGCAGGCTTTCGATCTCGTCGTCGACCCAGATGATTTTTGCGATAGACATGGAAGGGAATGTTGAATTTTGAATGCTGAATTTTGAATCAGGACATCTGGATCATTTGCAAAGAGTTGTCTCTTAGAACATATTCTCCACTATCCATTTTCCATTATCAATTCTTCAAAAGTAATTAATAACCGCCGCCTTCGTACTTTTGTCGCCAGCCCCTCCGGGCCTTTAACAAAACCTCAACAATGGCAGGCGTCCGCAAGATCATCAACGATCCGGTATATGGTTTTATTACGATCGATCAGCCGTTAATTCTGCAGATCGTATCGCACCCTTATTACCAGCGGTTACGCAATATCCATCAGATGGCATTCGCCCACCTGGTGTATCCCGGTGCCATGCACTCGCGATTGCATCATTCGCTGGGTGCGTATCACCTGATGGGCATGGCATTGATGGAGCTGCGGAGCAAGGGGGTAACGATCACAGCGGAAGAAGAACTGGGTGCGAAGATCGCGATCCTGCTGCATGATATCGGCCATGGCCCCTTTTCACATGCGCTGGAAAGCCGATTCGTGAAGAACGTGAGTCATGAAAGTATTTCATTGAAGATCATGCAGGCACTGAATGAGGAATTCAAAGGTCAACTGGATACGGCGATCGCCATCTTCACCGATCAACATCCCAAACCTTTCTTACACCAGCTCATCTCCGGACAACTGGATGTGGACCGGATGGATTACCTGAACCGCGACAGCTTCTTTACGGGCGTGGCGGAGGGCGTGATCGGTTATGATCGCATCATCAAAATGCTGACGGTACTGGATGATGAACTGATGGTAGAAGAGAAAGCGATCTATTCGATCGAAAAATTCCTGATCTCCAGAAGGCTCATGTACTGGCAGGTGTACCTGCACAAAACCGTGCTGGGCGCGGAGATGATGCTGGTGCATATCTTTCAGCGAGCGCAGGAACTGATCGGTAAGGGCGTGGAAGTCAGGGGTGCAACAACAGCTCTTGATTTCTTTTTACAGGAACCACGCTTGCTGGATACACGTGAGCAGCTGGACCTTTTCTGCAGACTCGATGATCATGATGTGATGGCCACGATCAAGAACTGGCAGGACCACAGTGATCCGGTATTGAAAAAACTATGCAGCGATCTGATCGCCCGCAGACTCTATAAAGTACAATTGCAGGGTGAACCGGTGGATACCGCATTCACCGCGGCCAAAACGAAGGAGATCAGCGAACGTTTCGGATTCACGGAAGAAGAGACCCGCTACTTCGTGTTCACCGGCATCGCGCGCAACACCATGTATAACCCTGCGGATGAACGGATCAATATCCTTTTCAAAGATGGCACGGTCCGTGATATATCAAAAGTTGACCATGCGTTGATCCAGCAAACGCTGAACCGGGCTGTTGAAAAATATTATATTTGCTATTCAAGATAAAAGGTTGTGCATGCGATATGCATAGCCCGCATCGCTGCTAAATGCTCAACCTATGACATTCTCTGCCTCCCAGATCGCTATGATGATTCAGGGGAAAGTGGAAGGAGATCCTGACGCTTCCGTTGCCAGTTTCGGTAAGATCGAAGAGGCGAAGAGTGGCCAGCTCTCTTTTCTCGCCAATCCCAAATACGAAGAATACCTGTATCAGACCGAAGCATCGGTCATCATCATCAACGATACCTTCGTACTCAAACAACCGGTGAACGCCACCCTGATCCGCGTACCCGATGCGTATACAGCTTTCGCAGCTTTACTGACGAAATACCAGGAGATCGTGCAGCAACAGCTGAGCGGGATCCAGACCCCGAGTTATATCGCCGAAACCGCCAAACTCGGCACCAACGTATTCTTTGGCGCGTTCGCTTATATCGGTAATCACTCAACGGTCGGCAATAACACGAAGATCTATCCGCAGGCATTCATTGGCGACAATGTGCAGATCGGCGAGAACACGGTCATCCATCCGGGTGTGAAGATCTATCATGGCTGCAAGGTGGGCAACAATGTGATCATCCATTCAGGTACAGTTGTCGGCAGTGACGGATTCGGATTCGCGCCGCAGGCGGATGGCAGTTTCAAGAAAGTACCGCAGATCGGCAATGTGGTGATCGAGGATGATGTGGAGATCGGATCGAACACGACGATCGACCGCGCCACCATCGGATCCACGCTCATTAAAAAAGGAGTGAAACTGGATAACCTCATCCAGATCGCGCATAATGTGGAGATCGGTAACAGTACGGTGATCGCGGCTCAGACCGGCGTTAGCGGCAGTACCAAGATCGGCAAGGGGGTGATGATCGGCGGACAGGCCGGCATTGTGGGACATATCCATCTCGGCGACGGATCCCGCGTGAATGCGCAGAGCGGTGTCAGCAAATCCATTGAACCCGGTAAAGCAGTAACAGGATCACCGGCCTACGATTATACCGCTGCACTCCGCAGTCAGGCCGCGGCACGCAAGTTGCCTGAGCTGGAAAAAAGGGTCAAGGAACTGGAAGTACTGGTGAAGCAATTTATTACGCAGATTAGCGCAGATTAACGCAGATTACACAGATTAGCGCAGATTTACACAGATTAGCGCAGATTAACGCAGATAGTAACGGGGAAAAAACTGTACTCCCTTCAGATGTTTGACGTATTCCGCTAATACACCTGAAGGGAGTAGTATTTTAAGAAATTGATGGCCGGCATCAGTAAGCTTCCGGCTCCTGTTTTATTTTTTCCCGTACTTACTCAACGTCCTTTACTTTCTTACCTGTCTTGTCGATATAATAAAGTGTTGTCGCATCCGCCATCACGCGTGCGATCCCACCATCAAATGTATCAGCCATCAGGAATTTGCAGGGTATGACAAGTCGGTTATTAGTATCGATATAGCCCCACTTGCCGGAGTCGCACATCACGGGTGCCAGTCCATCCGTAAAACTCTTCGCGTTATCAAAACGCATGGTGATCACTTCTTTTCCGGAAGTGTTGATGAACCCGTAGTGTTCCCCATTGGAAACAGCGGCCAGTCCTTCATGGAAACTCATGGCATCATTGTATTTCAGCGGAACAACGAGTTTACCGAGACTGTCGATATATCCCCATTTACCATTCGCTTTCACACAGGCATATCCTTCGGAGAACATCGTACCCTCATCATAGGTCAGCTCAACGATCAGCTTACCATCTTTATCCGCATAACCGATCTTGCCGCCTTTACCGACCTGACTGAGGCCGCAAATGCACTGATCGACGAAATCATATTGTTTGGTCCACGTTTGCGCAATGCCATCCTGTAACAGGAAGAACGCGATACCGGCTAAGAATAACTTTTTCATGGTGCAAGCTTTTTGGTGAATGATCCGTACCCTGTTAAGTTAGTGCAGTGTTTCCCCTGTGAACCATGACCATGGGCACAGGTGCGGATGATTTTCGTGCCGCCCCCCCTGCTTTCCCTAATTTTGAACCTGAAAATGGACAGAAAAAAACCAGGCGTTGATATTGTAAAGGACATACTGGAGGCTGCTGTGGCGGCTTATCCGGCATCTGAGTTCCTGCGCAGTCTGGCCAAACAGTATGAGGAAAGAGGCGGACTAAGCAAGAAACAGCTGGAGGGTTTGTATGCCAAATCGCAGCGTATTGAAACACTTCCACCCGCCAAACTGGCCACGCTGGAAGCGGTGATCCTCCGGAAACCGACCCGGTTCAAATCGGCCCCGCCGCCCCCGACACCGTTGTATGAAAAAGATGAGGCTTCGGTGCGGAAGATCGAAGCCATCCTGCAGGTATATCCGCAACACAAACGGGTATTGTATTTTAAGAACAGGACCGACAATAACCAGCAGCTTTCTCCGTCAGAAATCACCGAACTCGAAAAATTCCATAAACTTCTCATCCGTAAATGAGATGAACCCCGCTTAAAAAGATAATTGTACATTTCCGTTATGAAAAAGATATGCTTCCTGCTTTGCAGTTTCATTGCCCTCAGCGCTTTTGCGCAAGACAAGCCTGCGTATGTGATCTATAATGCCAATGGCAAGAAAGTATCGTATAAGAAAATGCTGAAGTCGCTCCGCGGTCAGGACATCGTACTGATCGGGGAATATCATAACAATCCGATCTCACACTGGATGGAGCTGGAGATCACGAAGGATTGTGACTCGACAAGGGATGTAGTCCTGGGTGCGGAAATGTTCGAGCAGGACAACCAGAGTGCGCTGGATCAGTATCTGGCGGGCAAGCTGAGTGCAAAGGGACTGGACTCGAATGCCAGGCTCTGGAAGAATTACCCGACCGATTATGCACCGCTGGTGAATTATGCAAAAGAGAAACACCTGGCATTCGCGGCCAGCAATGTACCCCGCCGTTATGCATCCATGGTAGCGAAGGGCGGATTTGAAAGTCTGGATACGGTTCCTGCCGCACAGAAAGCCTGGCTGGCTCCGTTACCTATTGCATACGACCCCGAACTGCCCGGTTATAAAAAAATGAAAGAGATGATGCCCGGTCACGGTGGCGAGAACCTGCCGAAGGCGCAGGCG
>JAKPSI010000111.1 GCA_029555415.1 Bacteroidota bacterium | reverse complement strand
ACGACCTCATGTTCATCATGCAGGCCCCGATGAATATGGAAAAAGATCCCTGTAACTGGGAAATGGGCAGCCATACCCTTGATTTCCTGAAATCCGTGATCCGCGATTGCCAGAAAGCCGGTTATTTCAAAGGAAAAGACGCAGAAGACCTTTCTTTCATGGTCTGGTCAACCGTTCACGGCATGGCCGCACTGTTTTGCCGTAACCGCTGCCAGGTTTATGAGAACCGCGAAGCCCTCGACCTCGTAGAAAAAGGGTTCGTCTATTTTTCTGAAATGCTGGAGCGCTATTGATTTTTTTTGCACTGTCACTGAACAGTGTTCATTGTATATACGTTGATCATTAAACCATTGATTATGCATTATCTAAGGGTCGCAATGCTGCTGCTTTTGGGATCATTCACTAACCCCGCAGCACATGCGCAATCGCAGCTCGACCAGTACATCAAAGAGGGACTGGAAAAGAATATCGTCCTGCAGGAAAAGAAGATCAGCCTCGATAAAAGCCTGGTCGCCCTCCAAACCGCCCGCTCCTTATTCTTACCCACCACCTGGCTTGAAGGTTCCTACACCATCGCCAAAGGCGGCCGAAGTATCGATATCCCCGTCGGGGATCTGATGAATCCGGTCTACCGCACCCTCAACCAGCTCACCAACAGTAACAACTTCCCGCAGATCAGCAATGTGTCGGAACAATTACTGCCCGATAATTTTTACGATGTGCGTGTGAAGACGACCATGCCGCTGGTCAATCCGGATATCAAATATTACAAGACCATCCGCTACCAGCAAACCCTGCTGCAGCAGAATGAGATCGATATCTACCGCCGCGAACTCGTGAAGCAGATCAAATCCGCTTACTATAGTTTCGGACAAGCCAGTAAAGCGATCACGATCTATGAGAACGCGCTGCAACTCGTTAACCAGGCCCTGCGTACCAATCAGTCACTGCTCAATAATGGTAAAGGGTTACCCGCCTACGTCATCCGCGCTGAAAGTGAAGTGAAGACCGTTGAGTCCCAGCTGGCCGATGCCAGCAACGATCAGCAGAACGCGCAAGCCCTTTTTAATTTCTTACTGAACCGCGATCTCAAAGAACCGGTCATCGTCAAAGAGAATGAACTCGCCATGCCCGGTCTCGGTATCCTCGCTGCCATCCCTGATTCCGCCTCCCGTCGCGAAGAACTGCGCTCCCTCGGCCTCGCGCGCGATATCAACGGGAATATCGTGAAGATCTATAAGTCATTCCGTTCACCCCGCCTCAATGCTTTCCTCGACCTCGCCTCACAGGCAGGCGATTTTAAAGTGAACAGCAAGTCCTTTTTCTATTTCGGCGGCATACAGATGCAGATCCCCATTTTCACCGGTAAAAGGAATCTGTACAAGATCAACGACGCGCAACTGAATCTCAAAGCCGTGGAAGCAAAGACCATCGAGACCACACAGCAATTGCAGCTCGCCGCATTCGTCAGCCGCAACAACAGCAACACCGCATTCAGTAATTACACCGCCGCCATCAAACAGGAAGATGCGGCCCGCAGTTATTTTAAACTGATCGACCGCGGCTACAAGGAAGGGGTCAATAATTATATCGAATTCCTCGATGCGCGCACCCAACTCACCAATGCCAGTCTGTATGTGAACGTTTGCCAGTACCGGTTCTTATCCGCCGTGGCCGACCTCGAACGTCAGACCGCATCCTATACTTTCAACAACTAAATCAACCAGCATGAAATATTTTTTCTACCTCCTCAGTGCCGCTGTACTGATCAGCGCCTGTGGATCCAGCAACAACAAGACCGGCATACCCGACGCGGGTGAAGTGATACCCGTTCGTTTATTACCCGTTAGTTCAGATACATCCGCCGGCAGCATCGAAGCATCCGGACTTTTATCCACTGAAAATCAGGCACGACTTTCCTTCAAGATCGGCGGTGTCATCGACGCGATCCTGGTGAAGGAGGGACAATTCGTCCGCCAGGGACAGGTACTGGCCACACTGAAATCCACTGAGATATCCGCACAGGTACAACAAGTGGAACTTGCGCTTGAAAAAGCGAAACGCGATTATCTGCGAGCGTCCAATTTGTATAAGGACAGCGTTGCCACACTCGAACAATTGCAGAACAGCAAGACCGGTGTCGATATCGCCACCCAGAATCTGCAACAAGTCAACTTCAACGCGCAGTATGCCCGCATCACTGCGCCGGCTGATGGTTTCATCGTAAAGAAGATCGCGAACGCAGGAGAACTTGCTGGTCCCGGTACACCTGTGCTCTTCATGAGCAGCGTATCCGGCAGTAGTAAATGGATCCTCCGCACAGGCGTATCCGATAAAGAATGGGCAGCTGCCGAAGCAGGTAATGCTGCGTCGGTCACCTTCGATGCTTTCCCCGGAAAAACATTTTCCGCCATCGTCAGCAAGAAAGCACTCGCCGCCGATGAGCAAAGCGGATCCTTTGGACTGGAACTGCAGGTTGACTTCGGAAAAGAACAACCCGCGCTCGGTCTCTTCGGCAAAGCGCAGATCCATACATCCGGCAAGTCCATCGGCTTCAGCGTTCCTTACGAAGCCCTGCTGGAAGCCAATGGCAAGAATGGTTACGTGTTCGTGAGTGATGACCGGAAAACAGTCAAACGTATTGCTGTGATCATTTCATCCATCACCAACAACACCGTTTACATCGCGTCCGGACTCGAAGGTCACCAATGGGTGGTCAGTGCCGGTAGCCCTTACCTGGCCGAAGGTTCAGCGATCAAAGTGATACAATAATCAACCATAACTCATCCTCATGCGACTCATATCTTTCTTTGTCAAGAATTATCAGTTCACCCTCATCATGTTCCTGATGGTGGT
>JAKPSI010000079.1 GCA_029555415.1 Bacteroidota bacterium | reverse complement strand
CCCTGGTTACCCATTTGGGTCACCACTTTGTATTTCGCCGCTGCCTGAGCCAGGATACGTGCTTCATAAATATCATGGGTAAGCGGTTTCTGTGTGTACACGTGTTTGCCCAGCTGCATGGCCGCGAGCGTGGCCACACCGTGAACGTTATCCGGCGTAGAGATCGAACAGGCGTCGATATTGTTCTTTTCTTTAGCGAGCATTTCCCTGAAATCCTTGTAGTACGTGGCTTTGGGGAAATTCTTGCGGGATCCGGCCGATTGACGGTCATCCACATCGCAAAGAGAAACGATATTTACGAACGGACTTTTCGCGAATTCCGCGATGTCGCTGGCACCTTTACCACCGGCACCAATGGCGGCGATATTCAGTTTATCACTGGGTGCAATGAATCCGCGGCCCAACACATGGCGGGGCAGGATCATGAAACTGCCACCTACAATGGCGGAATCACGAAGGAAGCGGCGGCGGGATAATTGCATATTCTTGTTTACAGGTGTCATACGGCAAGTAATTTGCTTTCAAGATAATGGGAAGATGCAAATCGTCAAAAATTATTCTTTCAGCGGTTTACCAGAATGGGTTAGTTTAGGGAAAATGAACGTATGCAGATCAGCTGGGATGATTTCATGAAAGTGGATATCCGTGTTGGGACCATTCTGACGGCAGAACCATTCCCTGAAGCCCGGAAGCCTGCTTACCGGCTGCAGATCGACTTTGGCCCTGAAACCGGCATCCTGCGCTCCTCCGCGCAGATCACGGTACATTACCGGCCGGAAGAGCTGACAGGCAGACAAGTGGTCGCCGTGGTCAATTTCCCTGAGAAATCCATCGCCGGCTTCAAGAGCCAATGTCTGGTCCTGGGTGTGTATGATGCCAACAATGATGTAATTTTATTGAGGCCGGATAAAGCGACGGATAACGGAAGAAAGATCGGATGATCATGTCGGAAGTTCAATCCACATATTACCACTCTCCTGTCGGACTGCTGAAGATCAGCGGTACGGATGAATGCATCTCGGAAGTGAGTTTTCATGATGCCACGCAAAAACAACCGGTGCATCGCAAACAGATGTCGCCCATGCTCATCAATTGCGTGGAACAACTGATCCAGTATTTTCAGGGACAGCGACGTGTATTCGAATTACCCATCAGTCAGCCGGGTACTCCATTCCAACAGGAAGTATGGACAGAACTCATTGCCATCCCATTCGGCAAGACCATCAGCTATCTCGATCTCGCCCGCCGTACCGGTGATACCAAAGCAACCAGAGCTGTGGCCAATGCGAACGGTAAGAACCATGTCGCAATCATCGTTCCCTGTCATCGCGTGATCGGCTCCAACAAACAACTCGTCGGTTATGCCGGTGGCTTATGGCGTAAGAAATGGTTGCTGGAACATGAGGCGAAGGTGGCGTGGGGAGTGCAAACCCTGTTCTAGATAATGGACTAAAGAAGGAGTCGTTAGTCTGTAGTCGATAGTCAGTAGTCCGTTCTAAGCAAGATCTCAATGATTTCAGGATCTTTTTTCTTTTCAAAAGTTGCGGGTTACGGGTTACGGGGTAGATTACTTGATGGCTAGATGGTTTGATTGTTTAGGAGCCCCCCTGCTGTAAACGACCTACTGCCTACTGCCACCTGCTTGCTGCCGACTGCATACTTCAGCAAACGACTCATAACCACACACGCCCCATTATCCATTATCCACTCTCAACTACTTTTTCAGTTCTTCTTTTGTGAACGCGAATGGCAGCAACTGATCCGCTTTGGGAATGATGAAGACCTCGCCGGTCATACCTGCAAGAATGAGGCGGATGGGGTGTTCCAGACGATTTTCGTATTCCAGCAGGGCCTGACGGCACATACCGCAGGGTGAAACGGGATGGTCGCTGACCACATCCTTACTGTTATAGCTGATGGCGATACTGCTGATCCTGATACCGGGGTGCAAGGCGGCCACACTGGCGAGCAAGGAACGCTCTGCACAGATCCCGACGGGATAAGAAGCGTTTTCCTGATTGGTGCCGGTCACGATGGCGCCATTCTCCATTAATGCTACTGCGGACACATGGAAATTGGAATAAGGTGCGTAAGCCTCGACCGTTACGGCACGGGCTTTTTCCAGTAAGGCGGCATCATCAGCATTCAATTCCTTGCTGCTGGCATAGACCTGGTAGCTGAATCCGTAATTTCTTTCTTCCATGGATATATGGTTTATCTGCAAAAATGCCCCTGAGTTCATCAAGGGCATTTAAAGTTAGTTTATTTTACGATGCGGAACAATCGCTTCCAGCGCGGGCCGCCATCCCAACTGAACCAGATCATCCCGGCTTTACCGACGATATGATCCTCAGGAACGAATCCCCAGTATCGACTGTCCTGCGAACCCTGTCTGTTATCCCCCATCATCCAGTAATAATCCATTTTGAAGGTATAGCTGGTCACTTCCTTTCCATTAAGTACGAACTTACCGTTCTGCATCACGAAACTGTTGCCCTCGTAAATACGAATCGCTCTTTCATAAATGGAATAGTTCTCCGGAGTAAGTGTCAGGGACACTCCTTTTTTCGGCACCCATACTGGTCCGAATTGATCACGGTTCCACCCGATATGAGAAGCCACATTATCGTAAGGGAACACATCATCTCGTGTATCTCCATCCTGGAATAGAGTATCTACCGTAATGCTCTTGGCAAGTCCGTTGCTGAGCATTTTCTCCTTTGCTTTCGTGGTCAGCAGCATGCGGTACACACCGGGTTGTGTGGAAGGATTGTATTCACCTTTATCATAATCACAATTGTATTCATCCTTCATGATATCCTGATCCAGTGAAGGGGTATTGACGGTCACGAGATAGTTCAGTTCCGCATCCGGGGGCAAAGCCTGCATCACACCATTGACCCATGCGATATCATTCCTGACCTCGATGGTATCTCCCGCGATCCCCACGCAGCGTTTGATGTAATTATCCGTTTTATCGACCGGATGTACCGCCAGCGGATAATTCTCCTTATCATTCAGGATCTCCTGCGCTTTCTGGTAATTATTTTCAGCATAGCGTTTGATGTCGTAATAAGGTTGGGCCGACTGGAATCCGTCCGCATTGATCACCGTATCACCTGCGGGGAAATTGAACACCACTGCATCACCTCTCTTTACGGGAGAAGCGAACCAGCGGATATAAGGGATCTTCACCAGCTCACTATATGATTTCATATGTGTGCCGGGGATATAATTATGTACGAATGGGATAGAAAGTGGTGTATTGGGGATACGGGGTCCGTAACTGAGTTTGCTGACAAAAAGGAAGTCACGTACCAGCAGACTCTTCTCCATCGAAGGAGAAGGGATCGTATAGGCTTCAAAGATGAATGTGCGAATCAGCGTGGCGGCCACTACAGCAAAAACGCCCGCATCCACCCATTCACGCCAGCCAGCTTTATGATGCATGTGTACGCCTTTGGGGCCGATGAAATTGGGATCCACTTTATAGGCCAGATACGGGAAATAGAAAACACCTGCGATGGAAGCCGCGGCATGATCCCAGAAAGAGAACCGTCCGAATACCTTGGCGAATTCGATCAGGATACCCGGCGTGATGAACCAGCCCACAACAGGGATGAATTGCCAGAAAACCCAGTGCTTAGGCCTACCGGTGATCTCCTGGATCACCCAGGTATTATAAAAAGGGATATAGGCTTTCCAGGAGGCGGCTCCCGCTTTTGTAAAGAGCTTTGCCAGGCCAAAAGAAGGCAGCCAGACAATGAGGGTACCTATCAGGTAAACGACAAATAAATGGTATAAAGGCATGAGCCGTAGTTTAATGCGGACAAAAATATGTCAATTATTTACCAATTATCCGGGAAAAAAACAAAGTTTTGCTAAACCAAAGCAGCGGTCGATTGTCGTTGTAAGCGGAGCAAATCCTGTACAGCAGCCATAAATGAACCATTTCAGTATACGTGATATCGAAAATCTTTGCAATATCCGGGCACATACGCTCCGGATCTGGGAGCAGCGTTACGGCGTTTTCATTCCCAACAGGAAGGAAAGCATGCATCGTGTGTACAGCAATGAAGACCTCAAAGCACTGCTCCGGATCTCATTCTTATATCACCATGGATACAAGATCTCGAAGATCGCCGCACTCAGTCCTGATCAGATCAATGAACTGGTGACATCCTCTGTTCCCGAAACGGATAATTATGAATTATTCATCAATCAGCTGATCACGGCAAGTCTGGAATTCGATAAGACCAGTTTCGAGCAGATCGTACGCTCTCAATTGGAACGATTGGGTCTTACCCGCTGTATCAGTGATATCTTCTACCCTTTTCTTAATCGTATTGGTCTGCTATGGCTGACCAATCACGTGATCCCCGCGCAGGAACATTTCTCCAGTCATATCATACGGAAGAAGATCATTTGTGCAACGGACGCACTGAGCAAAGAAAGTGTCCCCGGTGCGCATATCCTGGTATTTGCGCCGGAAGGAGAATTCCATGAGATCCCGTTGCTCTGCGCCAACTATTTCTGGAGGAAAAGCATGATCCGAACCACCTATTTCGGGGTCAATGTAAAACTGGAAGCCATTGAATTCTTCATGGCGAAACATGCATGCACCCATCTGTATGCGCACATCATATCGCTGATCAATCAACCTGCACTCATCGCGTTCTTTCAGGAACTTGAGGCGAAAGATCCGGAAAAGCAGATCCTGCTTTCCGGGCCGGGTGCGCAATTTCTGATGCCACACCTCAAAAATGCGGTCATATTCCAGTCGATGCAGGAACTCATCAGCTTTGCAGAATCGAACGCGGCTGGAACGCCGGCCGTTATTTAGGCATCACATAATTACGGATATCTTCCGCGGTGATATTCTTGCCGGAGAGAATGACGAGTCTTTCCACCACGTTCCGCAATTCGCGGATATTACCGGTCCAGTTGTATTCTTTGAGCAATCCGATCGCATCCGCGTCGATCGCTTTTACCGCGATTCCATAATCTGAACAGATATCATTCAGGAATTTATCGATCAGGAGCGGAATATCGTCGCGACGCTGATTCAGGGAAGGCACATGAATGAGGATCACACTCAGCCGGTGATACAGGTCAAGCCTGAACAGCTTCGCTTCCACTTCGGCCAGCAGGTCTTTGTTGGTGGCTGCGATCACCCGTACATCCACATTGATATCTTTATCGGCACCCACACGTGTGATCTTGCCTTCCTGCAGTGCACGCAGCACTTTGGCCTGTGCGCTGGAACTCATATCCCCGATCTCATCGAGGAATAATGTTCCGCCATTCGCCTGTTCGAATTTCCCGATCCGTTGTTTGATAGCGGAAGTGAAGGAACCTTTTTCATGTCCGAATAATTCACTTTCGATCAGTTCGCCGGGTATCGCAGCGCAATTCACTTCCACGATCGGGCCACTGGCACGGTTACTCTTTTCATGAACCCAGCGGGCTACCAGCTCCTTTCCCACTCCATTGTCACCCGTAATGAGGATCCGGGCATCCGTGGGGGCCACTTTTTCGATCGTTTCTTTGATGCGCTTGATGGGCTCTGATTCACCGATCATTTCCTGCACACGGCTGACCTTACGTTTGAGCACTTTGGTTTCAGTGACCAGACTGCTCTTATCGATCGCGTTGCGAATGGTGATCAGGAGGCGGTTCAGGTCCGGTGGCTTGGAAATATAGTCGTAAGCCCCTTTTTTCACGGCTTCTACGGCCGTTTCAATATTACCGTGTCCGGAGATCATGATCACGGGTACATCGGTATTCAGTTCACCCGCTTTCTGGAGGAATTCGATCCCGTCCATTTTGGGCATTTTGATATCACAGAGTACCAGGTCGTAGGTCTTTTCCCGGAATTTCTTCAATCCTTCTTCTCCGTCGGCCGCTTCGTCGATCTTATAACCTTCAAATGAAAGGATCTCGGTGAGTGTTTTGCGGATCGCTTTCTCATCATCAATGATCAGGATATCAGGCATGAATGGTTCGTTTAAGGCCATAAAATTAACTTATTTGGGGGAAGCGGGGCAAGAACAATGCCGAAGGGTCGGCACAGGTAGCCGGACAACCGGCACAAGTTGCCGAAGGGTCGGCACAAATAGCCTTGGGACGGTTCAGCATACCGGAGGAGTGGTATAAAAACGGATGGATCCGTACATGGCGCTCGATCTGTTAGAAATGTGTCAGAAACTGAAAGGACAGGCGGTCTGAAAAAATAGAGGCCGGGTAGAAACCCAGCCTCGTTTTAAAATCCAATATCCTATGAAAAACCGAGACAAAGATGCACTTTATAAATCAAAACGTTGCACCGTATCCGATTTTTTTTTTCAGAATAAATAACAGGGTAAAAAAAAGCCCCGCGGGAGGCGGGGCTTTGCAATTATTTCACCTGGTACATCACTTCTTTTACCAGTTTTACCGTGCCTGCAACATCTGGTAAATATGCAGCGGCAAGATTGGGCGCATAATGCATGGGCGCATCGGCACTGGTAATGCGGCG
>JAKPSI010000078.1 GCA_029555415.1 Bacteroidota bacterium | reverse complement strand
ATATGATTGAGCCGTCAAATGAAAGGAAGGAAGGGACAAAAAGAAATTACAGAAAGGCAATGAAGCATTTTTTAGGGTTTCTCAAATCTGAGAAACTTGAAGATATGCCCCTACCTGATTTTAAGTATTCTCATGCTAACGCATTCAAAAATTATATGATGTCGGAAGAGGTGAATAACTCGGCGGTCTCCGCGTCGTCCAATGTCCGTAGAATTAAAACAATGTTCAACGAGGCTATCAATTTTGACCTAATTACAAAGAATCCTTTCAAGGGGGTAAAAATGACCTATGTCGGTGACGCCAAAACGCCATCCTTGAGTACCGAACAGGTAAAGGCAATTATTATGTGTCCTGAAGTACTTGCAGACCCCAGTTTAAAATTCTACCGAGATATGTTTCTTTTTGGGTGCTTTACAGGGTTGTCATGCATTAGTATTCAAAATTTGAATACCGGTATATTGTCTATTCTAAAGGATGGTAATTTAAAGTTGGACACAAGGCGAGAAAAAACAAATAGTCCAATAGTTCAAATTATCCCAAAAGTTGCACAAGAAATCATATTCCGGTATTGTGATTTTAATCAAGGAGGGAGAGTGCAGGTGTTCCCTAAATTTGTTAATGAAGTTTTTAACCATAAGCTCAAAGTTATTGGCGCACTCCTGAAATTGAATATTAACCTTAGTACAAAAATTTCAAGAACAACATGCGCTCAAATGCTGGTAAATGTTCGGTACATAGACCCGGTATATAAAAACTACTTTATGGGCTGGAGTAATACTGGGCAAATCGCTGACGTTTATCAAACGCTCAATGATGATGTACTTGTAGAGAATGCAGAAATGATTAATGAATATTTGGTAAATAATATTGGGGAGGAAGTTCTTAAAAACATTTGACATGGAAGAAAATTCAATTTCTGGAACGGCCTACTCGATTATTACCGAAGGCCTTAGTCAATTCAACTTGGAAGTTTATGGCTTATGCATAAATTCCTTCCTTTCTCAGGACCCGCTTTTGTTGAAAAGTTTGATTTCAAATCGTGTGTCGCAAAAAGAAAAGTTCAAATCTCAAGCAGATTATTTATCCTATTTAAGTCGTACCACATATATATTAGTTCCATTAGTAGGACAGGTTTTGCCTAATGTCCTTTCCAGATTTAAAGAACTTGGGTTTACTAAATCTGAGCTAATGCATATTCTGACTTTTGACGAAATTAATTTAGAGATAGATAAGATAAATGCGAATGGAGTATGTCTCATTAATGACCCAGCATACTTTCTACATCTGAAAGCATACTTAAGTTTTAAGAATGAGAATGTATTCTTAAATCATGTTCGCCCTCTTGTGGGAAACCCTGATAAAACAAAAATTCAATTTAATTCAAAGAGGTTGTTTGCTATCAATGAGAATCAAAAGAAGAATCGCATTAATAGGAATATAGGAATGGAAAAGAAATCAGATAATAATTATGAAGATTTATGGCATGAACTCATTGAGAATTTTGATGCGCGTGTGCGCATCGCTTATGGTTTAGGATTTGAAGAAAGTATTCAGGCCTCTACCTCAAGAAATATAGATTACATGTTGGTCGATTTCTTTAGAAAGTACTGTATCCCTTATTCAGAGTCAATATCTAAATCTGCACAGTACCGAGAAGTTTATCCGCTTTTCGCAAAACTGATGCCCCATAGAGGGTGGCCTCATGATGAAAAGGAGTTTAAGAAAACAGACATTGGCGGTGGTCTTACATATATTCAATACATGACAAAGACCATGCGGAAGTTTATTGAGAAGAAATGACTGCTACCTGACTTCTAAAATTCTGGGACACACTTTCACTCAATGTCAAACGAAATTTGGGGCATAAAATAGTTCATATTATGAATCAGTACTTAGACACACAGCTACTTAAGAAAGTTGAAGAGCTTTCTCAAAAAATTGATGACCTCAGCTCCTGTAAGGAAGTGCGGAGGGAATGGGTGCCGAAATATGAGGTTATGAAGTATCTGGGTTTTGGAGATACTCAGATGGCTTCAATTGCACGGAAGTACGGCTTAGTGAGTACGACCATTGGGAAACGGCGCTTCTATTCAACGAAATCCTTATTGCTTGTTATGGACAAGAATAGAGCGTAAGGAGTTGGAATTCAGGAAAGGCCACAACTGCACGTTGTGGCCTTTTTGTTTTCTAAGATTATGGGACACGCTTGGCGTTAGTATTACCTTTTTTTTGGGGATGAACATGTTTAAGCTGGTCCGAGTTACTCCACTTATTGCGAAAGGGTCATTATTACCCGACAATTGGGGGGTACGCCAACAAATACCAAAGAAGCAAATTGTTTTGAAAAACCTCGTTACAGGTCAGGTTTTTACGACGACAGATTTGGATATGAGAAAACACAAAAGAAGGAAGCGGTTGGCCCTTTTCAAGAATTTCTATATAGATGCATTCGTGCATAAGCGTGTGTCGGTTTTCTTGGTTGTGGCTGAAATTAATAAGTACAAGTCAGCAAAGATTATTATCGACCTGCTCAAAGAAAAAATGAATCAATACCATGTAAGGGTATTAGGATACTATTGGCAACGGGACGTCGGTGAAGTGAAATTCGAGCTTCATTTTCATATCATTTTTGTTGTTGAAAGAATTAGCGGTGTGACAGCAAAAAGAATGATGTCAAACAAACGCGTAGGCTTTTACAAAATGGTTTTATGTTTTTCGCTGAATAAGTTCAAAAGGTATCTCGAAACGAAAGAAATCTACGGCGCACACAGGCAGCGTTCTTTCGGTGTTAGTCAAATGTTCAAGCTCCCTAAAACATTTTAATATGTTCTTGTCCAAAATAAATTGTTTCAGTTCGGCACAGTTCGGCACTATTATTTTGAGTCACTTTTGACTGTCATGTGGAGTTTTTATTTTCGAAAAAAATGATACTATGAATCAAGTAGACCCTTTAACAGGTGAATCATTTGTACCACGACGCCGCAATCAAAAATTCGCTTCACCGAAAAACAGAATCCGATATCACAATAACCGAAGTAATCTTGAGCGGGAAACAAAGGCTTTTATCGACAGGCCCTTTAGGAAGAATCACCGGATATTAATGGAGCTTTTGAAGCCTAACGAATCAAGGGTCTTTACAAGAGAGTTTCTTGCAGGAAAAGGATACGACCCGTATGTGCTATCCCACTATGAAGAACATGAGGGTCGTGCGTGCCCTGCGATTTACAATTTTATTTTGACAAGCATTGAAGCCAATTCTCCTAATATTACTATATACCGCAAACGATGAAATTGTTTTTTGAAGATGTATTTGTAAATACAGTAAAGACTGAATCATTATTCAAAAAAGACTTGGCTATTAATGGCTATGTTTTTTGTATGCTGATACTGGGTGTCGCCATTGTCGGATATCTCCAATACAACAATGAGTAAAACTCAGTAATGTCGCTTTGAGTGAGTCTATGTTATCTCTTAATTAAAATAAAACACAATGAAAAAAAGTAAGCCAATCGAAAAGTTCAAACCCTTGTATTATTACAGAATTATTGAATTCAATACAAGATATGGCAAGAATGTAAGTGTAACGAATCCCCAAACTATTGTTACTGAGTTCAGAGGCACGGATTTGAAAAAATGCAGAAGAGATGCCTTCATGTTTTATGACTTCAAAGACTTTCAGAGGAAGAATCTTTTGAAGAATATTCCAGTTGCTTCTGGAACGTGGCTGCACGAAGAAATATACAATTTAAGCTTATCCTTTGTAATCAGGAACTCAAAAGGAGACAAAGATTATTTGCTCCAAGGCGACACGCAGACAGAATTTATTAGGGGGCTTGAAAAGGAAGCTGAAGTGTACAGTGAACTGGGTATTTCAAATTAGGGGTCTTTTTTAATTCATAAGTTTTTGAAGAACGGCGTTTCAGTCCTGCTAATAGACTAGCCGTTCTTTTTTTATTCATTATATAAAGAATCAGTACATGAAAGTCAAGTATATCCGGTGGTCATCAATAAATCAAAAGGCGGACCGCCAACTTTTAAACGAAGCCAACTTTGACAAAATATACCGGGAACAGGTATCCGGTGCTGTAGCATTTGAGAAAAGAAAGGAGGGGGGAAGGCTTTTGGCAGACATACGCGATGGAAAGATTACAGATATGGCGGTAGAGGAGATATCCCGGTGCGGAAGGAATGCTATTGACATACTCAATACGCTGAGAATATGCCATGAAGCAGGTGTTAATGTCATTGTGGAAAATATGGGTATTCAATCTGTGGTTGACGGCGTGCCTAACCCCATTTTTAAGCTCATTACAGGCATCCTTGCGGCTATGGCGGAAATGGAACGTGAAAATATCAAGGAGCGTACAGATGCAGGAAGAATTGCTGCACGGAATCGAGGAGTGCGATTTGGCAGACGCAAAGGCACTGTAGAGGACAAAGCTAAATTTATGAGAAAGCCTAAGGTTCGTGAAATAATAAAATTGATAGAAGATGACAGAGGTTTCACTATTAGGGAAATAATGGCAATGGCAGGCGCTTCAAATACTCTTGTTCTTAAAGTCAAAAACATTCTGTCTTAGTATTACAGATTTGAGGTTTGCAATAGCGCCTTGTATCTGCCTTCTTCCTCGATATAAGTAGCAAGCCCTGCACTGACTTGTTTCTGCCAAAATTTCGTTGCCTCAGGATAAATCTTATAGCCCATACTCAACCAATCTAAAGTTGATGTTGAATATAAGTTTTTGATAAAGGAAAGCTCATTGAAGTGCGCACGTAAAAATTCATGAAAAATTGCAGTATAACTTGTACTGCCTTTCGGGGCGTGTCGTTTTATGGTTTCTTGAAAGTAGTCTCCTTCTGAATGCATTTCCCAAACCTTTAATAAATCAGGTGTTGCTCTAATATTATCGTCTTCCCAGAGCCCTTGCAAGGCGCATTCCCATAAAATATTAGTACCAGACGAATCCAATATTGAGAAATGAACATGATGGCTATCATATGTTTCTTGTGGGCCTTCAACATTGAATATTAGCCCTTGAAATGAGTATTGCATTAAGTGAAATTTACTTTTGGTAAACTATTAACGATGTCCACAGTTTGCACACTGACATTTATGATACTCAGCAGAAGGTCCAGAATATACCTTGGGTTGCCTACTTCAGCCGCCCAGTCGTTGGGGTTGTTAATGATACCGTTTTCTTTATTAGTACTTATTTGATACCGTTCCATTATCCATTCAATCGCACTCTTTCCATTGACAATATAATTGTAAGCTTTGATGGGGATATTTGAGATTGTTATTTTGTTGTTATAGATAATTGTATCTTTTTGGTCTTTTTTGGGGAAGCGCATTTTATCCACGATATAATACTGACTATCTACGCCTGTAATAACGACACTTTCAATTGAATTTACTGATTCGTAATTTGTATGAAGTTCAAACAAATTACGACCAGCTTTACTAAATGCCCAAAAATCATTCACATCTTCAACAAGTGGGATTTTGGGTGAAATTTTCTTCAGGTCGCTAGAGAAATATGTTTTGTATTCATTACAGTGAAGAAACCCATAGACATAAAAAAAGATATCTTCTTTAGTTACAGTTTTGCCATAGTTTATTTTTGCTAAGTCTAAAATGAAGTCACTTATTGCACACCTTTGAGTAAAGTCTAAGTCATTGATAGATTCATCAAAAAGTCCTTTTTGTGTTGAATTCAATTTTTCGTAGTAATACAGAGGTAATCCTTGTGAACCAGCTTCAAGGCAATTCAAATCCATGATATTTGTGGAAGCGAGGGTTGAAAAGTCTTTATTTCCACCGAGTCCTTGCACATATATTATTTTGTTAGTTAATTTTTTATTTGGGAATAGTTCATTCATTTGACCTCTTCGATGGATTACTTTTTCGCCATAGTAAAAGAATTGTTTACAAAAAGGGCGATACATGGATGTAGTTGTTTTTTCTTTTTCAAACTGCGCTTTATTCCCTTTTTCCAATTGGGGTATGAGGCTGCTTGACCAGCTTATTTTTTTTGAATCCGACTCTTTGAATTCATTTGCGCTTAAGTTTATATTATTGGCTTTGGCTATAATAAAATCTTCGACTTGGGAGTTATAAAACTCAATCATTCTTTTTATGTTCGCAAGTAAAGATGATTCGGAGAAGTTATATACCCATGCGTCCCTATTGGTGTTTATTCCTAATGAATTGATAATGAAAAATGATTTGCTTTTTGTGTCAAATTTCTTATCAGGAAGTAATGGGATAAAGTTTTCATAAGAGCTATTACGCAAGTTTATCCAATCTCCATGAACATTTGGAGTAATTTTTATTAAACTAGATTTTTCGTTTGCAAATGATTTAGCTTGACTTATTATTTTCAGTTTTTCATTTCTCTCTAAGAATTCCCCAATATCTCGATATAGAATTGTTGCTTTATCAGATTTTACCTTAGGATTTTTGACTAAAAGAGTAATGGATATTGCAGTTCTTGAGCCACTTCCAAAAATTTTTCCACCCTCTTTTCGGCTTTGAATTCCACTTGTACGTTGGTTGCCTCTTAAATTAAAAATGTAAATTGAAGTGAATTCCTTTTCTAATGACTTGCGAAAGCCATCCATCCCATTTGTTTCAAGCCATCCAGCATTAGTGACGAAACAAATGATGCCTCCTGTTTTATCTAATCTATCTGTGCTCCAACGAAAAGCTTTTATATATGGGTCGTATAATGCTTTGATGGAAGTTGCGGTACTTCCTTTTGCATATGTATGTACTATACGACTATCTAAAGTTGGATATGATTGATTTGCTGCATTATCATTTGCAGATTTTTGGCCAATTGAATAAGGCGGATTCCCAATTATAATCTTCAAAGGAGCATTTTGTTGGCGTTGTACACGTTTGCTGTTTTGTGGAAACATTTCTGAAAATAGTTTTTCGCCGTCTTGCGACTCGCCTAATTGAAATGTATCGGTTAAACATATGCCCTCGAAAGATTTATATGCGGCATCTTCACCTAGTAAATCGTGATATGCATTTTCTATATTAACCGCTGCTATATAATATGCTAATAGCACTATTTCATTACAATGGATTTCCTTGTCGTATTTTCGCTCTAAATCATTTTTGCTAATCAAACCACTTTGAAGCAATCTTGTTATAAATGTTCCTGTACCAGTAAATGGGTCTAAAATGTGAATGTTTTCGTCTGATATATTTCTGGAAAACTCTTTTTGTAGAATATCAGCGACTGACTGAATAATAAAATCAACAACTTCAATAGGAGTGTAAACAATACCCAGCTTTTCTACCATTTTCGGGAAAGCAGTTTTGAAAAACTTGTCATAAAGCTCAATAATAATCCGTTGTTTGCCCTCGGCATTGTCGATGCCAGCTGCCCTCATTTTAACTGAGTTGTAGAATTTGTCTAATGTTTCAGCATCCTTTTCTAATGATTGTTCTTCAAGCAAATCCAGCATTTTTTGCATGGATTGGCTCATAGGGTTATTCTGTACAAATGAATAATTTTCAAACAAGGCGTCAAATACTGGTTTAGTAATAATGTGCTGAGAAAGCATTTCGATAGCTTCTGTTTGAGTTATTGAAGGGTTAATGTTTTTATGTAACCCTTTCAGGAAACTTTCAAAGGCTTTCTGGTGTTTCTTATCTTCGTTTACAAGCTTTGTTATTCTCTCGTTTTGTCGCTGTGCGATTTCAGCCACTGATTTGGCCCATTGTTCCCAGTACCGTTTGTCGCCAACTTTTTGAACCATTCTTGCGAAGACAACTGATTGAAGTTGTTCAAACTGAAGAGATAGCTGTTCTGATATGTTTTTGGTACTATAAGGCGATTGGTCGTCATTTACTTCAAAAGGTTGCCCTTCATCATCAAAACCCCATGTAGGACGACCAACTAAAATCTGGTCAGGCCTTTTTTTATTAAGCTCGATTTTATTAACAGTAGCATTGAAACGGTCATCATGAGCGCGTAAGGCGTTAAGTACTGTCCAAACCACTTTATAACGTTCATTGTCATCCAAAGCTTTGTCGGCTTCCACGTCGGCAGGAACGACTATTGGAATGATAATATAACCATATTTTTTATTTGGAGCTTTTCGCATTACACGACCAACAGATTGAACTACGTCAACCTGTGAGTTACGAGCCGATAAAAACAGGACTGCATCCAAGGATGGTACATCAACACCTTCACTCAAGCATCTTACATTAGTTAAAACTCTGCATTCTCTTTCTGCGGGTTCTTCCTTAAGCCATCCCAGTAAGTCATTTCTTTCCGTGGCATTCATGGTGCCGTCAATATGTTTGGAAGCTATTAGCTGCATTGAGTTTTGTGCATCCGTTGGTAATTCAGAAATATAGGATTCAGACGCAACATTGAAGGTGGCTGTGATTTTTTTGGAAACGGCTATGGATTGACAAAAGGCAACGGCTCTTCGCATAGGTTCGGGGTCTGATTCTTTAATGATTCCTTCATCCCCCAAAATCTGTTTTGATAATGCGTTGATACAGCCGATTAATTTAGAAGCGTCATCGGTGTTGATTTCGCTTTCTTTATCGGCAATCATCTTTTGAATTACAGGGGGAACGTCATTTTGGTTGAGGGTAAGAATTAGGACCTTGTAATCTGTTAATAGGTCCTTATCTACTGCCTCACCAAAACCGATTCTATAAATTTCGTCGCCATACATTTCCATATCATCCATGGAGCAGAGATAGGCGTCAGCTTGCGCCGCTTTGCTTTTGGTGTTGTCGTCGTATAAGCGTGGCGTAGCGGTCATGTAAAGCCTTTTCTTGGCTTTTAAAAAATCGTTGTCGTGTACCTTGGTAAAAGCACTTTCGTCCTCGTCGGCCAAGGAAACACCTGTGGTGCGGTGTGCCTCGTCACATATTACTAAGTCAAATTCTGCATATTTGGGATATTGTTTTTCCAGAGCTTTTTGGGCTTTGGAAATAACGTCAATGGATTGATAAGTAGAGAATACAACTGTAAGTCCTTTGTTGCTGCTGGATTCTAATTTCTTGAATTGGTCAATAATATTTTTTTCATTGGTGGAAGCTGGTAAAGCAAGGTCCACAACGGAAGAGGTGTCGATGTCGTCGAGCTTTTTTCTATTTCTGGAAACTTCGGGGTCTGAACAAATACATATAGCGTTGATAGGTTCAGCGGCGTCAGCATACCATTCGTTTAATGTCTGTCCTAACAAGGCTATTGAAGGGACAAGAAAAAGAATAAGGCCCTTTCCGTCTGTTTCAGTTTCGGCTATTCGCAGAGAAGTGTAAGTTTTTCCTGTTCCACAAGCCATGATTAACTTTCCTCTTGCGTTGGTCCTGTAATGTTCATGGGCCATGTTCACAGCATCGCTTTGGTGTTGCTTTAATTTCTTCTTGCTATTACGGGCAACTTCACCTGTGATGCCATTGTCTAATTTTTCCCAATCTACCGGGGCATTAATTAGGTCGTACAAATTGATTCGGGAAACTTGAGGGTTCTGATTTTTAATGGCTTCCTGTGCATTAGGCCCCCATTTGTTTGTGGTAGATATCCAAAGTCTATGAGCAAAGGAATAGGTTTTTAAGTCCTCACCTTTAAAATGGCGGCTGGAAGTGGAGAGGAAGCTATCAACAGCGGGTTTGTCAATTGTGGAGGTTTCCTGATAACACTTGCATTGAATGGCCCAATAATCACCCTCATTTGTAAGGGCTACTAAATCTATACCGGTATCATTACCCCCTAAATCTTGCCTACCGGGAAACTCTTCCCATAGCCATACTTTTTTGAACTTGAAAGCGTATTTGGGTTCGGTTAAAAGGTAGGCTTTCATCAACCTTTCAAATCGTTCGCCTTTATCCTTTTCTGAAAATGAAATTTTCCTGTACTTGCTAAGAACAATCTGGAAGCTCATTAGAGTTGGTTTAAAACTTGACGATTAATTATAATTTAATTTGCTACTAACTATCGCCCACTCTAAAGTACTGATATATAGCTAAATGTATGAAAAAATGGCTTTTTTTTAAGGGTAAAATAAAAAATCTGGGATTCTTGCCATTTCCTGCGCCCTCTCAATCGTAGTACAGAATATTGGTAATGGCCATTAAGAAGCGTTTTATACGCTTCAATTTCCTTTTTCAAGGCTTTACCAGTCTTTGCCTGAGTGGGCTTTATTTTGCTTGTAATAGGTTTTATTCCTTTGTGGAACTTGCGCTGTCGCTTTTCAAGGGAGGGATTGTATCTATTTTTTCTTTTATGACTGGTTGCTGATGTGCGCTCACACTATCTTTTATTGCTATATACTCAATCTTTAAGGTTTTATCTTGTTGATTACCGCATCCTTTGAATAAAAATGCAACTTGTATGACTGTAGATACTGTAAGAATTCCCGTTAATATAGTCATCCATCGACTATTTGATATTGTGGAAACATACATTGATGCAGCCTGAAATTCCTTCTCGTATTCAATAAGGTAATGGTTGCTATTTAAATTATGCAAACCTTTTGTCAGTAGTAGGATTTTCTTCTCCGTGGAGTCATTACTTATTGTTATGGATATATCACCATTGCTCTTCAATACACTTAATGCATTTGAGATTTCCCTAAGAGTGTATTTTGATTGGTCAATTTCCCTTGTTTTGGCTTTGTATTCTCTGATAAAGGTTCCGTTGAACTCTTTAGGCCACCAATTTCGGTTGTTTACTAAGGCGGCAAGTGTACCAAGGTAAAGCTCTGCTGAGCCAAGCTGAAGCTCATAAATTGGGTACATGTTTTGTTCGGTACCACTTCCAGTTATTTCGATTGCACAAAATCTTAGTGTTTCAAGGATTTCATGCAGTAGCTTCTTTTGAGGGTCAATAACGAGTGGCCTTACTGAGAAGAACTTTTTTATGGCTTTGAACATACCTGAATTTTCGTTTATTGATATAGGTTTATGGGTTTGATACGAATGTATTGAACTTCGGACAATTTCAATTTTGCACAATTGGCCTCGGTTTTTTACTTTTGGTTCAACCAGATTTTGAAAAGTGGTGCGAATTGGGCTCAATTAGGCCAAAAACACCAAATTGACACCTGTGGAATTTTAAAAGGTGTATTGAGAATTGAATTACAGCTATTTGCGAAAAATATCATTGACTCAGACGGGGTCACAAAGAAGCCCTGTAGCACCCGCTACGGGGCTTTTCATTTCTTTCTGGGGAACAATTTCTTCTTTATCACCGGGTATAACTGATACGCCAGTTCCGCCGACAATATCCCGATCCCGGCACCTGCCATCACATCCCGGAACCAGTGGCGGTAATTCAGCATCCTTAAAGTACCGGTGGTCCCTGCAATGAGATAGCCTGCCACGCCATACCAGGGGGAGCGGTCCATATACTCACGGCGCATGAATTCGGCGCCGACAAATGAGATGGCTGTATGTCCGGAGGGAAATGCGTTGAAACCGATGCCATCAGGTCGCTGGGAATGTGTGATCTTTTTCAATCCATTCACCGGCACCGCCATGATCAGGTTCGCCATGAAATAAATGACGCTGCGGTCAACAAAATCATGTTTGCCTTTGATGCCCACTGCGTTCAAACCATAGACCAGCAGAGCAGGTGTGTATTGGAGATAGTCGTCCGCATGCGTACGGAAACCTGGATTGTTGGCGTGCAGGTTATTGACGATGCGACTGTCCCATTTGTGGAGTGAATGGATCTCCAGCGCAGCGAATCCATAACTGACCATCACGGTGGGGATGATCCAGGTCGCGCGGGGTTTAAAAACCGGCCGTGCTGCTGGAATGCTGTCCGGTTGTGCGTTTGCGCTGATCAGTGTCAGGACCAATATAAAGGAGATCGCGATTCTTTTCATGTAAAATGGATGCGGGAAGTTACAGATTAACAGGTGCAAAAAAATCCCGGCGTCTGGCCGGGATCCTTTAAAATATCATTTGATGGATTATCTGCGGTTCAGTTTGGCCAGCAGACGCAGCATCTCCAGATACAACCATACGATGGTCACCAGCAATCCAAAGGCGCTGTACCATTCCATGTATTTGGGAGCTTTGTTCTCTACACCTTTTTCGATCATATCGAAATTCAGCAGCAGGTTCAGGGCTGCGAGACAAACAACGACGATGGAGAAACCGATACCAAGCGGAGTGGCTGCATTGGTGAAACCTCCGAATTCTACACCGAACATGGACATGATCCATTTGGCCAGATAGAACAACATGATACTGGCTGTTGCGATGATGATCACGGAACGGAATTTCTCCGTTACACGGATGATACGATAACGGTATACTGCGAACATCACCACACCCACCGCGAGCGTCAGCATTACTGCCTGCATCACGATACCGGGATAGTTCGTTTTGAATGCGTAATCATAATAAGCTGAAACTGCACCTACAAAAAGACCTTCGAGCAGGGCGTAAGCGGGAGCCAGATAAGGTGACCAGCTCATTTTAAAAGCCATGATCAGGCCCAGTACCAGTCCGCCAAATACACCGATCAGCAGGAAGGGCATGGGGTTGCCGCCTGCATAGAACTGGTTCCAGGAAAAAATAGTGGATCCCATCATCATCAGGAACAGGAAACCGAATTTATTCGCGGTACCCTTGATGGTCATGGAATCAGTGATGGTCATGCCCTGGAAGATCGTACCATCATAGGTGCTCTCTTTCAGGATAGGGTTGCTGGAATTGAATAATGCCATAGCGTGTTAAGTTTAAGCTATAAAGATAATAAGTTACCTGAAACGGGGGAAATAAGCCCTTGTTAATAATCCCAACGTACAAAAGCCTCCATGGCGGCGTAATGGGTCAGTCCCAGGTCCGCGTACAGGTTGGCCGTATTTGCATTCCGTTCTTCGGCCCGCTGCCAGAACTCGCGGGAATCGCTGCCCTGGAAGGGGACCATGTCCTTCTGCGACTGGTGGATGAAAATGCCGAAGCGTTTTTTCATCACCTGGTCAGGACTCATCGGGATGGCCATTTCGATCTCTTCGATGTTCCATTCCTGCCATGCGCCTTTGTATAACCAGAGCCAGCAATCCTGGATCCAGGGATCACCGGCCGCTTTGATGCGTTTGAGGGCTTCCACTACCACACTGAAGCAAACGATATGCGTGCCATGCGGATCGGCGAAATCGCCGGCGCAATACACCTGATGGGGTTTCAGCTTACGGAGTAATTCAATAGTGATCTTCACATCCTTTTCACTCATTGGTTTCTTCTCGATCGTTCCGGTTTCATAGAACGGAAGATTGAGGAAGTGGATGTTCTCATCTTTGATACCCACATATCTGCAGGTAGCGGCCGCTTCACAGCGGCGGATGAGTCCTTTGATATTCCGGATCGTACCGGTATCCACCTGATTCGATTTTTTATTGGAAAGGAACTTGCGGGATTGTGCCAGGATCTTCCCTGATTTGCTGGTGTCGATACCTGCGATCTCTTCAAAGCCCACCGCGAAATCCAGAAAGCGGGTCACGAATTCATCCGTTACCGCGATGTTACCGGAGGTCTGATAACCCACATGCACATCATTGCCCTGATCATGTAATCGCTGGAAGGTACCACCCATGCTGATGATGTCATCATCCGGGTGAGGGGAGAAGATGATCACACGTTTCGGATACGGATCTGAACGCTCGGGGTGTGTCGGAATGATGGAATCAGGTTTGCCGGCAGGCCATCCCGTGATGGTATCACGCAACAGGTAATACACCTGCAGGTTGATCTCATAAGCATCGCCTTTTTCTACCAGCAGGTCACCCAGACCATATTCATTATAATCGCTGTTCGTCAGGCTCAGCACTGGTTTCTTCAGTTTGAGTGCCATGTTCACCACCGCTTTTTTGATCATGCGGGGCGTCCAGTCACATTCACCGGTAAGCCAGGGTGATTTGAATCTTGTAAGTTCTGATGCCGCGGTTTCGTCCACCACGAAAGTGACATCATCATGGTTCTGCAGTAATGATGCAGGAACATGTTCGGTCACTTCTTCTTCAGCCGCCTGTTTGATCACCGGTGCTTTACCGGAGCCCCAGGCCATAAGGATGATCTTCTTGCTCTGCAGGATCGTACTGATGCCCATGGTGATGGCCAGACGCGGAACTTCAGAAATATTGGCGAACTCATAGGAGTTCGCAAGACGTGTTGAGTTGTCGAGATTGATCAGTCGCATTTTGGAATAAATGCCGGAACCGGGTTCATTGAATCCGATGTGGCCGTTATTACCAATGCCGAGGATCTGGAGGTCAATGCCACCCGCATCCCTGATCTGTTTTTCATATTCGCGGCAATGTTCCTTGATATCATCTTTATCAATGGAACCATTGGGGATATGAATGTTCCTGGGATTGATATCGATATGGTCGAAGAGGTTGATATGCATGAAACGGTGATAACTCTGCAACGCGTCATTGGCAATAGGGTAGTATTCATCCAGATTGAACGCGATCACGTTCTTAAAACTGAGTTTTTCCTCCTTGTGCATGCGTACCAGTTCTTTGTATAAAGTCTTGGGAGTGGAGCCGGTTGCAAGACCCAGCACACATTTCTGTTTCTTCTTTTGCTTGTCGCGGATCAGAGCCGCGATCTCCTGGGCAACATACCGGGATCCTTTATAGAGATCAGGGTAGATCTTAACTGGAATTTTCTCAAAGCTGTCGGTAAGGTCGATGGAAGCGGTTTTTTTCGCCATTTCGGAAAGATTAAGATACAAAGATAAAAAAAAGGAGTGATGGTATTTGCGGTTTTCTGCAGGTTTGTGCGGGTTTAAATGTCAATTGATCTCGATCTCATCCACAAACAACCAGGCAGGGGTGCCTGCACCTGGATTTTTCTCAGGGATCGTTCCCCAGTTCGTGACCTTGACTTTAATGAAACGGATGTTCGCCTTGTTGAATTTCACTTCCATGGTACCATTTCCAGCGTTGACCATCTTCACATCATCGGTCAGTCCCAGTGAAGTCCATTCGATCCCATATGCAGAGCCCCACACCTGAATGGTTTGAGGCCGCCAGATCCAGCTGCCTGGTTCATGGAAAATATGTACGGTCACACGTTCCGCATCCACATTCTTACCCATATCGATGGATGCTGTACAATCACCGCCGCTGAATCCAAGGAATTCCCTGCTGCGGGTCATACCCCGGTCATTCTGGATGCCATCCACCAGTGTAAAACCACCACTGCCGGCATAACTGGCGGAAGGAGGTGTTTCCAATGTGATCTTCTGTCCGGTTGCTTTATTGAATAGCAGAGACACACTCACAGGAACGCCTACCTGCTTTCCGTTAATCAGCTGCGTGGCCGTATACGTGCCCGACTTCCTGATCGCGAGGTGATACTCGTCCACACCGGGTTTGGAGCCGGCTTTCATTTTTTTGCCATCCGTTACCTGCAGCTGTATGTTCTTTTGTTTGGTACTGAGCGTCCAGGTAACGCCTCCCGCGTTCACGTCCGGTTCAATAACGGAACGCAAATCGAAGAAGGCCTTGCTGTAATGCGCGTTCCATAATTCATAGCGTTTGAATTGGGTGAGCAATTTCTGCTGGAAGTAATCCCAGTTGCGTTTTTTCGCCGGACTCCACAATACTTCTGACAATGCGGTCATACGCGGGAAGATCATGTATTCCGCTTTCGGTCCGTTGTCGATGTATTCAGTCCACAAGTTGGCCTGCGCGCCCATCACGTGTTTGCCCTGTTCCGCATTCAGCGCGGCGGGAATGGGTTCATACGCGTAAACCTTATCGAGCCCGTTGTATCCGCCGATCGTAACGGAATCTTCATTCATACTCTGACTGTGATCGAAGTAGACCGGATTGCCCGGTGTCATGATCACATCATGATTCTGTTTGGCCGCATCGATGCCACCCTGTTCACCACGCCAGCTCATCACCACTGCTTTCGGTGCCAATCCACCTTCCAGGATCTCATCCCAGCCGATCAGTACTTTGCCTTTGCTGTTGAGGTATTTTTCCATCCGCTGGATGAAATAACTCTGCAATTCGTGTTCATCTTTCAGTTTATTTTCAGCAATGCGCTGCTGGCATTGCGGGCATCTTTTCCAGGATTCTTTCGGGCATTCATCTCCGCCCACATGCACATAAGAGGAGGGGAATAGGGGGATCACTTCATCCATTACGTCCTGCATGAATTTGAACGTTGATTCTTTGCCTGCACAGAACACATCTTCAAATACACCCCATGTTTCCTGCACTTGTTTGCCGGTTCCTTTTTTGAAAAGGTCGGAAGCCATGGCAGGACTGAGTTTGGTAGGTTCATCCGGGAAGCAGCTCAGGAAGGGATAGGCTGCGATAGCGGCACTGCCATGTCCCGGCATTTCGATCTCCGGCACTACGGTCACATAACGGTCAGCCGCGTATTTCACGATCGCTTTGATCTCTTCCTGTGTATAGAAACCGCCATGTTTTTTATTATCACTTCCTTTGCCCGGGTAACGGCCAATGATGGTTCCATTTCGCCAGGCGCCGACTTGTGTGAGCAACGGATATTTTTTGATCTCGATCCGCCAGCCCTGATCATCGGTCAGGTGCCAGTGGAAATAATTCATTTTATGAAGGGCGAGATAATCGATGTACTTCTTCACGAAATCAAGTGGCAGGAAATGACGGCCGACATCCAGGTGCATCCCACGGTATGCGAAGCGGGGTTCATCCTGGATATTGATGTAAGGAATGGAAAGTGTATTCGGACGCATTTTGAGTTTCGCATCAGGGACCGGTAATAACTGGATCAGGGTCTGGATGCCATAAAAAACGCCTTCTTCGTTATCACCACCGATATACACGCCTTTATTGTTGACGGTCATTTCGTAAGCACCGGGCAGATCTTTATCCAGCCGGTCGAAATTCAGGCGGATGACATTATCACCTTTGGCGTTCGGGTTCACTTTCAGACTGAACAGATAAAAGCGCTGCAGGTAATCATTGAAGAACGCCGCGGCGTGTTCCAGATTACTGCCTTCCAGCACGATCTGAGTGGCAGGTGAAATACTGAATTTAGCTGCAATACGGGGCTGTATCACGGAAGCAGGTTCCGGACTGATATGCACCGGCTGTGCAAAAACTGCAATGGAAAGGACTACTGAGAAAAGGGAGAGGGCAATGGCACGCATAGGAAAAATTTGAGAACAGCAATATACTCAACAACTGCTGTTCTCAAACCTGATTTCTCAGCACAAACGATTGACCTATTTCATGACGGGAAGCATCAGGTGACTGGGGTGCTGCGCATCATGCCAGATCCTGATCGTCGCTTTACGGAAATCACTGTCGTTCATCTCAGCGATCTTTCCGAATTGCTGCGGGTTCCGGTCCACCAGCGGGAACCAACTGCTTTGCACCTGCACCATGATCGCATGCCCCTTTTTGAATGTATGCGCCACTTCATTGAGACTGATCTTCACAGAATCGATCACATTCGGTTTGAATGGCACCGGGTTGCTGTAACTCCTTCTGAATTTTCCGCGGAACACTTCCGCACGCACCATTTGCTGGTAGCCTCCCATCGCGACCGCCTTGCCGTTCGCATCTTTGATCACCGTATTATCAGGCCAAACATCAATGAGTTTAACGATGAAATCCGCATCGGTACCTGTGGTGGACACGAACAGATCCGCCGAAATAGGGCCGGTCAGGTTCAGGTCCTTTCTTAAAGTATCCGTTACAAAACTGATCACATCCGGGCGACTGGAAACGAAACGTTGATCTTCCACCAGGTATTGATCGTTACGCCATCCCTGCGCTACGGCCGTATACGGAACAGGTTTGGCCGGATCGCTGATGTATTCGGTCATGCTTTTTGTTGCGGCCGGTTTCTTCGTATCGAGCTTGTTTCCGGGCTGGAGATAAAATGCTTCGGAGGTACTCTCAGCCGGAGGCCAGCTGGGATAAGACTTCCATTCATTGGAGCCCGTTTCAAATAAAGTGACCTCTGCCGCATTGAAATCCCCTTTATCTTCCAGATAATGCTCAAAGAATTTCGTTTCGATCTGTTCCTGGAAATACTTGTTCAGGTCCTGCCCGAACTGATAAGCACCGAAAGAACGCCAGAGCGGAGCGCCCCAGGCGCCGTGTGTCCAGGGGCCCATGACCAGGCGGCAATCGTTCCCGGGCGTTTGCTTTTCAATAGCCGCATAGGTCTTTAATGCACCGAACATATCCTCCGCATCGAACCAGCCACCCACGACCAGTACGGCGGGTTTGATGTTCTGCAAATGCGGGCGGATCGATTTGCCTTTCCAGAAATCATCGTATGTATCATGTGCCACTACCTGCCGCCAGGTACTGTTGGTATCGGTGAAATAGGGCGCTCTGTTCATGTTCTTCAGCGAACCCAGTTTCAGGAAATAATTGTAAGCATCCTGTGTTTCGGTCTCAAAGAAAGGAATATAGGCTTCACCGTTATTCTTCCGTTCTCCGTCGAAACCGGCATAGAACGAAAAGTTGTCAAGCAGGAAGAAAGCACCGTTGTGGTTACAGTCGTCACCGATGAATTCATCCGACATTGGCGCCTGCGGACTCACCGCTTTCAGTGCGGGATGCGCATCGGGCAGCGCGGCAGAAGAGTAGAAGCCCGGAAAGGAAATGCCCCACATGCCGACCTTACCATTGTTGGGTGTGTTTTTCAGCAGCCATTCGATGGTATCATAAGTGTCACTTGATTCGTCCACATCCTTGTCAGACTTTTTAATGTCGATGGCCGGTGTCATTTCCCGGAATCTGCCTTCACTCTTGAATCTCCCGCGTGCATCCTGATACACGACGATATAATCATCTTTCATCAGGTAACTATTCGGGCTCAGCCTGCGCCGGTAACTATCTGCGCCATAGGGCCAGCAGGAGTAGGGGGTACGCTGCATGATGATGGGATGCAGCTTGGTATTATCCTTCGGCGTATAAATGGCTGTGTAGAGTTTGATGCCATCGCGCATGGGAATGAATACTTCGGTCTTGGTATAATGCGCGCGCACATAACCCGTGTCATTCACATCCTGCGCGGATGCGTTCAGGGAAATGAAGATCAGGAAAGCGAGGATGTGTTTTAGTTTCATAAATATTTTATTGATGAAGTACAGGTAAACTGATACTGCTGCTGTTGTCCGCGTTATGAAAAACTTTGATGTCTTCTTTCTGGTAATCCTTCGGCTCGGCGGTATAGATATTCACGAAGGTCTGCGGATTGCGGTCCGCCAGCGGGAACCAGCTGCTCTGTACCTGGATCATGAGCCGGTGGCCTTTTTTGAAAGTATGCGCGATATCGGGTAAAGTGTAACGAACGCTCTCCACCTTACCCGGTTTGAAAGCTTCCGGTTTTTCAAAACTGTTGCGGTAGCGGCCGCGCATGATCTCACCGCGCACCAGCATCTGGTAACCTCCCATGGGTACAGCGGAGGGGCGGCCGTCCTTGTATTCGAAATCATCCGGGAACACATCGATGATCTTCACTACGAAATCCGCATCGGTACCGGTCAGGCTTACTTTCAGATTTGCGGTCACGGGTCCTGCCAGTGTCAGGTCCTCATCCAGCACCGGTGTCTGGAAGGTCAGTACATCCGGTCTGCGCGATGCGAAGCGCTGGTCATCGGTCATGTATTCGCGGGTGCGGCCGAAATGCACATCTTCTGTATAAGGAACCGGATGGGCGGGGTCGCTGGTGTACTGGGTGAAACTCTTCGGTGCCGTGGGTTTGTTCCAGGACAAGGTCCCGTTCGCATCAAGATAAATATCCCTGCTTTCACTTTCTTTCGGAGGCCATTGGTCCAGATATTTCCACTGGTTCTCGCCGGAGAAGAAGATGGTCGCTTCTGCGATCATCGGATCTGAACCCTTTCCTTTCAGGTAATAATTGAAGAAGGGGATCTCGATATTATTCTGGTACCACATGGACGTATTGGAACCGAATTGCACATTGCCCATGCTGCGGCCGTCGTGGCTGGCCCACTGACCATGTGACCACGGACCCATGACGAGTTGATTATGCGTACCGGGATTCTGTTTCTCGATCGCTTTGTAAAGATTCCATGCGCCATAACAATCTTCCGCATCGAACAAACCGCCCACGACCAGCATGGCGGGTTTGATATCAAACATAGCGGTACGCGCGTTGCGGGCCTGCCACCATGCGTCATAATCCGGATGTGCCATCAGGTCTTTCCAGAACGCGATACTGTCGCCCATGAGTTTGGTTTGTACACTCGGAATATTCTGGAGATAGAACTGATAATTATCCCTGATCTTAAAGTCGAAGCCGGAAGGCCCGATGGTAGTGGGTTTTGGGCGGGGCTTACCGAAACCGGAATAGAAGGCGAAGCCGTCCATTTGCATGAACGCTCCGTTGTGGTGGAAATCATCACCGAGGAACCATTCGGTCACGGGTGCCTGCGGACTCACGGCTTTGAGCGCCGGGTGACCACTGGCTGCGGCCATGGTGGAATAGAAGCCGGGGTAGGAAATGCCAAAAACGCCGACACGGCCATTGTTTCCTTGCCAGTTCTTCACGAGCCAGTCGATCGCATCATAAGTATCGCTTGCCTCATCGATATCAGTATTCGATTTTTTGTCTTTGATGAAGGGCCGTACATCCACGAAATTCCCTTCACTCATCCATCGGCCGCGGACGTCCTGAATGACGATGATATAATTTTCGCGGGCATAATATTTCCAGTGCCGTCCCCAGAGATTGGGTGTAAAATCCTTTTCCCCGTAAGGCGCACAAGAGTAGGGTGTGCGTGTCATCAGGAAGGGATGGGCTTCGGACTGATCTTTCGGGGTATAGATGGCTGTGAATAACCGGGCGCCATCGCGCATTGGTATGTACACTTCCTTCTTGGTATAATTTTCACGGATCCATAAAGAATCCTGATCGGTCTGGGCCGTGGCTGAAATGACAAAAGTCAGGAACAGAAGGCTGTAAAGGAGTTTTCTCATGATTATGGCCGGGTCAGCTTTTAATTGCGCTGCCGGCCTTAAATTTACACATTCCCTGTACAACCTAACCCCTCCGCTTGCGTATGAAAAGTAATACTGCTGTTATACAGCAATTTTATGCCAGTTTTCAGCAACTCGATGCCGCCGGCATGAACAGCTGTTACAGTGATGACATCATCTTCAGCGACCCTGTTTTCGGTATGCTGAAAGGAGATGAAGTGAGGGCCATGTGGGAAATGCTTTGTAAGAACGCGAAGGATTTTACGCTGGCTTATTCCGATATCATTGAGCAGGATGAAGAATATGCTACCTGTATGTGGACGGCCAGTTATACATTCTCCCAAACGGGCCGCCCTGTAGTGAACCGGATCAAGGCTTTCATGAAATTAAAGGATGGAAAGATCATTGAACACAGCGACGCGTTCCGTCTCAGCACCTGGATCGGCCAGGCATTGGGCTGGAAGGGTGTGTTGTTCGGATGGACAGCTTTTATGAAGAAGGCGGTGCAGCGCAAGGCGAAACGCAGCCTTGAAAAATATATGGCGGGGAGGAGGTAACAGGTAAGAGGTAGCAGGTAAGATACTTAGAATGTACTAACAGCTAATAGCCAGCAGCTATCAGCTATATATTCATAGCAATCATCAACGATCAATAACCGACCTTGTTCTGAATGAAAGGTAAGATCCTTCCATATCTTTTTATTGTTTTCATTAGTCTTCATGCGATACCGGCTCTTTCGCAAAAAGAGACCTGGAACTGGTATTTCGGCAATAATGCCGGGCTTTCATTTTCTTCGGGTACGCCCGTTCCGCTACCGGGTGGGATGACACATACACTGGAAGGCACTTCGGTCATGAGTGACGCGAACGGTGCCTTGCTTTTTTATACGGATGGAATAACGGTCTGGAACCGCAATCATGCCGTGATGCTGAACGGAGGCGGGTTGCTGGGTGATATGTCCAGTACCCAATCCGCCCTGATCATTCCCAAACCCCTCAATGATTCACTCTATTTCATATTTACCGTGGCGGCTTTCGCGCACCCGCAGGGGATGTGCTATTCGGTCGTGAATTTGAAAGCGGATGGCGGGCTCGGTGCGGTCATTACCAAGAATGTGGCCATGGTCACGCCGGTTTGTGAAGGATTAACGGCTGTAAAGAATTGCAACGGGCAGGACTACTGGGTGGTGACCCGTCAATTCAACGGAACAGAATTCTATTCCTGGAAAGTATCCTCATCGGGTATTTCCAATATTCCGGTGAGATCAGCAACGACGAATTATATCGGTAACCCATTCTTACTGGGTACGGATGCGATCGGATTTCTGAAGGTTTCACCGGACGGCAAGAAGATCGCGAACCTGCATCACGGACTTTCCTATTGTGAGTTGGGTGAATTCGATAACAGTACCGGTGCGGTCACCAATGTCATTAAGATAGCGCAGATCCCGCCGGTGCCGGAACGAAATACCTCACTGAGTATCGAAACAACTTCTTATGGGATGGAATTTTCTGGTGACAGCCGCCGGTTATACCTTGATCTCGGATTGATGATCTACGATCAGAGTTCTCCGGATCCATCCTATTATAAATCGACACTGAATCAATACGACCTGCTGGTCCATGATTCCGTGGCGATCGCGAATTCGCATTATTTCGTGGACAGCTTCAATAGTGCCAATTCGAACCGCCTCTGGAATGCGCTTCAGATGGGGCCCGACGGAAAGATCTACTCTGCTTCATTTCTGTTGACCAGTCTGGGATGTATCCGGTCACCTAATCTGGATGGGGCGTTTTGTGATTATCAACGGTCTGCTGTCAGTATCGGTACCGGTGTGATCCAACTGGGCCTGCCAAATTTCTGCACTTCATATTTCAATAAAAAGGATTTCCTCGTAACGGCAAATTGTAATGCCAGTACTTTCAGTTTTGAGCCTTCCAATCCGGCGGGCATCGATTCGGTGAAATGGGATTTCGGGGAACCAGTTTCCGGACCCGCGAACAATTCAACGCTGATGAATCCGGTGCATGCTTATTCCGCGACCGGCAACTACACGGTTCAATTACGCATCTACTCACACAGCAGCTGCAGAAATCTGATCGATACGGTTCAAAAGATCATTGCTGCGGGTGCCATACCAGTGCTGAATATCGGTCGTGATACGGCTGTTTGTTTACATGACTCCATTACACTGACTTCTGATCTGACCGGCAGCTCCTATTCATGGAGTACCGGTGCCAGTACCCGTTCTGTGCGGGTAACTCAGGCGGGGCGGTATTGGTTACAGGTGAACATCAACGCATGCAGTTATTCGGATACGATCGTGATCAGTGATCTTGCTTTGCCTGTCTTCTCTTTGGGCAGGGATACACTTGTCTGCGGAACCGGTCAGCTCTATATCAGCCCGACACCTGTTTATGTACCTGCAACTTATTCATGGAGTGATAACAGTTCCGCGAATCAGCTGAATGTAACGGCAACAGGATCTTACTGGCTGCAGATCACCGACGCAAGCGGCTGTAAGTACAGAGATACAGTGCAAGTGGACCTGAAACCTTATCCGTTATTCAGTCTGGGTCGTGATACTTCAATTTGTTCCGGCGATTCACTGGTGCTGAATGCTGCAGTAAGCGGCGCAACAGGATATGCTTGGAGCACAGGCCAGTCCGTAGCCATTGTGAAAGCTGCGAACGCCGGTAATTACTGGTGTGAAGTGGGGAAGGACGGTTGTACGTATCGTGACACTTTGGTGCTGGCCGTGAAACCATTGCCGGCAGTGCATTTGGGAAGGGATACTATCATATGCGAGGATAAGACGTATTTACTGGATGCAACGAATCCATCCGCGATTTATGACTGGCAGGATCACAGTACGCAGTCTTCGTTCATGGTGACGTCAGCAGGAACTTATTCCGTTACTGTGACCATGAATGGTTGCAGGAATGCGGACACGGTGCTGGTCAAATATCAATTGAAACCTCATTTCAGTCTGGGCCCGGATAAGGAAATATGTACAGGCATTACATTTCCGCTGACGCCACAGATCACAGCGGGTTCTGATGTGCCTTTAAATTATTTGTGGCAGGATGGCAGCACCACGCCGACTTATACAGTGACCCAACCTGGTACGTATACATTACAGATCGGGAATACCTGTGGAACGACAACGGATCAGTTAGTGGTCACAACAGGTACCTGCACTTTATACATACCTTCCGCCTTCACCCCGAATGGCGATGGATTGAACGATCTGTTCAGATCTCTTTATGGCGACAATTTAGTTTCATTTCACATGCAGATCTTCAACCGCAATGGTGAGCAGGTGTTTGGTTCTAAGGATCGTCTCAAAGGCTGGGACGGCATCTACAAAGGCATTGCCCAGCCGGAGGGCACATTTGTATGGATGCTTCATTATAAAGTTGCCGGTGATCCCGCCGAATATATGAGGAAGGGAACGGTGACGCTCATTCGCTGATCTCCACTGTCCAAGGGTACCTGACATGGAAATGCTATATTTAGAAGCAGAAACAAAAACTATGGAAGTACATCACCACGGTCACCACGAAGGAAAGAAAAGCTGGCGCGCCTATTTCTGGGAATTCATTATGTTATTTCTGGCCGTTTTTTGCGGATTCCTGGCCGAATATCAGCTGGAGCATAAAATCGAACACGACCGGGCGCATGAACTGGCCAAAAGTTTTTACAGGGAATTGAGGAATGATTCCATAGCTGCAGGGATCAAAGTACAGAACAGGTTAAAGCAGGAGGCGGCATTGAAATACCTGATGAAGTATTACCGCGACAGCAGTCTCGTGAATGTGCCTAAAGCGTTCACTATTAATTTCGAATATGGGATCAGCTTTCGCACGCCGACCGTATTTGAGCCCAGGACATTCATGCTGGATCAGCTGATCAATTCTGGATCGCTACGATACTTCAAGAATGAGGAATTACAGACACTTACAGGCGATCTGATCGTTGCTGTCAAGAATATATATGACCGTCAGGAACTGGAGACGCAGACCCGGATGCAGTATATCAATCCCATACTGATGCAGGAATACGATTACGAATTTGATGCAGCATTAAAAGAGGGAGAGAAAGAAATAAGTGTTTTTGAAGGTTTGCGCAATTATGAGAACAGTACAGACTCCATCCCGTTCCACTTGAGTGATGTTGATAAGATCGACCGGAAGAATGTTGTGAAAATATTGTCATTTTATAACGGGAATGTAGTGAGTTCTACCAGGAAGGTTCATATTCAGCGGTATATTGATGTGAATACAGCATTGCTGAAATTGCTGCGGGAAGAGTATCATTTGAAATAGTTGAATTAGTTATTTAGGCTTTCACCTTTAAAATGGAAAAGCCGAAAAGGGAAAACAGATATTAAAACAAAAACCAATGTTCAATTCCAGGTCCATCGCCCTGCTTTTACTGGCAGGTGCTCAGCTGTTAACAGGTCATGACGCGATCGCGCAAAAGAGCAGAGGAAAATCCAAAGCGTCGAAGCCGGTCACCGGTAAAGCCTCATTGGCGGCTTATGAAAAGTATATCGATGACCATAATGACGAGCACCTGAAAGAGTTCATGGAACTGGTTGCCATTCCCACCATCTCTTCCATAGAATCACATAAGCCGGATGCCGCAAGGGCGGCAGACTGGATCGTGAAGAAGATGCAGTCCATCGGGCTCAGCACCGCGCAACTCATACCCACGCCGGGCAATCCGGTCGTTTTCGGCAGCTGGGACAAAGCACCGGGTAAACCCACTGTTCTGATCTATGCGCATTATGATGTGCAGCCGGTAAAGGAGTCTGAATGGAGTCATCCTCCCTTTTCGCCAGTCATTGAGAACGGAAGGATACTGGGACGTGGCGCGAGTGATGATAAAAGCGGTGTCATGATGACCCTGCTGGCTACAGAAGCGATGTTGCGGACGGATGGCCAACTGCCGGTGAATGTGAAGTTCATGTTCGAAGGCAATGAAGAAGTAGGGAGCCCTTATTTTAAAAAATTCCTGGAAGACAATAAAGAACTGCTCAAGGCTGATTTCGCACTGAACGCTGACGATGGGCAACTGGATGAGAACAATCCATCCATCACCGTGAGCCTGAGGGGTGCGGTACAACTCGAATTCAATGTCAAGACCGCCGACATGGACGGACATTCCGGCGAATTCGGCGGCAAGACGCCTAACTCGGCCGTGATCCTTTCGCAGATCATCAGCTCATTCTATGATGAGAAGGGGAATGTAGCCGTGAAGGGATTCTATGATAAAGTAGTTCCGGTCACCCCGCAACAAAAAGAAATGATCAGAAAGATCCCATATGATCCGGCCACGGATATGAAGATACTGGGTACAACCGCTGAAGCGGGGGATACGAGTTTCCTGCCACTGGAACGTGTATGGTATCGCCCCACACTGGAGATCATCGGCATGCAGAGCGGTTATACCGCAGCAGAAGGTCATTCCAATATCATTCCCGGACATGCCATGGGCAGGATCACCTGCCGCCTGGTCAATAACCAGAATGGAAAAGAGATCGTTGACCTGATCATTAAACATATCGATGCACATACGCCACCGGGCGCAACCATCACCTATAAACGCTCGAATGGCTTTGCCAGTCCGATGACTTTCCCGGTGGATACCAAAGAGTATCGTTATCTGTCAGAAGTGCTCACGGAAATATTCGGTAAAGAACCTTACCAGTATGCCAGTGGCGGCAGTGTGGGGGCGATGTTATCGGTAAAAGAAATACTGGGGATCTATGCCTATCCATTGGGCTTTGAATTGTCAGATGAGAACTGGCACGCGGCGAATGAATTCTTCCGGGTATCCAGTCTCCGCAAAGGACAATTATTGTACTGCTATTATTTCAAACACCTGGCGGAGGAAGAAGCCAAATTGAATAAACATTAATTTTCGTTCCACTTTTTAAAAACCTGTCTATGGCAGTCGCCACTAATAAGAAGCTGACAGCTAAACAGCAGGAAGACCTGCTTAATCACCTCAAGGCCCGTTTTGAGAAGAATATGAAGCGGCATGCGGGGCTCGACTGGGCGAAGGTCCAGGCCCGTTTGATCTCAAAGCCGGAGAAATTATGGTCGCTCAGCGAAATGGAGCTTACTGGCGGAGAGCCGGATGTAGTGGGATTTGATAAAAAGTCGGGTGAGTACGTTTTCTATGATTGTTCAGCTGAAAGTCCTGCCGGCCGCCGCAGCTTTTGCTACGATCCCGAAGCGCTCGCGGCCCGCAAAGAGAATAAGCCCAAACATAGTGCCGTTGGAAAAGCCAAGGAAATGGGTATTAAACTCCTCACCGAATCCCAATACAGAGCGCTTCAGGCGCTGGGTCATTTCGATCAGAAAACTTCCAGTTGGCTGGCAACGCCTGATGATATCCGGGATCTGGGCGGTGCCATTTTTGGTGACTACCGGTATGGAAAAGCCTTCGTGTATCACAATGGAGCTGATTCCTATTACGCTGCCAGAGGATTCAGAGGAGCATTGACGGTATAAATCCGGTCGTTGACCGGAAAGGCTCATAGAGTAAAAGAACAATATTTTATCTTTCCCGCGTCGCGATAAAAATGGCGGTATACGGATCATGAAGCATATACGATTGAACCTGGTTTTTTTCATGTTGATGGTATTATCCATTGCTGCAAAGGGTCAGCGGGTTGATACCCTTACATTCTACTCAAAAGTTTTCAAGGCAAAGCGTTCGGTGATCATTCAAACACCGGAATTTTCCCGGTACAGGTCTGATTCCACAACACTCCCTGTCATATATGTACTTGATGGGCAGCATGAATGGTTCGTGAATCCGGTCTTATCTGATATCCGCTACCTGCAATATACCCATGAGATACCCAATGCGATCGTGGTGGTGATCCCGCATCAGGACAGGATCAGAGAGTGCGCGATCCGGGATATGAACAAGGGATTGGCGCTGGACAGTTTCATCACACAGGAAGTGGAGGAGAAGATCAGACCTTATCATCCGAATGAGTTCAGGATGATCATCGGACATTCTTTCAGTGCGTCCTTTTCCCTGTTCAGTTACAGTCTCCATCCGGGATTTTATTCAGCCGTCATCGCGAATTCGCCGCTGGATCAACTGGAAGCACTCATCGGGCGATTGGAAAAAGATCCGTTGGTGAATAAAGCGGGGATCTGCATTTCGGTAGGGGGTATATCCCGGGACAAGGACTATTTTCACCGGTTCGAATATGATTCGCTGAAGCTGAAATACCCTTCTTTCTTCCGTACTGTTCATCTTTTCGAAGCGGACCAGTCATACCACAATGCCGTTCCGATTGTAGCCACGCCGGCTTTGCTGACGGCGGTCTTCGCTGATTTCAAGAGCAGGTATACCCGGTTCGCTGAGGTGAATGAAGAATACAAACTGTTGGTAAAGCCCTCCGGCCCTGAAGCTGAATACATCCGGATCATGGAGGCTTCACAACTCGGTAAATATTTTTATGCGCCGGAGATCCCCGATGTGAACGGGATGGCTTCGCGGTACGAGGCGAATGGTTATCCCGCACAGGCTTTGAAAATATATGAGACTGGCATCCGGTTCTATCCTTATTATCCCGGATTTTATTTGTCACTCTACGATCTGCTGAAGGATAACGACCGGCAAAAGGCCCTTACTTATCTCCGGAAAGCAGAACAACTGCTAAAAACACGCGAGCCGAAGAATACGGAGAATAAAGCTTTGTTGAAAACGATACAAAAAGAACTCAAGGAAAATAAATAATGAAAAGGAACCAACAGTATTTCCAGTGGTCGCACAAAAGCACTGATTACTTTTTTTATAAGCAGCGTTCCTTAGCACACTCTTGCAGCTTGAAGCCTGAAGCTTGCAGCTGATCCTATGAAGAAAAATTCTGGATCAGGTAACGCGTTCTCTTAATCCTCCAAAACCCCGAACAACCCCGCATTCACATCCTTCACCGCCTGCTCCAGTTCCTCCCAGGTATTCATCACGAAGGGACCATAATTGGCGATAGGTTCATTGATCGGTTCGCCGGAGAGGACCAGGACGATGGCGTTGGAAGTCGCTTCCAGAATGATCTCCGTGCCTTCATTCTTAAATAAGATGAAATGGTCGGTAGTTACCGGTTTGCCGTTCACGATCACTTCACCCTCCACAACAAGGAATGCAGTATTGTAATGAGCGGGGAAACTCAGGTCGGCCTTGCCGCCTTTTGTCAGTCTTGCATTATAAACTTCCATCGGTGTGAAAGTGAATGCAGGACCTGCCGTTCCTTTATAATTACCGGCGATGACTTCCATGAAACTGCCACTGGCATCCAGTACATGGCGGCCCATTTTACCATTCGGGATCTCCTGGTATTTAGGTTTGCCCATTTTATCTTTCGCAGGAAGGTTCACCCACAGTTGTACCATCTGGAACAGTCCGCCTCTTGCACTGAATTCTTTTTCATGATATTCTTTATGCAGCAGACCGGATGCGGCCGTCATCCATTGTACATCGCCTTCGCCGATCACACCGCTATTGCCCGCACTGTCGTGGTGCGCCACTTTACCGTGATAAGCGATCGTTACCGTTTCAAAACCCCGGTGCGGGTGTACGCCCACACCACGCGGTTCTTTGGAAGGGGAGAAGTCGATCTTCGAATTATAATCGAGCAGGAAAAAAGGACTCATCCTTGTCTTTGGGATCTGTCCGGGAAAGAAATTATGCACGCGGAATCCGTCGCCCACCATATGGGGAGCGGGCGGTGCGAATACATGTTCGATGGGGCGAATATTGCTCATATTTGAATTTATAAGGGAACTTCCATTAATAATAAAGTGGCATTTTCATCTGCGCTGATGTCAAGTGTATCGGTGCCTTTGATACCCATGCCATCGCGCCTGTCAAGGGTCTGGCCATTGATGGTCACTTTCCCTTCGATCACGAAAGCATAGACACCGTTCGTATTGTCGTGCAGCGGATATTTCGTTTTGAATCCTTTATCCAGATTTCCCAGAGAGAACCATGCGTTCTGATGGATCTGTACGCCACCGTCATTAGTGCCCAGCGGTGAAACAACGGTCAGCAGTTTATTGTGCTTATCCGTTTCTGAAAACGTTTTTTGATCATAGCGGGGCGTCACATTCTTTTCTTTGGGGAAGACCCAGATCTGGAAGAAGCGTACTTCTTCATTGTTGTTCTTGTTCTTTTCAGCGTGGCGGATGCCGGTACCTGCGCTCATTACCTGCACATCTCCGGAACGGATGACCTGCTTATTGCCCATGCTGTCCTGGTGTTCCAGGTCACCCTTGGTAGGGATGGAGATGATCTCCATATTATCATGCGGATGGGCACCGAAGCCCATGCCGCCTGCAACGGTATCATCATTGAGCACACGCAGGGCCCCAAAATGGATCCTTTCGGGATCATGGTAACCGGCGAAACTGAACGTGTGATAAGTATCGAGCCATCCATGGTTGGCATGGCCGCGGCTGTCCGCTTTATGAATGGTGTAAGTCATCATTTTAATTTTTAGCGTGTTCTTTTTCCGTAACGAGTCTGCCGGCAAGCCAGTTGAACTCGGTGATAAAGTTATGGATGGACGACTGGAAACTGGCATCGAGCAGGTCGCCGTCCGGACTGAATTTCTTATCCACCTGCGGTACGATCAGCATATGCGGTGAAGCGATGCCGAACAGTGCCGGGATCAGCAGCAGTAATTGCTGGGATGCCCTGATACCGCCCAATGCTCCGGGTGAAGCCGTAACGATGCCAAAAGGCTTGTGAAGTTGTTTCGGAAAATGGTCCAGCAGGTTCTTCATTGCAGGGGAGTAAGAGCCATTGTACTCCGGCGTTACCAAGATGATCGCATCCGCTTCGAATATCCTTTTTGCCAGGGGCTTGAATTCTTCCGGCGTATTGTCCACTGAATTGAAAACGGTCTGTACCGGCGGCAGGTTCCACTCAGAAAGCTGGATCAATCCTGTTTCATGTTCCAGTTGGTCGCTCAGTATTTGTTTCAGGTGCAGGGCCACCCGGCGGGTGACACTGTGGGTCCGGGGTGAACCGGATATGATTTCTATTCTCATATTTCCTTTATTATAGTGTGAAGGTAGTGAATTTGATGTTTAAACATCAAAATATGTGCAGCCCTTGTTTTCCGGGCGCTTTGTCAGATAAATAACAGCAAAAACAGGGAAAAGTTGGCAGGTTGTCAGTCTGCTCTGAAAATGGCAGCCGGTCTGTGATAATCATCACCGGACAACCCGGTGCGGCTCCTTATTTTTGTTAAAAGTTATAACATGGCAACGATCAAACTGACCACTGAAAAATTCAAAGAGCTCGTTTTTAATTACGATACCGAACAGGAATGGAAATACCTGGGCAGTCTGCCGGCGATCATCGATTTCTATGCCGACTGGTGCGGCCCCTGTAAAATGGTAGCACCAATACTGGAAGAATTATCAGAGACCTATGATGGCAAATTGCTCATCTATAAAGTGGACACGGAAGTAGAACTGGAACTGGCCGGCGCTTTCGGGATCCAGAGCATTCCGACTTTATTGTTCATCCCGGCGAACGGCCAACCGATGATGCAACCCGGTGCCTTACCTAAGAATGTACTGAAGGATGTGATCGAACAGGAATTACTTGCGAAATCTGCCCCTGAGGCCTGATAAGATACTGTTTTGAAAAGCCCCTGACGAACCCCGGTATGAACGCCGGGGTTTTTTCATTTCCTTGCTGATGTTTCGTTAGATTTGAACGCACAAAAAAATAACGATGTCCAACCGCCGTAAATTCCTGCAATTTTCCCTCCTCGGAGGAATGGGTCTGTTAGCCCGTAAAACCGGTTTCGCCAGATCAGAAGAAACTTTCCCGACCATCACGGGCAAACCTGTTGTCATCTCCACCTGGGATGCCGGCCTGGCCGCCAATAAAGGTGCCTGGGAAGTCCTGGGTAAAGGTGGCCGCGCGCTGGATGCGGTGGAAAAAGGGGTGAATGTGACCGAAGCTTCGCAGAATTGCTGTGTGGGGCTCGGCGCCAATCCTGACCGTGACGGATTCGTTACTCTGGATGCATGTATCATGGATGAATTCGCTAATTGCGGCAGTGTGGCTTTCCTGGAGCGAATCAAACATCCGGTTTCAGTGGCACGCCGTGTCATGGAAAAGACCCCACACGTGATGCTCGTGGGCAGTGGTGCCCAGCAATTCGCCGTAGCGGAAGGGTTTCCACTGGAAGAACAGAAATTATCACCGGAAGCGCAGGCGGCGTACAGTAACTGGTTGAAGAATTCAACCTATCATCCTCCGGCGATCAATGTGGAGAATAAGGCGAACCATGACCATGGTCCTTTCGCTCCTTATAAACTCGAAAATGGAGAATGGAACCACGATACGATCGGCATGGTGGCCATGGATACTTTCGGTAATCTGAGCGGCAGCTGTACCACCAGTGGCGCGGGTTTCAAGATGCGCGGCCGTTTGGGTGATTCGCCCATCATTGGTGCCGGATTGTTCGTGGATAATGAAGTGGGTGCCTGTACCGCTACGGGACAAGGCGAAGATGTGATCCGCATCGCAGGATCGCATACGGTGGTGGAACTGATGCGGCAGGGACTTTCTCCTGAAGCTGCCTGTAAAAAAGCCATTGAACGCGTTGCCAGGAAAGTGAAACCGGAAAGGGTGAAAGAAATTCAGGTCGCTTTTCTGGCTATCAATAAAAAAGGTAAAGTGGGGGCCTGGGCATTGCATCCGGGATTCAGTTATGCGATCAAGAGTAATGACCGGGAGGAAATGGTTACATCCGGAAGCATGTTTAATAGTTGATAGTGGAGAATGGAGAATGGATAATGGATAATGAAGAATGGATAATGGATAATGGATAATGGATAATGAGCATTCTAACGAATACCAGATACAAATGATCATCGAGATAGCTACATCAGATTTCAGTACGACCGCCTCCGCAGTGGAAGGCGGGGCCGACAGAATTGAATTATGCGCGAACCTGGCTGAGGGCGGCACAACACCTTCCGCAGGTATCCTGCGCCGCTGCCGCGAAAAATTCAGTGTTCAGTTGTATCCGATCATTCGCCCCAGAGGCGGTGATTTCTTATACACCGAAGAAGAATTCAAAGTGCAGCTGGATGATGTCCTGCTCTGCAAAGAACTGGGTTGCGATGGCGTTGTGATCGGGCTCCTGCTCGCCAATGGCGAAATCGATATTGAACGCACAAAACGATTGGTCGATGCCGCATACCCGCTGGGGGTTACCTTCCACCGGGCATTCGACCGTTGCAAAGACCCATTCGAAGCCCTGGAACAATTGATCAACGCGGGTTGTGAGCGTATCCTCACTTCAGGCCAGCAACCCGGCGCACCCGAAGGCGTAGAACTGATCGCGCAATTGAATAAAACCGCTGATCATCGCATCATCATCATGCCAGGCAGTGGTGTACGCAAAGAAAATATCAAGATGCTGGCGGAAAAGACCGGCTGTTCCGAGTTTCATTCTTCATTGAGGGGGAAGGCAGATTCCAAAATGGAATTCATCCATCCGAATTTCGCCGGCTCAGCCGAGTCTTATGCGAATAATGCGATCGATCCGTCGGAGGTACGGGCGCTTCGCTATGCAGTCAATAGTCTGTAGTCATTAGTCGTTAGTTTGTGCTAATTGTGTTCTTCATTAGATTCAACATCTGTTTTCCGATCATCAGCTGCGAGCTGTGAGCGATCTTCAATTCGACGGTGCTATCTTCCGGATCTGCGGGAAACAAAAAAGCCCCGGAGATGAATCCGGGGCTGGTAGATAAGTAATTAAATCTCTTTGTTTCAACAAGTGAACATATCTGCGAAATCTGCGCTAATCTGCGCAATCTGCGAGAAACCTTAAAAAGCTTTTTTGTCCGCATTGCCCGCTATTTCGATCATTGCGGTCAGTTCATTGATCAGTTTATCATCGCTGCCATCGAAACCAACGGCTTTGAAACGGATGACACCGCTCTTGTCGATCACGAATTTGGTGGGGATGCCATCCACTTTGAAATCAGCCACCACTTTGTCTTCATCATCCTGCAATACGTGGAATGTGTATTTATTATTGCTGATGAATTCGGCCGCGTTCTGTTTCTTGTTTTCGCCTCTTTCCCAGGTATCAATGAAAACGAATTTCACATCTTCCTGATCCTTGTATTTGGTCACCATTTTCTGCATGCCGGGGAAGCTGGCCTTGCAAGGGCCGCACCAGGTGGCCCAGAAATCCACCACCACTACTTTCCCTTTCAGTTCGCTGAGCTGTATCTTCTTGCCATCCAGATCGAGTAAGGCGAAGGAAGGTGCTACATCAGTCAGCATGGACTTGCGGAGTTCTTCCAGCATTTTAGTATAATTCTCTTTCTGGAGACCTACATAGTACAGGTCGAAATCTGCATCCGTTTTACCATTCTTCACGTATTCTTTCTTCAGCATGTCTTTCATCGCTGAAGTAGACTTTCCCTCTTTCACGAACTGTTCCAGTTCTTTCAGGAATTGTTTTTTGGGTAATGCCTTTTCCGCCAGCAGGGCATAGGTATTGTTCTGATCGGCATCCTTGCCTTTATTGATGTCCAGCGCGGATTCTTTCGCAACGGCCAGTCCTTTTTTATACTGACCCATTTTATACATCACCATACCATATGTATCGGCATACATGGCGTACATCATCTTGCTGTTCTCATTCCACTGTTTGCTGGTCATGTAATCTGGTTTTTGACCACCTGCTTTCTGCCAGGCTTCTTTGGCGGATTGTGTGGCGAAACGGGAGAACTCTTCAGCCAGGGTCAGTTCTGAGCCTGACTTCTGCATTTCCCAGGCCGCACTGTTGTAAAGCTGTGCCAGCGTGGCTTTATCCGTAATGCCGGCATCAGCGATCGCCTGTTTCAGGCCACTCCAGTTCTTCGAGGAGATCGCTGAATATGCTAATTGGGCCTTATAATTCGGTAGACTGGCTTTTACACCTTTCCATTTCTCATCTCCTGATTCAGCTTTCTTTGTGATCTCATCCAGGATCGCTTTCTGTTTGACCGCATCCGTTTCCGCATAGAATTTCTGCAGCATATCATTCACGGTCCAGGTGCCATCAGGGAATTTCTCTTTCTTGACGGAAGTGATGAGCTTCATTTGTTCCGGCAATTTGGCCAGGGAATACAGACTTTCCAGATTGCTGTAATCGCTTTCTGTTTTCAGGCCTGTTTTCAGCGTAGCCTCGATCTGCTGCTGAACGATCTTTGCCGCATCGGGCTTATTGATCAGGGTCTTTAAACGTGTATACGCATATACATTGGCGGCTTTGGCATCCGGATAATTGCTGAACTCCTTTTCCATTGCGGCCAGTGCCTTTTCATTGTTCGGATCAACGCCGATCTGACGTCCCAGATACTGATAAAAGTTGGAAAGATTCTGATACGCGCCTTTCCGGGGTTTACCATCCTGATTCAGGATGATCGTATATCCTTCGTTGGCATTGTTATCCGTTTTTCCGTTCGCGGAGAAGGAGAGGTAGATGAAATTCATCGCCGTATCTACCGTGAAACTGCCGCTGTACACACCAGCCAGCCTGGTCATTTCCAGATCATCTGTTTTCCTGCTTTTCTCGCCTAACTGATAAACGACGCCTTCCACTGGAGAAAGCGTATTCGCGATATCACCGGCAGAGGTATAACTGAAACTGACCTTATCTCCGGGCCTGGGATCAGCAGGTGAATAGGTGAAATTTTTCTGAGCCTGCAGCGTTGCGGTGCTGAGGAGGACGAATAAAAAAAGAAGAATACGTTGCATAGTCGGGAGGTTTCCGGAAAGGTAGCAAAGCGGAATAAAAAATCCCCCGGAATTTTGTTAAAACCGGGGGATCAGGGATATAAGGTCGTATTTCAGTTTACAGTATCAGTTTGCCCATATAAGCCGCGTCATCCTGTGCGGCTTTGATCGGGGTTGTGCCGGTATATTTTTCCTGTTCCACGATCAGGTATTCCATACCCATTTTCTTAGCGGATCTCAGGATGGAAGCGTAATCGATAGAACCTTCACCCAGCGTGCAGGAATCGAATCCTTCCGTAGCACCTTTAGCCCGGTCTTTCACGTGACAGAGTTTGAAACGGTTGGGGTATTTCTTCATCCATGCCAGCGGATCTTCTCCGGCGGTCACTACCCAGTACATGTCCATTTCAAAATCGACCAGGCTGGCGTCCGTTCCTTTCATCATTACATCCTGCGGAACCTCCCCGTTCATGGCTTTGAAGGAATAGTCGTGGTTATGGTAGGCGAAGCGGATCCCGTTCTTTTTGCAGATCTCGCCTTTCGCGTTGAATTCATCCGCGAATTTCTTGAAATCATCGATCGATTTCTGGGGCCCTTTGTACGGGCAGATGAGATACTTCATACCGATCTCAGCGGCTTCAGCGGCCTTCTTTTCAAAGTCCTTATTGATATCGCAGTGACTGGATACCATCTTCATGCCCAGATCACCGATGTATTTTTTGAATTCGGTATTGCTCATACCCCAGAACATGCCCTGTGCGCCTTCATAGCTTTCGATCTGTGTATACCCGAAGCCGGCCAGTTGTTTCAGCACACCTTTGGGGTCAGCGGGCAACACATCCCTGAGGGTATATAACTGGATGCCGTATTTCTTCAGTTTTTTGGCATCTGATTCAAAAAAGTTCATCAGCGATGGGGCCAGAAAAGCGCCCAGTGTCAGGCTTCCGCCCAGTTGCAGGAATTTTCTGCGATCTTGATTCATGTTTTGTGTTTTATCGGTAAGCGATCATTATTCGGACCAGGCTTTATCGCCTTTTTTATACGGGTAGGCGCCATCGTAATGTCCGGGCACCTGAATATGACGAAGGGTTTCTGTCGCGCCGGTCTTGGACGTGAAGAAGCCCAGCAGTGTCAGCTGTTTCATCAGCATGAAATAATGCGTAGGATCCGCAGCCGTTTTAGCCTGCATATACGCCTTCGATTCTTTATCGAGGGAGATCAGCAATGCCTTTCTGTCTTCCGGGCTGGCTTCCATGAAATCTTTTTTATTGGCTTTTTTGGAAGCTTCATTGAGTTTCGGAATGCCATCGAGGAAGGCTTTTTGGTCCTTCTCTTCATAACAGTCATTCACGAACAGTTTCATGAATTCAGCCACTTTCGCGGCTTTAGCACCCGGTGTTGCCGTAGCAGGGATGATGGTCTCCGCTACTTCATCCAGAAACGCCAGTGTGTCTGCATTGAATTCAGCCACGATCCCCGCGCCGGATTTACAGCCGGTGAGGAACAGTTCGCCGCCCACGACAGCACCGCCGGTGACTACTGCGATCATTTTTAAGAGTTCTCTGCGATCCATATCAAAAAGTTTTGAATGTTGAATGTTGAATTTTGAATTATCCGTGGCAGTGTCAAAGGTTTTGTTTCTTGAGTTCACTCACTGCAAAGTCCGCTGCGCGGGCCGTCAGTGCCATATAGGTCAGTGACGGGTTGACGCAGGACGCGGAGGTCATGCAGGCGCCGTCGGTCACGAATACGTTCGGTGCATCCCATACCTGGTTATTGCCATTGAGTACCGATGTTTTGGGATCGCGGCCCATACGTGCCGTACCCATTTCATGGATACCCATACCGACATTATAGCCGTAATCGAAAGTATTCACATCCTTCACACCGATCGCATTACACATCTCGGCCGCGTCATTCATCATATCCTTGCGCATGTTGAGCTCGTTCTGTTTCATCTCCACATCGAAGTCAAGCACCGGCAATCCCCATTTATCTTTCACATTTTTGTTCAGGGTCATCTTATTGCTGTGGTCGGGGAGGATCTCACCGAAGCCCATGATGCTGAAATGCCATTTGCCCGGTTCGCTCAGTGATTCCTTCAGTTCCGCACCGATGCTGAATTCCGCGATGTCTACACCGCGACCGCGACCCGCGCCGCCCTGATAACCGAAGCCACGCAGGTAATCACGTTTATCATCATAGATATTGCGGAATCGGGGAATGTAGATGCCTGTGGGCCTGCGGCCATACAGATATTTGTCCTCGAAACCTTCCACCGTTCCACCCGCGCCATTCTTCAGGTGATGGTCCATGATATTATGTCCCAACTCACCACTTGCGCTTCCCAGGCCTTCCGGCCAGATATCTGTCGCACTGTTCATCAGGATCCAGGTGCTGTTGAAAGCGGAAGCACAAAGGAAGATGATCTTCGCGTTGAATGTATAGGTTTTATTATCGTGTGTATCGATCACTTCCACACCGGTCGCGCGTTTCTTATCCTTGTCGTACAAAACTTTCGTAACGATCTTGTCCGTTTCCAGCGTCAGGTTACCTGTTGCATTGGCTGCAGGCAGGGTTGCGGATTGGGTGCTGAAATAGGCACCGAACGGACATCCTCTCCAGCAACGGTTACGGTACTGGCAATTCACACGACCCTGTTCCGGTTTGGGTTGGGTGATATTGGCGGAACGGCCGATGAACATATGGCGTTTACCACCGAATTGAGTTTTCAATTTCGCGGCCAGGTCCTTTTCCACCACATTCATTTCCATACCGGGCAGGAATTCACCATCAGGCAGCACATCCAGCCCTTCTTTGGTGCCCTGGATCCCCGCGAATTTCTCCGCATAACTATACCAGGGTGCGAGGTCATCATAACGGATCGGCCAGTCGACGCCGATGCCTTCTTTTGCATTGGCTTCAAAGTCCCATTTATTCCAGCGGTACGACTGACGGCCCCACAATAAGGAGCGGCCGCCGAGGTGATAACCACGGTACCAGTCGAACCGTTTGGTTTCAGTATAAGGACAATCCTTTTCATTGGCCCACATGCCAAAAGTGGATTCATTGAGGGGATAGTCGCGGCGGAGGACCGGATAATCCTTTTTCATTTGCTGGGTGGCTGCATCCCGGTGCGGGAAGTCCCACACATCCTTGGTAGTGTTCACATAATCCTTCACGTGTTCCAGCATACGGCCGCGTTCCAGCATCAGGACTTTAAGTCCCTTTTCCGTAAGTTCTTTGGCAGCCCAGCCTCCGCTGATACCTGAGCCCACTACGATCGCGTCAAAAGTGTTGTTTGCCATGTGTTGATTTTATGAGGTCGTTGTTTTTGTTTGAATGGTTGTCTGTCGTTTTCTTAAACATCGCAGGTATGGATGGATTTTTTCAGCGCTGCCAGTTTAGATTTCTCATCCTTGCCTGTGGGAATGAACTCCTGCGCCACATAGCCGGTATGACCCGCTTCCACGATGGCATGCATGATGGCAGGGTAGAAGAGCTCCTGTGTTTCGTTGATCTCGTGACGGCCCGGTACACCTGCGGTATGATAATGTCCGAAATACTCATGGTGGTCGCGGATGGTGCGGATCACATCGCCTTCATTGATCTGCATATGGTAGATGTCGTACAGTAGTTTGAAATTCGGCGAGCCCAGGCGTTTGCAGAGTTCAATGCCCCAGGCACTTTTATCGCACATATAATCCTTGTGGTCCACTTTGCTGTTGAACAGTTCCATCTGGATGATCACACCTTCTTTCTCGGCTTGCCCCATGATCTGTTTCAGTCCTTCCACGCAATTGTTCATGCCGGTCTCATCATCCATGCCTTTGCGGTTGCCGCTGAAGCAGATGAGGTTCTTGTAACCGGCTTTGGAAACAAGTCCGATATGTTCGGAATAATTCTTAATGAGTGTAGCGTGGTATTCCTTGCGGTTCCAGCCTTCGGTGAGACTGATCTCGGCGCCGTTGCACATGCTGGAGAAGATGCCATTGGCTTTGAGGGTGGACCAGTCTTTGGGGCCCACAAGATCGATGGCTGAAAAGCCGATCTTCTTCACTTCATGACACAATTGTTCAAGGGGCATGAAGTTATAGGTCCACCAGCAGACCGAATGATTGATATTTCCTTTCATGCCGCTGAATTGTGGTTCAGACCCGGATTGAGTGAATGCGGCAACTGCAGGCATGGATGTCAGCGCCAATGAAGTGCTGGCCAATGTCCGGATCATATTTCGCCTGTTCGTTTTTTTCATAACTCAAAAAATTAAGCAATCACTTCTTTTTTCTTCGGGTCACGGAAAAATGCAAGAAATAATACAAGGATCACAGCTGCGATCGCAGCTGGTACCATCCAGATACTTTTCCAGTCATGACCAGTAGCGGTTTTATAATGATCGGTGATCAGTCCCGCGAACCAGAACCCGATCAGCATACCTACTCCATAAGTAGCCAATGTGATCATACCTTGAGCGGAAGAGCGGATCTTTTCCCCTGCCCGCTGGTCAGTATAGATCTGACCAGTAACGAAGAAGAAATCATAGCATACACCGTGGAGGATAATACCACCATACAGCAGCCAAACCCCTGAACCGGCATCGCCAAATCCGAACAGTAGATAACGGATCACCCATGCAGCCATACCGATAAGCAGCATCTTCTTAACACCCAGGCGTACGAAGAATAAAGGCATCAGGAAGAGGAAAAGTGTTTCACTCATCTGGCCCATTGACATTTTTCCTGCTGCTTTTTCTACGCCCACTTCATTCAGGAATGTATTGGTGACCTGATAATAAAAGGCGAGAGGAATACAGATCAACAGAGAACCGAGGAAGAAGATGAAGAAGTTCTTGTCCTTCAGCAGGCCTAAAGCGTCAAGACCCAGGATCTCATTAGCGGTTGCTTTTGTGCCGGCCTTGGGAGGCGGGGTATTGGGCAGCGTGAAACTGAAAATACCCAGACCAGCTGAAACACCTGCTGCTACGATAAAAGTATGTTGAAGGCTGCCTTGTTTTTCCCAATCGAGCCATCCGATGATCAATCCGGCCACGATCCAGCCGATGGTTCCCCATACACGTACGAAAGAGAACTCTTTTTCAGGGTTGTTCATTTGCTTGAAAGATATCGCATTCACCAGCGCCAGAGAAGGCATGAAGATGATCATATAGACCAGCAGAATGGGATAGAAATTACTGAAATTGTCAATGGTAGAGAGGTAGTACATGAGTCCGGCCCCGGCCAGATGCAGCACACCAAGGATCTTCTGCGCTGCAAAATAGCGGTCGGCGATCAGACCAATGATGAAGGGGGCGATAATAGCACCAAGTGCCTGTGTTCCGTAAGCCGTTCCGATCTGTACACCGTCCGCTCCGAGTTTGGAGCCGAGATATGTACCCATGGTTACGAACCAGATGCTCCATACAAAAAAGTTCAGGAACATCATTAATGACAACTGGAAACGCGTAGTAGATTTCATGTGCAAGTCAGTTTGTTAAATCGTTAGTTTTGTCTGTGTAGTACAGAAAACTAAATGTACTATTTTTAAGCACATATTAATCCGCTGATACTCACAATTAATTCAGCATTCTAAACCTCAAACGTTTGCGATGGCAAAAAGAAAAATCAGGATGGGAATGATCGGTGGCGGCACCGACGCTTTTATCGGCTCCGTTCACCGGCTCGCCGCTTTCATGGATGGTCAGGTAGAACTGGTCTGCGGTGCACTCAGCATCAACCCCGATATCGCGAAGTCTTCCGCGCAATTATTATACCTGCCTGAAGACCGCACCTATCTGAATTATGAAGAGATGATCACGATGGAAAGTCAACTGCCCGCGGATCAGCGGATGGATTTCGTGACCATCGTCACCCCCAACTTCGCGCACTTCGCTCCCGCGAAAATGGCACTGGAACACGGTTTCCACGTGGTGATCGAAAAGCCCATGACCTTCACGCTCGATGAAGCGAAAGAATTGAAACAGATCGTTGACAAAACAGGTCTCTTGCTTTGTCTCACCCATACGTATTCCGGTTACCCGATGGTCAAGCAGGCCAAAGCCATGATCCGTGATGGTGTACTCGGACAGATCCGCAAGATATATGTGGAGTATCCGCAGGGGTGGCTCAGCAAACTCAGCGAACGCGAAGGCAATGCCCAGGCTGCCTGGCGTACAGATCCCAAGAAATCAGGTAAGGCCGGTTCCATGGGCGATATCGGCACACATGCTGCGCATTTAGCGGAATATGTCAGCGGAGTGAAGATCGCTAAACTCTGTGCCGACCTGAATGTGGTCGTGCCCGGCCGCATGCTGGATGATGATGGCGCTGTACTGCTGAAATTCGACAATGGCGCATCCGGCGTACTCATGGCCACACAGATCGCGGCGGGAGAGGAGAACAATCTCCGCATACGTGTGTATGGCGAAAAAGGCGGGATCGACTGGAAACATGAAGACCCGAATACTTTATTAGTGAAATGGCTCGACCAGCCCGTGCAGGTATTACGCGCAGGTGCCAATTATGGAAACCTTTCCTCTTATGCCTTGGCGAATAGCCGGACACCGGGCGGTCACCCCGAAGGATTCCTCGAAGCCTTCGCGAATATCTACCGCAATTTCACCCGCACGCTGCAATGCAGACTGGAAGGCACCGAACCCGCTCCCGAATGGCTCGACTTCCCGCGTGTGGAAGAAGGGATACGGGGAATGGCGTTCATTGAGAATGTGGTGAACAGCGGGAATAGTGATACGAAGTGGATCGACTATGTCGTTTAGGGTTCACGCAACGACGCAATGACGCGGCGGCGCAACGTTTTTTTAACTTTTCTGAAAGTTGAAAAAACCTTCCAAACTGCTGATTTCACTGTAGATGGAGAATAGATCTGTGATAGATTGCTGTTCTGAAATTTAGAGCAGTATGAATGAAAATGAGATCGCAAAAACAGTGCTGGATGCGGCTTTTATGGTCCACAGAAATTTAGGTCCCGGGTTGTTGGAATCAGTATATGAAAAAATTCTTTATAGTGAATTAACAGATGAGTACCGGCTAGCAGTTGTTTGTCAGCAACGAATTCCTTTGAAGTGGAAGAAACTGAAGCTAGATGTGGCTTTCCGGGCGGATTTGGTTGTTGAAAACAAAGTGATCATTGAGTTGAAATCTGTTGAAGAAGTTCACCCTATTGTCTCTAAGCAATTACTGACCTACTTAAAATTGACGGATTGTAAACTAGGTCTGATCATTAATTTTAATTCGTCACTTTTGAAGGATGGGGTTAAAAGAGTGGTGAATAATTTGTGATATTCGCTGCGTCGCTGCGCCGCTGCGTCGTTGCGTGAAATGTATTTTTTGTAATATTCGTTGCGTCGCTGCGCCGCCGCGTCGTTGCGTGAAACCTCGTAAACATGACTACAATCAAAGGCCCCGGTATCTTCCTCGCCCAGTTCCTCGGCGATAAAGCCCCGTTCAACAATCTCAAATCCATCTGCCTCTGGGCGGAGAGCATCGGATTCAAAGCCGTGCAGATCCCCACCTGGGATCCGCGCTGCATCGATCTGCAGAAAGCGGCGGAGAGCAAGACCTATGCGGATGAGATCAAAGGCATCGTGAATGAATGCGGTCTGGAGATCTCTGAATTGTCCACCCACCTGCAGGGACAACTCGTGGCCGTTCACCCGGCTTATGATACCTTATTCGATGGATTCGCGCCGGAAGCTTTACGGGGCAACCCCAAAGCACGCACGGAATGGGCCATCCAGCAGGTGAAATACGGAGCGAAGGCTTCACAGAACATGGGACTCACCGCACACCCAACCTTCAGTGGTTCTTTTTTATGGCATACATTTCATCCCTGGCCACAACGCCCTGCAGGTCTTGTTGAAGAAGGATTCCGTGAATTGGGAAAGCGCTGGCTCCCGATCCTGAACTATTTTGACGAATGCGGTGTGGATGTTTGTTATGAGATCCATCCGGGTGAGGACCTGTTCGATGGCATCACCTATGAAATGTTCCTGGCAGAGGTCAATAACCACAAGCGCGCCTGTTTGCTGTATGATCCATCGCATTTCGTGCTGCAGCAACTCGACTATATTCAATACATCGATTTCTATCATGAACGCATCCGTGCTTTCCATGTGAAGGATGCGGAATTCAATCCCACCGGTAAACAAGGTACTTTCGGCGGATATCAGTCCTGGGCCAACCGTGCCGGTCGTTATCGTTCTCCGGGTGATGGTCAGGTGGATTTCAAGACCATCTTCAGCAAGCTGACACAATATGATTATCCGGGCTGGGCGGTGATGGAGTGGGAGTGCTGCCTGAAACATCCGGAAGACGGGGCCCGCGAGGGAGCCGGATTCATCAGCGATCATATCATCCGGGTGACGGAAAAGGCATTTGATGATTTCGCTTCCAGCGGAACTGATGAAAAAGCGAACCGTAAACTTTTAGGCCTCGACTAATTCATGATTCCGGTGTATCTTTCCACCCACAAAATTCTACTTGTATATGTATAAATTCTTTTTTTCATTGATGCTGCTGGGTTTATTGACCGCTTGCGGCAACAGTACTTCCAGTGCACCCGCTGCAGAAGATAACAGCGGACTGAGTGATAATCCGGTTTATAAAAAAGGACTGGGACTGATCGCGAAAAGTGATTGTCTTACCTGTCATAAAGTGGATGAGCCGCTGACCGGCCCGAAATACCGTGATGTAGCCAATAAGTACGGTTCTTATTCCGATACGATCGTTGCGCATCTCGCTAAAAAGATCATCTCCGGTGGTACGGGAGTGTGGGGACAGATCCCGATGATCCCGCATCCGCAGATCGCTCAGGAAGATGCCGAAGCCATGGTAAAATATATCCTCTTACTTAAAAAATAAAAACAGATGATCAGATCCGTTTTCATGCTGACAGGCTTTTGTCTGTTCGCCGGTATCGCCTTTGCACAGCCCAACACATTGACCCGTGCGGAAAAAAAGGAAGGCTGGAAACTGTTGTTCGATGGCACGACCATGAACGGCTGGCATAAATACGGAGGTACCCCTGTGGGCAGCGCCTGGAAAGCAAATAACGGAATGATCTGTCTCGATACTTCCATCAAAGAGAACTGGCAGATCAAGGACGGCGGAGATATCGTCAGTGATGAAGAATACGGCAATTTCGACCTGAAGCTGGAGTGGAAGATCTCAAAAGATGGTAACAGTGGTATCATCCTGTTCATTCATGAAGACAAGCAGGCATATACCTGGCCCTGGATGACCGGACCTGAAATGCAGGTGCTGGACAATGACGGCCACCCCGATGGTAAACTCATCAAGCACCGCGCAGGTGATTTATATGACCTGATCTCCTGTTCCAAAGAGACCGTGAAAGGTCCCGGCGAATGGAATGAAGTGGAGGTTAAAAGCCTGAATGGCAAACTGGACCTGTTCCTGAACGGTGTGAATGTAGTGTCCACCATCATGTGGGACGACAACTGGCGGAAGATGATCGCCGGCTCCAAATTCGCTTCCATGAAGGATTTCGGGACATACAAACAGGGCCGGATCGGCCTTCAGGACCACGGTAATGAGGTTTGCTTCCGGAATATCCGGATCCTGAAACTCTGACCGCATATTAGCAGGGTTTCCTGAATTGTACTATCTTTTAGGAACCAACTCCGGAAATGTTTCCGGATTAAAAACTGCCAATATGAATTTTGCCATTTTCTCCCAGCTCAACTGGCCGGCCGTTGCAGTCGCAGGACTGGCCTATTTCTTACTGGGTGCCATCTGGTACTCATTCCTCTTCAGGAACGCCTGGATCAAAGCAGCCAGTGTGGATGTGAATGCACCGGATGCTAAAAAAGGCGTTGCGGGCGTCATGCTCTCTTCTTTGTTGCTGATGATCGTCACCAGTCTGGGTATGGCCCTGCTGGTGGAGAGAACGATCCCGTTCGGCATCATGGGCGCGGTCAAACTGGGTCTCGTTGCCGGCCTTTGTTTCTCCGTTACAGGTATTTCCATCTCTTATTTGTATGAAAAGAAACCCCTCGCTTTGCACCTCATCAACGGCGGGTACCATGTACTGGGTTGTGTGATCAGCGCGGTCATTCTGACCTTGTGGCAATAAAAAAATTCTGAAATGAAAAAGGGACAGCGATGAAACTGTCCCTTTTTTTATGCGTATTCGTTTATATCATTCGACTTTGGAGATCTTCAGCACGTTCGTGGGAAGGTGCAGGTCAACAGGCGTACTGCCGGTGTTGATCACTACATCACCTTCATTCACGAATTTCCTTTCTTTCAGGATATCGATCTGGTCGTTGATGATGTCATCCAGACTTTCCTCTTCGTCATAATAGAAGGCGCGTACACCCCAGCTCAGGCTGAGCTGGTTCACAAGCGTTTTCTCTTTCGTGAAAATATACAGCGGGGATTTAGGTCTGTAACTGCTCAGCATGAATCCGGTATAACCGCTCTGTGTCATTCCGATCAGCGCATCCGCTTCCACGTCGCGTGCAAGTTTACACGCGTTGTAACAGATCGCGTCACTGAGGAAGGAAGGAGAGTGGGGCTGGGGTACCAGTTCATCTTCACGGTTATAATTGTAATCCGTTTTCTCCACTTCCAGGATGATCTTGCACATGGTCTGCACCACGAGCGCAGGATGATTACCGGTAGCGGTCTCGCCACTCAGCATCACGGCATCAGCGCCCTCCAGTACCGCGTTGGCCACGTCCGTGATCTCACTGCGGTTCGGTTTATTCATTTCGATCATGCTTTCCATCATCTGCGTGGCTACGATAACGGGCTTCGCACGGTGGATGCATTTGCGGATGATCTGTTTCTGGATCAGGGGTACTTTTTCAACCGGCAGTTCCACACCCAGGTCACCACGTGCGATCATGATGGCATCGGAAGCCACGATGATATCGCGGATATTCTCCACCGCTTCCGGTTTTTCGATCTTGGCGATGATCTTGCTCTTGCTGCTGTTCTTGTCGAGGATACTGCGCAGGATCTCGATATCCTTCACATCACGGACAAAAGACAATGCCACCCAGTCGAGTTCTTTCTGAATGATGAATTCAAGGTCAGCGAGATCTTTCTCCGTTAATGCGGGCAGGGAGATCTTCGTATCGGGAAGGTTGATGCCTTTTTTGGAAGAAAGCATGCCGCCGAGTACGACTTCCACCTGTACATCATTATTGGGTAAGATCTGTTTGACGCGTACTTCCAGTTTACCATCATTGATCATGATGATATTGCCGAGCACCACGTCTTTATGCAGATTGGGGTAGGATACATAGATGCGTTCCTTGTTCCCTTTCACTTTTTCATTGGTGAAGGTGAGGATATCACCGGGTACGATCTCCATTTCACCGTTCTCGATCTCACCTACACGCAGTTTCGGACCCTGCAGATCACCAAGGATGGCGATGTTGTAAGGTTCGTTGCGGTTGATCTGACGGATGATGTCGATGATCTTCGCTTTGTCCTCATGTGCACCATGGGAAAAGTTCAGACGGAATACGTTCACACCGGCACGTACCAGGTCAAGCAGTTTATCGTAGGTATCGCAGGCGGGGCCTACGGTCGCAACGATCTTGGTGCGGTGGCTTTTATGATAGATAGCTGCATCCCTGTTCATCGAGGGATGATAATACTTTGAAGCGTGTTTGCTCATTGTTTGACGTTGGTTTAGCTGGCTAAAATTTTCACGATGCGAACCCATTCATCGCTGATCTTGCCTTTGTTCTTCACGGCATCCGCAAGGGGAATGTAGTGCATTTTATTGTTCAGGATACCTACGAACACATTATGTCTTCCTTCCAGCAGGCATTCCACAGCATGGAAGCCCATACGGCTGGCGATCACACGGTCAAGACAGCTGGGCGAACCGCCGCGCTGGATATGGCCGAGGATGCACACGCGGATCTCGGCGTTGGGGAGTTTGTCTTTCAGTACTTTTTCTACTTCAGTGGCACCACCGAATTCATCACCCTCGGCGACCACGATCAGGTTCACCAGTTTCTTCCTTCTTTCTTTCTCGAGGAGTGAGTTCACGATGTCGTTGATATTGGTCTTGCGCTCCGGGATCAGGATATTCTCCGCGCCGGTTGCAATACCACTGTGCAGGGCGATATAACCTGCGTCACGTCCCATGACTTCAATGATGAAGATCCGGTCGTGCGCATCCATGGTGTCACGTACTTTATCAATGGCTTCCACTGCTGTATTCACCGCCGTATCAAATCCGATGGTGAAATCGGTGCCATGAATATCTTTATCGATCGTTCCCGCCAGTCCCACACAGGGGATATCATATTCCTGGCTGAATTTCTGGGCGCCGCGGAAAGAACCATCACCGCCGATCACCACCAGTCCGTTGATCCCTCTTCTCTTCAGGTTCTCGTAAGCTTTCTTCCGTCCTTCGGGCTCATAGAAATCCATGCAACGGGCCGTTTTTAAGATAGTGCCCCCGCGCTGAATGATATTGGCTACTGAGCGTGAATCCATTCTGAAAATATCATCTTCCATCATACCCTGGTAACCCCGCATGATGCCGAAGATCTCCAGACCATGATAAATACCTGTGCGGACGACCGCACGGATAGCCGCATTCATCCCCGGAGCATCACCCCCGGAAGTCAATACGCCTATCTTCGTTACTTTCTTTTCCATTGTAATATTGATCTGTAAAAGTACGATTTTGTTTTGAATGTGTAGTTAACACACATTCGTTAGCTTTTCCTTTCGCGGCACAAATATAAGCAAGCTGTATCTATCAACAGGTCAACGGAATAAGGGGAAATAGGTGAGAGATAAAGGATAAGAGGTAAAAGGTAATGGAGAATTGAGAATGGATAAATGAGAATGGAAGCAAATGCGGATTTGGAGAAGGGCAGAATACCCGGTAGCACGGATGTGTTTGTAAATGAGATTCATTAAGTTGCAAAAAATGGTTCTATGAAACGCATCCTGCTGTTTGCCCTTTGTTTCAATTTTACTGTTTCCAACGCTCAGACCGATCCTTTGAAATGGCTCCGCGCATTCAGGATCACCGATTACATGGTACAACTGAACGACAGTACGGTCGTGGTGCAGATACTTCCGGGTGACGGAACACAATTGCAGGAAAAACAGATCGGTCTGGCCCGTGGTATTTATCAAACACAGGCCAGCGACACGGTGGCCAAAGGGTATGGACGCCTGCAACTGATCAAAGGAGATTACTATTATTTCGCGATCAGCCATAGCGAAAGCAAAGTGCCTATCCATGGAGGCGATCTTTTGTACACACTCGTTCCTCAGTCGCCTGACAGCAAAGGGTCACTCCCCCGGATCGCCCTGCACAGGATCGTGCTCAACGATGTATACGATCATCCTTTTTATGACAGTCTGCGCATACTCAATTATTGGTCAGATGCAAATGAAGCCAAAGCCCTGGATACGATGGTAAAGGATATCCGTTTTACTGCGGACTATTTCCTGAAGAACCAACCGGCCATGAATGCGGATATCACAACTGGTCCTTACAAAGGCAAAAAAGTACTGAATGTTATGTTACTGGCCGATGTTAACGAACTCAAAGAATTCATTGGTTATATCATCGCGCGTCCCCGGATCTATGCAGGCCGGAACTGGAAGATCTCAGAGATCTATGCTACGTGGCTGGTGGCGGGAGCGCCGCGGGTGATCAAATAGAATGGATAGATGATAATGGATAATGGATAATGGAGAATGGAGAATGGAGAACAGACTACCGGGGAACTGAGTCCATATTTTCTGATGTAGCATCTTAGAAAGAACTTGCAGCTTGTAGCTGATAGCTTGCAGCTTTACTGTAACTTCCCCTTTCAAACTATTCATATGAAAAAGTCCCTCCTTTTTCTGCTGACCCTTTCACCGATTTTTATGCAAGCTCAGATCACGTACCCGGTTACAGCCAAAGGCAATGTATCCGACAATTATCATGGAACCAAAGTAGATGACCCTTACCGCTGGCTGGAGGATGATAACAGCGCGGAAACCAAAGCCTGGGTGCAGGCCGAGAATAAGGTCACTTTTGATTACCTCGCCACTTTACCCGAACGCGATAAAGTACATAAACGCCTGGAAGCACTCTGGAACTATCCGCGCTATTCCTCTCCTTTCAAGAAAGGCGACTACTATTATTTCTTCAAGAATGACGGTCTCCAGAATCAGGCCGTGATGTACCGCCAGCTGGGACTCGAAGGCAAACCCGAAGTGTTCCTGGATCCCAATAACCTCAACAAGGAAGGCATCGCCGCTTTGGGCGGAACCAGTTTCAGCAAGTCCGGTAAATACTTCGCGTATTCGGTAGCGGTGGCGGGTAGCGACTGGCAGGAGGTGTTCGTAATGGAGACCGCTACGAAAAAGTTACTCTCGGACAAAGTAGAGTGGACCAAATTCAGCGGCTACAGCTGGAATGCGGATGAAGGTTTTTATTACAGTGGTTATGAAAAACCCGATGAAAGTTCCAAACTCAGTAAACAGAACCAGTTCGATAAAGTGTTCTATCATAAAATGGGCACACCTCAATCAGAGGATGTTCTGATCTTCGAGGACAAGGAACATCCGCTGCGTTATTATGGGGCTGGACTTACGGACGATGGCCGTTTCCTCATTCTTAACATCTCGGAAGGCACCAGTGGCGGAGAGATCCGCTACCGCGATATGAAAGATCCTTCTCAACAGAATTTCAAATTGCTCATTCCGGGTTTCAGCACCGATCCGGATGTGATCGATAATGACGGCGACTTCCTGCTCGTGAAAACGAATGACGGTGCGCCGAATTACAAAGTGGTGAAGATCGATCCGAAACATCCGGAAAAAGAGAACTGGGTGACGGTCATCCCTGAAAAGAAAGAGGCCTTGCAATCCGTTGGTACCGGCGGCGGATCCCTGTATGCGGATTATCTGAAGGACGCGTCCTCGCATGTGATCCAGCATCAGTATGATGGTAAAATGGTACGTGAAGTAAAATTGCCCGGCATCGGTACCGTGAGTGCATTTGGTGGCGAGAAGAAGGACCTGGAATTCTTCTATTCCTATTCTTCATTCAATACACCGCCTTCGATCTATCGTTATAATGCTACATCCGGACAATCCACTTTGTTCAGGAAGACCGAGGTCAATATCAATACCGCGGACATGATCACCGAGCAGATCTTCTTTACCAGCAAGGATGGTACGAAAGTACCCATGTTCATTACGTATAAAAAAGGCATGAAACGCGATGGGCAGAACCCGGTCCTGATCTATGGTTACGGCGGTTTCAACATCCCCGTTACGCCCGGCTTCAGTATCAGTAACGCATTCTTCATTGAACAAGGCGGGATCTATGCGGTCGTGAACCTGCGCGGCGGCAGTGAATACGGGGAAGCCTGGCACAAGGCCGGCATGCTGGATAAAAAGCAGAATGTATTCGATGACCTCATTGGTGCGACCGAATACCTGATCAAAGAAAAATACACGAACAATCAGAAAGTGGCGGTCCGTGGCGGCAGTAACGGCGGCCTGCTCGTAGGCGCGGTGATGACACAACGTCCGGACCTGTTCCGTGTAGCCTTGCCCGCTGTAGGCGTGATGGATATGCTGCGCTTCCATCGTTTCACGGTGGGATGGGGCTGGGCCGTTGAATACGGCAATGCGGATTCTGCCAGTCAGTTCCCCTTCCTGTACAAATATTCACCGTATCATAATCTGAAACCGGGGATCAATTATCCCGCCACATTGGTGACGACAGCGGATCATGATGACCGTGTGGTGCCTGCGCACTCTTTCAAATTTGCGGCACGTTTACAGGAATATCATGCGGGTGCTTCACCTGTGCTCATCCGCATCGATACGAATGCCGGACACGGTGCAGGTAAGCCCACCAGTAAACAGATCGATGAAGCAACGGATATCTGGACATTCACCATGCACCATCTGGGCATGACTTATAAAGAACCCGCTGCAAAACCCCTCAAAGGATTCTGACCCATCACCCCATGAAAAAAGTACTGGTTACCGGCGCGAATGGATTCCTCGGATATTATCTGGTCAGACAACTACTTGAAAAAGGGTTTCAGGTCATGGCGACGGGAAAAGGGGAGTGCCGGCTGCCCTGGAAAGAAAAGACTGGATTCAGTTACCGCGTACTTGATTTCACTTCATCCGCAGAGGTGAAGGACGCGCTCCAGTCATTTCAACCGGATGTGATCATTCACAATGGCGCGATCACCAAAGCGGATGATTGCGAGCAGGATAAACCCAAAGCCTGGCAAACGAATGTGGAAGGCACAAGGGTCTTGCTGGAAACGGCGCAGGAACTTTCTCCCTTCTTCATATTCATTTCCACCGATTTCGTTTTCGATGGCATCAAAGGCATGTATGCGGAAGAAGATGCAACGGGCCCCGTCAATTATTATGGTGAGACCAAAGTGGCGGCGGAAGCATTGGTGAAAGCATGGCCGGGCGACTGGTCCATCATCCGTACCGTGCTGGTGTATGGCCGTCCGCATGACAGTCGCGATAATATCCTGAGCTTCGTAAAGAATAAACTGGAGAAACAGGAAAAGCTATCGATCTATGATGATCAGCTGCGGACGCCTACATGGGTGGAAGACCTTGCGGCAGGTATCACGGCAGTCACGGAAAAACATGCGACCGGCATATTTCATATCTCAGGTGCGGATAAATTAACGCCCTATGCAATGGCTTGCGCATTGGCGGATCATTTGTCGCTCGACAAAACCCTGATCCGTAAAGTGAATGCAGAGGAATTCTCACAGCCGGCCAAACGTCCGCCAGTTACGGGTTTCGATCTTTCCAAAGCAAAAAGGGAACTGGGCTATGAACCGGTTTCTTTTGCAGAAGGGCTGCGCCGTTCATTCTGATCTAATCTTGTTTTCAGCAGCAATGACCAGACCGTAAATGTGATCAGCATGAACAACATGAGGTAATTACCTGCCACTGGAGAGAAATTGATCATTCTGAAAATGATCCTGAAGATGAAGAAGGATGGGATCATGCATAAATAACCCGAAAGGATCAGCAACAACTTTCTTTTTATTCCGGTTGTACGTACACCCAGCATCTTCCAGTAAAAGATCAGATGCAATGAGCATGCAGGGAAGGAAAAGAGCAGCATGAGGACCAGACAAGCAGGAAGTAACAACCATAGCTCACCGGGCTTTAAGGTTTTACTGAATGTTGCCGCCCAGAAAATGAAAAGTACAGCGGTCGCCAGTACGGAATAACCCCATACTTTCAGCGGATAGCCCATAACTTGTTTGGAAAATGGAACGACTTTCATTTAAAATGCTGCAAAGACGAATTTATGCGAAGGCTTATTTTACAGATATGCTCCGGCACAACGGAACCACTTGCAGCTTAAAGCTTGCAGCTTAAAGCTTGCAGCTTGCAGCTGCTGGCTCAGTTCATCATCAGAATATTCACACTCCGTTGCAGAATATTGAATGCGATCTCCGCCATCAGGTTCTCTTTGTCCAGTGTGGGATTCACTTCTGTGATCTCAAAGCAGCAGACCTTACGGTTCTGCATGAATTTACTGATCAGGTCTTCCGCTTCTCTTTCACGTAAGCCGTTGCTGACGGGCGTTCCGGTGCCTTTGGAGATGGATGAATCCAGGCTGTCCACGTCGAAGGAAATGTAGATATCCGTACAATCGGCCAGGTAGCGTGTCACCGCGCGGACGATATTTTCAGCGCCTTTACTTCTCACTTCCTTGGTCGTGATCACTTTCATGTCATATTTCTGGATCATATGCCATTCTTCTTTCTCATAATCGCGGAGGGAGATGAATACCACGTCCTCGGGCAGGACCTTCGGCGCGATCTTGCCGATATTCTTCAGGAGGTTCCATTGTTTCTTGGTTTCCTCATCCAGTTCATGGACCGCGCAATCTTCGTTATTCTTATTGATGGTGACCGCCATCGGCATACCGTGCATATTACCGGATGGGGTGGTGTAGGGCGTATGCAGGTCGGCGTGGGCATCGATCCAGATCACACCGAGCTTGGATTTAGGCCTGGCCATTTTGATGCCGGCAATGGTTGCACCGGCGGTGCTGTGATCGCCGCTCAGTACGACTGGAAAGAAATTATTCTTCATAGTATCGGATACGGCTTTGCTCACACGTTCGTAGATCGCATTAATGCCTTTGATCCTTTTTGCGTAGGGAGATTCGATCGGTTCAAAGAGCAGTTTGTTCTCGGTCTGGATCTTTTCCGAAGGGAAGTGGATGAAGAAATTGCTCATGAAGTCGAGCGCCGCGATCTTGATGGCTTCAATGCCCAGACTGGCGCCGCGGGTACCGGCACCTATTTCGGAAGGGACTTCGATCAGTTTGATATTTTTCATAAATACTATCGTTCGTTAATGATCCGGGTTGAACCGGCATGGAATAATGATTCGGAACTAAAGAAAGGGGAGGAACTTAATCCGGGATATAGAAATTAGCCGGCAGGGATTGATCCGCAAAGCGGCTCGGAACAGGCTGATATGAAATGAGGGTGAACATGTACAGGGTGTAAAGGTAGAGATAAACGGTCAGCCGGTCAAGTCAGGCCCTGGTTATGATCATGTTATCTCTTGGATACCACCCTTTAATTAATTTTAATTAATTCATGCAACAGATTGAATTGCAGCAATTTGAAATACGGATTTTCTCGTTATTCGTGTGCGGCCAGAATGGGGATATGGCTATGGTAAGCCAGGCGTTTGGTATGTGAATTCCCTTTGAATAAGGAGGAGGTATTGCTCTGATGTCTGGGTATAGTGATCATGACATCGATCTTGTAGTCCTTCACGAAATTGTCCATCGCCTCAAAGAAATCATTCATGGTAATGAAATAGAATTCCTTTTCGTAGCGGCTGAACATGGTGTTGAGCTTCTCTTTCTCCGCCTGCATTTCTTCCGGAATGGAGATATAGATATCCTTATTCACATGGACGATATGCAGTTTGGGACTGAACATTTCCAGTACCGCATTGATGAGAACAGAGGGCGTTTTGAGTTCCACATCGTTGAAATCGGTGGCAAAAGCGACATTGTTGACCCCATTGTAAACGGCATCGGGAGGGACGATCATGACCGGATACAGGTTCTTGTCAACCAGTTTGAGTGTATTGCTTCCGAACATGGCTTGCCTTACTGCAGATTTACCGGTAATACCCATGACCACAAGTGTGGCCCTGCGGGATTGGGCGAGGCGGGAGATATTGTCGGTCAGGTCGCCACCCATCTCATATTCACATTCTACATTGGTGACGCCTTTTCTGGTGAATTCTTTTTTCAGGCTTTCCTGGTAATTCAGGCAGATATCCAGCTCATCTTCGCTTTCGTAATTGTGGTACAGGATCGCCAATGCATCTTGTTTTCCCGCGAGCATAGACGCCGTATAACGGGCGGCGTTCAGGGATGTTTCAGAAAAGTCAACCGGGATGATAACACGGTGCATGTATTGTTGGTTTGTTCAAAAGAATAAATTTAAGGATTTTGGGAGGCATTCCCGTAAAGAGTTTCTAACATGCGTGGATACATTACCGTGAACTAAAACAAGTAGTTGGAGCTGCAGTTCAATCGTATAGTCTGGGCGCTGACCCTGTATGAACGGCTTTCCCGGACCGATTTCATCGTTTAACCCTTATGTGATAACTTTCGGTCCGCATGAGAACGATCCTTCTATTCATGAATTTTTTACTGATGAGTGCAATTGCCGGGGCTCAGGAGTCCTTGCCCCTCTATACTTCCATTCCCAACAGCAAACCCGCTCCTGATCTTGAAACATCAGCGGTGAATGGCGGGATCCTCTTCATCACAAAAGTTTCCATTCCGGGTATCACGATATACCGGCCTCCCGTAAGAAAAGCGAATGGCACATCAGTGATCATCTGTCCGGGCGGTGGCTACGGAGGCCTTGCCGCAGGCCATGAAGGCGCGGATGTGGCAAAGGTTTTCAATGAATGGGGCATCACCGCCATTGTCCTCAAATACCGATTACCGGATACCTCGAACATGCAGGATCCGCGATTCGGTCCGCTCCAGGATGCGCAGCGTGCGATCCAGCTGGTCAGGCAACATGCAGCGGAGTGGAAGCTCGATCCGCATAAGGTCGGCATTATGGGCTTTTCAGCAGGCGGACATCTGGCAGCCACGGCATCCACCCATTTCCTGAAAGACTACATCGATAACCCGGACAGCGTATCACTACGCCCGGATTTCTCCATTCTCATTTATCCGGTGGTCAGTTTCACCGACAGCCTCACACACCGCGGCAGCCGGCAAAACCTTATCGGGGCTGAGCCTTCAGCCGATGATATACAGTTTTTTTCAAATGAGTTGCAGGTCGACCCCTCCACGCCACCTGCCTTTCTGGTGCATGCCCGGGATGATGATGCGGTTCCGGTAGGCAATAGCGAGTCCTATCTGCACGCACTGGTCAAGTATCGCATTCAGGGCGAATTATACACATTCGAAAAAGGCGGTCATGGCTTCGGAATGAATAATCCCACTTCCCCTGTTAAATGGATGGACCTGCTCCGGAAATGGCTCCGGAAAAGGCATTTTTTGTGACCCGTAGCGGCTTTTCAAACGATCTCCGTGCCGGCCTCCCCGGCGCAAGTAATTCCATTGATTTTTAACCACATCTTGTTCACAATTCTAATTTTTTCGCAGGCATTTTTCGATGCCATTGCCTTATATTCGCCGCTGATTAAATACTGAATAAAGTGCGATTAAAAAGTTTAGAGATCAAGGGCTTCAAGAGCTTTGCCGACAAGACGATCGTGAATTTTGACGACAATATCACTGGTATCGTGGGACCGAACGGTTGTGGTAAATCCAACATCGTGGACAGTATCCGCTGGGTGATCGGGGAACAGAAGATCAGTCACCTCCGGAGTGAGAATCTGGACAGTCTCGTCTTCAACGGTTCCAAAACACGCTCCGCTTCCGGATTGGCCGAAGTAAGTCTCACATTCGAGAATACCAAGAACCTGCTGCCGACCGAATTCAGCACGGTGACCATCACACGTAAGTTCTATAAAAGCGGCGAAAGCGAATACCGTCTCAACGACGTACAATGCCGTTTGAAGGATATCCAGAATCTGTTCATGGACACCGGTGTGAGCACCGACAGTTACGCGATCATCGAGCTGGGTATGGTGGATGACCTCATCAAGGATAAGGACAACAGTCGCCGCCGCATGCTGGAACAGGCTGCCGGTATTTCCATCTACAAAACACGTAAGAAAGAAGCGCGCCTGAAACTGGATGCTACTGAGCAGGACTTAGCACGTATCGAAGACCTGCTGTTCGAGATCAACAACCAGTTGAAAACGCTCGAAAGTCAGGCGAAGAAAGCAGAGAAATATCACGAGATCAAGAAAGAATACCGCGAGATCAGCATTGAACTCGCGAAAGCTGCACTCGAAGGTTTCAATATCACCTACAAGGAACTGAACGAACAGCAGGACGCTGAAACGGATAAACGCATCCGCATGGAAGCGGAGATCGCACAGGAAGAAGCCGTACTGGAACAGGAGAAAGCCGCCTTCATCGAGAAGGAGCGTGCCCTGCAATCCATGCAGCATGCATTCAATGACATCCTTCAGCAGGTGCGTATCCGTGAGAATGAAAAGAACCTCGGCGCGCAACGCCTCGAACACCTGAATGAAAAGCAGACCAGTCTGCAGAACTTCCTGCAACAAGCAGAAGGCAATCAGCGCGGCATTGAAGAAAGCATCGGGTTCACCAATCTGCAACTGGAAGAAGAAGATAAGAACCTGAACGGCCTGAATGAACAGCTGCAGCAGCTGCGTGGGGAAGTGGACGCCAAACGCAATGTGCTGGATGAAAAGAGAAAACATCTGGAAGACCTCCGCAGTGAATACCAGCAGATCCAGCGCAGTCAGTTCGATGCCGAGAAGAAAGTAGCCGTAGCCGATACTTCCGCACAGAACCTGCAGCGTGTCATCTCACAGATCGAAGAAGAACGCAAACAACGTGATGAACAACGTCATACACTGGATGAGGACAGGATCCTGAAAGAAAAAGAACTGCAGATCAAAAAAGTGGACCTGGAACAACTCCAGCATCATCAGGAAAATACCAAAGAGCAGATCCTGCAAACGCAATCGATCCTGGATGGTCTGCGCAATAATCTGGCTGACGAGAACCGTAAACTGGACTCAAAGAAGAATGAACACGATCTGCTGAAAAGCATGATCGATTCCATGGAAGGGTATCCCGACAGTGTGAAGTTCCTGCACGGCAATGCCGCCTGGAGCCATACTTCGCCGATCCTTTCCGATATCCTGTACGTGAATGAAGAATACCGTACCGCGCTGGAGAACGTACTGGAGCCTTATCTGAGCTATTATGTAGTGAACAACCTGCAGGAAGGTCTGCAGGCGGTGAATCTTCTGGATGAGAACAAGAAAGGTAAAGCGAACTTCTTCCTGCTGGATAAAGTGAATGAGAATGCGGCCAGTGTGAGTGGTCATCATCCGGAAGGCGCCATCCCGGCACTTTCCGTGGTGGAAGTGGAAGAGCGTTACCGCAAACTGGCAGAGCATCTGCTGAGCAATGTGTACATCGCCGACAATGACGAAGTGTTGCAGAACAGCAATGGTTTTGTGCTAATAGAGAAACATGGTAAATACGTTAAAGGAAAATATTCACTCACCGGTGGTAGTGTCGGACTGATCGAAGGCAAGAAGATCGGTCGTCTGAAGAACCTCGAGAAACTGCAGGAAGAGATCGCCGTTCAGGCCGCGATCGTTGAGAACCTGCGTTCTGAGATCCAGGCGCGTCACAATGAAGTGATCGCTTTCAATGAAGACCTGCGCGAGAACACCATCCGTGAAACGGAGCGTGAGATCCAGCAACTGACCAACCAGGTATTCGCACTGCATAACAAACTGGAGAATCTCCATGGCATGCAGGTGAGCAGCCATTCCAGGCTGGAAGAGCTGAATCATCAGTTGCAGCAAACGCTTTCTTCTGTAGAAGGTGTACGCAATCAGCTGGTGGAATTCAACGGACTGTTGCAGGCACATGTACTGCGTTTAACAGAATCTGAGAATTCATTCCGTGAATCTGACGGACAGTACAATGAAGCTTCCCGCCAGTACAATGATTTCAATCTGCAGGTGACGCGCCAGCAGAGCAAGATCGCGGGACTGCGTCAGGAACTGGAATTCAAGAATAATCAACTGAACGATCTGCGTCGTCAGATCGAACAGAATACAGCTCAGTTGGCGGAAACGTCACAGAGCATCGAACAGTCAGCGGCTACACAGCACACCACCGAAGAAGGTTTGCTGGAACTGCTGAGAAGGAAAGAAGAAGAAGAGAAACAACTGAACGAGGCTGATCAGGCTTATTATAATCTCCGGAACCAACTGGGTGAGAAGGAGAGTGAGATCCGCCATAAAGTGAAAGAGAAAGAACAGGTAGAGCATCTGCTGGCGGAGATCAAAGACAGACTGAATGAACTGAAGCTCGGTCTGGCAGGTATGAAAGAACGTTTGAATGTGGAGTTCCGCATCAATCTGGAAGATATCCTTGGTGAAGCGCGTTCCAGTGAAGTACCTGCGGAAGAACTGCAGGAGAAAGTGGACAGGATGAAGAAACGTCTGGAGAACCTGGGTGAAGTGAACCCGACCGCTATTGAAGCGTTCACTGAGATGAAGAAACGTTATGACTTCATCGTGGAGCAGAAAGGTGACCTGGTCACGGCCAAGGAGAGTCTGCTCAAAACGATCGAAGAAGTGGAAGCGACCGCGAACCAGAAATTCCTGGAAACATTCCATCTGGTGCGTGATCACTTCCAGAAAGTGTTCAAGACCCTGTTCACGGATGATGACCAGTGCGATCTGGTACTCGATAATCCTGAAAACCTTGCTGAGAGCGGAATTGACGTGATCGCGAAACCTAAGGGCAAACGTCCGTCATCCCTGACACAGCTGAGTGGCGGAGAAAGGACACTCACCGCAACGGCCCTGCTGTTCGCGATCTACCTGATCAAACCCGCTCCGTTCTGTATCCTGGATGAGGTGGATGCCCCGCTGGATGATGCAAACGTGGGCAAGTTCACGAACATGATCCGCCGCTTCAGTGAGAATTCACAGTTCATCATCGTTACGCACAATAAAATGACGATGAGTACGGTGGATGTGATCTATGGGGTAACGATGCAGGAGCCAGGTGTGAGTAAACTGGTGAGTGTGGACTTCCGTAATCTGCAGCAGAATCAGAATTGATCCTTTCAATGAATAGATTCTAAAGGTCCCCCGCGGGACCTTTTTTTATTGCCGTAGAGTTAAGGCAGGATATACTTTTTACGCGTCCGCATTTAGATTTCAAAAAAAATGCAAATGCCAGTCATCCCGATGCAGGAGGGATCTTTTAACGGGATTTAGATGCCTCGTCCCTCGGCATGACAGGCATCATCAAAGAAACTATGTGTGTATTGCTATGTGGCCTATGTGCCTACCTGCCTGCCGGCAGGCAGGTGTGACAAAAAAAAGGATGCCTGTCATCCCGACGCAGGAGGGGTCTATTACTCGTAATGAGAGGCCTCGTTCTCAGACATGAAAGTCATTAATTTTACTCCGGAACCTATTGTAAGATAAAAAACAAGATCATGCAAACCATCCTGTTACTAATCGCCTCGAATGTGTTCATGACCTTTGCCTGGTATTATCACCTGAAGCAGCAGGGGTGGCCTTTATGGAAGGCGATCCTGCTGAGCTGGCTGATCGCGTTCTTTGAGTATTGTCTGATGGTGCCGGCCAACCGGCATGGATTTGCGAAAGGGTTTTCAGGCTTTCAGCTGAAAGTGATCCAGGAAGTGATCACACTGATCGTGTTTGCGTTCTTCGCGGTGTTGTACCTGAAAGAACCACTGCACTGGAGATACGGGGTCAGTTTCCTGTTCCTGATCGGCGCAGTGTATTTTATGTTCACGAAAAGATTCGGGTAGATCAGCCTTCCATACCGGAACGGCTGCTGTCGCGGCTCCTTTGCTTGCGGATAAAATCGGCTTTTACTTTGTGGACCACAGCATTCAGCAGAGAGTATAAACCAACATTGATCAGGAATGCGGAAAGTACCGCCCAGAAATACCATTCTCCTTCTCTGGCTTTATTGAAAACGGCGTAGAGGATAATGAAGATACCGGCTGTAACGGTTGTGAAGGTGACGATCAGGTTACTTAAGTACTTACCGTTATGATTTGTTGGCATTTCCTTCGGTTTAGGTTAAGGTTTGGTGTGTGTTTTGCAATCGTTTTGTGTGCGTCAGGTCCTGCAAAAATAATGAAATAATGTTTTGTTAAGGTATCCGCTTGTCAAAACCCATTTCTTTTGAACAGGAATATATTTTTTACTTTAGTTATATGAAAACCTTTTTTACGCTCGCTATTCTCCTTTTCGGCGTCCTTTCTGCAAGTGCACAGGAAGCGCCTGAAGGACTTTTTATTGGTTCGAAAGCGCCTGATTTCAAGGCAAAGGATCAGCGGGGGAATGAGATACGGCTGAAAGACCTGCTAAAGAATGGCAAAGTCGTGCTGGTGTTTTACAGGGGGCAATGGTGCCCTTATTGTAACCGCGAACTGAAAAAGCTGGAGGATTCGCTGCAACTGATCATTGGAAAAGGCGCCACACTCGTTGCTGTGACCCCTGAAAAGCCGGATAACATCACGAAGACCGTGGAAAAGACAGGTGCGACCTTCTCTATCATCTGTGATGAGAAACTGAAGATCATGAAAGCCTATGATGTGGATTTTGAAGTTCCTGAGAATACGGTTACGCGTTACCGTAATGCGGGTATTGACATCGAGGACAATAATGGCACCAATGGGAAATACCTGCCTGTTCCGGCTGTGTACATCATCGATAAGGAAAGTAATATCACGTATCGTTTCTTTGACAGTGATTACAGGAAGCGGCCGGATATTAAAGAAATATTGAAGAATTTATAATTTATAATTGATAGTTGATAATGGATAATGGAGAACAGGTGAGATGTGAGAGGTAAAAGGTAAAAGGTAAGAGGTAATAGGTTTGAGGTTCGGCCATTCAAAACTCAAAATTCAAAACTTTCTTCAGGGTTTCCAGATCAGCTTCCCGATCCTCCCGTTATTCCCTGCAAAGAAAACAGCAGTGCCTGCTTTAGCTTTGCGGCAGACGTGGAAGCTTTCTTTGCTGACCCATTTCCAGTTCACACCACCATCACCGGAATAATCTACGCCGGTCAGTCCGCAACTCACCAGTTCCATTTTACTGTACAGGTATTCCACACAACTGCGGTATCCATGAGGAGGGGTCGCAGGCGCGTGCCAGGTCTTACCATTATCATGGGAGTAGAAACAATTCTTTTCAGATGAAGAGTCCGCATTGAAATCCCCGCCCGTGATCACGAAACTTTTGGCACCATGTGCTTTATAACGGTCCCAAACCGCAATGGAATTTGCACCTGTGGTTTCTTTTCCCTGAATGACGGGAAGCGTTGTGCGCTGATCACGGATATATAATTCAGAACGCAGTCCGCCGCTTACGAACACCGCTTCATCCCGGTCGAGCGCCCGTACATTGGTGCCGCTTGCCGCGAAACAGGCTTCGCCACTGTCTGCCAGCGGTCTTTTTTCAAATGGGATATCATGCCAGGTGCTGCCATTGTCGAATGTACGGGTGATGAAGAACCTGCCATCGACAGGGTCACCGATCACGATGCCTGCTTCGCGATTCCAGAATTCCATCGCGTCCAGGAACATGCCTTTTGATTTGTTCTCATACACCACTTTCCAGGTGGCGCCTGCGTCATTTGTTTTAAGGATATAAGCCGGCTCGGCAACGGACATGATCACGGCGGTTGTAGCATCGAATGCTTCAATATCACGGAAATCATTCTTCTCAAACCCTTTGACGGTCATCCAGGTCCAGTTCTTGCCGCCATTCATACTTCGGCCCACGGTACCGTTACTGCCACTGACCCAAATGATATTGTCGGTCACCACACTCAATCCGCGCAACGAGGTTTTGGTCCCATTGCTGAGCACCTGCACATCTGCCGTGGCTTTCTGTGCATGACCGGTCAGGGTAAAGAAGATCGAGATAAAAAGCAGGGCAGTATTCCGCATGTATGATGTATGAAATTATTTGAGTTGGTCTTTCAGTTCTTCAAAGGTCGTGAGTCCTTCTTTTCTCCAGGATTCTTTACCGTTCTTATAAACAATGAATACCGGAAGCGGTTCCACACCCAGTGCTTTCAGTACATCGGTATGTACACCGGCATCCACTTTCACGAAAGTAAAGCTGACCGACTTATCGTTCTTCAGTTGTTCCAGCACCGGTTCCATCTTCACACAGGGCGGACACCAGGCAGCGCCTACATCCACCAGCGTGATCTTGTCTTTGGGAATGGAAGCCCAGTATTCATCAACGGTCATTTGTTTAACGGGTGTTTGTCCTTCCATCGGCTTACTGCTGCCTTTCCATGCATTGATCCCGCCTTGCAGTTCCATCACTTTTGTGAATCCATTTTCCCGCATCCAGGCAGCGGCCGCAGCACTCCGGCCACCGGAAAGGCAATACACATAAACGGGTCTGTCTTTATCCACGGATTGGATCCGGCGGTTGAATTCCTTTTTATCCGTCCAGTCCGCCCAAAGCGCATTCTTCAGATGCCCTCCATTGAATTCTTTCGCGGTCCTGACATCGAGTAACTGCACACCGGCTGCTTTCATACCTTCTTCGAACTGATCAGGGTTGAGTTTAACGGTGGGGTCCTGAGCTTTACAGGATACAGTAAAAGCGAGCAGGGCGAAGGCATAGATCCAATTCATAAATCGGTTTTTTTGTTTGTTGTCAGGGACAATCATAAGTATAAGTTGCGATCAGTTTATTATCCTGATAATATTTCTGAACGGCATGGCTGCTGTTCAGTGTAAAAGTCGTGAAAAGACCGTTCGTGGTTGCAGCGAACAATCGTGAAAAGAAAACAGGGGAGAGGCCACCCATTTCATCCCGGGCTTCATAATCCACCAGTTCGATCAGCGGGAATACTTTCAGCCAGGTATTGCAATTACCGGACCATGTCAGCGGAATGGTACGGGTCGTTGATGGATTCACGGTCAGGTCACTGGCCCGGACCTGATAAATATTACCGTCACTGTTGTAGTCAAAATCAATGGTCGCCTGCGGTGTCCAGACCCCGCTTCTCCATATTTTCCTTTCCAGGGTTTTGCGGGTCAGCCTTCCGTTGCTGTTGTAATTATAAGAAATCCGGATCGTATCGACCCCGGGAGGCTGGTTCAGGATCGCTTTTTTGATCACGGAGATCTTCCATTCATTATTGACCTTCACATAGCCTATCGTTTCGGTGTACTGGCGGAAATTGGTGCCGGCATCCCGGTATTCGATCTTCACGATGAGGCCGGCCTGCCAGGTGAAAGTCCTGGTTGAAATGTTATCAGTGGCCTTTGTCAGTTGATTGCCGGTGTAGGTAAAGTCGGCCGTATTGTCTGCACCCAGTACACCGTTAGCGGTATATTCGATCTTCAGCAGTTTGCAGCTGGCCGTATAATCGTTCAGACATGCTGTGGTATAGATGCCCCCCTCTGTGGAATATTCACGGCGGCAGGTACTGAGCAGAAAGATCAGCATGCAGGCAGCGAGCAGGGTGTTTATATTTCTAAGAGGACGCAACGCAGGTATTGATGTTTCCGATTACCGCAGGGGACCGGTATCAGGCTGCAAAGTAAGCCGTTTTCGGGTTATCTTCCCGCGCTGATAATACGGTATCATTCTTGCAGCGGAACAGCCCGAAAAGGCTGACCTTCTGAACCTGAAGCTGCAGCCTGCTCCGGAAAATAACTTATTTTGTGACCTGAAAAAATCCTGCATGAAGAAACAGATCCTTTTGATATTACTGACGGGTATCGTGATCATGAATGCCTGCCAGAAAGAAGTGAGTACGGAAACGGGTGATAATCCTTCAGTCGGTAGCCTGAAGTCGGATGTATCCGGTGATTGTTTACCCAAAACGGTGAATGGAACCTACGAAGCCGGTACCGCCCTGATCACCACAACGAATACACTGACGGTTGATGTGAATGTGACCAAGACGGGTAACTATCTGATATATACAGATACGGTGAATGGTTATTTCTTCCGTACCAGCGGGATATTCACAACGAACGGAACGAATACCGTGACCCTGAAAGGTATAGGAACACCACTCGGTGCCGGGGTGAATAATTTCATTGTCCACTATGATACCAGCAGTTGTTCAGTGCCTGTTACGGTATTGCCTGCAGGTTCCGGCGGACCCGCTGTGTTTTCACTGGCAGGTAGTCCGGGTGGTTGCAGCAGTGCAACGATCGGAGGGACTTACACATTGGGAGCGGCGCTTACAGCATCCAATACGGTAACATTAAGTGTGAATGTAACAACGATCGGCACTTATACTATCACTACAACTGCAACAGGGGGCATGACGTTCACTGCAAGTGGTACGTTCGCTGCGACCGGTGTACAGAATGTGACACTGGCTGGAAGCGGAACGCCCACTACAGGTGGCAATAATACCATTCCGGTTACTGCCGGGTCCTCAAACTGTAGTTTTGTGATCCCGGTTTCCACGGCATCCGCAGGTACACTGGGTGCTGCAGGCGGTGCCTGTACACCTTCAACGGTGAATGGAACTTATACCGTAGGTACCGCATTGATAGCTGCTAACAACGTTTCCGTCCAGGTGAATGTCACTACGATCGGAACATATACGATCTCTTCCAATACCGTTACAGGATTCAGTTTCTCCGGAACAGGCAGCTTTGCCACTACGGGAGCGAATACCATTTCCCTGAATGGAACCGGCACACCGACAACAGCAGGTGCGCAAACTTTTACCGTAACGTACGGCACCAGTTCCTGCACATTCGTGGTGAATGTGGCAGCGGCACCGGTCTCTGATTATTTCCCGCGCACGACCAACAGTAACTGGAGTTATGAATTCGATGATCTGGCGGCTCCCGGTGATACGGTGATCCGTAAGGCTATTTCCCAGACGCACTCCGCAATTGGAAACGTTTATACGATATTCCTGGCCAATGACGGAACGGGGTTTGACTCATCCGGCTATTACAGAAAATCAGGCGGAGATTATTATGAGTATTTCGATGCAGGTACTTTCTTCGGATATGATGCGCCCTCCTGGGGTGAGTACATCATGGTGAAGGATAATGTGCCTGTGGGTACTAACTGGAAGTCGGCCGGTTTCGCCGGAACCTTTACGCCGACGGGCGGTAGCCCGACACCACTGACCCTCCGCCTCAGTTATACCATCCTTCAAAAGGATGTTCCCATTTCGGTTACAACTTCGCTCGGAACCGTGAACTATACCAATGTGATCGTGGTGGAAGAAAAGTATGAACAGCAGGTGGCCCCGGGTACCTGGCAGGATATCACCAGTATTGTGGGTTCCGGCAAAAGTTATTATGCCCGGAACTTCGGACTCATCAAGTATGAAGGCTTTGATGCAACAGGCGCTCCTTCATTCCTGATGGAACTGAGAAGAAAAGAGATCTATTGATCCTTTGCATATCATTTCAACAAAAAAACCTCCGTATTTGACGGAGGTTTTTTTTTATTCAATAGGTTTTTCAGAATGCTTTTTTAGGGGTGGTGTGTAAGGGAGCGAGTTTGAAATCGTCTACCGCGCTTTTCTGTGAAACCATCTTTTCCACATCTTCCGCTTTACGCGGAGCCCATGCGGAGAGCAGTTCATATCCATTCTGTGTGATCAGCGCGTCATCTTCAATGCGTACCGCGATGCCCCACCATTTTTTATCACAGTTGCTTCCTTCCGGAATGTAGATGCCGGGCTCGATCGTGATGACCATATCTTTTTTCAGTACCTGGGATGTGCCGCGGTCATGCACATCCAGACCGATGTGATGGGAGAGCCCATGCGGATAATATTTACCCACTTCTTTCTTATCCTTGATGATCCCATTCTTCAGCAGCCCATCCGCCAGCACTTCTCGGGCGGCTGTACCGGCGTCGCTCCAGCTGGCACCATCCTTCAGTTTTTTGAATGCGGCTTCCTGTGCTTCATATACCAGATTGTAGATGATCTTTTCTTCAGCTGAAAATTTACCACTGGCGGGAACGGTCCGGGTCACGTCAGCCGTATAACCATGGTATTCCGCGCCCACATCCATCAGCACCATTGAATTGCCGATCCTTGTTTTCGTGTTCTCTTCATAATGCAGCACACAGCCGTTCTCACCGGCTCCGATGATCGAACCATAACCCACTTCTTCCGCACCATATTTTTTATGAACGTACTCATGCAGGCCCTGGATCTCCAGCTCACTCATATCAGGACGCATGGCTTTCATCACTTCATTCTGTCCCTGACAGGAGATCTCAACCGCTTTACGCAGCAGCACCATTTCTTCCGGAGTTTTGATCTCGCGGAGTTTGCCGGTCAGCTCGCGGTACAGGCGGGTATCGAAGCGGGTTTGTCCGGCCAGACTCTCCGGCACACCTGCTTTTTGTTTGAATTGCTGGATCAGGTCGAACAGGTCTGCCTTGTCACTGCCATTGGGCACATCTGCCGGAAAACGGTCATAGATGATCTTATTGAATTTGCTGAAATCGATGGAGAAATCCTTAAATGCTTCACCGTTGAATGAAGCCGTAATACCGAGTTTTGTACCGGCGCCTTCCGTACCAAGCCGGCGGCCGGTCCATTGTTCCGCCTGCGCGTTCCTTTTCTGAACAAAGAGTAGTTCCGAATAGGTCTTGCCGGTTGAATCGGTCTGTGGTTCCTTGAATATGAGCAGTAGTGAATGGGGTTCCTTGTAGCCGGAGAAATAGTACATATCCGGATTGGCATGATAAAAGTAATCCACGTCGTTGGAGAAAGTGCGTGTCGGGTAAGCGAGAACAAGCATGACGGACTTCTCCGGCATCAAGGCCCGGAGCGCTTCCCTGCGGCCGGCGTGGAAAGAGGCCGGGAGATAGTCGGCCGGTAATGACTCCGTGGCATTTGCTTGATTAGTGTTCTGGGCTTGTAAAGAAAAACTGCTGCTCAGCACCAGCAACAGGATAGAAAAACGAATCCGGATATTCATGGCAGGTTATTTAGGTGGACTAAAATAACTGATTTGAAAATCCGGATCCCTGAAAAAGTATGAACGGGTCTTTATTCTTCGTCGTCCCCTTCGTAATAAGCGTCCTGGCTGTCCTGGTACTCCTGTTCCCAGTTCCTGACCGCCTCATCACTCAGGCATTCAATGATATCAAAAAGACCGTCCTTTTTCAGCTTCCAGGCTGTGGACATGGGTTGGTCGAACCGCTGGATGAACAGACACTGGTCTGTTTGCACGGCTATTCTGATCAGCGCGATAGGCGCATCCTCTTTTTCTTTGATCAGATAATAGCATCCTTTTTCTAACAGATCATAGGTATACATAAGGCCTCCCTTTTTTTAAAACATTACTCACTTCCGGCCAATGCCGGTTTACAGGTATTCAAACAGTATAACGGGAAGAATAAAATGGGGAAGAAGTGAAATACAAATTTACAGAAAACAGGAGGGGTAGCCGTGTAAAATTTCTGTGAATATCATAATATGCAATAAAAGATTTACACTAATTAATTGTTTATTAAATGATTGCAGGAATTGATTAAAATTAAAATTGCAAATGATTTTCTAAACTCAGTTTGCTTGTTTTTAATATAACGTGCTGGTTTTCAATGAAGCTGTCTGGTCTGTATTTTATAAAAAAGGGCCCCGGATCTTAGTCCGGTGCCCTTTTAAAAATAAGTTTTCCTATGTTATTGTTTGACGAATTTCTGATTAAGGGTACTGCCATCCGCCAGGGTGGAGTGGATGATATAAGTGCCTTTCTGGAGTCCGGCCAATGAAACGGCCACGGTCATGCCCGAAGTCTTTTTCTCGGTCACCATTTTACCGGAAAGGTCGAATATCCTGACCCTTTCAATGTTGGTCTGGGTGCTTTTCACCGAGATCTGGTCCGTAGCAGGGTTCGGCCAAATGCTGAGTGCGAAGGAGGGTCCGTTGAAATCAAGTGTCTTGACCGCAGTGGAAGTCATGTTCTTGGCATCGTTATTCATCTTGACGCGGTAATAATGTTTTCCGGCGCCGGATACACGGTGCGTGTAATTGTATTTATGGATCTCTGAGTTGTGGTATTGCTGATGGATCACAGACAGGTCTTCCCAGTTCTGGCCATCGGTACTGTGCTGAACGGTATAGTCAACCGTACCTTCTTCAATAGCTTCCCAGGTGAGCAGGGAAATATCATCGCCGGACTTGAATGCATTGAAGCTGATCCAGGTCACGGGTAATACACCCAGCGGGAAAGAGCAGGAGGTAAGGTCGTTACCCACATTGGTCAGTGAAAATGTACCCAGGAATGTGGTGGTCAGGTTATTCTCGAGGCGATAGAGGCGGTCGTCATTGATGGTGGACAGGAAGATCTGACCGGAAGGGTTGAAAGCGATACCAGCGATATTGTTACCGCTCGGCGTGGCACGGCTGGGATCGATCACTTTTTTAACAGTGATCGTTGCGGTAGCGGTGGTCGGCACCGGCGCGCTGAGCTTGTACATACCGAAATTAGTTGCGTTGGATGTAACGATCCAAAGATTGCCTAAACCATCGAAAGCGATGTCACCGGCACTTTGTGTTTTGATCACCGCGGTCACATCCGTGTTACTCAAGTCCCTGAAATTGGAAGTGATATTTGTCCAGGTATTGCTCTGGATGCTGTAATAATCCAGTTCACCGTTGGTATCGATGGTATAATAGCCCTTTCCGTCGGCTGTGATGCAACCGGTATGGGCTTCAGCGGAACAGGTGCTGGCAGCCAGCACGGTCACTGTATTCAGCGCGGGGTCATAACAAACGAATTCCTGAGGAGCGGAACCGACATTCCTTTTGAAGTAATAGAATTTACCATTGGTATTATTATAAGCCAGACAATTGGCTTTGTTGACGGCATTGCCGCTGTAAGTTGCATTCTTGACAGGGGTACCGACCGCACCTGTGGACACGTTGATCGGGTAAATGGCACCGGTATTGGTGAGGCCATAAATGATCGTAGAAGGGTTTGAGCAGATCTGGCCGTGGGCTTTAGCGGGTCTTGCAACAACAACTACGAACAGGATAAAAAGAGCTTTGCGTACAGTTTTCGGAAGGGTAAAAATCATTTTCATAAAAACGGGTTTTTGTTTCTGAATGATCTTTCACCGGATAGATAGGATTTCTCGCAGTACTTGCATTACAGGGACTGTTCCTGTTGATTTAACCCGTCTTTTGATGGAAAACTACCTGTACAGAACGTACAAAGCTTATAGTGATTTCATCAAGAGGTATGGATTAAATACGACTCGAAAATACTGTCCGAAATACGTACTTGCAATAGAAAATCTACGTTCAATATCGTAGTAATACTACAGAACCGTCATAATTCTTTTATAATCAGGAACTAATTTTTTCAAAAAAATATTCGTTTTGGAGAAGAAGATCCTTTTTTTTTCATCCTGATCCTAAAAACGCACCCGGAAAATTTAATAGTCAGGTGCCGGAAGGTTGAAATCGACCGGCCCGGAAA
>JAKPSI010000071.1 GCA_029555415.1 Bacteroidota bacterium | reverse complement strand
GCCTGTACGTTAACCCAGTGCAGCCAGGATCTCACCGGAATGATCCGCGGAGCGGGGCTTGAGGAAGATCTTGCGGATCACTCCTTTTTCATCCACCAGGAAGGTGGTGCGCAAAACGCCCATGTATTCTCGGCCATAGAGTTTCTTCTTGTCCCAGACACCGAATGTATTGAGGATCGTATGATCCGTGTCCGCGATAAGCGGGAAGGGCAGCTCGTGTTTCGCAATGAATTTCCCGTGCTTTTTTGCATCATCCGGGCTGATACCAATGACCTCCCAGCCTGCTTTCCGCAATTGCGAAAAATTATCCCGCAGGTTGCAGGCCTGAACCGTACAGGTGGGCGTTCCATCCTGCGGATAGAAATAGAGGATGTATTTCTTTCCTTTAAGACCAGCGGATGAGATCTTCTTTCCTTCAGCGTCCGTACCACTGAATGCAGGCACTTTATCGCCTTCTTTAAGGGTAACCATGATCGTTATTTCTTCTTTTTCACCGGATGATGTGCAACTGGTTTCTTTTTCTTCTGCACATATTTTTTCTTCGGTGGTGGTGTATAGGGATTCCTTCTGAACCAGTATGTCCGGGTTGTTGCATTGCCCACCGCATCTTCAACGGACACTTTCAATTCATGCACACCAAATGGGCATCGCTCATCAAATACATATATAAAATATGCACCCTTATCATTCGTGAAGCGGATCCATTCACCGTCAAGCGTAGCGCGGAAATTCCGGATCACCTGAAAATTATCGGAAGGCAATAAGCTCAGTTGTTTGACAGCACTGAGATCCGCTGTATCATTATTACTGATATCTGCCAGCACCGGAGGGATCGTATCATGGAAGACCTGGAATACGCCGAAATCGCCGAACCGTCCCGTCATCCAATCCTGCTGCCACTGCACCTTCTGCACCGTTCTGTCGCCACGCCAGTTTCGTTGCATGACCAGTTTTTCCTTTAATGCTTCCGGTATCTGACGATCAGGACGGATGCGAACCGTCATCTTTTCCTGCAAAGGAATGGACGCTTCGTTCAATTGATGCGCGGCACTGACCGCGTTGGCCTGCGTGGCATTACTGCGGTAATAGAACACAGGTACCGTATCATATAATGCGAGATCGGGGAGATAAAAACGACAATCTGGTTTATCCAGCTGATTGATCTGATTCGGAATGAATTGAGGTAATACAGTTGCAGATGCGGCGGGCGCAGGAAGACTATCATCGAACTGTACTGAAAAATAAAGTACCGATCTGCGGTTATATGTATCCCAAACCGTAATAGTAAAAGGGTGTGTCACCGTATCTTCAAGCTGAAGGATGCCCGAAGCATTGGCCGGATAATAGATCCTGCATTTATTTCCGGGTAATGCGGACAAATGCTGCAGGTAAGGACCGCCATTGTAATGTTCGCGGTAATCCATCTGCGCATTCACATACAGTGTTTCTTCATAATCGATGCTATCGAGCCGGAAGCCGGACACCAGCTGACTGTCGGCCATCATTTCTGCTCGGAAAATGCCGTCGTTACTTCCTCCTGGTGACATCCTGTCCACCGCCTGGATCGCGAAGCTGATTTTTTTCAGTCCCGTCCGGATCAATGGTTTTCCGGGGATCACATAACCACTATCGGTGTTCTTCAGCCAGAAATACTGAGGCGATTGTTCGTAGATACTTTTGGAACGATCGTATAAAGCGAGGCGAAGTAATGCAGGAGGCGTTTTGTCTTCCACTGCAAAACCATACAATAAAGGATTGTACCGTTCACTGGTGGCCGTATTGAAGATCTCGAAATGCAGATGCGGACCGGCAGAGCCTCCTGTATTGCCGCTGTAGGCAATGAGTTGCCCTTTACTGACCGGGAACTGGTTCTTTGTCAGATCGAGCTCAATGGCCCACGACTCTTTCTGGTATTGCTGATCCGTTACATATTGCTCCAATGCGGGATAAAAATCATTCAGGTGCGCGTATAAAGTGGAGAGGCCGTTCGGGTGGTTGATGATGATGAAACGCCCGAAACTGTTCGGCCTGACGCCGATATGCGCGATATAACCCGCAGCAGCCGCATGAACCGGCAGGATCTCTTTGGCATTGGTGCGGATATCCAGACCCATATGCCAGTGATCGGGTCGCAGCTCGCCGAAATTGGCTGCAAGCTTCATGGGAATATCCAGTGGGTTGCGGAAATAGAATTTAGGATGTGCCGGCGCTTGGGCCAGCAGCCGGGTAACGGTAAGCAGGGTCAAAAAGAAAAAAAGGACAGGTTTTTTCCGATCACGCAACATGGCTGCAAAATAACGCTGAAACAGGGACCGGCCTTTTTTCAGGCGTACAAATTTTGCTAATATGTTTTTTTAATGAATATGGCTGAAAAGCAGGCCCGGCATCATTTCAAGTCAGTGTGCCGTTAAGTTTCACCAATATTCGTATCTTTTCCGCCTTATGGCAATGAGAAAATCGCTTTGGCTGATACCCATCAGCTTCTTGCTGTATGCCTGTCCTTACGAATCTTCCGTGCCCCTCGAAAAGGGACCCGTGGAACCCATCGACAGCAGCCTGATCGGCTACTGGTACGGTATCGTAAAGGATGGCAGCGATTTTTTCGGTATTGAAGCCCTTGATATCACTAAAAATTCGGATTCCACCTACGCGATCACCCGTTATGGCAAAGCGGCAAAAGGCGATATCATTCTTCCCGACACCTCTTATTTTACAGGCTATATTTCCCGGATCGGTGAGCAACGGTTCATCAATATCAAAGGAACTGTAGTGATCGTTACCACCCGTGGGAACAACAAACCTCCGGAGGTGACCACCCAGGATGTTTATTATTTATCGGCTTTCGATACCCGGCATGATACGCTGGATGTGCGGACCATCACTGAAAATTTTACGAACACCCGTAAGGGCTTCAAATCACCTGAAGAGCTCAAACAGGTGGTCAGTACCTTGTTACAGCAGCAGAAAAATATATACGACGATCTTTATATCCTTTCCTACCACAAGATCCCCAA
>JAKPSI010000108.1 GCA_029555415.1 Bacteroidota bacterium | reverse complement strand
GCAATGAACCACCCGCCCGCAATGAAGCACTGATGCAGGATCGACAATATCAATTTCAGTCAGCGTGATGATGTACTGAAATACGCATCCTCCGGCACCAAACGCAACTGGAAGATGCGGCAGGAGTTAAGGAGCAAAAGGTTCACCACAAGGTGGGATGAGTTGTACGAGATCAAATAGCTGCAAGCTATAAGCAGCAAGCTACAAGGCGTAAACCGGAAACTTCTGTATACTGAATACTGAACTAAATGAATCGATATAATCCATATGTGCTGTTGACGCCGGAGATACTGGTTGCGCTGTGCCGCCAGCCCATGTTCCTGGTGCGGCAATATTATCCGCGGGGACTTTCATCCTTCGATCCGCCCGGAACGATACCATTATTACTTACGCATTATATCCATCATGAAGTGGATGCAGAGCGGGCGAGAAGACATATGCGGCTGCTGTTCAAAGACCGCTACCGTTGTTTGTACAACAGCGCCGACGATGAACACCGGGAGCGTTTACTCAAAGCCGCTATGCAGCCCGCGGGATATAAGATCTATATCAACCTGTTGCCCGGTGAATGGAAGGCATCCGACACCCTGAAAAGGAAGATCAGCCAGTATGTGCAACAACGACTTCCGCACTGGAACTACTCCCCGGCCGATAAACTGAAAGTGACGCTCAAGGACCGTTTTGGCGAACTTTATCTCTCCCTGTTATGGAAGCATCAGCAGATGGAAGTACATTTGGATGAAATAGAAACGGGCCGCGTATGTGCTACGACATGAGTTTTTTCAGCAACATCAAACAGATCGCAGATTACCTGAAGATCCAGACCGTTCCGGATATCCACTTCACACCTACCTGGCACCAGGTGGCCCAAACCTTCTGCCGCTGGCCAGTGGTGGTGAATGAGGACGGCTATAAGATCCAACTCTTTGAATGGGGACTCATCGCCGATTACATGAACACTCCGGAAAAGATACGCGAGTACCGCACCAGCATGGCCAATGCCCGCAGTGAGAAGATCATTGAAGACAAACGCTCCGTCTGGCACCGGCTACGCAACCAGCGCTGCCTGGTATTCACCACCGGCTTCTTTGAACACCATGATGCAGGACTGAAAAAGAAAGTCCCTTATTTCATTCATCTGAAAGAACAACCCGTATTCTGTTTCGCGGGACTTTATAACTATTCACCCATTCCTGATAAAGAGACAGGAGAACTCGTGGGTACTTTCTCCGTCATCACCCGCGCTGCCAATCCACTCATGGCGCATATCCATAACGGTGGCGCGAACAGCAGTCGTATGCCGCTGATCCTGACCCCTGAACTGGCGCACGAGTGGCTGGATGTTTCACTCCATGATGCAGCACTGGCGAAAATCCTGGGATATGAGTGCCCGGAAGCGGAGATGGAGGCCTGGCCGGTGAAGACGATACGGACGCGGAAGGAGGATAATGAGGAGGTGATCACACGGATTAACACAGATTAGCACGGATTTTCACAGAACTATGATCACGAATGGACACGAAGGGGTACGAATTTTCACGAATGGGTCGTTTAAAGGGGAAGATATCTCAAAAGCAAGGTGTTGATTTATTCGACTGGCGTAATAAATAAAATGCGATAACACGGATTAACACAGATTAGCGCGGATTAACACAAACAGGATCACGAATGGCGTAATTGTCTGAACAAGGATTTGTAAGGATTTCGGGATTGATGGGATTTGTGCTAAGAATGAGCAGGAAGAATTTAAGATCACCCCGTAATCCAAAAGTTGCAGTGAATGCCATCCGCCCAATCCTTTAATCCTTACAAATCCTTTTTCAGACAGCTTTTCAAACATCACGCCCATCTGCGACAATCTGAGCCAATCTGTGCTAATCTGTGTTAATCCGCGCTAATCTGTGTTTACTGCGTTAATTTGCGTAATACCTTCAACCATGCGTCTACTCATCATCTCCCTGCTCATCACCGCAACCGCCGCCGCCCAGCAACGGCCCAACATCATCTACATCATGAGCGATGACCATGACGCGAAGGCCATCAGCGCGTATTCAAAGGAACTGATCTCCACGCCGAACATGGACCGCATCGCCCATGAAGGTATGCTGTTCAAAAACGCGTTCGTCGCCAATTCCATCTGCGGACCCGCACGCGCCACATTATTGACCGGGCTTCACTCTCATAAGAACGGCATGAAGGATAACCGCACACGATTCGATTCCTCACAGGTCACCATGCCCAAACTGCTGCAGGCTGATGGCTACCAGACCGCCATCGTCGGCAAGTGGCATTTACAATCCTACCCCACCGGATTCGATTACTGGAAAATATTACCCGGACAAGGTCAATACTTCGAACCCGCCATGATCAATATGAAAGGAGATACCGGCCGCATCCATGGTTATGCCACCGACGTGATCACCGATGAAGCGATCAACTGGCTCGATCACCGCGACACCCAAAAACCTTTCCTGCTCTTATTGCATCACAAAGCACCGCACCGTTATTTCTTCGCACCGCTGAAATACATCGAACAATTCCACACGAAACATTTTCCCGAACCGGCAACACTTTACACCGATACGGCCGGACACGGCACAGCATGGCGATTGCAGACCATGAGTATTCTGCACGACATGAAACTGAGCAGCGATCTGAAAGTAGATCCTGCCTATCTCATGGATATTCCTGAACTGAAACCGGATTCAGCTGAGATCACTTATTACCGCGCCATCTTTAACCGCATCCCGGAGCCGGACCGCAGCAAGATCAAAGCCATTTATGAGGAAAGAGGGAAACTGATCAGGGATCTCCACCTGCGTGGCAAGGAATTACTCAAATACAAATACCAGTGGTACATGCAGGATTATCTGGCTTGTGTGGCTTCTGTGGACGAAAATGTGGGACGCGTACTGGATTACCTCGACAAGAACGGCCTGACCAATAACACACTCGTCATTTACACCTCCGATCAGGGTATGTACCTCGGACAGAACGGCTGGTTCGACAAACGATGGATGTATGATGTATCCATGCGCACACCACTCATGATGCGCTGGCCCGGACATATCAAACCCGGATCGGTCAACACTTCCATGGTTCAGAATATCGATTACGCGGAAACCTTCCTGGATGTGGCCGGCACAAAGATCCCCGAACGCATGCAGGGCCTGAGTTTGAAACCTGTCATGACCGGTGTTCAAAAAGCATTACCCCGTAAAGAGCTCTATTATCATTTCTATGAATATGCAGCCGACCATACCGTACTGCAGCACCTCGGCATACGCGGTGAACGCTATAAACTCATCTACTTCTATCCGGTGAATGAATGGGAAATGTATGATCTGCAAAAAGACCCCGCCGAGCAGCATAATATTTACAAGGACCCGAAATATGGAAAGATCCTTCAGCAGTTGAAAGCGGACCTCTTACATCTTCGCGATGTATATGATGACCATGAAAAGGCGGGGGAACTCAACTGACCTTACTGATACTTGCGGGAGAGATCGTACAATATCTTTTTCTCCCCATCCGTGATCACTTTCGAAGAATCAGCGGAAACGAAATGGATCTTGAAGGACTGTAAAGCCGCTTCCGGTTTTTTAATATCATAACCGATGATGCGTAAAGCCTGATAAGGATCGAAATGTTCGGGCACATTCACAGCGGTCGTATCATACCACAATCCATAACCCGCCCTGGCCAGCCGTTCCCAAGGGAAATAACGACTGGGATCCACTTTGCGGCCCGGCGCGATGTCCGCATGACCGATGAAATTGGCTGCGGGAATATTGTAAGCCCTTTTCAATCTGCCCAGCAGATCGATCAGACCCGCGATCTGCGCTTCTGAAAAAGGTTCGAATCCATTATTATCGATCTCGATGCCGATACTGAGTGAATTGATATCCGTCGCGTTACCCCATTTGCTCACGCCCGCCTGATGCGCGCGCAGGTAATCGCTGAGCATGTGATGCACCATCCCGTCACGGCATACGACATAGTGTGCACTCACCTGTGTGCGGGTCAGGGTGAATGTTTTCAACGTCTGCTCGCAACTGTTCTGCGCAGTGTGATGAATGATGACGAAGTTGGGCTTGCGCATCGTGAAGTTGGTCGTGCCCACATAATCCGTATTCGCTGCTGAATCTTTGAGCGGATACTTTGAGATCACTTTGGCGAATGCCTTCGCCTGTTTCTTATACGCCTTATTGGTGGCACTGTATTTTCCCTGGCTGCAGCCATAGACCGCGATCGCCAGAATGAGTATGATACTGAGTTTGCGCATACAAAAGTGTAATGCTGAAGAATGAATTATCCCTGTTTGCGTGGTTGGTTCCTGTCGAACCTTCTGCCGGGAGGTCTTCCCCCACCGCCATGACCGCGTTGTCCGCCCGGACGGCCACCTCTTGCTCCTCCGCCTCCACCGCCGCTTCCACGCTGACGCGGATGATAAGCTGGTGCGGGCCCGAGTTGTTCCGGCACCGGCTCTTTCGGCACTTCTTTTCCCAACAATGCTTCAATAGCGGCGAAACGGGTATGTTCTTTATCACTGATCAGGGTGAATGCGGCACCATCGGCTTCCGCACGCGCGGTACGTCCGATCCGGTGTACATAATCCTCCCCATCATGCGGCACATCATAATTGATGACCAGGTCGATCGTATCGATATCGATACCACGGCTCAGGATATCCGTTGCCACCAGTACCGGTAAACGTCCATTAGCGAAACTGCTCAGCACTTCTTCGCGCTGTGCCTGTTCAAGGTCACTGTGGATCTCTCCAACGGAGAAACCACCGTGCTTCAATTCACGCGTTAATTGCTTCACGGATTGTTTGCGGCTGCAGAACACCAGTGCCGTACGGTAAGGCGTTTTCTTCAGCAGGATCTTCACCAGCGGCAACTTCTGCGGTTCGTACACCACATACGCGCGCTGTACGATCTTTTCCGGGGGACGTGAAATGGCGATATTGATCTCAACAGGATCATGCAGGATGCGCTTCGCCAATGACCGGATCTTTTCCGGCATGGTGGCGGAGAACAGCAGATTCTGTCTCTTTTCAGGTAATACTTTTACGATACGGTTGATGTCATCCTGAAAGCCCATATCCAGCATACGGTCCGCTTCATCCAGCACCAGGAACTCCAGTCCTTTCAGGTCCACATAACCCATGTTCAGGTGGGCGATCATGCGACCGGGTGTACAAACGATGATATCGGCACCGAGCTGCAATGCTTTTTTCTCGGCCACGAAATTCTGCGCGTCATTACCGCCATATACAGCGATGGAGCTGAGGTTGCTGAAATAGGAAAGACCCTCCATGTGCTGGGATATCTGGATCGCCAGTTCACGGGTGGGAACGATGATCAGGCAACGGACCTGTCCGTCCACATGATGCTCCAGTAATCGGTTCATGACCGGCAGCAAAAATGCAGCGGTCTTACCTGTACCGGTCTGTGCGGATGCGATCACATCGCGGCCCTGCATGATCGGCGGGATCACCTGTTCCTGAACGGGAGTCGCATTCTCGTAACCGGAAGCCTCGATTCCTTCTAATATCTGGGGATGAAAATTGAATTCTGTAAAACGCAAAATATCGGGTTTTGGGGCAATGCCCCGGGGTTTGTAAAGGAACGAAGTTAACTGAAATTGGCCGGTTAGCCCTGTTTACATATTCCGGCGGTACTGACCACCCACCTCATACAAAGCCCGGGTGATCTGGCCCAGGGAACAGTATTTCACGGTTTCCATCAGTTCGGCGAACAGATTCCCGTTCTGAATGGCCGTCTTTTTCAGTTTATCCAGCATCTGTGCCGACCGTTCGGCATTGCGCTGCTGGAAATCCCTCAGATTCCGGATCTGCTGCTCTTTCTCTTCCGTGGTACTGCGGATGACTTCACCGGGAATGATGGTCGGACTGCCTTTTTTATTCAGGAAGGTATTGACGCCGATAAGCGGTAATTCACCGGTATGTTTCTGATGTTCGTAATACAGACTTTCTTCCTGGATCTTGTTGCGCTGGTACATGCGTTCCATGGCACCGAGCACACCGCCTCTTTCGGTCAGCCGGTCAAATTCCGTCAGCACCGCTTCTTCCACCAGGTCGGTCAGTTCTTCGATAGCGAACGAACCCTGAATGAAATTCTCTGTTTTGGCGGACCCGAGTTCGCGGTTGATGATGAGCTGAATGGCCATCGCCCTTCTCACACTTTCTTCAGTGGGTGTGGTGATAGCTTCATCATATGCGTTCGTGTGGAGTGAATTGCAATTATCATAGATCGCGTACAATGCCTGCAACGTGGTGCGGATATCATTGAAGTCGATCTCCTGCGCGTGCAGACTGCGCCCGGAAGTCTGAATATGGTACTTCAGCATCTGGCTGCGTTTGTTCGCCTTGTATTTGTACTTCATGGCTTTGGCCCAGATGCGGCGTGCTACGCGACCGATCACACTGTATTCCGGATCCATGCCGTTGCTGAAGAAGAAAGAAAGGTTCGCGGCGAAATCGTCGATGTTCATTCCGCGACTGAGATAATATTCCACGAACGTGAAACCGTTCGCCAGCGTGAAGGCAAGTTGCGTGATGGGATTCGCACCCGCTTCCGCGATATGATAACCGGAAATGCTGACACTGTAAAAATTCCTGACCTGATTGGTGATGAAATATTCCTGCACATCTCCCATCAGTTTCAACGCGAATTCAGTAGAGAAGATGCAGGTATTCTGCGCCTGATCTTCTTTCAGGATATCTGCTTGTACGGTGCCCCTGACCTGTTTCAACGCATGCGCTTTGATCTTCGCGTACACATCAGCCGGCAATACATCGGCACCAGAAAGCCCGAGCAGCCTGAGTCCCAGCCCGTTGTTACCGTTGGGCAATGAGCCAATGGCCTGACCATCACTCATGGTGACCGGCTTACCATCCACACCGGTATAGACCGGCATTTCACCCGCTTTGAATTTTGAAGAGATAATGCGGTTCACTTCATCGCGCAGGTTATTTTCAATGATATATTTTTCACATTGCTGATCGATCGCCGCGTTCATGAAGAAGGCGAGGATGACGGGTGCCGGACCGTTGATGGTCATGGACACACTGGTATGCGGATCGCACAGATCGAAACCACTGTATAATTTCTTGGCATCATCCACTGTGGCGATGCTCACGCCGCTGTTACCAACTTTACCATAGATATCCGGACGCTGATCGGGATCCTCGCCGTACAAGGTCACGCTGTCGAATGCGGTGGATAAACGTTTCGCCGGCTGATCGACACTTACATAGTGAAAGCGGCGGTTCGTCCTTTCCGGTCCGCCTTCGCCCGCGAACATCCGCGTAGGATCTTCGCCTTCACGTTTCAAAGGGAACACACCGGCGGTGAACGGGAAGTGCCCGGGCACATTCTCCTGTGATTGCCAGCGGAGCAGGTCGCCCCAGTCCTTGTATGCAGGCAATACCACTTTGGGGATGCGTGTACCTGATAAACTGTGCGTGAACATTTCCTGACGGATCACTTTATCGCGCACCGTGTATTCATAATAATCTTTCTGGTACTCTTTTACTTTATTGGGCCAGTTGGTGATGAGCTTTTTGGCAACCGGTGTCAGTCTTTCCGTCCAATAGGTGATCTGCTCCTGGAGTGCAGCAATGATGGAGGCATCCCCTTTTTCCTTCAGGATGGCCAGACTTCCATCCAGCTGATAGAGTTTTGTAGCGATATCACACTGCTCTTTCACAAGCTGGTTATAGTAACGGCTATTTTCTGAGATCTCTGAGAGATAGCGCACCCGACCCGGCGGAATGATAGCCTGGGAAACGCTGGCAGTCTCGCTGAAATGATAGGTTCCGAAATCGACCCCTGTCTTTTCGATGATCTTTTTCAGCATCATTTCAAAGAGATGGTTCACGCCTTCATCATTGAATTTGCTGGCCATGGTGCCGATGATGGGCAGGTCTGCATCTTTGGCGGTGAAGAGCTGATGGTTGCGTTTGTATTGCTTGCGGACATCGGCCAGTGCATCGAGTGCGCCGGCTTTGTCGAATTTATTGATGCAGATAAGGTCCGCGTAATCCAGCATATTGATCTTCTCCAGTTGTGATGCGGCGCCGTATTCAGGCGTCATCACATAGAGACTGATATCACAATAATCCAGAATGGATGCATCGCTTTGTCCGACCCCCGCGCTTTCCAGGATGATGAAATCGAAGCCCGCTGTTTTGCAGATATCGATCGCTTCCTGAACATGAGAGCTGAGTGCGGTATTGTCATCACGTGTGGCCAGACTGCGCATATAAGCCCGCGGATGTGAAACGGCATTCATGCGGATCCGGTCGCCCAGCAATGCTCCGCCTGTTTTTTTCTTGGAAGGATCCACGGAAATAACGGCGATGGTCTTGTCCGTGAAATTCTGCAGGTAACGTCGCAGCAGTTCATCGGTCACAGATGATTTACCCGCGCCACCGGTGCCGGTGATACCGAGGACCGGGATCTTCTTTGTGCTGACCGCTGCCGGTTTTTCCGGTGCGATGCCATTCTCCGCGTTGGTGATCTGGCGGGCGATGACACGGATATCTTTGGATTCATTCAACTGTAACGGGGATGCGTATGCGCCGGTACCGTTCAGCTGCGTATCACACTGACGGATCACATCTTCGATCATTCCTTCGAGGCCCATCTTGCGGCCATCGTCGGGACTATAGATGCGCGAGATACCATATTGATGGAGTTCTGCTATCTCTTCGGGCAGGATGGTACCTCCGCCGCCGCCGAATATTTTGATATGTCCGCAGCCATTCTGATCCAGCAGGTCCTTCATGTATTTAAAGAACTCCACGTGTCCGCCCTGGTAACTGGTGATGGCGATGCCCTGCACATCTTCTTCGATGGCAGTTTCGACGATCTCGAGCACACTACGGTTATGTCCGAGGTGGATGATCTCGGCTCCGAGCGACTGCATGATGCGCCGCATGATATTGATCGCCGCGTCATGCCCGTCGAACAGGCTGGCGGCAGTAACGATCCTTACCTTATTTACAGGTCTGTAGGCCATGGTTGAGGGAAAAAGCAAATTTAATCAAAAAACTAATGAGTGTTAGCATCCGGAGCCCCCTGCTTTCCATTCCGTTAATTACATTTGCCGGGTGCAACACCTGGTAGAATCCATACAAACATTATATAAGCACTGGAAGGGCCGCCCGGCTGTTTCAGTGGATGTACTGCCCCAGAGCGGGAGTGAGCGTCGTTATTTCCGGATCCATGGGGAAGAAGAAACCGTGATCGGCACTTACGGGGCCAATGTGCGTGAGAATGAGGTCTTCATCTACTTTTCGGAACAATTCGTGAAACAACAGCTGGCGGTGCCCCGCATTCTGGCTGTGAGTGCAGATAAATTGTTCTATCTGCAGGAGGATTTCGGCAATATCTCTTTACTGAACAGACTGGAATCATCCGGATACAATGATGAGATCTACGGTTTGTTCAAAAAGAGTCTTGCGGAACTGGCCCGCTTACAGGTGGAAGGCAGTAAGGTGGTGAACTTTGAGTTCTGTCTCACGAACAGTGAATTCGGCAAACAAGCCATCATGGCCGATCTGCTGTACTTCAAATATTATTTCCTCGATGCGTTACGGAAGCCTTATGACAAACAGAAACTCATCGATGATTTTGAAGCGCTGAGCAATTACCTCACGCATACGGAATACAAATATTTCATGTTCCGCGATTTCCAGAGCCGGAACATCATGGTGCCGGAAGATGACTCCGTTCACTTCATCGATTATCAGGGTGGCATGAAAGGTGCGCCGCAATATGATGTGGCATCGATGTTGTGGCAGGCCCGCGCCAATCTTCCGGAAGAATGGAAGAGCATGTTATTGGAAGATTATCTGGATTCACTGGATAAGATCACCGGCTCCCAGGTGGACCGTATCACATTCCGCAGCCAGTATTACGGCTATGTACTGATCCGATTGTTACAGGTACTTGGTGCTTACGGCTTCCGGGGGTTGTTTGAACGGAAGGCGCAGTTCCTCACCAGCATTCCGCTGGCATTGCGCAACCTGCGTGATTTCCTGACACACCAGAGTATCGGCATCGCTGTGCCTGAATTCAGGAAGGTGCTCAATCTCTGCGTGGCCGATGAGATCATTGAACAATTCACGCCCACACAAGCCACTGCAGATACTCCGCTCGTAGTTTCGATCCATAGTTTTTCCTATCGGCGTCAGATCCCGCCGGATGACAGCGGCAATGGCGGTGGTTTCGTTTTTGATTGCCGCGGCATCCTGAATCCCGGACGTATCGATCATATGAAAACACAGACCGGTCGCGATAAGGATGTGAAGGAATTCCTGGAAAGACAAACGCGCATGCCTGAATTCCTCAACAGTGTTTTTGATATCGTGGACATCAGTGTGGAAGAATACATCAAGCGTGGATTCGGCAGTCTGCATGTCAGCTTCGGCTGTACCGGCGGGCAGCACCGCAGTGTGTATGCGGCCGATGCGCTGGAACGCCATCTCCGCAATAAATTCAAAGTGAAGATCGAATTGAAGCATATTGAACAGGAACTCAAAAACTGGAAGAACCCGCTGCCGGGTCAAACCGCATGAAAGCAATGATCTTCAGTGCCGGATTAGGCACAAGGTTCAAACCGTGGACGGACAAGCATCCCAAGGCGCTGGCACCTGTCAATGGCAAACCTTTATTGCAGCGCAACATCGAATACCTGCAGCAATACGGCATTGATGAAGTGATCGTGAACGTGCATCATTTCGCGGATCAGATCATTGATGCGGTTGAAAAAAATAAAGGCTGGGGCAGTAAGGTCATCATCAGTGATGAACGGGATATAGTACTGGAAACCGGTGGCGGTCTGCTCAAAGCAAAGAACCTGTTCACACCCGGAGAAAGATTCATCACCTGCAACGCGGACATCCTTACCGACCTCAACATCCATGATCTCATCCGTTACCATGAAGCACAACAGGCACTGATCAGTTTCGGTGTAACGGACCGCAAAAGTTCCCGTTGCTTATTATTTGATGAGCACGACCGCCTTTGTGGCTGGAAGAACAACAGTACCGGTGAGGTCAAACTACCTGTGCCGCATACCCCGCTTGCAGAAAAAGCATACAGCTGCGTGGCATTATTCGAACCTTCCGTATTCAGTCTCATCCCTTTCCATGGTAAATTCTCCCTGATCGATGTCTATCTGGCACTGGCTCCGTCACAACGGATCATGGGCTATGACCATAGCGGTGACCGTCTGGTGGATGTGGGAAAACCCGAGAGTATTTCCGTAGCGGAGTCGCTTTTTCCATAAAGAAATGTAAATACCTTTTCAGCGGTAGGGCCCCCACGCCCCTTTTCCCCTATCTTTCGCCTATAAAATCAATTCAGACATGAACAGAATTCTCAGTGGCATTCTGGCCCTGCTGTTGTTCCTTAACGCAGGTGCCCAAACATCGGGCTATAATAACCGGGAAGCATTCAATCCCCAGTTCTATCCTTACCCTGGCAATGATGTCCGCAGCGCAAGCGGCGAACCCGGTGCCAAATACTGGCAGAACCGTGCGGATTACCGCATCAACAGTACACTCGACACTGCAAAGCATTCCATCAGCGCGGATGTGGAGATCACTTACACCAATAACAGTCCGGACAACCTGAAATTCCTTTGGCTGCAGGTGGACCAGAACATCTATAAGAAAGATTCACGCGCATCCTACACTACCACTCAGGCAGGTGGGCGATGGGCCAACGGCAATTTCACGGATGGTGATGTGATCAAGACCATCATTGTGGAATACAATGGCAAGACCTATACGCCGAAATACATCATGACGGATACCCGTATGCAGGTATGGCTGACCGATGCTTTGAAATCGGCCGGTGGCAAAGTGAAACTGAAGATCACTTACGATTTCGTTGTTCCGGAATATGGTACCGATCGTATGGGTCGTCTGAATACGAAGAACGGCTGGATCTATGAAGTAGCGCAATGGTTCCCCCGCATGGCGGTGTATGATGATATCCAGGGCTGGAACACGCTCCCTTACCTTGGTGCGGGAGAGTTCTATCTGGAATATGGCGATATCGAATATAATGTAACAGCACCCGCGAACCTGATCGTTGCCGGTTCCGGTGAGCTGACCAATCCGCAGGAATGCCTGACGGCCGATCAGCTGAAACGCTGGAATGACGCGAAGAACAGCGATAAGACCATCGTGATCCGCAGCGATAAGGATGTGACCAATCCAGCTTCCCGTCCCAAACAGGCGAGCTGTACCTGGAAGTTCCGGATCAGCAACGCGCGCGATGTGGCATTCGGTGCTTCAAAAGCTTTTGTCTATGACGCCGCACGCATCAATCTGCCCAGTGGCAAAAAATGTATGGCTGCAAGTGCCTACCCGGTCGAGAGTATCAAGAAAGATGGCTGGCAGCGCAGTACGGAAATGGTGAAGGGCGCCATTGAGCATTATTCAAATCAGTGGTTCGAGTTCCCTTATCCTGTTGCCACGAATGTTGCGGGTATCGTAGCGGGTATGGAATATCCCGGTATCGTATTTTGCAGTTCCGGTGATGCAGGCGCCAGTCTTTGGGGCGTGACGGATCATGAATTCGGACATACCTGGTTCCCGATGATCGTGGGCAGCAATGAAAGAAAATACGCATGGATGGACGAGGGCTTCAATACATTCATCAATGACCTTTCCACGAAAGCATTCAATAAAGGTGAATTCGCGGAACAGAATTTCTTCGGCGACCCCAGTTCAAACTTCATGGTGCAATATGTATTCGGTCCGAAGATGGATGGATTGTATAATATCCCCGAAGTGATCCAGCAGGACAACCTCGGCGTTGCCGCTTATCTGAAACCTTCCCTCATGCTTCAATCCCTCCGCGAAGTGGTATTGGGTAAAGACCGATTTGACGCGGCTTTCCGTGAGTATGTGAACCGCTGGGCATTCAAGCATCCTACTCCCTGGGACTTCTTCCATACCATGGAGAATGTATCCGGCGAGGACCTTGGTTGGTTCTGGCGCGGATGGGTGCTGAACACCTGGAAACTGGATCAGGGTGTGAAGGAAGTGAAATACGAAAAAGATAAACCCGAAAATGGTGCGAATATCACGATCGAGAATCTGGAGAAAATGGTGATGCCCGTTTCTGTTCTGGTGAAAGAAGCCAATGGCAAGGAACACCGCATCGATCTGCCGGTCGAAGTTTGGCAGCGCGGCGCTACCTGGACCTTTGGTGTACCCACGACCAGTGAGATCAAAGAGATCACACTGGATCCGGATAAGAAATTACCGGACTGGAACAGGGATAATAATAAGTGGAAAAAAGCTTTTTAAGAACAGTCGATAGTCTTTAGTCGATGGGCAGTAGTCCGTTCTAAAAAGAACTTATAAAATCCGGTGGCATAGTGCTGCCGGATTTTTTTTGTAGATTAGGGTACAAACAAAAACCATGAATACAGCACAGGTATTGGCCGAGCTGAAAAAAGCGGGCCAGGAGAATATCCGGAAGATCTTCATCAGGCATGGTGCGAAAGGAACGATCTATGGTGTGAAAGTGGAAGAGATGAAAAAGATCCAAAAGAAGATCAAGACGGACGCGCAAACCATCGCGAAAGAACTTTTCAGTTCCGGTATTGGTGACGCGCAATACCTGGCCGGTCTGATGGCGAATGGTGCGGAGATGACGAAGAAAGAACTGGACAACTGGGCCCAAACCGCCACCTGGGGCATGGCCAGTGAATATGCGGTTCCCTGGGTAACCGCCGAAAATCCGGATGCCATCAGCATCGCGCTGAAATGGATCGATTCAAAGAATGCACAGGTAGCCACTTCGGGCTGGACGACACTGGGTGCTGTAGCCGCCACGTGGCCGGATGAAAAACTGGATATGGCTCTCTTCAAAAAACTGATCGCCCGGGTAGAAAAAGAAATATTCAAAGCACCGAACCGTGTGCGTTACTGTATGAATGGATTTGTGATCACGGTGGGCAGTTACTGCAAAGAACTGACTGCCATGGCACTCAGCACCGGTAAAAAGATCGGGACGGTTGAAGTGGACATGGGTGAGACCTGCTGCAAAGTGCCCTTTGCGCCGGACTACATCAATAAAGTGCTGACCAGGAATAGCGGGGTGGCGAAGAAGAAGAAGACGGCTAAGTGTTGAAAGCAGTTAAAAGGTTATAGGTAAAAGGTAAAAGCTGATAAATAACTTCATCTGAAAGCCTTCAATTTCGTTGATCCAATGGAAGCAGCTGACCATCATGAATCAGCTTCTATGAAGCATAGTTTACTGCCTCTTGCCAACTGCTAAGTGTATTATAAAAAAGAGGCTGCCGGACCCCGGCAGCCTCTTTTAATATCTACATATCAATTCTGTTACTGAATCACTACCTCTCCTACTCTCACTTTCTTACCGGATGCATCCCCCAGCATGATGTAGTAGATGCCTCTGCCGGCACGACCGAGATCGATCGGCAGTAACTGCCAGGCCTGCGTGATGCTGAAATCCTTCGCATACACCCTTTCGCCTTTGGCACTGAAGATCGTGATGGTCTGAACGGTTGATTGTCCGCCCGGATTATAATAGGAAACCGTGAACTGTCCGTTATTCGGGCTCGGGTAAATGAAGAATTTACCGCTTGCAGAATCAGCGATGGTCACCACATTTGAAAGGTTGGCACAACCATTACCATCGGTCACATTCACTTTATAATCACCCAGGCCATTCACATTCAACTGAAGTGTGGTGCCTGTAACACTGCTCATGATCACATTGTTCTTATACCAGGCATAGGTCACTGTACTGGGGTTCGCTGTTGCGGTCAGTGTCGTGGTCAGTCCCGGCAGCAGTCTGAGATAAGGTGATGCTGAAAGGTTGATCTGCGGCAATGCATGCACGGTCAGCGCTGCATTAGATGAAGTGACGGACCCGCAAGGCGCCGTACCGGATACCACGCAATGATACAGGTTGCCATTCTGAGATGGTGTGACCGCATTCAGTGTCAGTGTTGCGGATGTTGCGCCACTGATATTCGAGAATGAGGAACCGCCATTCGTACTCACCTGCCATTGGTAGGTGGGTGAAGTACCTGTGGCCACCACGGTCATGCTTGCATTACCGGTTTCACAAAACGTTGCGGCAGCCGGTTGTGTAGTGATGGAGACAGGCGTATACACGGTGAGCACAGATGCATTCGAAGTTGCAGCAGGTGTACAA
>JAKPSI010000056.1 GCA_029555415.1 Bacteroidota bacterium | reverse complement strand
CGATATCCGTCTGAAAAAGAAAAAGGCCGGAAATCAGACCGCGATGGCAGCCGTGATCATCACGGGTCTGCTGCTTTTCGGCAGCAGTGTGATGGCTCAGGGCACGCCTGCTCCTGCTGATGCAGCGCCCGCATCCGATGTGATCGGAGGTTTATCCAGCACTACGTTCTATATCCTGATCAGCGTGATCTTCCTGGAACTGTTCATCATCCTTGCATTACTGGTGAACATCAAATTCCTGATCAAAGGTGAAAGGGAAAAAGCAACTGCGGAAGCAGGTGTGGTGGTTCCGAAGAAACCTTCCTACAACTGGTGGAACGCGATCAATAAATTCAGGCCTGTTGATCAGGAAGCTGATATCGATCTGGGACACGATTACGATGGTATCCGCGAACTGGATAACCGCCTTCCGCCCTGGTGGTTGTATGGATTCTACATTACGATCATCTTTGCGGGTATCTATCTCTGGCGTTTCCACGTATCACATACCGCTCCTTTGAGCAAGGAAGAATTCGAAACTTCTGTTGCAAAAGCTGAAGCAAAGATCCAGGAATACATCAAAGCTAAAGGTGACGCGGTGGATGAGAATACTGTGGTCATGCTGGGTGCAGAAGATCAGGCAGCTGGTAAGAAGATCTTCCAGGAGCCCGGATTATGCAATACCTGTCATGGTATGGACGGCAGTGGTATGGTTGCCGGCAACCCCGGTGTAGGCCCTAACCTGACCGATGATTACTGGATCCATGGTGGCAGCATCAAGAACATCTTCACAACGATCAAATATGGTGTGGATGGTAAGGGTATGCAGGAATGGAGAAGCCGTTTCAATCCCAAACAGATCGCACAACTGGCCAGCTATGTAAAATCACTGAAAGGCAGTAATCCTGCAGTGAAAAAAGCACCTGACGGGGCACTGTATGTTGAAGCAGTACCTGCAGCCGCTGCAGATTCAGCAGGTGTGAAAAAAGACACAGTTAAAACCGCAGGTAAATAACAGTTCATATCATTACTATGAAAACGAATACACCCGGAGGATTGAAAGCAGAAGATTTCCACGATGAGTCATTCCGGGATCATTTGGCAACGGTCGATAAAAAAGGAAAAAGAAAATGGGTGTTCGCTCAGAAACCCAAAGGGAGATTCTACAACATTCGTACACTGCTGAGTCTCGGTTTCTTTCTCCTTTTTTTCGCCCTGCCATTCTTCAAGTGGCATGAAAGGCCGCTTTTCATGTTCAACATCCCCGATGCCAAATTCATCATTTTCGGGAAGATCTTCTGGCCGCAGGATTTCTTCATCTTCGGGGTAACGATGATCACCTTCATCGTGTTCATCGTTCTTTTCACGGCAGCTTTCGGCCGTTTGTTCTGCGGATGGGTTTGCCCTCAAACGAATTTCATGGAAATGCTGTTCCGCAAAGTGGAGTATCTGATCGAAGGGGATGCTACGGAACAACGACTGCTCAGCAAAGCTCCATGGAGTGCACGCAAGATCCGGATCAAGCTGACGAAGCATCTGGCTTTCTATTTACTCGCTTTCATCACCGCCAATTTCTTCCTTGCCTATATCATCGGTATGGACGAGCTGAAACACATCATCAGCGAACCGGTGAGCAACCATATTGGCGGCTTCAGCGCTATTCTGATCTTCTCCGGCGTGTTCTATGGCGTATACGCTTATTTCAGGGAACAGGTCTGTACCGTGATCTGTCCTTACGGCAGATTACAAAGTGTACTGCTCGACCGCAACTCCATGCTGGTCGCGTATGACTATAAAAGAGGGGAACCCCGTGGAAAATTCACGAAGGATGTAACTACTGATCATGGTGATTGCATCGATTGTTATCAATGCGTGAAAGTATGCCCGACGGGTATCGACATCCGTAACGGCACACAAATGGAATGCGTAGGCTGTACGGCTTGTATCGATGCCTGTGACCGGATGATGGACGCGGTGGGCCGTGAGCGTGGTTTGATCAGATATGCTTCAGAGAATGGTATCGCGAATAAAGAACGGCTGCATTACACCGGCAGGATGAAATTCTATACGGTGGTGCTGACCATCCTGGCAGGACTGCTTACATTCCTGCTGGTAACCCGTACAGATGTAGGCGGTGCTATTATCCGTGTCGCAACGAATCCTGTATACCAGGAACGCGGAACCGATTCCATTTCCAACCTGTATACGATCAAGATCATCAATAAGACCATCAAGGAAACACATCTGCATTTAAAACTGGAAAATGCTCCGGGGCAGATCCTGGAGGTTGACGGACAAAGTATCTTTGTAAATAAGGAGGCGCAAGCAAGCGGTTCATTCTTTGTCATCCTTCCAAAGAACCATATCAGCAAAAGAAAAATGAATCTCAAGATAGGACTGTACGACGATAAGGATAAGAAGATCGCGGAGATGCAGACCAATTTCATGGGACCGTTCACGCGGTTCTGAAACAAAAACCTTTAAAACTATAGCCATGAACTGGGGTTACAAAATTCTCATTGTGTTCATCCTTTTCGGAGGCATGATCGGGTACATGGTGTACCGTTCTTTCAACACTAATTTTGAGCTGGTTGAATCCGATTATTACAATAAGGAGCTTCGTTATCAGCAGGTGATCGATGGCACTCATCGCGCCAACGCGCTGACCGGTGATGTAGCTTTCAGCCAGGATGGCAAGCACATTACGCTTCAGCTGCCGGGTGATACCGTATCCACTACTGTGACCGGTAACGTCTGGTTCTACTGCGCATATGATGCTACGCGCGATAAACAAATGAGCCTTTCTTCCCTGACCTCTTCAACTGATGTGTTACCGGGTAATTACACCGTGAAAGTGAACTGGAATCATGAAGGCAAGGAATACTACGCAGAAAAGACCTTAACCGTTCATTGATGCTCCTCCCTGTTATCATAGCAGGATTTACGCTGGGTGCAGCGGGGAGTCTCCACTGTGTGGGCATGTGCGGACCATTGAGCCTGGCATTGCCTACGGGTCAGATGACAGCATTCAGAAAATTCTTCTCCTTATTCCTGTATCAGCTGGGCAGGACATTTACATATGCTGCAATCGGACTCCTGTTCGGGCTTGCGGGAAGAAGAATGTATCTGGCAGGATTTCAGCAATGGTTCTCGATCGTACTGGGTATAGTTGTACTCATAATGGCGGTGTTGTATTTCCTGCAAAAGCACAGTTTGCATTTTTCATTTGTGAACCGTTTGTATACGCCCGTCCAAAAACTGATCGGAAGATTACTGAGAACGGCTAAAGGACCGGCTGGTTTTATGGCACTGGGCATGGCAAACGGACTCCTGCCATGTGGTATGGTTTATATCGCTTTGGCCACAACGCTCTCCTTCTCAACGATCCCCGAAAGCACGATATTCATGGCTGCGTTTGGTGCCGGTACGATCCCTGCCATGATGGGCGTGGCTTATGCGGGACGTGCCCTCAGTATTGAATGGAGAAGTAACCTTAGAAAAGCGGTGCCGTTCTTCATCACATTGATGGGATTGGTGCTGATACTCCGGGGCATGAATCTGGGTATCCCCTTCATCAGTCCTTTGCTGCCGGGTGCACCGGGACAGCCAGTGGTTTGTCACCCCTGATCTTTCCAATTCATAAATAGTTCAGAGTCCCATATCGGGATCGAGGCGCGGGAGCTTGATGGTGAATCTTGTGCCGACATCGAGCCGGCTTTCCATGTGTATCTGTCCGCCGAGGAGGCCGACATAACGCTTGACGATCGGAAGACCGAGACCGGTACCCTGGATGTTGCTGACATTCTTGGCACGGAAGAAGGTACCGAACAGATGGGGCTGATCTTCTTCGGGGATACCAAGTCCCTGATCTTTGACGGTGATCTCCAGTTCGACATCAATGTTGTCAGTTTCTACCTGGATCGTTTTCCCTTCACCGGAGAATTTGATAGCGTTGGAAAGCAGATTAAGAAGGATGTTCTTGAGCATCCGTTTATCGGTAATAAAGAGATTTTCTCCGGTATATGAAAGTGAGATATGCTGATCTTTTTTCAGTTGTGCTTTCATTTCATCGATCACATCATCCACAAAATCCTTCACATTAAAGCGGGTGATCGTGATGCCTACCTTGCCTTCCTCGAGTTTACCAAGTGAGAGGAAGTCCTCCAGCAATTCATTCATGTGATTGACGGAATCGCGGATGCGGCGGATATGTTTTTCCCGCTTATCGAATTCATCGGTAGTGGGATATTTTGAAACGAGTGTGGCGGAGGAAAGGATCGTACTGAGTGGTGTGCGGAATTCATGTGAGGCCATGGACACGAAGCGGGACTTGATCTCATTCAGCTGACGTTCCTTGTCGAGTGATTCACTGAGTTCTTCCTGTGATTGTTCCAGACGCTGCAGTGCTTCTTTCAGAATGAGGGTGCGTTCTTCCACTTTACTCTCCAGTTCTCCGTTGAGTTTCCGGATATCATGACTGATCTTTTCCAGCTCCATTTTCTGCTTAAGCAGGTTTGATTCGATCTCTTTGCGCGCGGTGATATCCACGATGAAACCGATGACGAATGTTTCATTCCGTTGCTGATAATGAGAAAGACTGACTTCAACAGGGAATTCGGAATTATCTTTTCTACGGGCGAAAAGGTCACGACCGGTTCCCATGCTGCGGTTGGAAGGTTTTTGATAGAACCCGTCACGCAGGCCGGTATGGCGTGCATGATATCGCATGGGAATCAGTGTTTCGATCGGGCAACCGATGAGTTCCTGCGGATCATAACCGAACATTTTTTCGGCGGCTGGATTGGCGAGGATGATGCGGCCCGTTTTTTCCGTCAGCAGGATCCCTTCCGTAGCATTCTCGAAAAGGGATGTCATGTGCGTTTTCTCATACGCGAAATTCTGCTGCATCTTTTTCAGATAGAAAACCAGGACAACAGCGAAGATCACGAGCAATAGGGAATACACCTGTGAGATCATGGCCTTGAGGATCTGGCCATTATTGACATTGAAATAGATCAGTAAACCGGTGAGGATGACCATACCGACCAGTCCGGCAACCAGCGTGGTACGCCATCCGGGGATGAATGCGGTCAGGACGATCATGATGAGCATGCCGCTGACCGCCAGTTCATAGCGGTTGAAGATAAAAGCGAGGATCAGAGTAAGGGACATGACAACGGTGCCCCAGAAGAAAATAATGCGATTATTCTGCTCAACCATGAATCGTTGATTTCAGTGCCAAGATAACCAATTAAAGCATGCGTTGATGAACCTGTTCAATGCTGTGTTTCCAGTAATTCTTTTTCCATAGCAATGGCGCGGGGAAACAGCACTTCGTTCTCGAGATAGAGGTGTTGTACAAGGTCGTCATCCAGTTCGCGGAGCAGATCGAACGCCAGTTTGTGGCTGGTACATGCGGAAGGCGGAGGGGTGTACTGATCGGTCAGTGCTCTGAACCGGTTCAGGATGGCTTCCATATTATCGTGCTCATCGTTCATGAGTTCTTCTACCGGTTTACGGAGCGTACGTATCAGCAGACCGGCATAGGATTCTTTACTTTCCCATGCATGAAAGATCTGACGGATATAAGGGAAGATCACTTCTTCTTCCTGTTGCAGGTGCGGGAATGTACTGCGGTATAGCTGATCGAAGAGGGACTGTATTTCATCCAGGTGCGGATATTTCTTCCGGTGTTCTTCAAAGAATTTCTGGAGCTGCGCTTTCATCAGCGGAAGATGTTTGCGCAGGTAGGCATGATGAATATTGACGATATAGTCGATCGTGAAATCGGTATCCCATTCTGTGAATGGCAGAAGGTTACTGACCCGAACATCACGGGCAACACCACGCAGTTCATCCAATAAAGTTTCGAGTCCGATCTGCTTAGACTCACAGATCATTTGCAGGGGGAATTTAGCCCCGCAGCAATATTCAATTCCGTAGCGGCTGAAGACTTCAGCTGTACGGTAGTGGTTCTTTACGATCTCGTTAGCAAATGCTTCCCCGCTGATACCCGGCATCTCCCTGACTATCATGTTTTTTGTTATATGCAGGCAAAATAATATGTTGGTTTTTCAAAAAACCTGATTTTAATCAGTATTTACCATTACGTATTTGTTCGCGGGTTTTAAACTGCCGGAAGACAGTTTCATGACATTTATCATCAGTACCATTGATGAACCTCAGTTCCGACGGAACCGTCAGCCTCTACCTTTAGACTCAATATTTTGAAATGTGGTCCTTTTTAAGGGCTTTCGTTGGTTTTTGTTTCTATTACGACCCCCGGTTCCCCGGGGGTTTCTATTTATAAGAAAGCCCCATGACGTTAGCGGTCGCGGGGCTTCAATTTTTTAAGTGAGGAACTGTATCAGGCAGGCTGGAAAGTAGCGATACTTTTGATGAATTCCGGCTTGTCCTCCACCAGCAGATCATTGATGGTAGTTTGGCTGTAAATGGCCATGAGTCCGTGTTTGCACTCATCAAACCGGTCGTGCAGCGGACAGGGATTGGCGGCGTTGCATTTCCGGAGACTGAGCAGACAGGAATTGAAATACTCCTTTCCCTCCGTGAGCAGCAGGATGCTGATCAGGGGGGTATTCAAAGTTTTTTCATTCACATAAAATCCACCCTGGGGACCGCGGGTGGAACTGAGGAAACCAGCTTTTACGACGGATTTCATCACTTTACCCAGGAAGTGACGTGGAACGGAAAGGCGGTCCGCGATCTCTTCGATGGAGATCTTTCGGTCTTCTTCACGCAACAGGGATACATATAATATACCCCGAAGGGCATAACCGAATGATTTGGAAAATGTCATGTTTAGCTATAAACAGCAAATTTAAGGATAGGCGTATCTTTATTACCTGAGTAATATCAGGGCAAGCCGTGACAACTGTCAATTCTGCCCATTCATCGGAGGTATACTTTTGATCCAATTAAAGACACCGATGTCTTTTATTAATTAAAAACAAATTTTATGTTCCAAAAATCAACAACCCTTTTGCTGATCTCCGCTTCCCTCTTCTTCGCTTCCTGTGGTGAAGGTGTTCAAAAAGAACCCAAGCCTGTGGATGTACAGGAGTTGACCAAGAACCAGAATGAAGAGCATGGTCCCATTGTCAAAGAAAGTGATATAACGGTCACCAACCCTCTTAAATCCGACTGGGTGACTGCAGGCAAGGCCACTTATGAACTGAAATGCCAGTCTTGCCACCGCCTCACCGGCGAAAAACTTGTAGGCCCGGGTTGGCTGGGTGTAACGAAACGCAGAACTCCGGTTTGGATCCTGAACATGGTGACCAACACGGAAATGATGCTTTCCAACGACGCTGAAGCGCAGAAACTACTTGAGTTGTGTATGGTCAGGATGCCTCAGCAGAACCTCAAGCTGGATCAGGCACGTGAGGTATTGGAGTTCATGCGTAACAACGACGGAGAAAAATAACATATTGAAACAAACCAACTGAATTCAACATTCTTCACCATTAAATGATTGCTGTATGCAAAAAATGATCCTCCGCTCCCTGGTCCCCGTAATCACGGCAGGCCTTGTCCTGTTCACGGGCTGTAAACCCAAAGGAGCACAATCGGCCGTAAGCGGGGATGCTGCCGCGAAAGTGTACGTAGCGCCCGGCAAGTACGATGAGTTCTACAATTTTGTTTCAGGCGGATTCAGCGGACAGATGTCCGTATACGGTTTGCCCTCCGGCCGTTTGTTCCGTGTCATTCCTGTTTTCTCCGTTGATCCTGAAAAAGGATACGGTTTCAATGAAGAAACAAAACCGATGCTGAACACATCCCATGGATTCGTACCCTGGGACGACCTGCATCACATCGCATTATCTGAAACCGATGGCATTCAGGATGGACGCTGGGTATTCGGTAATGCGAACAATACGCCGCGTATCGCGCGTATCGACCTCAAAACATTCCGTACCGCAGAGATCATGGAGATCCCGAACAGCGCGGGTAACCACTCCTCTCCCTTCATCACGGAGAATTCTGAGTATGTCGTGGCCGGAACACGTTTCAGTGTCCCGATCGGCGATAATCAGGATGTACCCATTGATTCTTACAAACAGAACTTCAAGGGAACCGTGAGTTTCATCGGCCTTGACAAGACAACCGGTAAGATGAATCTGAGTTTCCAGATCCTTACGCCTGGTGTCAACTTTGACCTTGCCCGTGCGGGAAAAGGCAAATCTCACGGATGGTTCTTCTTCAGCTGTTACAATTCCGAAAAAGCCAATACGCTGCTGGAGGTGAATGCTTCACAGAAAGATAAAGACTTCATCATGGCCGTGAACTGGAAAAAAGCGGAAGAGTACCTGAAAGCAGGTAAAGGACAAAAACGTTCCGTTAAATATGCGCATAATGTATATGACGAGAATAAACACAGCGCCACTTCCGAGATAATGAATGAAGTGACGGTGCTTGACCCGAAGGATTGTCCTGACATGCTCTATTTCATGCCTTGCCCGAAATCACCGCATGGTTGTGACACGGATCCCACTGGTGAATATATCGTTGGCAGTGGCAAACTGGCTGCTGTGATCCCCGTATTCTCTTTCACCAAGATCCAGGCCGCGATCGCAGCGAAAGATTATGATGGAACGTATGATGGCATCCCGGTGCTGAAATATGCTTCCGTATTATATGGTGAAGTACAGAAACCCGGACTCGGTCCCTTGCACACTGAATTTGACGACAAGGGTAATGCTTACACTTCCTTCTTCGTTTCTTCTGAGATCGTGAAATGGAATATCAAGGACCTGAAAGTACTGGACCGTGTGCCCACCTATTATTCCGTTGGTCACCTTTGCGTACCGGGCGGACCCACACGCAAACCCTGGGGCAAATATGTGATCGCTTACAACAAGATCACGAAAGACCGTTACCTGCCTACCGGACCTGAGCTGACGCAAAGCGCGCAGTTGTATTCCATAGACGGAGACAAGATGAAGTTATTGCTTGATTTCCCGACCATCGGTGAACCGCACTATGCGGAAGCGATCCCTGCAGAACTCATTACGAAGAACAGTCAGAAGATCTATAAGATCGAAGACAATCAGAATCCGTTCGCAGCCAAAGGAGACAACTTCGCAAGGGTGGAAAGGAAAGGCAATGAGATCCATGTGTACATGACCTCCATCCGTTCCCACTTCACGCCGGATAATATCGAAGGTGTGAAAATGGGTGATGTTGTTTACTTCCATGTTACCAATCTGGAGCAGGATTGGGACATTCCGCATGGTTTTGCAGTAAAAGGAGCCAACAATGCTGAGTTACTGATCATGCCGGGTGAAACCCAGACGTTGAAATGGACACCGGAGAAACCGGGTGTTTATCCGATGTACTGTACCGACTTCTGTTCCGCGCTGCACCAGGAAATGCAGGGATATATCAGGGTAAGTGCCGCGGGCAGCAATGTGCCGATCAGTTTCAGTACGGGTAAAACCGTTCCGGATTCATTATCCGCTACCAGTAACCGTTAATAAACAGACCTCATAAAAAGTAAGTATATGAAAAAGCTTTTTCTCACTCCCCTGATTTGCGGCCTGCTCGGAATAATGTCTTGCAACAACAGCCAACCCGGGACCGCAGAAACAACAACAACAACAAAAGAAGCGACTGTCAGCAGTCAGGCCAGTGTACAGGATGATGTTTCGATGAAGGATGTTGTGAAGATCGCTGTTGGTTCAAAGGACCATTCTACACTGGTAGCCGCTTTGAAACAGGCGGAACTGGTGGATGTACTGGCGAACCCGGGACCCTTCACGGTCTTCGCGCCCACGAATGCGGCTTTTGACAAACTGCCTGCCGGTACGGTGGACGGATTGATGAAGGACGATAAGAAAGCGGACCTGCAGAACATCCTGCAATACCACGTGACCACTTCTTCGCTGAAAGCCGACTTCTTCAAGGATGGCATGACGATCGGAATGGTCAATGGAGATAAGGTGACCGTTACCATTAAAGATGGCAAAGTATGGCTGAATAACAGTGCCATGATCGTGGCCTCTGTACAAGCCTCCAATGGCATGGTGCACATCATTGATGGTGTGTTATTGTCACCCGCTTCTAAATAAAGTGCGCATTGTTCATTTCTCCCGGGGTAGCCGAGACCCCGGGAGTTTTTAAGACCCTTGTATGAAAAAAGACCTCAGCATTCCCTCCCGCATACTTGTCGCTTTCGCATCCGGCGCGCTCATCATGGTATTCTTCCTGCCGGTATGGCGGATCGATCTGTTCGCACCGCAGTATCCGGAAGGACTGACCATGAACATCTGGATCAACGGACTCAGCGGTGATGTTGACATCATCAATGGTCTGAACCACTACATCGGCATGAAACATATCACCGTGGCGATGTTCCCTGAATTCAAATACCTGCCTTATGTTGTACTCTTCTTCATCATCCTCGGCATGCTTGTAGCGCTATCAGGTAAAAGCAAGTTCTTGCTGGCTTATCTGGGACTGACAGCCATTGGCGGCATACTCGCGATGTATGATTTCTATACATGGGGGTACAATTACGGACACAATCTCGACCCCACTGCTCCGATCCAGGTGCCCGGATTATTTTATCAGCCACCACTCATCGGCCATAAAAGATTACTGAATTTTGACGCTTACTCATTCCCGCATGTGGGTGGTTGGGTCGTGATCGGAGCCGCGGCACTCGCCTTTTCAGTATGGCTGGTTGAATGGTACCGCCACCGTCCGGGTCGTTTACGCGCCGGGTCGTTACCGGTAGTTGCCACCTTACTCATTCTTGTATTCCTGTCCGGTTGCGCTGTAAAGCCACAGCCATTCGAAGCCGGGAAAGACGCCTGTGCATTCTGCAAAATGGGGATCACCGATACACGCTTTGGAGGTGAGATCCTGACGAAGAAAGGAAAGGTGATGAAATTCGATGATCTGCAATGCATGGCCGGCTATCTGCATACCGGTATCCTGTCTGAAAAGGATATCGCCCAAAAGCTCACCATCAATTATAACGCACCCAATAGTTTTCTGGAAGTTGAAAAAGCGTTTTTCGTGAAAAGTGACGAACTGAAAAGTCCAATGGGCAGCAATACTGCCGCATTTCCGGATCAGACATCCGCCAATGCACACATCAATGGAAACGCGCAAAAAAACCAATGGGATTCATTTTATCATTCCATTCAATGAACATGCGTATCCTCTTCCTCTTCATATCATTGCTTTTCCTTCAACCTGTCCAGGCCAGAACGATCGTCGCCGGAGCAGGCAGCAGTATACCCTCTCTCACAAAAGCTTTACTGCTGGCTGAAGACGGTGATACCATCATCCTTAAAAGCGGTACGTATCGCGAAGGGAATCATGTGATCCGTAAGGCCATAACACTACTGGGCGAGAATGGTGCTATACTGGACGGCGAGAACAAACATGAGATCCTGACGATCAGCGGTCATGATATCAAAGTGAAAGGTATCCGTTTCATCAACGCCGGTTATTCCGCGCTGAATGATTTCGCAGCCATCAAACTGGTGGACTGTGCACGGGTCATCATCGAAAATAATACGGTCATCAATGCTTATTTCGCGATCCACATCTCCAACAGCAACGACTGTACCGTGCGCGGGAATTCGGTCAGCGGTACGCCCCGTTCGGAGCAACTGACCGGCAATGGCATACACCTGTGGAAATGTTCCGGAGCGATGATCGACAACAATCATATTACCGGGCACAGGGACGGTATCTATTTCGAATTCGTGACTGGCTCCACTGTGCAGCGTAACCAGAGCGAAAGGAATATCCGGTATGGATTGCATTTCATGTTCTCCCACAATGATCATTATACGAATAATACATTCCACAATAATGGCGCGGGCGTTGCCGTGATGTATTCGCATCAGGTAACGATGACGGGCAACACATTCGATGAGAACTGGGGCCCTTCCGCATACGGATTACTTTTGAAAGAGATATCCGACAGTCATATCGAAAAAAATATCTTTCTCCGTAATACGGCCGGCATTTACATGGAAGGAAGCAGCCGCATACAGATCCTCCATAACAATTTCACCAGCAATGGATGGGCTGTCAGGGTGCAGGCCAGCTGCGACGGCAACGAATTCCGTGAGAACAATTTCTTCGGTAACAGTTTTGATGTAGCCACGAACGGCACCATGGTGCTGAATACGTTCGACCGGAATTACTGGGACAAATATGAAGGCTACGACATCAACCATGACGGGACCGGGGACATTCCTTATCACCCGATCAGCATGTATTCCATGATCGTGGAGCAAACCCCTTCCACCCTGATCCTGATGCGGAGCTTCATGGTCACATTGATGGACAAAGCTGAAAAAGCGATCCCGAGTCTGACACCTGAGAATCTGGTTGACAATAAACCCTGTATGAAACCCAACAAAAAATGATCCGCATAGAAAAGATCCATAAAAGATTCCGCAGACTGCAGGCACTGGATGACATCAGTTGTTTCTTCGGCAAAGGGCAGGTCGTGGCGCTGATCGGACCGAATGGTTCAGGTAAAACGACACTCATCAAATGCATACTTGGGATGGTAAAACCTGACAGTGGCCAGATCTTCGTCAATCAGCTGCCGGTGGAAAAAGACCCCGCTTACCGGGCCTCGATCGGTTATATGCCGCAGATCGGCCGTTATCCGGACAATATGCGGATCGGCCATTTGTTCCGCATGATGAAGAATATCCGGCAGGTACCCGACAATGAGCTGGACACGGACCTGCTGGTGAAATTCAATCTGGTCTCCTTATTCGAAAAACCACTGCGGACACTCAGCGGTGGCACGCGGCAGAAAGTGAGTGCTGCGCTTGCCTTTTATTTCAATCCTGACATTCTGATCCTGGATGAACCCACAGCCGGTCTGGACCCGCTTTCCTCAGAGATCCTGAAGGAAAAGATCATGGAAGAAAAGAAAAAAGAAAAACTCATTCTGATCACTTCCCATATCCTGAGCGATCTGGACGACCTGACCACGGATGTGATATACATGCAGGATGGCAAACTTGTATTCTACAAGGACATTAACACATTGCAACAAGAAACGGGTGAGGAAAAGCTCGGCAAGGCGATCGCACATGTGATGAAAACAGAAAAAAGAGAAGCGTTGTGGATCGACGAGGTCCTGGCCGATAAAAAATAAACCGTTATGCTCAAATTATCACGATACGTATTGTATGACATCCTCCGGAGCAAGGTCATCATCGCCTATGCATTGTTCCTGGGCGTGATCACATTCAGTCTCTTTTCCCTTGAGGACAATGAGAGCAAGGCTATACTGAGTCTGCTCAATATTGTACTGATCATCATTCCGCTGATGAGCATGATCTTTACCACGATCCACTATTACAATTCCTATGAATTCATTGAATTGCTGCTGGCACAGCCGATGGGTCGCGGCCGGATATTGCTCAGCGAATATGGTGGTGTAGCGATCTCCCTGGTGACCGCATTCTGGACCGGAGCCGGCATTCCGGTTTTGTTGTATGCATTCAACCCGACAGGAATGGCCCTGTTATTCACCGGCACCTGTCTGACCCTCATCTTCACTTCCCTGGCATTTGTAACGGCGGTCAGGGCCCGCGATAAAGCGCGTGGCATCGGGATGGCTTTACTGCTCTGGTTCTATTTCGCGCTGATCTATGATGGACTGATCCTGATGATCCTGTTCACGTTCAGTGATTACCCGATGGAAAAAGCAACACTTGCGCTGGCGGCACTGAATCCGATCGACCTGGGAAGGATCTTCATCATGCTTAAAATGGACATCAGTGCGCTGATGGGATATACCGGTGCCTTGTACAAACAATTCTTCGGCAGTGCGCAGGGGATCCTCTTCACTACCGCGATCATGCTGGCCTGGATCATCGCGCCATTACTGATCGCGCTGCGGATGTTCCGCAAAAAAGACCTTTAATCTTAAACAATCTAAAATATCCAATCATGCAATCGCTATCAAACAGTACCCTCGCCCAGATCGTAAAAGATAATTTCCGCAGCGCCGCGGTCCTCGAAAAATATGATCTTGACTTCTGCTGCCGGGGCAAACGCACCCTTAAAGAAGCCTGTGCTGAAAAACTGATCCTGCCCGATGTACTGATCAAAGATCTGGAGTCCGTAATAGGAACCAGTCCTGCCACGATCATTCCCGCGGAACTCGAACCCGGAGCACTCGTGGATTACATCATTAAATATCACCACAGTTATGTCCGGAAAGAAGGTCCGCAACTGATGGCCTATCTGGAAAAAGTCACATCCAAGCACGGACCGAAGCATCCTGAACTGTACAGGATCTTCGATATATTCCTGGCCGTAAAAACCGAACTGGACCAGCACATGCTGAAGGAAGAGCACATTCTTTTCCCCCGCATTCAGATGATGGAAAGATCACAGAAAGAGGAATGGGGCGAATTTGAAAAAAATATTTTCATTAAAAGTGCCATACAGGTCATGGAACATGAGCATGAGAATGCAGGGGCTGGACTGGCCGAGATCAGACAACTGACCAACAACTACACACCGCCTGTGGGTGCCTGCACGACCTATCAGCTGATGTATGCATCCTTAAAAGCCTTTGAAGCAGACCTGCACCAGCACGTGCATCTGGAGAACTATGTTTTATTCCCCGCTGCTTTACGCATGCAGGAGGAGCAAACCCTCTGACCTGAGCCTTTCTTTAACTGCCCGGGAGAGCAAGAAAACGCAGCCGGCCCTGAACAGGGCCGGTTTTTATTTGGGAACGGATTTTGCTACATTTAAAGTATGAAGCTCGTGCTCCTGATCATTGTGTCAACAATTGTTTTACATGCCTGTTCCAAAAAAGGAAATGCTCCGTCAGACCGGGAATTGCCCGTCATTGTCATTAATACGCCCACCCCTAATCAGGTGTTCGCAGCCGGCAATGCGATAACGGTCAGCGGCACCGTCACCGACAACCTGAAACTGGCCGAAGTGCATGTGCATGTTTATAATAACTTGACCGGCACTGAGCTCATCGATATACATCATGGGGCTGCCACTGCCAATTTCGACTATTCGGAATCCTTTGCCGCACAGGCCGGCATTCAGTACAAGATCCAGATCATGGCCATTGACGCGGCTGCCAATACGGGTTATGCCACCGTCTATGTTTCCGCGAACTGAGCATTCCCGCCCCAATTTGCCGGCTCACCTTATCTTTGGGCCATGCGCATAGACATCCTTTCTGTACTTCCCGAGTTGCTGGAGAGCCCGTTACAGCACAGTATCATGAAAAGGGCTCAGGACAAGGGCCTGCTGGAAGTGCATGTGCATCATTTGCGTAAATGGGCGGTGAATGAGTACGGACAGATCGACGATTATCAATACGGAGGCGGCGCCGGAATGGTGATGATGTGTGAACCACTGGCAAAAGCCATTGAGGAATTATCACAAACCGTGACTTACGATGAGATCATTTATCTCACACCCGACGGCAAGCAACTGAATCAGCAGATCTCGAACGGGCTTTCCCTGAAAAAGAATCTGCTGATGATCTGTGGACACTACAAGGGTATTGACGAAAGGATCCGGGAACATTTTGTGACCATGGAGATCTCCATTGGCGATTATGTACTCAGTGGCGGTGAGTTGGCAGCAGCTGTACTGGTGGATTCCATCGGCAGACTATTACCCGGAGTATTGAATGATGAAACATCCGCACTCTTTGATTCTTTCCAGGACAATCTGCTTGCTCCGCCGGTATATTCCAGACCTGTTGATTTCAGAGGATGGAAAGTCCCGGATGCACTCATGAGCGGCAACCATCGCCTGATCGAGGAGTGGCGGCATGAGCAATCGCTGAAACGCACACAGGACAGGCGTCCTGACCTGCTCAAAGATCTGTAATCAAAATCCGCCTTTCATCAAGTAAACAAACGATTCAACGGCAAAGATGCCGGGCACTGCTTTATATTTCGCAAATTGCGCCCGGATAATAATAACCAGACCAACATGAGATCGATCGCGGCTATCATACTTCTTTTATTCATCAACGGGGTTCTGCATGCGCAAGACCTCAGAAATGATCTGTATCAGGAGAAGTATCAGCTGCCCGCAGGCAAAGCGCCCGGTCCGATAAAGATCGACGGGATACTGGACGAAGCAGCCTGGAAGAACGCAGTTCCCGTTTCAGGTTTCTGGCAAAAATCCCCGGTCGATACCGCACTGGCGCAAAGACAAACAGAAGCGCGGGTTACTTACGATGACAACTACATTTATTTCGGTTTTGTTAACTACGATACCAACTACTATGTGATCCAGACGCTCAAACGCGATGTGGATCCGGGTGCCAGTGACGGGATCGGTATCGTACTGGACCCGAACAATGGCCGGACCAACGGATTCCTGTTCGCGGTCAGCGCCTATAATGTTCAGGCGGAAGACCTGATCACCGCCAATACGGATAATGAGATCAGTTTCAGCTGGGATAATAAATGGTTCTCCCAAACCACCCGTCAGTCCGACCGCTGGATCGCTGAGATCGCCATCCCTTTCAAAACATTACGCTATGATGCCAGTAAGAAAATATGGGGTGTCAATTTCATTCGTACCGATCTGAAACATAACGAATACAGCACCTGGACCCGGATACCCGTGAACCTCCAGTTCTATGATTTCGGCTATACAGGAGCGTTAGTATGGGAGCAGGCGCCTCCCGCAGCGGGTCAGAATATCACACTCGTTCCTTATCTCACCAGTGGTGTGAACAGCAACCCGGAAGATGGCGTGAAGACACATGGCGATTTCAATGCAGGGTTTGATGCCAAAGTGGCCCTTTCATCGAACCTGAATCTGGATATGACCGTGAACCCGGATTTTTCACAGGTGGATGTGGACCAGCAGGTAACGAACCTGACCCGTTTCGATATTTTCTTCCCGGAAAGAAGGACCTTCTTCCTGGAGAACGCGGATCTGTTCTCTAACTACGGTATCCCTCCTGCCCGTCCTTTTTATTCCCGTACGATCGGGCTGGATAAGGATGGGAACCGGATCCCGATCATCGCGGGCGCGCGCATCACCGGGAACCTGGATGCCAAGACCAGGATCGGGATCATGAACATGCAGACCGGCAAGAAAGGTGATTTTGCAGCGCAGAATTATACCGCATTTTCGATGACCCGTAGGGTACATAAAAGATCGCTGATCAAAACCTATTATTTCGACCGTGAAGCTTTCATGAGTGCAGAAAAAAAGAAAGCTAATCCGCTGGACCGGTATGGACGCAATGCAGGCGTGGAAGGAGTGTACTCCAATGTGAAGGGTGACTGGCAGGCTTGGGGCGGCTGGCACCAGAGCTGGAAATACGGCGTTCATGACAACTCACATTACCTGAACTATGGCGGTGGTTATTTCGGGAGGAGATTCAATGCATTCATCAACTATGACGGGATCGGCACGAACTTTTATACCGATATGGGATATGTGCAACGGATCGAGAATTATGATGCGGCACGTGACACGACCATTCGTCTGGGTTATAAAAGCCTTTTCGCCAGTTCATCATACAGTTTCTTCCCTAAAAAAGGTAAGATCAGTAGCCAAAGGCTTTCCACGGAGAGTTTCATTGTCTGGAATCCGGATGGGACCTTCAATGAACTTTCATTAAGTCTGCATCATTCCATCCGCTTCCAGAACACTTCACGGATCGACCTTCGTTTAGAGAGTGAGGACCTGCAGTTACAATTCCCCACTTCCTTTACGGATTATGATCCTTTACCGAAAGGGCATTATCAATATACTCAGGTGAATGCCGAATACCGTTCTGATTCCAGGAAGCCGGTCGGTTTTCAGGGCAGTGTAAGGGTCGGCTCGTTCTATAACGGAACGCTCAAACAGTTTCAGGCAGGACTTGCCTACCGAGCACAACCCTGGGGCAATTTTTCCGTGATGCTGGAAACGGACAAGCTTGAATTCCCGCAACCATACGGCAATGCGACGCTCCTGCTGATCGCGCCCCGGGTAGAGATCAACTTCAGTAATTATTTCTCGTGGACCACTTTCATGCAATACAATACGCAGGAGAATAACGTGAATATCAACAGCCGTTTACAATGGCGCTATAAACCCATGAGCGACTTGTTCCTGGTGTACACCGACAATTACTTCGACACACCTTTCCTGAAGAACCGCAACCGCGCGATCGTTTTCAAAATGAACTGCTGGCTGAATCTCTGATCCCTGCTCCTTCCGGACAGGCTCAATCGTTTGCTCAAAATTGTCGTGCATGCGCTATTTCAGCGATTTATTCAGGATATTGCAGGAACACCCAAAAGCTTCCATATGGATAAGAACCGCAGAAAATTCTTACGCAGCATCGCCGTTGGCGGTGGTGTTCTCGCAACCGGTATGCCTTCTCTGGCAGCCTACAATGGCGCCAGTGACGAACAGGTTGAACGTTCACAGCAACGTGAAACCAAAGGCGCACGTTTCAACATGAGTGGTTATGCCGCGCCTAAGATCGAAACGGTCAGGATCGGTATCGTTGGTCTGGGACAGCGGGGTTCTGATGCCGTGGAAAGACTGAGTTATATTGACGGCGTGGAGATCGTGGCTTTGTGCGATAAATATCCGGACCGTGTAGCGGCGGCTCAAAAGACACTGGAGAAAATGAATCGCCCCAAAGCGAAAGAATACAGCGGAGAAGAAGGCTGGAAAGCGCTTTGCGACAGTCATGACCTCGATCTTGTTTACACACCTACGCCCTGGCACTTACATACACCTATTGCTGTACGCGCGATGAAGAACGGCAAACATGCAGCAACGGAAGTCCCCTCCGCCAAAACGCTCGATCAGTGCTGGGAACTGGTGGAAACATCAGAAGCCACCCGCAAGCACTGCATGATGCTTGAAAATTGTTGTTACGATTTTTTTGAACAACTCACCCTGAACATGACACGCAATGGTATGTTCGGAGAGCTGGTACATGCCGAAGGTGCATACATACATGATCTGACCCGCGACTGGCTATTCAACAAGAATGCCTATGCGGATATGTGGCGCCTGAAAGAGAATGCCTCCCGTAACGGAAATCTTTATCCCACGCACGGCCTCGGCCCGATCGCGCAATGCATGAACATCAACCGTGGCGACAGGATGGACCACCTGGTGAGTATGAGCACCAATGATTTCACGATGAATAATATTGCCAATGAGATGGCAGCAAAGGATCCTTTTTTCCAGGAATTCACGAACAAGCCTTTCCGAGGCAATATGAATACGACGCTGATCCGGACCTATAGAGGCAAAAGCCTGATGATCCAGCACGATGTATCCTCACCCCGCCCCTATTCCAGGATCCACGTACTGAGCGGAACAAAGGGTTCTGTGGGGAAATGGCCTTCACCGGAACGGGTAGCTTTCGGACACAGCTGGATCAAGAAAGAAGAACTGGACGATCTCTATAAAAAATATTCAACGCCGATCGTCAATCATATCGGTGCGATCGCAAAGGATGTGGGCGGACATGGCGGTATGGACTTCATCATGGACTGGCGCCTGATCGATTGTCTGCGTAACGGATTACCGCTGGATCAGGATGTTTATGACGCTGCTTTGTGGAGCAGTATCAGTCCGCTGAGTGAAAAATCCGTTTCCAGCCGTTCAAAGACGATGGACATCCCGGATTTTACACGCGGTAACTGGAAAACCAATCAACCGGTGAGCCTGAGTCTTGAAGGTGGTGCGACCACGAAAGTGCGTTCCATCAAACCGGATCATCAATTATAAATTGTTAATATTCAAGGACTATTCTGTTCTGTGACAGGTAAACAAAAGTTTTTTCTGTAGTAAAATGCCATAATTTTACCGCACCGAACCAACCGTTTCCCAATTAGACCACATTGAGAAATTACTGCTATCCGCTTGAAGAATACGGGTAGTTATTATTCATTTGAATTGACACAATGAAGGCCCTGACCACCATTACGGATCCCGTTTATACTCCGAAAGACACGTATTCCTGGTACGAGAGATTCTGGTTCCGCTTCATGAGCGATAAACGGGACTTCCCCTTTATCATGCTGCTGACGAAGATCCACCTGCTCGTATTACCGGCTGCGATCATCCTGTACTCTCCGCTGCTGCAGAGCTGGTACTGGTGGTTGTTGTATGTACCCTATTTCTATGTGTCACAAATGATGTTCAAAGGACCGTTCGGCCTGATGCTGCACTGCATCAGTCACCGCAAGCTGTTCAAAAAGGAATATACCTGGATGTACAACTGGACCATCTGGGTCATTTGCCCTTTCTTTGGTCACACCCCTGAGACCTATTTCGTGCACCATATGGCGATGCACCACGTGGAGAATAATATGCCTGAAGACCGCAGCAGTACGTTGCCGTATCAGCGTGACAGCCTCCTCGGATTCTTTACTTATTATGCCCGTTTCTTCCTGATGGGATTCACGGACACCTTCATGTACATGTTCGACCACAACCGTAAGAAATTCTATATGCGCCTTACCTGGGGCGAGTTGATGTTCTATGTGGCACTGATCGGGCTCTCCTTCGTGAATTTTCACGCTACACTTTTCGTTTTCATCATCCCCTTCGTATTTGCCCGTTTCGTGATGATGCTGGGCAACTGGACACAGCATGCTTTTGTAGACCTGGAAGATCCGGAAGACAATACCATCAACTGTATCAATACCCCTTATAACCAGAAATGCTGGAACGATGGTTACCATGCCATCCACCACGTTCGCCCCGCGATGCATTACACCGATATCCCCGGTGAATTTTTGCGTCTGCAGGATGAGATCGCGAAGAAGAAGATCCTGGTATTCGATGGCGTGCATTACCTGCACATCTTCATCTGGCTGATGACGAAGAATTATGATAAGCTGGCCGATAACCTGGTTAATATCAACAATACCTTCGCCTCTAAAGAAGAAGCCATCGCGGTGATGAAGGCGCGCACAAAAAAATGCGACCGGGAGCAGTTGAACCGCATCCAGGCCGCATTTGAATCAGCCGCTTAAGCAGCTTTCTATTAATCTTTTTTCACACCGATCACCGGCAACGCTTTCTCGCGGACTAACTGGTTAAAGGCCGCCACGTCATCCGTGCTGATCTTCTTCAGTTTGGCCAGCTGATCGTCGCACTGTTTCGCCAGGTCTGCGAATACTTCCTTCACTTGTTTGCTGGGGGCGAAGTTACCGCTGTTGGCCGCATCGAACACACCACCCAGTTTGTCGTTCAGGCGGATGGGGAAGTTCAGTACATCCTGACCACTCTTGGCTTTTGTCTGATACAGGGTTTCTTCAATGGCCGTGAGTTGCTTGTTGATGCTGTCGGCAGCCTGTTTCACTTCTTTCGGGCAGTCCTTACCCAAACGAGCGGTGAACTCATTCAGCTGACCGCGGAGTGTGCGGATATTCTTAATGCCTTTCTGTACTTCATTGAATTTGCCCTGAACTGATTGCAGGAATTCGAATTGCGCATCGTAATCCGCCTGGCTGCATTTGTAATTCGGATCGGCTTTCACCGTGAAATCACCGGCGGCGGAATCCTTACCGATATTCATACTATAGAAATACTGACCGGGAGGCGCCAGGATGGAGCCCGGAACGCCTGTCCAGAGGATCATGCCATCTATCTTCTCTGCATCAGGATACTGCAGGTCCCAAACGAACTGATTCATCCCTTTCACGAGGTCGAATTTATTCTCTTTACCATCGGTGCTGTAGGTCTTGATCACTTTATGGTTCCTGTCCATGATGCTGATACTGCCTTTGAGCGAATCATTCACATCCTTCACATAATAATTGATGACCGCTCCTTTCGGAGGATTGGCCCCGGCATTCTTTGGTGTACCGAAGTTGAAACGGAACTGACCGCCTGCCATACGCCAGGCCGGGCTCACTCCGAATACATGCAGTGATTTCGCCGCAACGCTGCTGTTGGCCTGCTGCAGAACGCTCAGGTCATCGAGTGACCAGAATGCACGGCCTTGCGTAGCCACGATGAGATCGTTATCCTTGATCGTCATATCCGTGACCGGAACGATGGGCAGGTTCTGCTGGAATTTCTTCCAGTTGGCACCACCATCGTAGGAAATGTACATACCATATTCAGTACCCGCGTACAGCATACCGGCACGTACATGGTCGGCACGCAGACAGCGTGTGAAATGCAACTTATCGATCCCGTTCGTGATGAGTGTCCAGGTTTTACCGTAGTCTTCGGTCTTATAGATATAAGGCGCGAAGTCGTCTGACTTATACCGTGTACCCACAAAATAAGCAGCCCCTTTTTTGAAGGGATCCACTTCCACGCAGTTCCACATCATCCATTTCGGACAATCCTTCGGCGTTACGTTCTCCCAGTTCTTGCCACCATCTTTACTTACGGAGATCACCCCATCATCACTGCCTGTCCATAACAGATCTTTCTCCACCCAGCTTTCCGTAGCGGTGAAAACGGTGCAGTAGTATTCCACACTGGTATTATCCTGTGTGATGGGACCACCGCTGGAGCGCTGGCGGCTTTTATCATTCGTGGTCAGGTCCGGAGAGATCTGTTCCCAGTTCGCGCCATCGTTGGTGGTAGCGAACAGGGCATTACCGGCCGTATATAATTTCTTAGGATCATGGGGAGAGAAGAAGATGGGGAAGTTCCACTGAAAGCGGAATTTCTGTACGTCTGCGCCCGCACCCATCGGATTATCGGGCCAAACACTGATGGCGCGGTTCTCACCGGTTTTGTGATCGAGCCTTGAAATATAACCACCATAGTTACCGCCGTACACAACATCCGGATTCAGAGGATCGGCCACCACATAGCCGCTTTCTGCACCAGCTGTGGATTCCCAGTCGTCTTCCGTAATGGCAACACCGGCCGTGCGGCTCTTGATACGCACGGTGGAGTTATCCTGCTGCGCACCGAGGATGCGGTAAGGGAAGCTGTTATCCGTTGTGACACGATAGATCTGTGAGGTGGGTTGGTTGTTATAATTACTCCAGTTATTACCACCATCGAAGCTGATCTGTGCGCCGCCATCATCCGCAACGATCATGCGGTTCCCATCTTCCGGATCGATCCAGAGATCATGGTGGTCACCATGTGGTGTGTTCACGTTCTGGAATGTTTTACCACCATCACGACTGCGCATGAAACCTACGTTGGGGCAATACACGAGATTCTCATTCTTCGGATCCACGAATACTTTGGAATAATACCAGGCACGCTGACGAACATTATTGTCGTTGCTGCTGAGCGACCATGTTTCTCCCCCATCATTACTGGTCAGTAATCCGCCATCTTTATTTTCAACCATCGCGAAAACGCGGTCGGGGTTGGAGGGAGCAACCGCAACGCCTACGATACCCCAAACGCCTTTCGGCAATCCTTTTTTGGTGCTGATGTTGGACCAGGTGTCACCACCATCGGTACTTTTCCATAATCCGCTGCCTTCCCCACCGCTTTCGAGAGAATACGGTGTACGGATCAGGCGCCAGGTACCGGCGTAGAATACGGAGGGGTTGCCGGGTTCCATGACCAGGTCGCTGCAACCGGTCTGGTTATTGACAAATAATACTTTTTTCCAGTTCTTGCCACCATCGGTGGTTTTGTACACGCCACGCTCATCGCTGGGTCCGAAGAGATGTCCCATAACGGCCAGCCAAACGGTATTCGGATCGCGGGGATGGATAACGATGCGGATGATATGGCGCCCGTCTTTCAAACCGAGGTTATGCCAGGTGCGGCCTGCGTCATCGCTGCGCCAGATCCCACCGAGCCCTTCACTCACGTTACCACGCATGGTATTTTCGCCTTCGCCCACATAAATGATATTCTCATCAGAGGGTGCAACCGCAACGGCTCCGATCGTACCTCCGAAATATTTATCAGAGATATTCTTCCAGTTGTTACCGCCATCGCTGGTCTTCCAGACACCACCGCCGGTGCTGCCGAAATAAAAGGTATTCTTGTTCTTGTAACTGCCTGTTACCGCGCCACTGCGGCCACCGCGCCAGGGACCAACAAGTCTGAATTTGGTCTTCGACAGTAATACCGAATCGGCATCAGGCACAGTCGGGGTTTGAACAGGGGTTTTCTTCTGGGCAAAAGCGCTTACGTACAAAAAGCTGCAGGCAAGCAGGAGGAGTTTTCGCATGTTAGTAGTATTGGACATGAAATGTACCGAATTCGGGCGAAATGTTGAATTTTGAATTTTGAGTTTTGAATTAAAAGCAGCCGGTTGTTTATAGTCGTATTTCAACTAATTGAGCATTCTGCTTCGAGGCTGCAAGCCTCGAAGAGCGGCATCACATTAACTTCAGATCGCCAAAGGCGATATAATAAAAACCCCGGAACTAAAAGTTCCGGGGCCATTATCATTTATACATTATCAATTCTCCATTCAATTAAAACGGTTTTTTGTCACCGGGTTTCAGCGGCTCGGGTTTAATGAGTCCCTGTTTCCGCAGCCCATCCATAACGCTGTCATCCCATTTTTTGATGATCTGTTGTCCGCTTTTTTCTTTTGTCTGTACCTGTTGCTGCAGAACAGTTACGCGTTGGAGTTGCAGATTCGACGGAGCGGCTTCTTGTCCAACAATGGCGGCATACACTTCAGTGATCTCTTCGCGCAGACGTTTTTCATCAGCGAAGATGGATTTCTGTTTAGTGGCGAGACATTCCGCACGCAGTTTTTCCAGTTCTTCACTGTAGGCCTGCATGTTGTGCTTCAGGGTGGAATCGGTCACTTTATCCAGATTATCCTTAATGAGTTTCTCTTTTACACTGATCTGATCCACTACTGCAGCCAGCTGTTCGTGCATTTTATATACATCCATCGCTGCTTTGTATTGCGCGGTGCGGTCGGCCAGTGTAAAGTCCTTATTGGCCGCGTCATGCATCAACTTGATGGATGAAGTATAGGTGGAGTCTCCTACTTTCAGTTTCAGGGTGTATTCACCGGGCATCACCATCGGCGCGAGGAATCCGGAGAAATCGATCTTGGTACCACCGGTAGCGATCTTCGGCGGTTTCATTTTCAGGTTCCAGTCGATGAAGTTGATCCCTTTCCTTTTTGTTCCCGGAATGGATTGAACCAGTTTGCCCTGCGCATCGTACACTTCCATTTTCACATCGCCGGAATTGACACGGTCTTTCAGGTAATATTTAATGGGAGGAATGGAGGGCGCATTGGGAGCGACCCATCCGCCAGTACCCGGGAAACCGCCACCACCGAAATTACCCATGGTGAGGCTGACCGGCGCAGGCGGGAAGAGTACTACATTCTTCTCAGCGATCTGCTTCGTCATTTTGCGCATCGGTGTTACATCATCCAGAATGAGGATACCGCGGCCATGGGTGGCAATGACCACATCATTGGTAGCGGGCTGGATGGTGATATCGCGAACGAGCGCGTATTCAGGGATCTTGTTCTTCATACGGAACCAGGTGGTGCCGCCATCGAGAGTGGCGAACAATCCCATTTCCGTTCCGAGGAATAACATATCCTTATTGACAAGATCTTCTTTGATCTTATGCGCGAAGCCGGTGAACTCCGGACTGTTAATGCGGGTCCATGTCTTACCGCCATTCACTGACTTTGCCAGATAAGTCTTGAAATCACCATACATGTGGTTGTCAAAAGTGGCATACACTACATTTTTATCGAAGCGTGAAGGTTCGATGCTGCTCACCCATGTCTGGGAAGGAATACCAGCCGTTGCATAAGCAGGCGCCTGGTTGAACCAGGAACGTCCGCCGTCGGTGGTCACCTGCAGGTTACCATCATCAGTGCCCACCCATACGTTCTTCTCATCCAGCGGAGATTCCGCGATGGTGAAAATGGTACAGTGGTTTTCTGCTGAAGTATTATCAGCGCTGAGTCCGCCGCTGTTCTCCTGTTGTTGTTTTTGTTTATCGTTCGTAGTGAGGTCGCCTGACAGTTTAAGCCAGTTACGTCCCTGATCCTGGGAGCGATACAGGAACTGACAGCCCATGTACAGGTTCTTCTTATTCGCCTGCCCGGTCACGATCGGTGTATTCCAGTTCCAGCGTAGTTTTTCTTCGCCGGGACCCTGCTGGGGTTTGATGTTGATGGATTTGGTGGTACCGAGGTTCACACGGTTGATATCACCGCCCTGTGATTCCGCATACGCGATATCGTTGTTGTTCGGATCGGGTTGAACCCAGAAACCGTCACCACCGTTGATCGCTTTCCAGTTGGCATTGCTGACGCCACCGGGTGCGGAAGAGGGTCCGACCCAGCTGCCATTGTCCTGCAGACCACCATAAATATTATAGGGTTTGTTGTTATCGGTTGCAACATGATAGAATTGTCCGACCGGCAGGCACTGTACGAAATTCCAGGTGGCGCCACGGTCGAGACTGATATAAACGCCTCCATCTGTTCCCAGATAGAGCTGGCTGGTGTTCTTGGGATTGATCCAGAGTGCATGATGGTCGCTGTGCAGCCATCCGCCTTCATTACTTGCATCTGCGAAGGAATAGCCGCCGTCAACTGAATAAGAGAAAGTATAACCCGGGCGATAGATTCGTTTGGGATCCTTGGGATCGATCTGGATGCAGGAAAAATAGAAAGGCCGGGAGATCACATTCATGGTGGCGCTTTGTTTTTTCCAGGTTTCTCCGCGATCTGATGAAATGTATAATCCGGTTTCAGCTGATTCCACGATGGCGATCATATTCTCAGGCGCACTGGGTGCAACTGCGAATGCGATACGACCGAATGGTTTAGCGGGTAATCCGTTCTTCAGTTCTTTCCATGTTTTACCACCATCGGTACTCTTCCACATGCCGCTGCCATTTCCACCGGAGTTGAAAGAAAAGGGTTTGCGGCGGAATTCCCAGGTAGATGCATATACGGTATCCGGATGTTCCGGATCAACGGTCACATCGGCACAGCCAGCATTCTCATTGATGTAAAGGATCTTCTCGAAAGTTTTTCCACCGTCAGTGGATTTATACAGACCGCGATCGGTACTGCTGCTCCAGAGTGCGCCGGGTACCGCTACATAAACGATATTGGTCTGTTGGGGGTTGATGACGATCTTGGAAATGTGTTCAGAATTGGCGAGCCCGAGTTTGGTCCAGTTGTCGCCGCCATCGGTTGTTTTATAGATCCCGTCCCCATAAGAAACGGAGTTCCGCATATTACTTTCACCGGTTCCGGCATACAGGACCTTGGCGTTCTTCGGATCCATGGCCAGGGCACCGATGCTCTGACAATATTTATCGAAAATGGGTTTGAAGGAAGCACCTGCGTTGGTGGATTTCCAGATACCACCGCCGGCGGTGCCAACATAGATGGTCTTCCCGTCCTCCCAGGAGCCTTCAATGGCGCTGATACGGCCGCTCATGGTACCGGGACCGAGCCAGCGTGCTTCCATCATCCCAAAAGTGGATGAGTTGATGGTGGTTTGCGCCAGAATGTTACAAGGAGAAAAAACCAAAGCCAGAACAAGGGCTGTCAGGGCCCCGCCCGTGAAATTTCTTTTCATAGATAAATGTTTGATCATCGAAATAATAAACCCCGGTAAAATTACCGGGGTTCGTTCAAAATGATATAAAAAGTTTTGATTATTTGGCGGGTTTGAAGATCGCTTCGTCAATGGTTTTGTTGAGCTCGATCTTGGTGAGGATCAACTCTCCAAAAGGCAGTGTCATGGAGAAAGGAAGCACCACGCCTTCAGCCTGCATCTTGTAGTCGCTGTAGTTGATGGCTTGCTCCATTTCCTGACCATTGGCTTTCACTTTTTCTATGGCTTTGATGATGAACCATGATTTCGGATCGATGAAAAGTGTTTTAGACTTGCCGGATTTGCTCGTTACAGTGAGTTTGAAGCACTCGGTGCCGTCCACATCGTCTTTTCCTTCGAGGGTTACGGTTTTGCCTTTAGCTTTATAATCAACCAGTACACCGGAGGGGTCCAGTTCGTCCTGGGATTCTTTTACATCTTCAGCGGTCATGGATTCCATTTCGGCCTGACCCTGGAAAGGCATGAAATTCCAGCCTTCAGTAGGGGTTACGATCTGGAAGCCATTCATGCCCATAACAGAAATGTCCTGACGGAAACCTTTTCCTGCTACGACGGTCATGGATACAGCGATATCAGTACCCTGAACGGACATGGTCCCTTCCATACGGATGCTGCTGATCTTTTTCCAGTTGTCGGCACCACCGATGGCCGCTACATGTTTGGTAACGATCTCATCCAGTGTTTGAGCCTGTGCTGCGAAGCCGGATACGATCAGTGCGAATGCAAAAAGAATACGTGTGAATTGTTTCATATAGATTGTTTGTTTATAAAAAAGATTTGTTCTGCTTTGTATAACTTACTGTCCACCGGTTTGTTCACTTCGATCTTCTCAAATGTCATCGCACCACCCATGCCGCGGGAAACGGTCATGGCGAACATATAGCCGTCTTCGGTCTTCTGGTAATTGGAATAATCGGTCTTCATTTCCTGGTCACCCTGTCCACGGCCGCCACCACCACCACGACCGCCAAATCCACCACCCTTGCTGGTTTCACGGATCAGGTACGAAGTTTTAGTGTCGATGAAATAGTTGATATCGCTACCGCTTTTCAGCGTCAGTTTGATCTTATAACATTCCGTGCCTTCCACATCTTCTTTACCGATCAGTTCCGCCTTATGGCCTTTGACCGCATAATTAACGAGCGGGTTACTGCAATCCAACATCGACTGCATGGATTTTACCTGCTCCTCGGGCATCGGATCGAAGTTGCCGCTGCCGCGGGGGCTTTTCATCCAGCCCTTCTCGTCCGTCACGAGCATCGCGAAACTGCCCATGCCGAAATTGGTTTCGCTGCGGTACAGTTTATCCTGCACTTTCCAGGTTTCAGTGGTCACTTCATTACCGTTGAAATTGGCGATGCCGGTGGTGTGAAGACTCTGGATAGAGAGCAGTTTGTCCTTTCCCCCGAGCGCATTCATATAATTATTGATGACATCATCGACAGACTGGGCCATGGCCAGCATTGTCAGTCCGGCTAAAATTCCGGTGAGCCAAAAACGTTTCATAATCGTAGTTTTAGGGGGTAATTGAGACGTAAATGTAAAGCTTCGGGGCATTCCGTTTTGCTAATTTTTTCAATGTAAATAAAAAACGAGATGAGTGGTTCATTTTCCGTTCGGGGAACAGTCGTGGACGCGATCAGACAGACGATGACGAGGGCTGAAATAGTTGTCAGCCAGGGAAAAATCAGTGCGGTCAACCCCCTGAGCGGACCCGCCGAACCCGGTGAGCCTTATATCCTTCCGGGGTTTATCGACAGCCATGTCCATATTGAAAGTTCCATGCTGGTGCCTTCAGAATTCGCCCGGCTGGCGGTGGTGCACGGTACGGTGGCCACGGTGAGCGACCCGCATGAGATCGCCAATGTGTGCGGGATCGAAGGGGTGGAATTCATGATCGAAAACGGGCGGACGGTACCTTTCAAATTCAATTTCGGTGCCCCCAGTTGTGTACCGGCCACCATTTTTGAAACGGCCGGCGCTACGCTGGATGCGGCTGCGGTGCGGGCATTGTTGCAAAGGGATGAGATCCGGTACCTGAGCGAAATGATGAATTTCCCGGGTGTATTGTATAAGGACCCGGAAGTGATGGAAAAGATCGCGGCGGCACATGCGGTGGGCAAACCGGTGGACGGACATGCGCCCGGCCTGCGGGGAGAAACGGCCAAACAGTACATTGACGCGGGTATCAGCACAGATCATGAGTGTTTTACGGCTGATGAAGCGCTGGACAAACTGAAATACGGCATGAAGATCATCATCCGCGAAGGCAGTGCGGCCAAGAATTTCGAAGCGCTGATCGGATTGCTGAACGACCATCCGGATGAGATCCTTTTTTGCAGTGATGATAAGCATCCGGACAGTCTGGTGCTGGGACATATCAACCAGCTATGCGCGCGTGCGGTCGCAAGAGGGATCGATATCTATAAAGTGATCAAAGCGGCCTGTATCAATCCGGTGAAACATTATAAACTGGATGTGGGATTACTGCAGCCCGGCGATCATGCAGACCTGATCCTGGTGCATGATCTGAAAACTTTCAAAGTACAGGCCACTTATATCAATGGTGTGGAAGTGGCCCGGGACGGGGTCACGAAGATCAGTGCCCCTGCCAGCGGGCTGATCAATCATTTTCATTGCGAGCCCAGACTGGAAGCGGATTTCGCGATACCTGCACCTGCTGGAACACCGGTGATCGTACCGGTGATAGAGGCGCTGGATGGCCAGCTCATTACGAATAAACTGATGCTGGAAGCAAAGGTGGAAGATGGACAATTGGTGAGTGATACGGAAAGGGACATCCTGAAAATGGTGGTGGTGAACCGTTACAATCCGGCTCCGGTGGCGACGGCTTTCATCAAAAATTTCAATCTGAAAAAAGGCGCACTGGCTTCTTCGGTCGCGCATGACAGTCATAATATCGTTGCCGTTGGTGTGGATGATGAAAGTCTGTGCAAGGCGGTCAATCTCGTGATCGCACACCGGGGAGGTGTGAGTTATGCGGATGAGAATAATGAACTGATCGTCCCCTTACCTGTAGCGGGTTTGATGAGCAATGAGGATGGTTATAAAGTAGCGGAGCAATATTCCAACATCGATAAAATGACCAAGGACGCGGGCTCTACGCTTGGCGCTCCTTTCATGACACTTTCATTCATGGCCTTGCTGGTGATTCCGCACCTGAAGCTAAGTGATAAGGGGTTGTTTGACGGGGACAGTTTTTCCTTTGTTTAAACTGTTGTCTCAAAATTCAACATTGTGAACTTCAGCATCAGCTGCAAGCTATAAGCTTCAAGCTGCAAGGTCATACTTAGCTGCTTTAGGGTTCCATTCTCCGTTCTCCATTATCAATTCTCCTCTCCTTTCACCTGTCCATTCCGGTCATTCACCGACAAAAGCCCTCAAATCGTCTACCCGGGCTTGTCAGGCGCTTATCCCCGCTGTAGATTTGTTTAAAATTGATAATCATGAGAGACGATTTCGGACAAAGGTTCCAGGAAAGAATGGAAGCAAGAAGAGCACGCTGGGAAGGACGTATGGATAACCGTGGCGGACATGGTGGTGTATGGACCGGCCTTTTACTCCTGATCATCGGTGCGGTGGCCCTGCTGAGAAGCTTCAATTTCCCGATGCCCGTGTGGTTCTATACCTGGCAGATGCTGCTGATCGGTATTGGTCTGTTCTCCGGCTTCCGTCACGGATTCCGTAACAGCACCTGGTTCATCCTGATCTTCATCGGCGGCGCATTCCTTGTGAATGACTATTTCATCGAAGGCAATCTTCGTCAGCATATCTGGCCCCTGGTACTGATCCTCATCGGTATCATGTTCATCCTGAAACCGAGAAGACATTACCGGTACAATATGGAAACAGGGTTTGAAAAAAAAAGCACTGTAACGGACGCGGCGAACAGTGGGTTCACGAGTGAGTCTTCTTCCAGGCCGGGCACGGGCAATGCCGATGACTTCTTGAATGTGACCTCCATATTCAGCGGCACGAAGAAAAATATCCTTTCGAAGAATTTCCAGGGTGGTGATGTCGTGAATATTTTCGGCGGCACGGAACTGAATATGAATCAGGCTGACATCAATGGAACGGCCGTGATGGACTTCACCAACATCTTTGGCGGCACCAAGCTGATCGTTCCTTCCAACTGGTCGGTCAAGTCAGAAGCAGGTGTGGTATTCGGCGGCATTGAAGACAAACGCAATCTGCCCCCCGGCAGCGGCAATCCCGATAAATTATTACTGATCAGAGGTACTGTGCTTTTCGGTGGTATCGAGATCAAGAGTTACTGAGGGTCCTTTCAACCATTACCATTAAACCAACACTTATGAACTGGTATCTTGCCAAGATCGTATTCCGCATCATTTGCGGCGATGGCGATCACACGGCTCAGTTCGACGAACAATTGCGGCTGGTAAGCGGCCACAGCAAAGAAGAAGCGTTCCGCAAGGCCCTGGAACTGGGACAGGCGGGTGAAGAGCGCTTCATGAATCAGAAGCAGCAGATCGTGCAGTGGCAGTTCATCAATGTCGCTGAATTATACCAGCTGGGTGAGATGCTGGAAGGCGCGGAGTTATTCTCCCGCATTGAGGAAAGGGAACCTGCTTCGGTTTACATCGAGACCATTCATAAGAAAGCTGAAAATATTTTCTTCACGCAAACCCACCAGTTACTGCACCTGGCCTGATCAAATGCCGAATTCACCTTTTTCCATCAACAGATTCAGGTTCCTGTTCGCGGGATGCTGGGCCGTGATCATACTCACGGACCTGTATTTCCTGCACAACAGTTATCAGCTGTCGTGGAAAGCGGCAACGATCGACAGCCTGATCAGCAATGACCTGCTGATCCTGCTGAGTCTGCTGATGATGAATACCCTCCGGTTCTACCTGCCTCGCGGCAGTCAGTATATCAATATCGTCATATGGGGTGTGGGCCTGATCATCGGATGGTCATTTCTCCGCCGTTGGTTACTGGGACTGCTACTCGGCGGCGATGCTTTTTACATGAATTTCCTGGAAAGCAGTCTGCTGATCCGCAGCATCATCGGTTTCCTGTTGCTGGGATGTGTGAGTCTCATCACGATCCTTTGGTTATTATTCGAAGAACAGAAATCATCCGAACGCAGGAAACAGGACGCGGAGAAACTGACACGCGAAGCGGAACTGTTCAAGCTCCGTCAGCAATTGCAGCCACACTTTTTATTCAACAGCTTGAACTCCATCAACGCACTCATTGGCAGTCGCCCGGATGAAGCACGTAAGATGGTGCAGCAGTTATCAGACTTCCTGCGGGGCACCATCCGCAAAGAAGACAAGCAATGGGTAACGCTGCGCGAAGAGCTGCAATACCTGCAATTGTACCTGGATATTGAAAAAGTTCGTTTCGGGAACAGGTTAAGGACGGAGATCACGGTTTCAGAACAAGCGCAGGAAATGAAGATCCCCGCATTGCTGTTACAACCCGTGATGGAGAACGCGATCAAGTACGGATTATATGATACGACTGGAGAAACGGTCATTAAACTGAATGCATATACTGAAGATGTGAACCTGGTGGTACGGATCGAGAATCCATATGACCCGGAAACTTCCTCTCCCAAAACCGGTACCGGCTTCGGACTGCAGTCGGTACAACGAAGACTGGCGTTGTTGTTCGCCAGGCAGGACCTGCTGGAGACAGCGGCCAAAGACCATACCTTTATCACCGGAATCAAAATTCCACAGACACTGAACCATGCCTAAAGTACTGATCATTGACGACGAGCCCCTGGCCCGCAGTATCGTGAAAGAATATCTGCAGAAACATCCTGATCTGGAATTATTGCAGGAATGCAATGACGGATTCGAAGGACTGAAAGCTGTGCAGGACCATCAGCCTGACCTGATCTTCCTGGACATTCAGATGCCCAAGATCAGCGGATTCGAGATGCTGGAGCTTTGCGATCCCGCGCCGCATGTGATCTTCACCACCGCTTTCGATGAATACGCGATCAAAGCTTTTGACGCGCACGCGATCGATTACCTGCTGAAACCTTTCAGTCAGGAACGTTTTGACAAAGCGATCGCGAAATGGAAAGAGCAGTCAGGGAACAGAGCGGAGAAGAATACGGATGAGTTACTGGAAACGGCTTCCCTCTCTCCTTCCCAGAATCAGCGCATCGTGGTGAAGAACGGCAGTAAGATCAAGATCATTCCCGCCGCCGACGTGCATTATCTGGAAGCCGCGGATGATTACGTGAAGATCTTTACGCAGGAAGGCTATTTCCTGAAGAACAAAACGATGGGGCATTTTGAAAAGGCCCTGGACCCGAATCAGTTCGTGCGTTCACATCGTTCCTATATCGTGAACATCCAGCAGATCACGCGCATCGATCCTTACGAAAAAGAGAACCATATCGCGATCCTGCGTTCGGGGGCGAAGGTACCGGTGAGCAGGAGTGGGTACGGACGACTCAAAGAAGTATTGGGGATTTGATCAGAAGACTACCGGGGCATGCTAATAGCCACAAGCTGTAAGCTGCAAGCTACAAGAGGGTTCTAGCTATCACCTCTTATCTATTATCCATTCTACATTATCAATTATCATTTACTCTTTAATTAGCTTTCCTTTCATCGTAAAATGTCCGTTCTGAATTTTGCTCATACTGTCAGACAGGATATCCGTGGAAAGGATATTGTACTGTGATGCGCGGCGGCCGCTGTAGACGTTGATCAGCATATAGATATCCTTACTATCCAGAGAATCGTAACGGGACCGGGATATTTTGATATCCCTGAAATAGGCGGTCCTTTCGTTCATCAATTCGATATCTTTTTGCGCCATGTAGAATTCTCCATCATCCCCGATCTCAGGTGAATTTTTATCCCTGGGCGTACCGGTAAAGTATGCCGCTACGATGACACTTTCCTTTGTGTCATGCAATTCTTTTTCTGCTTTGGGTGAAAGATCCAGGGTAACATCGAACGGCGGAATGATGAGCGAGTCGCCATCTACGAGATAGTATCCGATCCGTTCCGGCAGGTCGATTTTGACAGGCTTGCCATTATCGGACTCAACAACTGGGGTCTGGTTCGTATTGTTACAGGCGGACAGGATGAATGTTGGCAGAAGAAGGAAGAAGAGTTGTTTCATTACAGAATGGTTGAGGGGCATCGTAATATAGTAATTCGGGAGGATTATATATAAAGCCACAAGCTTTAAGCTGCAAGCTACAAAGGGGTTCTAACTATTACCTTTTACCTCTTACCTCTTACCTTAATATCCGATCATTATATTTCCAATACGAATCGGTCTTCCTTAACACTTCCCTTACTTTTTTCTCCCGGTCGATATGTACATCAATGCAAAGCGTGCGGAAGGAATGAACATACCGGCTGCCGTTCTGGCCCGGTATCCAGGCAGCTGTGCCGCGAATCAGTTCCAGAGCGGGCTGCAGCAGCAGCTTATTCCCACGCAGATACCGGATCTGACAGATATCCCCTTTCCGGGTGACGACGAATTTAATGGTCACAGAATCCGTGAACACGTTTACTGAATCCGGCAGTTTGCTTTCCACCGCATCGAAGTTGAAATGGGTATTGCAGTATTTGAACCATGCTGCGGGCCCGCCTTTGAATTCAGCAGGGATCTCCAGACCTGTAAAGATGCGGCCGTTCACATCTTTGGCCGGTTTACATTCAGGAGAAAGCAGAACGGAATCGATCTCTTCACCATTGTGCATCACGATCTGTGCATGCAGGGGACCTGCATTCAGGATCAGAACAAGAAATATGGAGAAAAGGGATCTCAATGAATTTGAATGATGAGTTATTGCCCATCCGTCATGTCCGGTTCAGGCTTGTCAAATGTAAGTTTCATTTTCTCCCGGTTCTCTTTTTTCAGCATATCATTGATGAAGAGGATCAGGAAAATGGGGACTGCATTGAAAGCTACAAAGATCCTGTCGCCTCCTGAATTGATGTTGATCTGCCAGCTGGAAAAACCCGCATTCAGCGCCACATCAAAAGAATTGGTCAGATCGATACCCACTTGCAAATACACACCCGAGCAGAACAGGAAAGTATAACCGAAAATCGTGAACGAAAACACCTGCAGTATCTGCAATATCCGGGAACGCACCAGCGCCTCCGGTCTTTTCTTCAGGATCAGTATTCCACAGTAAACGGAGAAAGCATATAATGCCACGGAAACGACCAGCAGCAGGGCGACCCATACATTGATCGTATCCATGCCGGAAAGCAGGTATGCGATCAAACCAAGGCCGATCACTCCGCCCGCAAGCTGATAGATCCCGAGTATGCGGATTTTTGTCGCTTCTTTGCCGTTGTAATAAGACTCCATTGTTGATCAAAATTCAGGTGCTGAAAAGTATTATTTTCCTGAAATGTATCAGAAATGCATGCATTTATCGCAACGCATAACCCAGCACCAATAAGCCGGCGCATAATAGAACAGTAACGAATATCCGTAGCCGGGGAAGGAACCAGTCGATCAGCAACAACAGAACGATCGCTGCGGAGCCGGCGAATGCCGGAAAGAGGATCGTGGACATATTGCCGGGATCATCTTTTACAGGTTTGGACCAAACGTTCGCGATCATCACTGCGATCACGGTGAATAATACCAGTAAAGAAATGGAAGTGAGTTTTGATAATTTTTGTCTGCTCATATTTTTAAAGGGGCATTCGCCCGGTTTTTCCTTTGTATTTGTCATGCTTCAGCGCGGATCATGAATCCGGCGATGACAAGGAGAAAAGCAAACACGATCGTTATACCCAACCTGGCCTGTGGAAATACCCAATCGATCACAAAAAAAAGTATCAGTGCAGCCACTCCCAGGATTGGCGGGCCGTACATGTTGAACAGCGCACCTAATTCCAACCGGTCCAGATCCACCCCCATATTCGCAGCCATGTACGAAATGACCGCAGCCATTCCAATGATGAACAAGGCCCATGGTCTGCTGATCACATTCGGTTTCAAGTCGGGTGGAATTTTACGGGACAAAAGTTACAGAAAATCTTTATACGTCCGGCACCCTCAGCACTCTTTCTCCAGTACCGTTACGATCCGTGCATAGAATTCACGCGCACGCTGCGGACTGCTGCCGATGCATACTACACCCAATTTGCCGAATTGCGATAAGGCGCCGATCAGGTGGAACATGACCCCCTCCTGTGATGTACCATCATAATGCAGGTCATTCACCATCGCGATGTCGATGAGGTCGTGCGGACTGAGTCCTTTGTATTTTTCACTCTTCAGATTATCGGAACAGAAATAATAGCGTACCAGGTGTCCCTGTGATGTATAATATCTTCCTTCTTCTTCATTATAGATACCATCGGTCAGGAACTGCAGCATCAGGAACGGATGTGTAGTGCCGCCTTTGCGCAGATTGATCTCGATGGGAAAATGTTTCCATTCTCCATCCTCCTGTTTCACGGAAATGAAATCCACCGCGAAACGGCCGAGCACTCCTTTGTTCTGCAGCGCTTCCGCCACTTTTCTTCCCAACCTACCCAATTCCACCGCATACTCATTCGATGCCGGGAACTGTGCGCCAAGGTACACCTGACCACTTTCACCACCCAGTTCCTGATCATGGGTGGAGATCACTTCACATTCACCCATGGGTGTGACACGACACTGAACGGATGGCGATTCCTTATGCTCCCCTTCCATGAACTCTTCCACAATGCCACCCATGCTGTTGTATTTTTCCAGGAATTGTTCATAGCTCAGGTCTTCCGCCACTCTTTTCAGATTGGCGACGATCGTTCCCCGGATCCAGTCTTCCAGGTCCGTGTTCTCATCCCAGTCCTTATAAGAGAACACCGCGTTACCATCGCCCGAAAAGCCATCATTCACTTTCACCACCGCACGGATGAGATCGGGGTTATTCATTTTCAGCTGCACCAATCCTTTGATAATATCCTCTTCCGTATGCAGGTCTTCATAACCGGCCGGTACATCCAGTCCGCATTCGCGGAACAAACGACGGCCATTACTCTTACTGCCGAGTTCATACAGATCCGGATCACAGCCATACACCGGCAGTTGCAACTGCACAGCCAGGGTGCGTTCGAAATCGGTTACATTGAAACAGGACATATGCGCTTCATGATCGGGCGGAATGAAATCCTTGATCCGCTGCATCAGGCGCGGGCGTTCGAGTATTTTTTGTGTGAGGGGTTTGGAAGATGAATCGTGACAACTCAGCAGGGTCAGCCTTCTCAGCGCGTGATAACCCGTGATGCCCGGCAGCATGTGCAGGTAATAATCGATGATCACGGGATCGATCGTTTCGCTGGTCACGTAGATCACATTCGTGCGCGGCATGCGCAGGAGCATGAGCATGCATAGTAAACGCTCTTCATAATGATTGATGCCGCTGATCTTGGAGAGGATGCCCGGATCCATCGTCAGGGATGGAATGATCACCACGGTACGTGGTGCGAGCTTATCAGGGAATACGTGTTCATATTGCAGCGGAAAACGTTCCTGCAATTTCTTGAACATCATGACTTCCGCTACGGATCCCGGCTCGGGATGAAGGGTGTGTCCGGGTGTGTGCTGTTCTGCCATCTGCCGTTGATTTTTGTTGGGTAGTGACAGGTACGGATCACATCAGGCCTCCTGGCCGGTCCAGAGCGCGCCGCCGATACTGTCGCGGTTCGCACCGGTAACGGAAGATAGCACATTATATTCCTGCCGCCAACGCAGTACCCCGATAAATGCCATGATCAGTGCTTCTTTATAATTCACCAGGTTGGTTTCGGGCACAACGATCGATACACCGAGCGGTTCAATAGCCTTCTTCAGTTCCTGAATTAAAAAATCATTAAATGCCCCACCGCCGGTGACCAGCATTTTCTTTTCACCATCGGGCAACTGATCCCTGAGTGAAAGGACCGACACAGCTGTTTGTTGTGCAATATGTACTGCATAGGTATGCAATGCGTTAGCCGGAGCGATGCCAGCTGATTTGATCAGCGGGTATACTACACCGGTACCATATTCATTGGCCAGGGATTTAGGATAGGCCTGCCTGTAATAATCAAGCTGGCTCAGTTGCTGCAACAATGGGTCATACAAATGACCTTCAGCGGCGAATTTTCCACCTTTATCATATGGAGAGCCAAGTTCCTGTGACAGCATATTGAGTACACGGTTGGCCGCACAGATATCGAACGCGATATATTCACCGCTTTTCGCACTTAACGTGATATTGGCAATGCCACCGATATTGAGGAACATGGAATAATCCTGTAACAATAATTTCTCACCGATGGGTACAATGGGTGCGCCTTGTCCGCCGAATGCCACATCCATGGCCCGCAGATCGGTGACAACCGGCAGCTTCGTTTCCGCCGCCAAAGCAGCGCCATCACCCAATTGTGCCGTCATGCCACGGGCGGGATCATGGAATGTCGTATGACCATGCGAGGAGATGAGTGCTACCTGATAATGGATCTTGTGCGCATCGATGAAGGCATTCACCTGATGGCCGAGATAGTGTCCGTAATCGACATGCAGCAACTGATATTCCCTTGCGGAAAGTTGAGTCGCGTCCTTCAAACGACGGGTCCATTCCGGACTGTACGGATAGCAGTCGGCATGCAGGATCTGGTACGACCATTTTCCACCCTGTTCAAGAAATTCCACGAATGCGATATCCAGTCCGTCGAGCGAACTGCCGCTCATTAATCCAATGACCCGGTAAACCATGAATTGAATTTTAGATTAGTTTTGTCAAAAGTAAACCAACAACATGATTGTTAACCTGAGCGAGCAACATTCTTTGGTCGGAACCTGGGTAGGAGAACTGCGTGATGTCGATATCCAAAAGGACCGTATGCGTTTCCGCCGTAACCTGGAAAGGATCGCGGAAGTGGCCGCCTATGAGATCAGCAAAAAACTCCCCTGGCAGGTCAGAGAAGTACAGACCCCGCTCGGGACCGCTACCAGCAATGTGTTGCAGCAGCAACCGGTACTGGCCACCATTCTTCGCGCCGGATTACCGATGCATCAGGGTTTACTGAATTATTTCGATCAGGCCGACAACGCTTTCATTTCTGCTTACCGCAAACACAATAAGGACGGCAGTTTCGAGATCAGCCTCGAATATGTGTCCTGTCCTGACCTGGACGACCGTATCATTATCATTTCTGACCCCATGCTGGCAACGGGTTCTTCCCTCGTAAAAACCATACATTTTCTGAAACAGGAGGGACAAGCCCGTGAGATCCACATCGTAGCGGCCATAGCCTGCACCGTTGGCATAGAATATGTGAAGAGAGAAGAACCATCCGTTAAGATCTGGTGCGGGGATATCGATGATGAGCTGACAGCCAAGGGATATATCGTTCCCGGGCTGGGCGATGCCGGTGATCTGGCATACGGCACCAAGCTCCAGATGTAGGAAAACCCTGGGAAACAAGCTGTTACCCACCCTTATTTTTCCTTCAACGGAACTTTATTTTTTTGTATTTTTCCAATTCGTATCCTGGTTACAGGAAGGGCCTCAGTTGTTACTAACTAAACGGTCACGGGCAACGATATGCTGCTGTCCACCGTTTGTAAACAGCCGGTCCGGTGACAATTATAATTGAAGCGATGAAAAAAATCATTTTTGGTCTTGCTTTCCTTGTAGCGATCGCTAGCGAGTCGTCTGCCCAGGATCCCAATTTCTCCCAGTTCTTCTCCTCTCCGCTGACCCTCAATCCGGCGCTGACGGGCAAGTTCGATGGTGTGTACCGTGTTGCGGGTAATTACCGGAACCAGTGGCCTACTATCAATAACGCATTCACCACCATGACCGCCTCGGTTGATTTCGGTGTACTGAAGAATCATATCCCTGAGTTCGATCAATTCGGTATCGGCATCATGGCATTCAGCGATAAAAGCGGGAATGGTGTGCTGCAGAACAATTTCGCGGCATTGTCCATGGCTTATCACAAAGGGCTTGATGAAAACGGTTACCATCAGATCGGTGCCGGCTTCCAGACCACCTTCGTGCAGAAAAGACTGGATGTAACGAAAGTTGTTTTTGAGGACCAGCTAACGCCGCTCGGTTTCACCGGTGTGACCAGCGAGATCTTCTCCAACAATCAGGTGAATGTGAAATATCTGGACGTGAACGCCGGTGTATTCTACAACGGAAGTACGAACGGCTATAACAATTTCTACCTCGGCGCATCGATGTATCATATCAACCGCCCCAAAGAGAGTTTCCAGGGTGGCAATTTCGTACTGAACTCAAGAACTACGATCCAGGCTGGTGGCAAGATACCGGTGGGCCCGTATAATTTCTTCCACTTCGCGGCTAATCACAGCATGCAGGCCAAAGCACATAATACCATGATCGGTGGTGCCTACGCGATGAACCTCAACGCGAATGAAGAGAACCCCACAACGGTGTACTTCGGCAGCTGGTATCGTTTTGGTGACGCGGTGATCCCTTACGTTGGACTTGAATTCGGCGAACTTCATGTTGGCGTTTCTTATGATGTGAATACATCAAGTCTCAAACCCGCATCCAATGTGCGTGGTGGCGGTGAGATCTCACTCATCTATATCAAGAAGCCGGTAGATCCCAATGCGAAAAAACTCAATTGCCCGAAATTCTGATCCGGCAATAATTTATATCAAAGCCCCGCACACCGCGGGGCTTTCTTTTATCCGCCTTTTCTGATATCTTTAGCCAAACGCAACGCATGAAAGCAAGGTTCCTGATCATTGGCATCAGTTTATTATTCACGCAGCTGCTCCACGCGCAGGAATACGGATACAATACGGTGGATGTCGGCGTGGGCTTCAAAGCGCCCGCCCACGGCATGATCTTCGGCCTGCACCTGGCCAGTAATGCAAAGATCCACGGCGGCTTTCACGCACTCCTTGGATTCAACAAGATCAAGAGCAGTGATGCCGGAAAACATACACTGGAAGAAGGCGGCGGCCCCGGTGTATCGCTCGGCTACCGTTATTATTTCAAGGTCAGACCTTACGGATTCTTCATCGGCGCAGGTACCGATCTTTGGCGACTGAAGATCGACTGGCGTGAAGGCGCTGCATTCGGAACCACCCGGACCTGGGCATTGATCCCGCAAGCGGAACTCGGTTACATGGTACTCATCAACGACATGTTCTTCATCACTCCTTCCATCGGTTTTGGAGTTCAATCCAATTTCGGAACGAATGGCGAAGCAGTGGGTGATGGCAGCCGCGTAATGCCTGGCATCAGCATGGGCTGGAAATTCTGATCTCATTCAACAAGCTTCCCTCATGCGCAAAGTCTTCACCAATCTGACATTCTGGGTACTGGTCATGATCACGGCCGGCATCCTGCTGGGGCATTTCGCACCGGAGATCGCGCTGCAAAAAATACTGAACCAGCCCTGGAAACAGAAATTCATGGGCCAGGAACTGACGATCGGTGCCACACTGAGTGAATTCCTGAGCGGCATCTTCATCAGTCTCGTCAAGCTCTTCATCAATCCCATCATCTTCCTCACCATCACGCTCGGCATCGTGAACATGGGTAACCTGAAAAAGGTAGGACGTGTCGGCGCGAAAGCCATTCTGTATTTTGAAGTGGTCACCACCTTCGCGCTGCTGATCGGTGTAGGGGTGGCCTTGGTGATCCAGCCGGGCTCCGGGGTGGATACAACGGCGGTGAAGACGGGTGACATTTCCAAATACACCGGCACACACAATTTTAACGCGTGGCAGTTCTTCAAGGACAATACAACCTTACAGGTATTACTTGCAGCGATCCTCTGCGGGATCGGGCTGGGTTATTCGCGTTATCAGCAACGGATCACGAATACCCTGCACAATATTTCCGTGTATCTGTTCCGGGGATTGCATCTCGTGATGTTACTCGCGCCTATCGGTGCATTCGGCGGCATGGCTTTCACGATCGGTAAATATGGGATCGCAACACTGGTTCCACTGGCAAAACTGATGGGATCGGTATATGCAACGATGGCGGTGTTCATCTTCGGCGCGCTGGGGCTCATCATGCGTCATTATAAAATTTCCATCTGGTCATTCTTAAAATTCATCCGGCAGGAATTGCTGGTGGTGCTGGGCACTTCCTCTTCGGAAGCGGCTTTACCTCGACTGATGGAGAAACTGGAAGTGATGGGTTGTTCCAAACCGGTGGTGGGATTGGTGGTACCCACCGGTTATTCCTTCAATCTGGATGGCACAACGATCTACTTGTCGATGGCCATGATCTTTCTGGCGCAGGTTTTCCATATTCATCTGAGTCCGGGGCAGATCCTCACCATCATCGCCATCCTGATGCTGACCTCCAAAGGCGCGGCGGGCGTGACCGGCAGCGGATTCATCGTACTGGCCTCTACCCTGACCACCATCAAAGTGATCCCGATCGAAGGACTCGCATTACTGGTGGGTGTGGACCGCTTCCTATCCGAAGCCAGGGCCATCACGAATTTCATTGGCAATGGTGTAGCTACTGTTTGGATCGCGAACAATGAAAAGGAATTCGACCGGCAAAAGATGGAGACCGCCTTTGCAGCGGACGCGGGTTAACGCGGATGTCCACTCACGAAAGGATTCCCCTTCACATAAAAACGATAAGGATAGACCGCAGCTTCGCGGGAGGATTCCACTCCGATGCGGTGGGACACCGCGATAGCCTTCGATGGTATGCGTACATCATCATCAGCGATATAGAGATCATCACTGATCAATGAATGTCCGTTCTGCTTGACCGTGATCCCCATGGCAACGGATAAACTACCGGGGCCACGCGTGACCAGATGATCCGGCTTTTTCTTCTTCCTTCTTTTCAGCATGAGATCCAGACCCTGTAGCGGCTCCAGTGCACGGATGAGGATGGCATGCGGAATATCTTTCCTGTTGGTCACCACATTGAACAGGTGGTGCATGCCATAACAGATATAGACATACGCGGTTCCCGCTTCCGCATACATGATCTCATTCCTGGCTGTCCTTCTGCCACCATATGCATGGGAGGCGCGGTCGATAACACCATCATAGGCTTCCGTTTCCACAATGCGGCCGGCCGTGAGTGCTTTGCCGTTGTGATGGATCAGCACTTTGCCGATGAGGTCTTTGGCAATGACCAGCACGTTCTTTCTTGAATAAAAGGAGAGCGGGAGTTTCTTCATTATCGTAAACTTAAGGAAAAGCTGCAAGCTACAAGTGGCAAGCTGCAAGGGTTTTCATAGTAAGTTTTGCGATGATCCGGCAACTAGCCTTATCAAATATGAAAATGGATCAGCCGGCTTTTCAGATCAGCTTGCAGCTTACAGCTTGAAACTTGAAGCGTTTGTTGTTTCCAGTCCTACCCGGTCACCCGGTGAACGGACAGTATTATTTCTTACGGTCTGTTCCGGTGGAATGGGTCAGCTAGTGGCTAGCAGCTAAAAGCTAGCAGCTAATAACTATATTTACGGAGTCTTGCTGAAAGAGATCGTCATAACCATCCAGTCCTGGGGCGCGGCACACCGCTTCATCAGGGAACATAAACTGTTCCGCTGGATCCTTATTCCCGGTATCATTTATACTATCCTTTTCATCTTCAGCATGATCTTCTTCTTCCGGTCCACTACGGATTTCGTTTCCTGGGCCAGTGAGAAATTATGGATCGAAGGCTGGCTGCAGAAACAACGCAGTGAATGGCTCAGTTTCCTGTTCATGATGGCCGGCATGATGTTCCAGCTGGTACTGGTTTTCTTTTATTTCTCGCTCTTTAAATATATCACCCTCATCATCGGTTCTCCCCTTTTCGCTTACCTCAGCGAAAAAACGGAAGCGATCATTGAGGGGAAAGAACACGAGCTGAACCGGAAGGACCTCAGCCGGGACGTCTGGCGCAGTATCCGTTTATCCCTGCGCAACGCGGGCTGGCAATCCGTTTATCTCTTCGCCATCCTGCTGCTGACGCTGATACCGGTTGTGGGCTGGATCACGCCGGTTATTGCCTTACTGATGGAATGTTATTACTTCGGCTGCTCCATGCTTGATTTCAGTTTGTCGCGCAATGGCTTCACCGCGCAACAGAGTATGCAGTTCACCGGCCGGCATAAAGGATTCGCCATCGGCAATGGCATTTTATTCTATCTCCTCCATGTCGTGGTGATCCTGGCTCCCGCTTACGCGATCGTTGCAGGTACCCTGACCGTTCACCAGGTTAAAAACAACTGATATGGCCAACGGTACCGTACATCTGATCCCTGCTCCCCTGCATGAAGAAGCTGTCAGCGGATTACCTCCTGCCATTTTAGAAGCCGTTAAGACCTGCTCGGTATTTTTCGTGGAAAATGAACGTACCGCACGCCGTTTCCTCAAGAAGATCTGGAAAGAAATGGTGATCGATGACTATACCTGGTTCACCATTTCAGAAGAACCGGCATTGAAGCAATCCTTCCGCAATGCAATAAAAGACGGCAAGACCATCGGCATCATCAGTGAAGCCGGATGCCCGGGTGTAGCGGATCCTGGCCAGGCACTGGTCGCCATTGCGCAGGAAATGAAAGCGCTTGTAAAACCCATTGTAGGACCCAATTCCATCTTACTGGCACTCATGGCCAGTGGAATGAACGGACAACAATTCCGTTTCGCGGGATATTTGCCGATCGATAACGGACAGCGGATGAAAACGCTGAAGGATATGGAAGCGTTATCCGCCCGGGAGAACAGCACCCAGATCTTCATTGAAACCCCTTACCGTAATAATCAGCTGCTCGAAGCGATCTGTACTGCCTGTAAACCGCAAACCAAAGTATGTGTCGCGGTCGATCTCACCGCTGCCACTGAATCCATCCTTACACGCTCCGTTGCTGAATGGAAACAGACAAAACCGGAACTGCACAAACGTCCCGCGATCTTCCTGCTGTATGCGGGGATCTGATCCCACAACTTCACGACTACGGGTATATCCGTATAACTCTCTAACAATCGTTAGCTTAACAAAAATTTTGTGCCCTTAAAATCAATTATTAATTACATTTGTGCCCGTTAAATCATTGGTGCAAAACCGTGAACAACATTCTGACACATACCAAGCAATTCGCCTTTCACGCGCCGAACACCTCGGGGGTATACTCCGTTGGTTTTGACGTGTTTACCTTCTCTCCACGACCCCGACGTGGTTTCTGACAGGACGAGCCCTTCACCATGGCCCCTGTCAGTGAAATTTCGCCGGACCGCCTCAACCCTGGATTGGTGATCCCCTTTGGTCGTTATTAATTATACATATTGGACAATCAGCATATCATTATCCGGGTCGCTACTGCGGCCGATAAGGTTTACTCCAAGACCATCACTGATGAAATGGAGTCTTCAGCCGCTGCCCGCGGGACCGGTATCGCTAAACGCAGCCCCGACTACATCGAAATGAAGATCGATGAAGGCAAGGCCGTCATCGCGATCACCGATCAGAACGAATGGGTGGGCTTCTGCTATATCGAGACCTGGAGTCATGGCGAATACGTGGCCAACAGTGGTCTGATCGTAGCGCCCGCTTTCCGTAAAAGCGGTGTGGCCAAGAATATCAAGAAGAAGATCTTCAACCTCTCCCGTCAGAAATATCCCGATGCCAAGATCTTCGGCCTGACCACCGGTCTCGCCGTGATGAAGATCAACAGCGAACTCGGTTACGAACCCGTTACCTATTCCGAACTCACACAGGACGATTCATTCTGGGCCGGCTGCAAAAGCTGCGTCAATTATGATATCCTGGTCAGCAAGGACCGGAAGAACTGCATGTGCACTGCCATGCTGTACGATCCGAAGGACCACTACGAGCCGGAAGAGACCAAGGAATTCTTCGATCAGAATGCAAAGGGGCTGGAACGTTTGCTTCGCTTCAAACAATGGAAACTGCTGCGCCCGTTCATGAAAAAGGATAAGGACGGCAATGGCGGCAAGCCCAAATCATTATTTCATTACTTCTCTTAATACCTGCAAAGAGCATGAGTAAAAAAGTCGTTTTAGGATTCAGCGGAGGCCTCGATACCTCCTATTGTGTAAAGTACCTCAGTGAAGACAAAGGCTATGAAGTACACAGCATCATCGTCAATACCGGTGGTTTCACCAACGAAGAACTGGAACAGATCGAGAAGCATGCTTACGCACTCGGCGTGAAGACCCATACCACCATCGATGCAGTGAAAGGTTATTACGAACGCATCATCCGTTACCTGATCTATGGTAACGTACTCAAGAATAATACTTACCCCCTGAGCGTTTCCGCTGAACGCCTGAGCCAGGCCCTGCACATCGCGGAGCACGCGCAGAAACTCGGCGCTGAAGCAGTAGCTCACGGCAGTACGGGTGCGGGTAACGACCAGGTGCGTTTCGATATGATCTTCCATATCATGATCCCCGGACTGGAGATCATCACCCCGATCCGCGACCTGCAACTCAGCCGCGAACAGGAGATCAGCTATCTGGAAAGCAAAGGCGTGAAGATGAATTTCGCGAAAGCGATGTACTCCATCAATAAAGGCCTCTGGGGAACCAGCGTGGGCGGTAAAGAAACATTATCCAGCAAAGGCATGCTGCCCGAAGAAGCATGGCCGACACAAGTCACAAAGACCGGCACGGAAGAAGTGAAACTGCGTTTCGAAAAAGGTGAACTCCGCGCCATCAACGGAACGGAATACGCGCATCCGGTTGAAGCGATACAGGCATTACAGGCGATCGCCGGACCTTACGGCATCGGTCGTGATATTCACGTGGGCGATACCATCATCGGTATCAAAGGCCGTGTTGGTTTTGAAGCGGCTGCGCCGATGCTGATCCTGAAAGGTCACCACGCGCTGGAAAAACACGTTCTCAGCAAATGGCAGTTGCAATGGAAGGACCAACTGGCTTCTTTCTACGGCAACTGGCTGCATGAAGGACAGATCCTCGATCCGGTGATGCGCGACATTGAAGCTTTCCTGGAAAAAAGTCAGGAACAGGTAACAGGTGAAGTGTTCATTCAACTGAATCCCTACCGTTACCAGGTGATCGGTATCGAATCCGCACATGACCTGATGAACAGCAAATTCGGTAAGTACGGTGAAATGAACACCGGCTTCACCGGCAACGATGTAAGAGGCTTCTCCAAAATATTCGGTAACCAGGCTTCCATTTATTTCCGCGTAAATAACCAAAGCAATGGCAACGATTAAAGCAGGCATCATCGGCGGCGCAGGGTATACGGGCGGCGAACTCATCCGTTTGCTGATCCACCATCCCGCCGTGAACATATCTTTCATTCACAGTCGCAGTAACGTCGGCAAACCGGTGCACAGTGTGCATCAGGACCTGATCGGTGATACGGATCTTGTTTTTACCGGCGACCTGAGTGATGATATCGATGTCCTGTTCCTTTGCCTCGGCCATGGCGAGTCCACCAAATTCCTGAAAGAGAACAAAGTGGCGGCGCATGTCCGTATCATCGACCTGGCCAATGATTTTCGTTTACAGAAAGACGCGCAGTTCGGCGACCGCACATTCGTGTACGGCTTACCGGAACTGAACCGCGAAAAAATAAACTCCGCGCAAAACATCGCCAATCCCGGTTGCTTTGCCACCACGATCCAGCTCGGATTATTGCCGCTGGCCAAAGCAGGCCTGCTCGGCGATATTTATACAACAGGTATCACCGGCTCTACTGGCGCGGGACAAAGCCTGAGCGCCACATCACATTTCAGCTGGCGCGCGAATAATATTCAGGCTTACAAAACACTCACCCACCAGCATGGTGGTGAGATCGGTGAATCACTCATGCAATTACAGGGCAAAGGCGGAGCCGATCTGCATTTCGTACCCTGGCGCGGTGATTTTACACGCGGCATCTTTGTGAGCTCAACGATCGATTGCGCGCTGAGTCTGGAAGAGCTCTATACTCTTTACACTGAATTCTACAATGGTCATCCGTTCACGCATGTGAGCAAGGAACCCGTTTTCCTGAAACAAGTGGTCAATACCAATAAATGTGTGATCCAGCTGGAAAAAGCCGGCAGCAAACTGGTGGTGCACAGCGCCGCTGATAATCTGTTGAAAGGCGCTTCCGGTCAGGCCGTACAAAACATGAACCTGCTGTTCGGATTACCCGAGACCAGCGGACTCCTCCTCAAACCCCTCGCCTTCTGATGCTGAAAAAAGACCCGCTATACAAACTGATATCAAAGAAAGCTGCAGTGGGTCTGTTATGCAACCAGTCCGCATGGAGCGACCGCAGCGGTCAGTATACTTTCCGTGAACTGGCCGACCGCAAAGTGCTGAAAAAAGTATTCATTCCCGAACATGGACTGTTCGGTGAACTGCAGGACCAGGTGAAACTGGATGACACTTCCATGTACAGCAGACTGGCACCGGGTGTGGAATGGATCTCTATTTATTCCGCGGCTTCACCGGGGCTCACGGCAACGGAAGCGCAACTGAAGGACATTGACACACTGGTGATCGATATCCAGGATTCAGGCAGCCGCTATTTCACATTTACCACGAGCATTTACCTGCTGCTGAAAAAGATCACAGAATTACGGCTAGACATCACTGTTATTGTTCTCGATAAGCCCAACCCCGCCGGAAGGCAGGTGGAAGGAACAAGGATCCGTTCCAATTTCGCTTCCTTTATCGGACTGGAAGGATTACCGCACCGGCATGGACTGACGCTGGGTGAGTTGTGCCGTTATTTCCGGAACAGACTGGCGGCCGACTGGGAACTGATCGTGGTTCCCGCCAAACTGAAACACTTCCGCTTTATCGCGCCTTCACCGAATATTCCGGACATCGCTACCTGTATGCTTTATCCGGGTCAATGCCTCTGGGAAGGCACCAATGCCAGCGAAGGACGCGGCACCACGCAGCCTTTCCGGGTGATCGGTGCTCCTTATCTGGACTGGGTGTTCACCGATAACTGGAACGATCCCCGTCATCCGGTACATCATAAGAATTGTCTGGTGCGGCCCCTGAGTTTCATACCTGTTTTCCATAAACACAGTGGCGTGGCCTGTCATGGTATCGAACTGACACCCGATCATGCAAAAGGATATCATTCACTGGCCCATTCCCTGCAGCTGATCCGGTATTTCCGGGAACGCACGGCGGAACTGAGCTGGAGGCCGGGAACCTATGAAGCATTCAATGACAAAACAGCGATCGAGCTGCTGGCGGGCGACCAGCTGATACTTGATTACCTGAATAAACTGAACGAATGGAAAGAACTGCGGCAATGGTTCGCTGAAGAAGAGAACAGCTGGATCAAAGAAGCAACGCCTTTCCTTATTTATAAACCTTCTCTTTCACAACTGAAAAACAAGTAATGAATTTATTCGACGTTTACCCGATCAATGAGATCACGATCAGCAAGGCCAAAGGTTCTTATGTGTGGGATGATAAAGGCGAGCAGTACCTCGACCTGTACGGCGGTCATGCCGTGATCAGTATCGGCCACACCCACCCGCATTGGGTGAAACGCATCGAAGACCAGCTGGAGAAGATCGCTTTCTATTCCAACTCCATCCGCATTCCCCTGCAAGTGGAGCTGGCCGAAAAACTCGGCAAAGTATCCGGCAAAACGGATTATCAGCTTTTTCTCTGCAACAGCGGTGCGGAAGCGAATGAGAACGCGCTGAAACTCGCATCCTTCCATACCGGCCGCAAACTGGTGATCGCTTTCAGCAAATCTTTTCACGGCCGTACCTCACTGGCGGTATCTGCAACGGATAACAAGAATTATATCGCTCCTGTCAATGAGACCGATAATGTGATCTTCCTGCCCTTCAACGATGAGGATGCACTGGAAGCCTGCTTTGAAGAGAACGGCAAACAGATCGGCTCTGTGATCATCGAAGGGATCCAGGGTGTGGGTGGTATCAATGTGGCGGACGATTCTTTCCTCCGCAAGATCCGCAGCCTTTGTGATACGCATGGCGCGGTATACATCGCCGACAGTGTTCAGTGTGGTTATGGCCGCAGCGGAAAATTCTTCAGTCATGATTTCGCCGGCGTCAATGCCGACATCTATACGATGGCCAAAGGTATGGGCAATGGTTTCCCGGTGGCCGGTATCATTGTGGCACCGCATATCAAACCGAAACACTTCCAGCTGGGTACTACCTTTGGTGGTAATCACCTGGCTTGTGCAGCGGCACTGGCGGTACTGGAGATCATTGAAGAAGAAAAACTGATGGGCAATGCTGTGATGGTGGGCAAATATCTGCGTGATCATCTGGCAACCATCCCGCAACTGAAAAATGTGAGAGGCCGCGGACTCATGATCGGTTTCGATGTACCGGAACACCTGAAGGACCTGAAGAAGAACCTGCTCTGGAATCAGAAAGTATTCACCGGCGAAGCCAAACCGAATGTGATCCGCCTGCTGCCTTCACTGGCACTGAAAAAAAGAGATGCAGAACAATTCATTGATTCAATAAAAGAAGAGATCCAGTTACTGGAATCACCGGAAAACTGACCGCCATGAAAAATTTCGTTTCCGCAAAGGATGTGAACAACATCGATGCGCTGGTTCAAAAAGCGCTGGCTTTTAAAGCCGATCCTTTTCAGCAACAAGCGCTGGGTAAGAACAAACGTATTGGCTGTCTGTTCCTGAACCCCAGTATGCGTACGCGTCTGAGCACGCAGATCGCCGCACAGAATCTGGGCATGGAAGCCCTGGTATTCAATGTCGGCAATGAAGGCTGGATGCTGGAATTCGAGGAAGAAGCGATCATGAGCGGCAGTACCGTGGAACACGTGAAAGATGCGGCACCGGTATTCGGAAAGTACTTCGACATCCTCGCGATCCGCACCTTTCCTTCGCTGAAGAACCGTGATGACGATTACAGCGAACTCTACATCAAGCAATTCATCAAGTACGCAGGCATACCGGTGGTGAGCCTTGAAAGCTCCACCCTGCACCCGCTGCAGAGCCTGACCGATATCATCACGATCACGGAAACGTTCAAAGAACAACGCAAGCCGAAGATCGTACTCACCTGGGCACCACATGTGAAGCCGCTGCCGCAATGCGTGGCCAACAGTTTCGCGCAATGGGTGAACGCCTGGGGCAAAGCCGATTTCGTGATCACGCATCCGGAGGATTATGAACTGGATGAACAATTCACGAACGGTGCCACGATCACGCACGACCAGGAAGCCGCGCTGAAGGATGCCGACTTCGTGTACGTGAAGAACTGGAGTACTTATAAAGATTACGGAAAGATCTATACCAACGATCCGGAGTGGATGCTGACACAAGCCAAGTTATCCGCTTCCCGGAACGCCAAAGTGATGCACTGCCTGCCGGTACGCCGCAATGTGGAACTCAGTGATGAGATCCTCGACAGTCCGAACAGCATCGTCACCCAACAGGCCGGTAACCGCGTATGGGCCGCACAGGCCGTATTGTCGGAGATCCTGTCCGCCAAAAAATAAGGAACATGGAAAAGCTGCTGATCATAAAGATCGGAGGGAACATCGTGGATGATGATGCCGCACTGGCAACATTCCTCTCCGATTTTGCAAACCTGGACGGGCATAAGATCCTCGTGCACGGTGGTGGCAAACTGGCCACCCGTATGGCTGCGCAGCTGAACATCCCGCAACAGATGGTCGATGGCCGCCGCATCACCGACGCGGAAACCCTGAAGATCGTGACCATGGTCTATGCCGGTTTCATCAACAAGAATATCGTTGCCGCGCTGCAGGCACGAAACTGTAACGCGCTTGGACTGTGCGGTGCGGATGGCGATGTCATCCTGGCACATAAGAGGAACCACCCGGTGATGGATTACGGATTCGTTGGCGATGTGGATACGATCAACGCCAAACTCATCACCACTTTACTGGAACAGCATATCAGTCTCGTTTTTGCCCCGATCACACACGATCAGCAGGGACAATTGCTGAACACCAATGCCGATACCATCGCGCAGGAGATCGCCAAAGGCATGAGCCCATATTATGAAACCACGCTCGTTTATTCCTTTGAAAAAGCGGGTGTACTGCTTGATGCGGAGGATGACAGCACCGTGATCCCTTCCATCAACCCCGAACATTATCAGCAACTCAAACAACAGCAGAAGATATTCGCCGGAATGATCCCGAAGTTGGACAATGCCTTTGCGGCCATCCGCAGCGGTGTCAGCAAGGTCATCATCGGTAAAGCCGAACAATTGCCTGCACTCGTTGAAGGCAAGACCGGCACAAGCATTATCGCATGACAAAAGCACTGAACATATTACAGGAAGATGCAGTCACCCTGCTGAAGCAGCTGATCGCTACGCCTTCATTCAGCAAGGAAGAATCCGCAACAGCGGATCTCATCGCCGCTTTTCTGGAAGCAAGAGGTGTGACCACGAGCCGCACCGGCAACAACATCATCGCACTCAACAAACATTTTGATGCGGCCAAACCGACGATCCTTCTGAATTCTCATCACGATACGGTGAAGCCCAATAAAGGCTATACACTCGATCCTTATCAACCGATCGAAATTGATGGTAAATTATTCGGGCTCGGCAGTAATGATGCCGGTGGCTGTCTGGTTTCCCTCATTGCTACGTTCCTGCATTATCACGATCAGACTGATCTCTCCTACAACATTGCACTGGCAGCTACTGCGGAAGAAGAGATCTCCGGAACCGGAGGCATTGAAATGGCGTTGCCTTTGTTACCTGCCATTGACGCGGCCATTGTGGGTGAACCCACACTGCTGAATCTTGCGGTGGCGGAAAGAGGACTGATGGTTTTGGATTGCATGAGTCAGGGTCGTGCCGGACATGCCGCACGAGAGGAAGGCGATAACGCCTTGTACAAAGCCATGGATGATATCAACTGGTTCCGCACGTATCAGTTCCCGAAGGTCTCGGACCTGCTCGGACCCAATAAGATGAGCGTGACCGTTATTGAAACAGAAAACAAAGCACATAATGTGGTGCCCGCGCAATGCCGTTTTGTGGTGGATTGCCGCATCAATGAATTATACAGTTTTGAAGAAGTGGTGGAATTCATCCGTGGACAGGTGAAGGCCGAAGTGAAACCGCGCAGCCTGCGCCTCCGTTCCAGCTCCATCCCGATGGATCATCCGCTGGTGAAAGCCGGACTGGCCCTGGGCCGCTCCCACTACGGATCTCCGACCACATCAGATAAAGCACTGATGCCCTTCCCGGCTTTGAAAATGGGCCCGGGTGACAGTGCGAGAAGCCATACGGCGGATGAGTTTATTTTTGTGACTGAGATTTATGAGGGGATCGAAATGTATGTGCGGTTACTGAATATCGTTGTGAAGTAAGTTTTCGCGCAACAACGCGGCGACGCTACGACGCAACGAAATGATGCGAGTATCGCAAAGTCGTTAGCTTGTCGCATAAAAGCAATTCCAAAACTGTGAGAAAAACTGAATGAATTTAAATACGTTGCGCCGCCGCGCCTTTGCGTCGTTGCGTGAAACAATAGAAATTTTATGAAGCTCTGGCAAAAAAATACCGCCTCCCTCCAAGAAGTGGAAACCTTCACCGTAGGGAAAGACCGTGAAATGGACCTGTACCTGGCCGCATTTGATGTACTGGGTTCGCTGGCACATACGCAGATGCTGGAATCCGTCGGGCTGCTCAGCGCTGAAGATCTCAGTCAGCTGCAGTCCGCGCTGAAAAAGATCTATGCGGATATCCAGGCTGGTAATTTCAAACTGGAAGAAGGAACGGAAGACATCCACTCACAGGTTGAATTGCTGCTCACCCGCCAGCTCGGCGATACCGGTAAGAAGATCCACAGTGCACGCAGCCGGAACGATCAGGTTTTAGTTGACATCCGATTATATCTGCGTCATGAGCTGGAAGAAATGGTGAACACTGTCGTTCCCTTCTTCGAACTTTTACAGCAGCAAAGCGAAAAATACAAACAGCATTTATTGCCTGGGTATACGCACCTGCAACTCGCCATGCCTTCTTCCTTCGGACTCTGGTTCGGGGCGTATGCGGAAAGTCTGGTTGATGATCTGGTCACGCT
>JAKPSI010000106.1 GCA_029555415.1 Bacteroidota bacterium | reverse complement strand
AGTGGTATGCGCTCGTGCGCGCCATTGAACTGAAAGAGGCAGATCCTACGGTTTTGATCCATCTGGTGACCGTTGCCGGTGCAGATGCTGATCCGATCATCCGAAAGGCCCTGGCCCTGGGTGGTGATGAAGCGATCCGTGTGAATGCGGATAGCCATGACAGTTATTTCATCGCGGCGCAGATCGCCGAAGTAGCCAAACAAGGCGGATACGATATCGTATTCACCGGTAAAGAGACCATTGACTACAACGGTTCTTCCATCGGTGGTATGGTTGCGGAACTGCTGGACCAGCCCTATATCTCCCTCGCAACTAAATTCGACATCGCAGGTACTACTGCCACAATCGATCGTGAGATCGAAGGAGGTGAAGAGACCTGTGAAGTAACGCTGCCCGTGACCGTAAGCTGTCAGAAAGGAATGGCGGAAGCCCGCATCCCGAACATGCGTGGCATCATGGCGGCCCGTACCAAACCACTGAAAGTCGTGGAACCCGTCGCCACCGATGCTTTGACATCCGTATCAGGATTTGAAATGCCACCCGCTAAGGCAGGTGTGAAACTGGTGGCACCGGATAATGTAGAGGAACTGGTTCGCTTACTTCATGAAGAAGCAAAATCATTCTGATAAGGACTGCTCCCATTCAACATTCAAAATTCAAAATTCAACTTTCTCCCATATGTCAGTTTTAGTTTTCATCGATACAGCCGGCGGACAAGTCAAGAAATCTTCCCTTGAAGCGATCAGCTATGCAGCTAAGATCGCGGAACAACTCGGCACCTCTACCGAAGGCATCGTACTCGGATCTTCAGCTGAAGATCTCGCGGCCCTGGGTAAATACGGTGTGAAGAAGATCCATCATGCGAACCAGGCCGACCTGGATCAGCTGGATGCACAACGCTATGCGAAAGTGATCGCCGATACCGCCACTGCTTCCGGTGCCACGGTCATCGTGTTCTCGAATAATGTGGATGGAAAGGCCATCGCACCGCGACTCTCCGCACGTCTCAAAGCGGGTCTCGTATCCGGAGCCGTTTCCTTACCGGATACCAGCAATGGTTTCACCGTTAAGAAAACCGTTTTCTCCGGTAAGGCATTTGCCAATATCAGTGTCAATACACCCGTAAAGATCCTGGCACTGAACCCGAACGCTTTTCAGATCATCGCAGGTGATGGCAGCGCGGAAGTGGTGAGCATCAGCCCGGATGCTGGAGCTTCCCGTGTGAAAGTGACCGCTACCAATAAAGCCAGTGGTGAGATCGTACTGACAGAAGCCGAGATCGTCGTGAGTGCCGGCCGTGGCATGAAAGGTCCCGAGAATTGGGGCATGATCGAAGAACTGGCGAAAGTATTACATGCAGGTCTCGCTTGCAGTCGCCCGGTGGCCGATGCGCACTGGCGTCCGCATAATGAACACGTAGGCCAGACCGGTTTCGCCATTGCGCCAAATCTGTATATCGCCGTGGGTATCTCCGGTGCTATCCAGCACCTGGCCGGTGTGAACCGCAGTAAAGTCATTGTCGTGATCAATAAAGACCCCGAAGCCCCCTTCTTCAAGGCGGCGGATTACGGGATCGTCGGCGATGCATTCGAAGTGGTGCCACAACTGACGGCAGCCATCAAAAAACTGAAAGGAGTCGCCTGATCCATATCATTTTATACAGAAAATGCCCCCTTCCGGGGCATTTTTTTTATGCCAATAAAGTTGAACGAAAAACTTAATTTCGTGTCTGCATGAAGAAGATAGAACTGGAAATCGTGGCCCTTTCGCACAGCATCACCCAAACACACTCTTATGCCGTTGTTCTGGGCGAAGTGAACGGGGTGCGCAGGCTGCCGATCGTGATCGGAGGATTTGAGGCGCAGGCTATTGCCGTGGCACTGGAAAAAATGCAGCCCAGCCGTCCTCTCACCCACGACCTCATGAAGAATTTCATGACGGCTTTCGCCATTGACCTGCATGAGATCATCATCTGCGATCTGCAGGAAGGCATTTTCTATTCCAAACTCGTTTGTTCCTCTGAGAATGATACGGTGGAGATCGACTCCCGGACCTCAGATGCCCTGGCACTGGCCGTCCGGTTCGGTTGTCCCATTTACACTTATGAGAACATCCTCGAAAGCGCGGGTATCCTCATGGAAGATTCAGGTACCACCGGCAAGAAGAAGAAAGTGAAACAGGAAGTGACTGTTGAAGAAGAAACCCATACCGGCAATGAAGACCTGAAGACCATGTCACTTGACGACCTGAACCAACTGCTGAATGAGGTACTGGACAAAGAGGACTACATCCGTGCGGTAGCCATCCGCGACGAGATCAACAGCCGGAAAAAGAAGAAATGATCTTCCGCTCATCATCCAACTCACTTCCTTGATAGTTTACCCTCCCTGTAAGATCAATCTGGGATTGCATGTCATCCGCAAACGGCCCGATCATTTTCATGATCTGGAAACCGTATTCGTTGCGGTTGCGTTGCATGATATCCTGGAAGTACTGCCTTCAGCGGATGGAAAATTACATTTCAGTCAATCAGGGATCACGGTCGCAGGCGACCCGATGAAGAATCTTTGTGTCAGGGCCTGGCAGGTCCTGAAACATGATCACCCTGCATTACCAGAAGTACAGATCCATCTGCACAAGAAGATACCTGCGGGTGCAGGACTTGGCGGAGGCAGTGCGGACGCTGCCTATACGTTGCGGGCACTTGATCAGTTGTTCGGGCTGGGACTCGGACAGGAAGCCCTTCTGAACTATGCCGCGGAACTGGGCAGTGATTGCCCTTTCTTTATCATGGATCGTCCCTGTTATGCCACTGGCCGTGGTGAAATACTGGAAACAACAAGTGTTGATCTTAAAGGATACCGGCTCATGATCGTGAATCCGGGTATTCATATCGAGACCGCAAGGGCATTCCAGTCCATCAAACCCGCTCCATCGGGTAAGGACCTGAAAGCCATCATCGCACAGCCGGTTGAGCAATGGAGGGATCAGCTGCAGAATGATTTTGAGGCACCGGTATTTCTGGATCATCCTGAAATAAAGAAGATCAAAGACGAATTGTATGCGGCCGGAGCTTTGTACGCTTCCATGTCGGGCAGTGGCAGCTCTGTATTCGCAGTATTCCCGAAACAAGTGAACATCAGCCTGCGATGGCCTGAAAAATATTTTATCTGGACCGGGCCTGCTCAGTAACAGTTAAGCCCGGCACATTTACATTTGCAAAAATTCCGAGTATGGAGATCTATAAGGTATTCGCTTTTGACGCGGCACATTTCCTGCCGAATGTTCCTGAAGGGCATAAATGCCGCGGCATGCACGGGCATACCTATCACCTGACCGTTTTCATCAAAGGCAGGCCTGACCCTGAACTGGGATGGATCATCGATTTTAAAGAGCTGAAGGACCGGGTATTACCGGTAGTGGATATGCTGGACCATAAGGTGATCAATGATGTACCCGGACTGGAAAACCCGACCGCGGAACTCATCACCGCCTGGTTCTGGGATCAGCTGAAACCCATGCTGCCCGGACTGAGCCGTGTGGAACTCAAGGAAACGCCCACCACCGGCGTCATTTACAGCGGCGAATAACTCTCCCCTTTTTTTAGTAAATTGCGGCATGCTGCAACTGCAACATACCTGCACTTTCTTATCAGCCAACCTGGATCTCCTCAATCACTGAGGTGATACGCTGTTGCCGGTCATCTGAATACTGACCGGCCCGTTCCTCCATTCATTTCCTGATCTTAAACTGTTTCTTATGCATTCCGCATTGACCTTATCGTCACAATCTCAATATTTCCTCGATCTGGAGTCAAAATACGGTGCCCACAATTATCATCCCATCCCCGTAGTCCTTCGCGAAGGCAGAGGCGTTTATGTATGGGATGTGGACGGCAACCGGTATTATGATTTCCTGAGCGGATACTCGGCCGTTAACCAGGGCCACTGTCATCCGGCACTGCTGGAAGCATTCACGCAACAGGCCGCGAAACTGACACTGACCAGTCGCGCATTCCATAGCGATGTACTGGGTGAGTATGCGCAATTCATCACTTCCTTCTTCGGATATGATAAAGTGCTGCCGATGAACACCGGTGTGGAAGCCGTGGAGACAGCGATCAAACTTTGTCGTAAATGGGCCTATGAAGTAAAAGGTATTGAGGATGGCAAAGCAGTGATCATCGTATGCGAAGGTAATTTCCACGGACGGACCTCTACCGTCATTTCTTTCAGCAGCGATCCATCGGCACGTAAACATTTCGGTCCGTATACCCCCGGCTTCAAAGCCATCCCTTATAATGATATGGCTGCGCTTGCAACCGCACTGCAGGATAAGAACGTTGCGGGTTTTCTGGTTGAACCCATCCAGGGTGAAGCCGGTGTATTGGTACCGGATGACGGATATCTTTCCGGTGCGAAATCATTGTGTGAAAAAGCCGGTGTGTTGTTCCTGGCCGATGAGATCCAGACCGGACTGGCCCGCACAGGAAGGATGCTCGCGGTGGATCACGAGAACGTCAGACCGGATATCCTCATTTTGGGTAAAGCCCTGAGTGGTGGTATGATGCCCGTCAGCGCTGTGTTGTGCGATGATGAGATCATGCTCACCATCCAACCCGGTGAACATGGCTCCACCTACGGAGGCAATCCGCTCGCATGTAAGGTCGCGATACGCGCCCTGGAGATACTGAAAGAAGAACGGATGACCGAAAATGCGGAAGCGATGGGTGATCTGTTGCGGAAAGAACTGCGAGCGCTCAATTCACCATTTATCAAACAAGTACGCGGAAAAGGATTACTGAATGCGATCGTGATAGGCCATGAGCATAAAGATGCCGCATGGGATCTTTGTCTGGCGCTGAAAGAAAACGGATTGCTGGCCAAACCCACGCATGGCGATAAGATACGCTTCGCACCACCGCTGGTTATTACGGAAGAGCAGATACTGGAGTGCGTGGGCATCATCAGAAAATCGTTACTTTGCCTGGAGTGAACAAGCTGCGGGTTATAAGCTTTGAGCTGTGAGCTGCGAGCGATTTCCACAATTATCAATTTTCCATTATCATTTATCATCTCGTATGGATACGCATTTACACCACGACAACAAACCCCACGTAGAAGAGCACTTAAAAAGCAGTCAGACCCTGACGGATATCGTCATCGGTATGAGCGATGGACTGACCGTACCTTTCGCGCTGGCAGCGGGTTTGAGCGGAGCAGTGGATTCCACTAATATCATCATGATCGCCGGAATCGCAGAGATCGCAGCAGGTTCCATAGCCATGGGATTAGGTGGTTACCTGGCCGGCAAAACGGAACAGGACCATTACAACAGTGAAGTGAAACGTGAGTATTACGAGATCGAGCATCTGCGTCACCGTGAGATCGAAGAGACCAAAGAATTCTTCGCCAACATCGGACTGAGTGAAGAGCTGCAGGATAAAGCAACGGAAGAGATCTCGCGTGATAAGAAGAACTGGGTCGACTTCATGATGAAGTATGAGCTCGGATTGGAGAAACCGGATCCGAAACGCGCGACGAAATCCGCACTGAATATCGGTCTCTCTTATATTGCCGGCGGACTGGTACCGCTGAGTCCTTATTTCTTCATCGAACATCCGGTTGATGCCCTGAAATTATCCGTGGTCGTTACGCTGATCTGTCTTTTTGTATTCGGCTATTTCAAAAGTAAGATCACCGGTATCAATCCATGGGCCGGCGCATTGCGCGTCATGCTGATCGGGGCATTTGCCGCAGGTGCCGCGTTCGGTGTCGCCAAATTATTCGAAGGATAAGACCGATCCCCTATTCTTTCATGATCCGCATTGTTTGCTGAACGGACCGCTCTTTATCCGCGATCAGCAGCAACAATATACCCTTGGGTAAACCCGAAAGGTCTTCCTGCCATTCCTGTACGCCCTGATCAAAGTAATGATCCTTCACCAGCATTTGTTTTCCGGAAATATCCATCACTGTCAAGCGGTACGATCCTTTATGCGGGATCATTACGGACACATTCATCGTATTGATAAAAGGGACCGGGAAGACTTTGATGATCCTGAACTGATCGGCTACATCCGCTGAAACCTTCACGACACCACTATAAACTGAATGACCATCCTGATCTGTTTGTTTCAGACGGATAAATAACAAGGGCGCATCATTCCTGAATGTATAATTGTATTGCAATGGCGTTACACTGTTCCCATCGGGCGACAAAGACGGAAGAAATCCTGTTGCCTGAAAATGAGAACCATCCGTCGCGTATTCAATTCCAAACCCGCTATTATGTTGTTCAGAATACGCCTGCCATTTCAATCTGATGCTGTCGCCATCTCTTACAGCCTGCAGCCCTGAAAGTCCCACAGGGAGCGGGATCTGGCTCTCGGCCAAAACTTCAATATCATCCACCCCCACCCATTCATCGGTGCCGTTGGCATTGCAGGTGATGATACGTACCTGTACCTGGGGACGGTTATTGCAATCGGGCGGCAGTAAAACATTCACGGGTGTGACCAGTGTCGCTATGGAAGGTCCGGTTGTTGCATCTGGTACGAACCCCGCGGGCAGGTTGGTGAAATTCCCGCTGTTACCTGACCGGTACTGCAACGCCACGGCCTGTACTGAATTATTCGCGGAGCCATCGAGATCGCGTAAATTATATTTTACACGCACGCCATTGATACCGGTCGTGTTCAGATACAAAACGACGAAAGGCGCATCCGCCGTTCCGGAGCCCTGCAAAGCAACAGAGGGGTTGCTGAGATGGAATTCTGCCACACCTCCGCTGCTGAGAAAATCAGGACTGGTCTGGTTGGCCAGTACATGAACCGTGGTTTGGTCGGCCAGCACCGTTTGCGGATCCACACCGGTTACGGTTACCAGGTTATCACCCCGGAAACCCATGACAGCAGGCACATTGGCCCAGTTATGATTCACGGTGATCAGATTCGTATCGGTCCAGCGTTGCAGAAAATTCCCGTTCTGAAGGGCATGATAAGTCTGGGCATTCACTGCGTCAGAAACAAAAATCAAGGTCAGGAGGAACATCACGGATCTCATACGCTGCATGTTGTTGAAATGAACAATAGCAACGAATATAGTGGCACACGCAGCCCGTCCGTATGTTGATATCAACGCGGATCAGCAGAAAAAAACGGCAGGAAGGAAATGAAAATACCGGTGGAATGTTACTCTTTTCGCTCAGCTGGCAATTCGATGTCCGGGAATAACGCGGAAAGTAACATCACAACAGAAGCAATGAGTGCCAGCCAGAGTCCGGCTTGTTTTTCAGGACAATCACCACCCGCACAGGCAGTGATCACGAAATAATTCCGGATCGCCCAGGCCAGATTCAAACCTGTAACGATCAGATTGACCCTTTTAGCGCCGATACGCGGAATGAATGTGCAGAGGATGAAAAGAAATGAAAAGATGAAATGCAGGTAGCCGGGCTTTCCGAAATTGGTGCCTTCAGCCGATACGCCGGTAACGGTGATCAGTTTGCTTTCAATATATACCCAGGGAATAAAACAGGCGGCAATAAGGGTCAACACCGCAATGATCCCCATCCATTTCATGATCCGGCTCATAGAAAAATTTGAAGCTGCAAGATAAGCAATTGCGAACGGTCACGCATTTCCGAACACACGGATAACGGGCTCGCGCAGGTCCGCAGCAGCGGTTGATGCATAGTAACCGATCACGGATGCGATCGAAGCCGGGGTGACCCATGCGCTGAAATCAGCATCCGGCATGGCTTTCCGGTTCTGCGGTGTATCGATGGTGGGCGGAACGATCACCGAAACGACCACATTCTTACCGCGGGCTTCATCATTCATCAGTTCGGCCAATCGGAAGATCAGCGACTTGGCCATACCATATGCCACCATGCCCTTGCTCTGATGCATATCGGATCCGGGGCGGGAGCCCACGAGAAATATGCGGCCGCTGCCCTGCTTCATCATCTGCACAAAGACAGGACGCGCGATATTATATGCGGTCTCCACATTCAGTTTGTATTGTTTGGATAGATCGGCAGCAGTTGTAGAAGCGATATCCCCCATCGCGAATCCGCCGACCGTGAGTACCGCTGCATCCACTGAGCCTTTTGCAGCAATGACCTGTTGTACAAATGCCGCGGAAGCGGCCTCATCCGTCAGGTCCACAATAGCAGTTTCAAATGCAGTTTGTGCGGGATCAGGCTGGTAGGGATCATGAGGCACCAGTGTACCGGTCACCTGGAATCCATCCTGCAACAACTGGCTGACAACGGCCTGTCCCATATTACCGGAGACTCCGGTGACGATCGCGGTTTTCATGATGCTGAGTTTCTATGATACAAACTTAATTTTTCCGGTACTTCCGGCGGCAATAAAAATAGAAGGGTATCCCGGCAGCGGTGATCAGGAGCCCGAGTACGGAATTGATGACGGGCTGGCGGTGTGCCATATAATTGCTGACATCGTTCCAGACCGTACTGATCAGATAAAAGGCGGAAAAGCCGATGAACAGCAGTGGGACCCATGGAAAGCCCCAGATCCGGTAAGGCCGTTCCGCATCCGGCATGCGTTTGCGCAGCATGAAGATCCCCACTGCACCTAGCCCGTAAGCGATCCAGGTAATGAAGACGAACATATCCGCCAGCATATCAAAAGAACCGGTGACGATGAATACGACGGTCCAGATCCCATGCAGCCATAAAGCATTGGAGGGCGTTTGGTGCCGGTCATGCTCTTTACCCGTCCAGGGAAAGAAGGTCCTGTCCTTACCCATGGCATAGGTGATACGGGTAGTGGCCATGATATTACCATTGATGGCCCCGAATGTGCAGATGACGATCATCGCAGCCACGAGCGCCTCACTGGTACTGCCCAGTGCAATGCCGATGGCATCAGATGCTACGAGTGGTGATCCGGCGACTTTCTCGACCGGCAATACATAGAGATAGGCCTGATTGACCAGAACATACACCGCGATACAACTGAAAACTCCGATCAGCAAACTACGGGGAATATTCTTTTGCGGTTGCTTGACCTCCCCTGCCATGGATGTGATATTGATCCATCCATCATAAGCAAAGAATGCTCCGGTCATGGCCGCGATCACTCCGCTGAGTAACGCGGTCCCTGTTTTCGGATCTGACGATGTATAGAAGTTCTGAATGTGGCCGTGACCGGAAAGAAATATACCGAAGATCAGGGCGGCAATGACCGCCATCTTGATGAACGTGGATACCACCTGGAATGCACTGCCGGCTTTAACGCTCCGCGAATTCAGCCAGGTCAGGACGACCACGATCACGATGGCAAGCGATTTAACGCCGAAATTCTCCAGCGGATGCAGATCACCTATGTAAGGGATATGCCAGGTATATGCCAGTTCTGTGGCTTTATCAAAATGCGGGAGATGCAGGAAATAATCCGCATACTGTGCGCACACAAAAGCGATGGCCGCAACTGAAGCTGTATTGATCACCGAGAAAGCTGCCCAGCCATAGAGGTAGGCCACAAAGTCACCGAACATCTTCCGGAAGTAAACATAGATCCCTCCCGTCTCCGGCATCATGGCACCCAGCTCTGCATAGACCAACGCACCGAAAAGAGAGAACACCCCGGCAATGATCCATACCGCTGTCAGCCAAAGTGGTGAGCCCAGCTGTGCCGCCATGGAAGCGGGCTTCATAAAGACACCGGCTCCGATGATACTGCCAATGATGATGGAAGTAGAAGACCAGAACCCGATCTTTTTCGCGAGTGTGGAAGTGGATGACATTGAAGAAGAAAGATAAGGAAAAGCAGCTAAAAGCTAATAGCTGACAACTGATAACTAATAACTGATAACAAGCAGCTAAAAAAAAACCCGGCGTTTACAGCCGGGGTTCAAAGCATTTGTTTCATGGCTTCAACCCGAATATTCCTGGTGGAACATACTTTCCGGCCGGATAATTAATTTTTCCCGGAAAGATTAACAGGTACGGTAGGCTTGGATTTCAGGAATTCTTTTTCTTAATTTCAGAACTAATATAAAACGAAGATCCATTTCCTGCAAGGTTCCCGTCGAAAAAATCGGCTTTAATCAGATGAAAAAAAACTAACTTTCTCAAAAGCTTCAAAATGAAACATTTCCTTATCGTAGTTTTCCTATGCTCGTTCATGACCGGCTACAGCCAGACCTTCGTTCCCATCTTCAATGGCAAGGATCTCAGCGGCTGGACCAACAACGGAACGGAATTATGGTACGTGGATAAAAACGAACTGGTTTGTGAAAGCGGCCCCGATAAACAGTACGGTTATCTCTCCACCAACAAGTCGTATAAGAATTTCGAACTGCGTCTGGAATTCAAACAGGAAGCCAATGGTAACAGTGGGGTCTTTTTCCGCTCTTCCATTGAAGGTGTGAAGATCAGTGGTTGGCAATGTGAGGTAGCACCCCTGAACCAGCATACAGGCGGCATCTATGAATCATACGGCCGTGGATGGCTGATCCAGCCTGATTCAACAAGGGAAAAATTCCTGAAAGAAGGCAAATGGAATAAAATGAAGATCCGTGTGGTAGGTGATCAGGTCACCACCTGGCTCAACGGCCACGAAATGATCAGCCTCTCCGACCCCATCATTGGCAAAGGCAATGGTTTCATCGCTCTCCAGATCCACGATGGTGGTGGTATCAAGGTCAGGTGGAAGAATATCGAGATAGCGGAAATAGAATGAGAGAAGCTATTAGCTATTAGCTGTTAGCTGCTAGTGGATACTAAGAAGCTCCTTCGAAGCTTCAACTATTACCTGTTATCTATAACCTATTACCTACTCTCCATTATCCATTCTCAACTATCAACTATACATTTCTTCCCGAAGCGCTTTCACCCTTTCATCTTCCAGGTACTCATCAAACGAAGTGAGCCTGTCGATAATTCCTTTAGGCGTTAATTCGATCACACGGTTGGCAACGGTTTGCATGAAGGTATGGTCATGACTCGTCAGGATGACGATGCCCTTGTATTCGGTACATTGTTCGTTGAAGCTCTGGATACTTTCGAGATCCAGGTGGTTGGTAGGCTGATCCAGTAACACCACATTCGGATTCTGCAGCATCATACGGCTCAGCATGCAGCGCACTTTCTCTCCTCCGCTCAGTACATTCGTTTTCTTCAAAACATCATCACCACTGAAAAGCATCTTACCCAGGAAACCACGGAGGAAGGGCTCATCCACATCCGTAACATGCGATGGAACGAACTGGCGTAACCAGTCCATCAGATTGTCTTCCCCACCGAAATACTGACTGTTCTCCTGAGGGAGATAAGCATGGGTAACCGTGCTGCCCCAGGCATAGGATCCGTGATCCGCCATGGCATCGCCGGTTATGATATTGAAGAAAAGCGTTACTGCCAACGGGTCGCGGCTCAGTAAAGCGATCTTATCTCCTTTATTGACCGTGAAAGTTACATTATTGAAAAGCGGACGACCATCGACCGATTTTGAAAGCTTCTCCACATTGAGGATCTGATTCCCCACTTCACGCAGCGGCTGGAAGATGATGCCGGGATATTTGCGGTAGCTGGGCTCGATCTCTTCCAGTGTCAGTTTTTCCAGCGCTTTCTTACGGCTGGTCGCCTGTTTACTTTTTGAGGCGTTGGCACTGAATCGCGCGATGAAGTCGATCAGGGCCTGGCGCTTCTCCTCAACTTTCTTGTTCTTATCGTTCACCTGACGGGCCATCAGCTGTGATGACTCGTACCAGAATGTATAGTTACCGGTGAAGATCTTCACTTTCTGACGGTCCACATCCGCCACATGGGTACACACCGCATCCAGGAAGTGACGGTCGTGGCTCACAACGAGTACGATATTCTCATAATCCGCCAGGAAGTTCTCCAGCCAGCTGATCGTTTCAATATCCAGACCGTTTGTAGGCTCATCCAGCAGCAGGATATCCGGATTACCGAATAAGGCTTGTGCCAGCAGCACACGGACCTTCAGTGTGGAAGGGATATCTTTCATCAGGGCAGTATGGTATTGTTCCGTAACACCCAGTTCGCTTAATAATGTCGCTGCATCACTGTCGGAAGTATATCCGCCCATCTCTCCGTATTCATGCTCCAGGTCTGCCGCGCGCATGCCATCTTCTTCTGTAAAATCAGCCAGTGCATAGATCGCTTCGCGTTCCTTGGCAACAGCCCATAATTTGGTATGGCCCATCATCACGGTGTTCAGCACCGTTTCTTCATCGAACTGGAACTGGTTCTGTTTCAGTACGGCCATACGTTCTCCGGGCGTGATCTCAACCACCCCTTTGTTGGCTTCGATCTCTCCGCTCAGGATCTTGAGAAATGTACTTTTCCCGGCGCCATTGGCACCGATCACACCATAGCAGTTGCCTTTGGTGAAATTGAGGTTCACTTCTTCAAATAATACCCGCTTACCGTATGCGAGTTTCAGGTCTTTTACACTGATCATGTTAGGCTGTTTTTCCCCGGTTTTATCCTTTTAGCAGGCCTGTCTGGGGCGCGCAAAGGTACGGATTCAGGCACAAAAAAAGCGCCCGCCCTGCAGAGCAGAACGGGCGCGGGTCAGCGGTCCCGGACCGCTTAGTTATTCACAATGATCTTCCTTTCGGTCAGTTTCTTGCCATTGGCATCTCCGATCACGACTACATACATACCGCTCAGTCCTTTACGCACATCCACCGGTATTAATGTATAGGGTCCTGAAACGTTGAACGTTTTGAAGAACACACGTTGGCCATTACCATCAAATACCGATACGGAACGTGTGACTGCAGTACCTCCCTGATTGTAATAAGAAACGGTGAACTGTCCGTCATTCGGGGTCGGGTAAACGAAGAGTTTACCACTTACGCCCGGCAGGATGGTCACATTGGGTGATTGGTTACTGCACACCAGCAGGCTCGGCCATGATTCAGAGATACGAACCTGGTACACGCCGGTATGTTCCACATCGATCAGGCGGGTATTACCTGCATTCACGATCGGATTTCCATCCTGATACCAATTCACACTCAGGGAACCACCTGTTGAAGCACTCGGCGTAGCCGTCAGTGTGGTGGTCTGTCCCGGGAAGAGAATGGTCAGGATCGAAGCGGATAATCCAACGGTCGGCAATTGACGTACCGTAAGCGTAGCTACACCTGAAACAGTGGGTGCAGTACAGGTTGCGTTAGAAAGCAGACAGCGGTATTTCGTTCCGCTATTGGAAGCGGCAGTTGAAAGCTGATAACTGTTGGTGGTAGCGCCACTGATGTTGGTCCATGTCGTTCCGCCATCGGTGCTTTGCTGCCACTGATATACGATGGTCTGAACGCTGCTGCCGGTAACATTGAATGTAGCGGTACTTCCGGAACATAATTCAACATTGGCCGGTTGTGCCGTAACACTCACCGGAGCGATAACGGTCAGCACAGCTGCACTGGAAGTTGCAGGAGGCGTACACGCGCCGCTCACCACAACGCGGTAACGTTGGGTGTTCTGAGAAAGTGTAACGGTATTGGCCGCATAGCTGGAAGTGGTAGCACCTGAAATATTGTTCCAGGTCGTTCCGCCATCCGTGCTCAGTTGCCATTGATAAGTAAGACTGGTACCCGTTGCAGTAGCAGAGAAGGTATTGCTGCCGCCCACGCAAAGTGTTACAGATTGCGGTTGCGTACCGATCGCGGGTAATGTATTCACAGTAAGTGTACCTGCATTGGATACTCCAGGTGTCGTACAGGTCGCATTGGAAAGCAGACACCTGTATTTATAACCCTGATTCGCGGTGGTTACACCGGTCACCGTATAAGTAGCCGCATTGCTGCTGCTGATATTTGTCCAGGTTGTGCCGCCGTCGGTACTCAGCTGCCATTGATAAACGATACCTGCGCCGCTGCCGGCTACGGTAAAGTTGGCATTGCTGCCTACGCAGGCTACCACATCGGAAGGCTGTGTAGTAATGGTCACGGATGTAACAACTCCCAGCGTGGCCGCATTGGAAGTAACGACCGGAGCACAGGAACCGGTGACCACACAACGGTACTGATTACCGTTAAGTCCTACCGTGATACCATTGATGGTATAGGTGTTGGAAGTTGCACCGGAGATCGGGTTCCAGGAAGTACCGTTATCGGTGCTGAGCTGCCATTGATAGGTCAGTCCGCCACCTGTAGCCGTAACGGAGAATGTATTATTACTGCCGGCACAAAGTGTTACACTTTGTGGCTGAGAAGTAATGGCCGGAACCGCATTCACGGTCAGAATAGCCCAGTTGGTCAGGCTTACATTACACTGACCGGTGATGCTGCAGCGGTACTGATAGTTGTTCTGGCTGATCAGCACACCATTGATCGAATATGAACTGTTGGTCGCACCGGGGAGAACGGAATAAGTCGTTCCGCCATCCGTACTCACCTGCCACTGGTAGCTGACAGCTCCAGTTGCAACTGTGCTGAATGTAACATTGCCACCTGCGCAAACGGATTGCGTGGCAGGCTGGGTCGTTATTGCAGGACCCGAACCGGTATTCACCGTAAAGGTCAGCACCGCGTTCTGTGTTACAGCGCCGGCTACACCCTGTACGTTCACAGTATAGGTACCGTTCGCAAGTGTATTCGTGTTGTTCAGTGTAACGACAACGGATCCGCCGGGAGCGATCGGGTTAGCGCCGAATGATACGGTCGTACCAGCCGGGTTGCCCGATGCAGTAAGATTGATCGGTGTAGAGAATGTACCCACTACTGTTGTTCCCAGTGTGATCGCCATGGTTGACGGAGCTGGACAGCTGGAAGTGGCAGGAGTAGTACTGTTGAATGTGAATCCGTTCAGCGGCGGCGCCACGGAGAAATTGGTATTGGAGATATCAAAGAAGATATTGCCGATCGCTTCGATCTTCACACGGGCTGTACTGGTGATATTATTGGGAACAACGATCGCTTCTGTGCCATCATTCGGTGTGCTGGCCGCCAGAATGATCGGGAAGGTCGTGCCACCATCGGTTGACATCGTGATCTTAACGTTCGCGCAGTTGATGGGCGCGATGTTGGTATTATTCACGCTCCAGGTAACGTTGACCGTACTGCCCACATTCCAGGTGATCACCGTATTGGGGGAAGTGACATTGAAGGGACCGGAGTTCGCATCCACGGTCACCACAACATCAGAATAATTGGTCTGACCCACTTTTAACGGAGAAGTGGAACTGTAAGGAACGTTATCACGTACAGTCAGACGGAAATTCAGCGTACGTCCAACAGAGCTCAGCGCTTCCGTATTGGCGATAGCATCACCTCCGGGTAAAGGTCCGCTCACGTTCAAACCAGCCAGGATCGTTGCCATTTTCGGGAAGATCCTTGTGGGAGAAGTACTCGGACTGAAAGATATCCAGTTCGGACCTGTCAGTTTCGCAGGCGAGGCTACACTATTCGCGTTCGTAGTAGTAGAGTTATCATTTTGTTCCCAGCAATAGGTCAGCACATCACCGGGATTCGCATCTGTGGCGATACCTGTCAGGAAGAAAGGTGTTGAAATAGGAATAGTAAAAGGGCCGATAGCGGTTACGACCGGGGTCGAATTATTGGCCGTGATATTCGTGGTGACCGGGCAGGTCTTGTTTGCCAGGTTCGCCTGGATCTGCTGGATCGAAGCTTCATGGAAGATGTCGATGGAGTGTGGTGCCACATCATAAGAAGTGATACCTGCATAGCCCATGATGGTGATACCAGAGCCCACTTCTTTATTCACACCTGTACCTTCATTGGACATGGAGAAAGTATGGTTCGCTCCCATCTGGTGACCTACTTCATGCACTACATAGTCGATATCGAAATTATCTCCCTGAGGAATTCCATCTGCGGGAGAAGTAAAACCCCTGCCCTTGGTACCATCGTTACAAACACAACCGATACAGCCGGCATTACCGCCACCACCGGTAGCACCGAAAAGGTGGCCGATGTCATAGTTGCCTTCACCGATCACAGAGGTCAGCGTAGCCTGTAATTCACCATTCCACGCACCACCGGCACCTGTACTGGCGGGTGAATACGGGTCGGTTGCAGGGTCATAATAAATGACATCTGTCGAGTTATTGATCAGGTTCAGGTGTGTGGCCAGATCCTTTTCATAGCAACCGTTACAGCGCGTTAAAGTGGCGTTGTATGCAGCCAGTACCAGGTTCACCTGAGATGAATTGGTGGCTCCGAAATAGTTGGAATATTCGCCTGTGCAGGACTGAGCCAGTCGCATCGTACGGAGTTCACCGGCTGAACTCTGGGTCAGGTTGGTCTGTGGGATGGAGGCACCCAGATTCTTATATATATTCTGATCCTCCGTTGTACAGGTCCAGGGCAGCGCGCCTTTTGCGCGTTGTGAGCGGAATACCGCATAAGCCTTATGATCCTGTGAATAGGGTTCGATGAACTCGGTCTCCGCATCGGAACGGAAAACCATGGTCTGAATACCCTGAGGAGAAATACTGATCTTAAGTAAAGCTGATTTGTCCGTTAAACCACGACCTGAAAAGGCACGGATCTCAGGGAACCGGCGCTGCAATGCTGCGTCAAAGTTGGAGGCTTCGAAAACTTCGAACTGCTCCATCTTTCCTTCAGCATCCGGCAGGGAGATAACAGTACTGTGACCGGATTTGTTATCAACAACAGAGAAGAGTTGCTGTCGCAGCGGCGCGATATCCAGATTAAATACTTTGAATTCCTTCGGAAAGGCCTGACGTTTTACGGCCTTATCGGTGGAAACAATGTCGCTCGCACTGGAGGATCTCCAGTATTGCTGAGCGAAGGCGGAAAATGATAAAGTACTGACGAAAAGAAGTGCCAGTAAGTTCTTGTAGATTTTGTGCATATGGATCTGTTTGATGACAAAACCGGAAATCCGGTTGGGAAATAGTGCGTTTAAATGTAAGAATTATTCCCGCTCCACCCCCTGTAAGGGCCGGGGAAATCCAAAAAAAAGTCCCGTTTCCTTTTCAGAAAACGGGACCTGATTTGTATCAGTTGCCCAGAGGGGCGTTTTTGGCTGATTAATAACCCATTCCGCCCATATCGGGGGCACCGTGAGCATGAGGTGCTTCTTCTTTCTTGGGTTTGTCGGCGATCACACATTCCGTGGTCAGCAGCATTCCGGCGATGGAAGCGGCATTTTCCAGGGCGATGCGGGCAACCTTGGTAGGATCGATCACACCGGCTTTCAGCATATTTTCATACACTTCGTCCTTGGCGTTGAAACCGAAATCACCTTTGCCTTCTTTCACTTTCTGTACCACGATGGAACCTTCGATACCAGCGTTGGCAACGATCTGACGAAGGGGCTCTTCCAGGGCGCGTTTCACGATCTGGATACCGGTTCCTTCATCTTCATTGCTGCCTTTCATCCTTTCGAGCGATTCGATCGCACGGATGAATGCAACACCGCCACCGGGAACGATTCCTTCTTCTACTGCGGCACGGGTAGCATGCAGTGCATCGTCAACACGGTCTTTCTTCTCTTTCATTTCCACTTCTGTTGCGGCACCGATGTACAGTACAGCCACACCACCGCTCAGTTTCGCGAGACGCTCCTGCAGTTTTTCCTTGTCGTAATCAGAAGTCGTATTTTCTACCTGAGCTTTGATCTGGTTCACACGTGCATTGATATCTTCACGTTTGCCTTTTCCGCCAACAACAGTTGTGTTGTCTTTGTCGATGGTCACAGAAGCAGCAGTTCCGAGATAACTCAGATCCGCATTCTCCAGTTTGTAACCCTGCTCCTCACTGATCACGATACCTTTGGTCAGGATCGCGATGTCGGTCAGCATTTCCTTACGGCGGTCACCGAAACCGGGGGCTTTCACTGCAGCCACTTTAATAGTGCCGCGCAGTTTGTTCACCACCAGTGTTGCCAGTGCTTCACCTTCCAGGTCTTCAGCAATGATCAGCAGCGGGCGTCCGCTCTGTGCTACTTTCTCCAGGATGTGGAGGATATCTTTCATGTTGCTGATCTTCTTGTCGTAGATCAGGATGTAAGGGTTCTGCAGTTCCGCTTCCATCTTTTCGCTGTTGGTCACGAAATACGGAGAGATATAACCGCGGTCGAACTGCATACCTTCCACTACATCAACAGTGGTATCGGTTCCTTTTGCTTCTTCAACGGTGATCACACCTTCTTTACCCACTTTCTTCATCGCTTCAGCGATCAGTTTACCGATCTCAGCATCATTGTTCGCGGAGATGGAAGCTACCTGCTGGATCTTGCTGTGGTCGCTGCCTACAGCCTGACTCTGACTCTTCAGGTTCTCGATCACTTTCGCTACGGCTTTCTCGATACCCCTTTTCAGGTCCATCGGATTCGCACCGGCTGCTACGTTACGCAGACCTTCGCTGATGATGGATTGCGCGAGAACGGTAGCGGTAGTAGTACCATCACCGGCGATGTCAGCGGTCTTGGAAGCCACTTCTTTCACCATCTGTGCACCCATATTCTCAATGGGATCTTCCAGTTCGATTTCCTTAGCTACAGTAACACCATCTTTAGTTACTGCGGGTGAACCGAATTTTTTCTCCAGGACAACGTTACGGCCTTTGGGACCGAGTGTCACTTTCACTGCGTTGGCAAGGGTGTCAACGCCTTTTTTCATTTTATTACGTGCTTCGAGATCGAAAAATATCTGCTTTGCCATAATGTTATGTGTTTGTAGATTTTTTAGTTAATGAGGGGCGCCTGCGCGACCATACCTTATATATTATACGATGGCCAGGATATCGCTTTCACGCATGATGAGGTAATCCTCACCTTCGATCTGGATCTCCGTACCTGCGTATTTACCATACAGCACCGTGTTACCGGGTTTTACTGTTACAGGCTCGTCTTTTTTACCGGGACCTGCAGCGATCACGATACCGCGCTGGGGTTTTTCTTTCGCAGTGTCAGGGATGATGATGCCACCAGCGGTTTTTTCTTCAGCCGCAGCAGCTTTAACGATTACCCGGTCATGCAAAGGGGTAACGCTTACTTTCTTAGCCATAGTCGTATTGATTTTGAGTTTTTGTGTTTTTTCCGCCTCAACGAACCCCGGCGGTTAGGGGACGGCGAAGGTACACCGAATAATGTGCCATTAGGGTCTGAACCTGAAAAAATTACAGTTTTGGCAGACCTGGAGCCCCCCGGCCGTTCAATGACCCTCCTTTTTTGCATGAGAGGTGACAATTTTTCACGAAAAGCTCCTCAAACGATTCCCGCTGATTCCGCAGATTTAACCGCAGATCACGCTGATATTCCGGCATTACGGATCCACCTGCAGCTTATAGCTTTTGGCATATAGTTTCGCCTCTTCCCTCTCACCTTTTACCTTCCCCCATTCTCCATTCTCCACTATCAACTACCCACTATTCCTTATCTTCGCGTTTCAACAGTTCTTACATCCATGATCAGCAGAAGAAATATCAGGGTAAAAGTGATGCAGACCCTCTACACCCTGAATACCCTGGAAACCGAGACCCCTACCCCTGCCAAAGCCCAAAAACTCCTGCAGGAACATTTTGGCCAGACCCGTTCCCTGCTTGTTTACCTGCTTTATTTCCTTTCAGAGATCAGCCGTTATGCGGAAACCGATGCCCATCAGCGGGCCGGAAAACACCTGCCTTCCGAGGCCGACCGCAATGTCAATATCAAACTCGCGGGCAATGAGCTGCTCTGGAAAATGCTGGAAGATGCTGCACTTAAAGAACAGTTCAGCAAAGAAAAACCCGAACAAGTGATCGACAGGGAACTGCTGCGCCGGATCTATCAGCAAATGCTCGAAACGCCCGAATATCAGCAATATATCCGCCAGGAAGGCCGGGAAAAAGCGGAAGAAAAGAAGATCCTGGAATTCATCGTGAACGACCTGATGCTGGCCAATGAAGCCTTTGTGGCACATATCGAAGAGAATTTCACCAACTGGGATGACGATGGTGAGATCGTAGTCCAACTGATGACCGGTTATATCCATAAACCCGGACATCTGGATTTCAAAGAGATCGTAAGTGCGGATAAAGCTGACTTCGCAAAGGGTTTACTGCAAACCGTAATGGAAAAAGCGGATCACCTGCAGAGCCTCATTATCCCAAAACTGAAGAACTGGGACCCCGAAAGGATCGCGCTGCTGGATATGATCATGATGAAGATGGGTGTGGCCGAATTCCTTTATTTCGAAACCATTCCGCCCAAAGTGACCATTAACGAGTATATCGATATCGCCAAAGAATACAGTACCCCGCAAAGTGGTCAGTTCGTGAATGGTATCCTCGACAATATACATAAGGACCTGGTCAGGGACGGGAATATGCAGAAAACAGAGTATAAAAAACATTGATCTCTGAGGCTTTCCACCTCTCCCGGTTCAAGCCTTTCACTTACATTTGCAGTCGCTAAATCGCTTTACATGAAGAAAACAATATTCCTCCTGATCGCTGCCACAGCACTTGTGTCCTGTGCCATGAAAGACAAAAAGGCGACCGGCCCCGTTCTTACACAGGAACAAAGGGAAAAAGCCCTGAATGATTCCGTGAACTACACCAGCATTCAATGGCTGGACACCACGATCAAGGACCTGGGCAAAGTAAAAGAAGGCCAGGTGGTGGAAGTAACCTACAAATTCAGGAACAGCGGAACCAAGAATCTGGTGATCTATGATGTGACCGCCAGTTGCGGATGCACGGTGCCTGAAAAACCTGAACAACCTTTCGCTCCCGGCCAGGAAGGAACGATCCGTGCTAAATTCGACAGCCGCGGACGCCCGCACGGTATGGCACGCAAAGAAGTGTATGTTACCGCGAATACAAAACCCGAAAAATCACATATCCTCACCTTCAACGTTGAGATCACTGACTAAACAATAAATACGCTCACAGTATGCTTACTACATTTTTATTAGACGCGCAGGCACAGGGTGGACTTTCCCCCATGATCTTCTTACCCCTGATGATCCTCGTATTCTGGTTGTTCTTCATCCGCCCCCAGGCGAAAAGAGCCAAGAATCAGAAAAAATTCATTGAAGATCTCGGCAAAGGTGAAAAGATCGTAACGATCGCAGGTATCCATGGTACGATCAATAAAGTGAATGATGATGGCACCCTCATGATCGAGGTAAGCCCCGGTTCTTATATCAAGATCGAAAAATCAGCGATCAGTATGGACTGGACCGCAGCGCTGAACAAGCCTGCAGCAGCCGAGAAAAAATAAGTACGACTTTATCTGTTTTCCGGATCCCGGTTATTCCTGTAACTTGGATCCGGATTTTTATTTTTATACTATGCTCAGACTCGGGCTGACAGGCGGAATCGGAAGCGGTAAAAGCACCGTTGCACGGATCTTCGAAGAACTGGGCGTTCCGGTATTCTATGCCGACAAAGCCGCCCGGGGCCTGCTGGAAAGCGACGCCGGGTTAAGGGAAAAGATCATTGCGAATTTCGGTCCTGACACCTACAAAGGAAATACACCCGACCGTGCCCGCATTGCACAGATCGTTTTCAGCGATCCCGTCAAACTCAGTCTGCTCAACAGTCTCACTCACCCTGCCACCATCCGTGCCGCGGATGAATGGATGCAACGTCAAACTTATCCTTATACCATCAAGGAAGCAGCATTGATGTTCGAAAGTGATGCCTGGAAATTCGTTGATAAAGTGATCGGTGTAGCCGCTCCGGAAACACTGCGCATACAGCGCGTCATGCAACGGGATCAGGTAACATTTGAAGATGTGCAGAAAAGGATACTGCGACAGTTGAATGAGGAAGAAAAAATGAAGCGCTGCGATTTCATCCTTCATAATGATGAACAGTCACTCCTGCTCCCGCAGGTGTTGTCGCTGCACGAACGATTGCTGGCTCTTGCAGCGACAACGAAACCCTGATCAGGGAATTATTTCAGCTTAGATAATGCTTCCGCGATACGACGGAAACCTTCTTCGATCTTTTCCATGCTGTTGGCGAATGAAAAGCGCACACAATTCGGCTCACCGAACGCGTCACCCATTACGGATGATACATGCGCGGTATTCAGCAGGTACATACAGAAATCATTCGCATTCGTGATCGTTTGTGTACCATCAGATTTTCCGAAATAGCTGTGCACATCCGGGAAGATATAGAAAGCACCATCCGGCTCTGAACAATTGATGCCCGGGATCGCTTTGATCAGTTCCAGTACGCGTGTACGGCGGCGGGTGAATTCCTTTACCATGTCATGTGTCGGACGCAGATCCGTCGTCAGTGCCACTACGGCAGCTTTTTGCGTAACAGAAGTAGGTCCGCTGGTGAACTGTCCCTGTAATTTTTCACAGGCTTTTGCGATCTCCGGATTGGCAGCGATATAACCCAGCCTCCATCCCGTCATGGCGAACCCTTTACTCAAGCCGTTCACGATGATGATACGGTCCTTGATGGATGCGAACTGCGCGATACTCTCATGCGCATTCACGAAATTGATATACTCATAGATCTCATCGGAGATGATGAGGATATCAGGATGTTTTTCGAACACGGCTGCAAGGGCAGCGAGTTCCGCTTTATTATATACCGCACCACTGGGATTGCAGGGCGAGGAGAACATGAACAGTTTCGTTTTCGGAGTGATCGCTGCTTCCAGTTCAGCAGCTGTGATCTTGAAACCCGCAGCGGGTGAAGTACGGATCTCCACTACTTTACCACGTGCCAGTTTCACGAGTTCGCTATAGGTAACCCAGTATGGCGTCGGGATGATCACTTCGTCTTCTTCATCGACCACTGCCAGGATCGTGTTCGCCAGACTTTGTTTGGCACCGGTGCTGACAACGATATTCTCGGGTTTGTATTCAAGGTTATTGTCACGCTTCAGTTTGAAACATACCGCTTCGCGCAGATCGGGATAGCCGGCTACCGGGGAATAATGGCTCCAGTTATCATGGATCGCTTTGATAGCCGCTTCTTTGATATGCACAGGTGTATCGAAATCGGGTTCACCCAAACTCAGGTCGATGACATCCACGCCCTTCGCACGCAGTTCACGGCCCAGTTTTGCCATTTTCAGTGTTTCCGGTTCATTGAATCGCTGCAGTAATGAAGATAAACTCATGATGATACTTTTGAAAAAATGATGATTGATGAATTTTCGAAATGGCAGGCGGTCGTTTCAAGCGTCGCAAATTTAAGGAATTGAAGGATGAGCTCCTGCTGAAGTTACTCATGTGATGTGGAAAGAACCTTTCATATTGCTGAAGCAATAAACGAAGTTTCCGGGATTGAATGATCCATCATTTGATCCGTCAAATAATGCTGCCCCCCAAATGAGCAGACCGGCTGAAACGGGTCCCGCAGACCTGCTGATCCTGACAAAGACACTGGCCCCCTGTCATCATTTCATACCCGATCCGCTCCTGACTAAGAAAGTTGGCCAGAACCAGCAGACCAAGACGAAGAGCGGTGATCGAAACCAACTATTTCGTAAACAAATGAATAACAATAACTTAGAAAAATATTGATTTTTATCCAGTTTCAAGCCAGGGTCCATAGAGGCGCCATTTCCGGATACTGATGACCGGAAATACTGAAAATCAGGGTGGTTCCGTGAGTGGTCTTAAAGCCTGTTTTTCGCCTTTTAAGGTTCTAAAAATCAGGCAACAACATTCCCTTTTTAGTTGCCCGATTTTAATCCCAAAAAGCTATCTTTGCCCCTCTTTAAAAATTACCAGAACCCTGTACCTGCCGCCATATGGAGTACAGGTACAAAAATGTAAATCTCAGAAGTATGCAACTGAAAGGTTTGGTTCGCTTTTTTACCGTCCTGCTGATCATTTATTCTCTCTACCAGCTTTCATTCACATGGTTCGTTCGTAACCATGAAAAGAAGATGGAAGCACGTGCACAGAGTTATGTGAAGTCGAATTTCCAATCTGCTATCACAAAATATCCCGGAAGCAAAGACTCCCAGGCTATTTATCAGGAGACGCTTGATAAAGTGTACCAGGACAGGCTGAAACGCCTGCTCGACAGCACCAAGGATGTGACCGTAACGTATGGTCCTTCCGGAGCGATCAGCTACAAGAAAGCGAAAGAACAGGAATTGAACCTGGGTCTTGACCTCCAGGGTGGTATGAACGTGACCATGGAAGTGGAAATGAACGGACTGATCCGTGCCATGGCCAATAACACACGTGAACCCAACTTCCTGCAGGCATTGGCCAACGCTGATAAGCGTAAAGCCAACAGTGACGCGGATTTCGTGACACTGTTCGTTGAAGAGTATAAAAAACTCAGTCCGAACACCAAGCTCGCTTCATTATTCTCCGCCGCCAATCAGGATAAGATCAAGATCAGCGACAGTGATGATAAAGTGATCGCGGCCTTGCGCAAGGAAGCCAACGACGCTTTCGACCGTACCTACCGTGTACTGCGTACCCGTATCGACCAGTTCGGTGTAGCTCAGCCCAATATCAACCCCGATGCCAACCGTGGTATCATTACTGTTGAGTTGCCGGGTATCCAGGATAAAGAAAGGGTGAGAAAGAACCTCCAGGCTTCCGCCAACCTCCAGTTCTGGGAACTCTATAACATCAGTGAGCTCGGACAAAGCATCAACAATGCCGATAATGCTTTCTTCGCGATCATGGGTGGTAAGAAAAAAGATACTGCCGCTGCTGTTGTCGACACCACAGCAAAAACGAAGAACGACACGATCCCTGTTACTGCCGCAGCGAATAAAAAAGATTCCGATCTGCTGTCAAACACAATTGACACGAGCAATAAAGGCGCCGCCAAGGACCTGGCCTCTGAAGATGCCAAGAAACACCTGGGTGCTTATATCTCTTTCAATGTTGACCGTCAGAACGGACAATACATTGATAACGGTATCATCGGATATGTAAGTGTAAAAGACTCTGCGATCGTTCGTGAATACCTGGAAACACCGGGTATCCGCTCACAGTTCCCGAGCCAGTTATACTTCCTGTACGGTATCCCCGAAAATGAACAGATCCGTAAAGCAGGTGCAGTTCCCCTGTATGCAGCCAAAACTTTTGGCCGTGAAAGAGCGAAACTGGAAGGTGACGCGGTTACCAATACCGGTGCCGACTATGATCCCGCTACAGGTAAAGCAGAAGTGACCATGGCGATGAACGCCGCTGGTTCACGTATCTGGGCCGAAATGACCAAAGCCAACAAAGGCAATTTCATCGCCATCGCACTGGATAATGTGGTTTACTCCGCTCCCCGTGTGAACGATGAGATCACCGGAGGCCGTTCCAGCATCTCCGGCGGATTCACCATTGAAGAAGCACAAGACCTCGCGAATATCATCAAGATCGGTAAACTGCCGGCTCCTGCCAAGATCGTTGCAGAGCAAACAGTTGGACCCACACTCGGTAAAGAAGCGATCAAAGGCGGATCCATGGCCTTCTTCATCTCCTTTATCGTGATCTTCCTGCTGATGCTGGTGTATTACAACACAGCCGGCTGGATCGCGAACATCGCCCTCATCCTGAACCTCCTGTTCACCATCGGTGTACTGGCAGGACTCGGTGCTACATTGACCGCTCCCGGTATCGCCGGTCTCGTACTGACCATCGGTATGGCGGTTGACACCAACGTAATTATTTACGAGCGTATCAAGGAAGAGCTTAGTAAAGGCAAGGGTTATATCCCTGCGATCAATGAAGGTTACCGCCGTTCATTGCCGCCGGTACTGGATGCGCACGTTACCACCCTGCTCACCGCGATCATCCTGTTCTACTTCGGTCTCGGTCCGGTAAAAGGTTTCGCAACCACACAGATCCTCGGTATCCTGCTGTCGCTTTTCTGCGGTATCCTGGTAAGCCGCTGGGTATCTGAATGGTTCACCAACAAACAAAAACACCTCGAATATTTCACAGGCATCAGCCGCCGCATCTTCAAACATGCGAATTTCAAATTCATCCAGTACCGTAAGATCGCTTATGGTATCTCCATGGTCGTACTGGCACTGGGTATCGGTTCTTATTTCAACGGATTCGATGAAGGTGTGGAATTCAGCGGAGGCCGCAGCTACACCGTACAGTTCGACAAACCGGTGGATGTAGAGATCGTGCGTGCTGAACTGAAGACCGCTTTTGAAGGTGAGAATCAGCAGATCAAAACGATCGGTGATAACTCCAAACTGGATATCACTACCCCTTATCTCATCAAGGACAACCGACCTGATGTTGATTCACTCGTAGAAGAAAAACTGCTGGTAGGTCTGAAGAATCACCTCCCCGCAGGTATTACTTTCAAAGAGTTCGACAAAAAATACAAACAGGCTTCCAAAAAAGTGCTGCCGACGATCTCAGATGACCTGAAGGCGGGCGCCATTAAAGCGACCATCTTCGCGATCCTGATCATCTTCCTGTACATCTTTATCCGTTTCCGCGACTGGCGTTATTCACTCGGTACGATCGTGGCCCTGCTGCACGACGTATTTGTTACGCTGATCATCTTCTCCTTCGCACGGAAGATCGTTCCGTTCCCGCTGGAGATCGACCAGCACTTCATCGCGGCGATCCTGACCGTTATCGGTTTCTCCATGAACGATACCGTGATCGTATTCGACCGTATCCGTGAGTACAGTCGTGAACTCAGAGGTCTTGATAAAGGCACCATCATCAACCGCGCGATCAATGATACGCTGAGCCGTACCATCATGACCTCGCTGACGGTGTTCCTCACCATCCTGATCCTGTTCATCTTCGGCGGAGAAGTAACACGCGGTTTCGCTTTCGCGATGCTGATCGGTATCATCACCGGTACCTACTCCTCTATCTTCGTTGCGGCACCGATCCTGGTGGATTTAGCGAAGAACAAACCCCTCGGTAAAGCCGATACAGTTGATTCCAAAGCAACAGTTAAAAGCTGAGTTGCTTAGCAGATACTAAAAGAGAAGGCCGATTCAAATGAATCGGCCTTCTTCTTTTAATTCGTTGCTGGTTTATTTTTGGAGGCTGCTGGCCTATGGCCGCTGGGGTATTCTAAGCAACACCTCTATAAGTTATACTACTTATTCTCTTTTACCTTTTACCTTTAACCTTTTACCTATTCTCTCTTCCCTATTATCCATTATCCATTATCAACTATCAATTAAACTGAAAAGCTCGTACCACAACCACAAGTACTGCTCGCATTCGGATTCCTGAAGGTGAATCCGCGGTTATTCAGGCCATCCTGCCAGTCGACCTGCATACCATATATATACATCTCATGCGAAGGGTCGATAATGCAGGGAATGCCTTCGATCTCAAAGGTCTGGTCCTTGGGTCCGGGCGTTTCAAATCCAAGTATATAGGTCATGCCCGAGCAACCCCCACCCTTCACACCAATGCGGAGGGCCTGCTGGTTGTCAAATCCGGGTTCAAGCATCAGTTTACGAACGGCCAGAATGGCGCCGGGTGTCAGACTAACGGGATTACTTGTGGTCATTTCCATGACTCAAAATTAGTTATTCGGTCTGATAACAAAAATCCCTTCAGTTTCGTTAAACGGAAAATCATTTCCGCGGTCGAAGTGTGGCCGGGGGAGTCAACCACTGAATTCCACTCTAAACGCTTATCTTACAAAACAAAGCAAACACTTCTTCTTTAATTTTGTAAGTCAAAAGATTTCCTATGGATCAAAACATGATCAACCTGCTGATCGCACTCCTCGCCCTCCTTATTTCATTTTATTGTTTCTATCTCGTAAACCAGCTCCGGAAAGACGCTGTGAAAAAGACCGGCGACGATTTTAATACGAAACCCCTTCAGTTACAGGCCTATGAACGTCTGGTGATGCTGACCGAACGGATCTCCCTGCCTAACCTGATCAGCCGTTCCAGTCAGCCCGGACTCGGTGCCCGGGATATGCAGATCCTGCTGCTGGAAGGCATCAAACAGGAATATGAGTACAATGCCACCCAACAGATCTATGTCAGCCCCGTGTCCTGGGAAGCCGTCCGCAATCTGAAAGAACAGAATATGCTGATCATTAACCAGGTCGCCGGCACCCTTCCCCCGGAAGCCAGCGGCATGGACCTCAATAAAAGATTACTTGAGTTCGTCATGACCCAGAAAAAAGGCGCTTTGCACAGTGTTGTACTGGAAGCGTTGAATTTTGAAGCTAAAAAGATACTGCGCCCGTGAGGAAGCCACTGCTTTTAATATGCATTTTTTTGTCCGCTGCCTTGTGCAGCCATGCACAGCAAATCAGTATCAAAGGCAGTTTTTTCATTATACCACTGGGAGATGCTGGTACTTATCTCGGGAATTTGGGATTTGAATATCAGCTTCCGTCCTCCCGTCATACACTTGAACTTAATTACAGCATGTCCAGCTGGGGCGGGATCAGTGCTGATGGGCCATCGCCTAAACGCAGATGGGTCACCGCAGCTTTTCAGCGTTATCTCGGGAAAAAAGAGATCAGAAAAAGCGCATTCATTTCATTGTTCTCTGAGATCGGCAACCGCAGGATCGCCCCGGGGTTTGTGCACTTTGATGGTGATTCGATCCTGAATAGTGAAAGAGCAGGTGAATTTGCGACAGGCGTCACTTTAGGCAGGAATTTCAGACTGGGCAAGCACTGGGCGATCCAATCGCAGATCGGCCCCAAGATCATTTTCGCTAATTACACAACCACATACTATCACAGCATTTCAAGTACCTTTACAGAACAGAAACATAACGAGATCAAGGCCGGAATGCGTTTCCAGTTCAGTTTCTGTTATCAACTCTGACCAGTATGGATACAAGAAAAACGGATAGTGGCATCGGGATCAAACCTGTGTACACGTCTGCCGACAGTCCCGCCCCCGCTTCCCTACCGGGCGAATTCCCTTTCACACGTGGCGTTCAGCCCGACATGTATCTCGGTAAATTATGGACCATGCGTCAGTACGCGGGTTTCAGCACCGCCGAGGAAAGCAATAAACGATACCATTATTTATTGTCGCAGGGCGTCAGCGGCCTGAGTGTCGCGTTCGACCTGCCCACACAGATCGGGTACGACAGTGACCATGAACTCTCTGAAGGTGAAGTTGGAAAAGTTGGTGTGGCGATCGACAGCATCGAGGACATGCAGCGCCTGTTCGATGGCATCAAACTGGAAGACGTCAGTACTTCCATGACCATCAATGCAACGGGTTTCATCTTACTGGCATTGTATACAGCCCTGGCAAAACAACAGGGTGCCGATCTGAAAAAGATCAGCGGCACCATCCAGAATGATATCCTGAAGGAATATGCGGCCAGAGGCACTTACATCTATCCGCCCAAACCTTCCATGCGCATCATTACCGATATTTTTGAATGGTGCGGACATGAAGTGCCAAAATGGAATACCATATCGATTTCCGGCTACCATATCCGTGAAGCGGGCAGTACCGCCGTGCAGGAGATCGCGTTCACGCTGGCCAATGGGAAGGCCTATGTGCAGGCCGCACAGGCAAAGGGGCTCGACATCAACGTATTCGGCAAACGACTCTCCTTCTTTTTTAATGCGCACAATAACTTATTTGAAGAAGTCGCCAAGTTCAGAGCCGCCAGGAAGATGTGGGCACAGATCATGAAAGATCTGGGTGCCACCGATCCTAAAGCCATGATGCTGCGTTTTCATACACAGACCGGAGGCAGTACACTGACCGCGCAACAACCACTCAATAATATATCCAGGGTAACGATCCAAACCCTGGCTGCCGTACTCGGCGGAACCCAATCTCTGCATACCAATGGTTACGATGAAGCACTGAGTCTGCCTACCGAAGAAGCCGCACGCATTGCATTGCGCACGCAGCAGATCGTAGCATTTGAAAGTGGCGTGACCGATACCGTGGATCCGCTGGCCGGGTCATATTTCATCGAGAGCATGACCGCTGAAGTGGAAAATGCTGCCTGGCAGCTGATGGCGAAGATCGATGCGATGGGTGGCAGTGTGTCTGCCATTGAAGAGGGTTTCATTCAGGAAGAGATCGCGCGGAGTGCCTATGAATACCAGCGCCAGATCGAATCCGGCAACAAGATCATAGTAGGTGTCAATAAATTCCAGATCCAGACAGAAGGGCATATCCCGTTACTGCGTGTGGACGATTCCATCCGCCAGGTACAGACGGAGAAACTGCGCCAGCTGAAGTCGCAACGCAACCCCGCCAAAGTGGATCAGTGCCTGCAGGACCTGAATGACAAAGCCGTTAGTGGTGAGAACCTGATGCCCGTTGTACTGGAATCCGTTGAGAACAAATGCACACTGGGTGAGATCGCTGATACCTTACGCGAGGTATTCGGAGAATACAGATGATCTTCTCATCCCGAAAAGATAAAAAAATACCCCCGCTTTGTAGCAGGGGTATTTTTTTATCTTGTTGCGAATTGATTATCTGCTGGGCACTACCAGTACAGGTTTGGAATAGATGATCTTTCCACCTGCATCCCTGACTTCTACAACGAATACACCACTGTTCGTGAATGCTCTGAGATCCACATTCAGGTTGCTGTATTGTAAACCGGTCGTTACACCTTTCTGGTACACTTTCGTGCCCTTCGAGTCATACACGGTTACAGTAACCTGCTGGTTCACCTGATTGTAGAAACGTACCTGGAAGCTGCCTGAGTTCGGGTTCGGATATACATACAGTCTGACAGAAGGCTCAGCACTCAGCACGAAATCAGCTGAGGTCTGTTTACAACCATTACCATCTGTATACGTCACTTTATAAGTGCCGATATCATCGATACCCAGATCAGCCAAAGTTCCACCACCATTGATCCTCACACCATCTTTGAACCAAGCGAACGAACCGCCTGAAGGATTCACCACCGCTGTAAGTGATGTGGTTTGTCCGGGAAGCAGTACGGGTGAAGCAGAAGCAACGACCGTTACGGTCGGCAGCGGGTTCACATATACGGAAGATACATTGGAGATGATGGAAGTGCAACGTCCGGTCACCTGACAACGATAGGTGCCCGTGTTACCTGCCAGTGTGATCGCAGGCAGTGCAAGTGTGGCGCTCGTAGCTCCGGCTACATTCACCCATGCGGTACCGTTGTACTGCTGCCACTGATAGCTCTGTGCATTGGTCGCTACTACCGTCAGATTCACATTATCCGTTGCGCATGCGGTCAGCGTTGCAGCTGGCTGTGTGGTGATCACCGGCAGTTGTCCGTCATTCACGGTTACCGTGAACGAACAGCTGGTCTGATTACCGGCCACATCCGTTGCGCGTGTGGTCACTGTGGTTACTCCGATCGGGAACGCGGAACCGCTGGCCAGACCCGCTGTGAGCGCGGTCGTTACACCCGGACAGTTGTCCGTTGCCGTTACCGTATAGTTCACCGTTGCGGTACAACTGCCTACCGGTGTGCTCACCGTGATGTTGGCAGGACAGGTGATCGCAGGTGCGATATTATCATTCACCGTTACTGTGAAAGAACAAGTAGCTGTATTACCTGCAGCATCCGTTACAGTTGAGTTCACTGTTGTTGTTCCTTTGGGGAAGAAGCTGCCGCTTGCAGGTACGGATACCACTGATGATACAGCGGGTAAGGTACCGGAAGCATTCAGCACGATGTGCATGTTCGGGAAGCCAACAGCTGCAAGGGTCAGCGGATTGGTCAGACCACAAGCTGCAGCGGCGATATAACTTGAACCGGTTTCAGCGGATGTATTACTGCCGATGAAGAAGCCGCTTGATGTAGCATTGCCATCGGGGGTGAACAATTCGATCACCAGTTTGGCAGTGGGGCCCACCGTTACCGGTGTGCTCAGCGTGCCATTGAATACGGTACCGCTCTGGTTAGGAATAGTGAAGGTCTGGCTGCCGACCTGTGTCAGGTTGGCCAGTGAGAATGTACCTGAGAGTGTATAAAGCTTAACAGTTACAGGCTGTGAACCGGATGGTGCAGCGGCCTGCTCAATGCCGAATGAAACGGTATTGAGTGTGAGCGGACCTGTCAGTGAAAGTGTGGACAGATCGTATATGCGATAATAACTGTTATCAGTATGGATACCACCTGCGTTACAGGCAACGGAGTTACCAACAACGATACTGTTGGAAGCGGTTTGCTGAAGGTTCACGACCGCACCGGCAGGGAACGGACAGTTGTCGTTGATCACCGGTGAAGGGAAGTTCACGATCGCGCCGCACTGACCGGCAGTGGTGGTGGTGGTGATATTGGCCGGACAAGTGATCGTCGGAGCCTGTG
>JAKPSI010000104.1 GCA_029555415.1 Bacteroidota bacterium | reverse complement strand
AGGCATCGCCTGGGGTGCCATGGCGGCCGATCAGCTTCAGCTGATCGGCCGCCATGGCACCCCAGGCGATGCCTGCTGTGGCCACACCCGCCAGTAATTCAGCGTCCGGGAATTGTTCAAAAATGACATTGCACATCTCGGATTTGATATAGTCGCGGATGAAGGGAAAGGACAAAACCCGGCGGTTATCACAGTAGATCGGGCTTTTCCAGCCACTGGCCCATGTAAACGGTTGTTCCGGATTTAACTTTACTGCATTAACTTGAAGCAGTTTCTCAGCGATCGCTCTTTCATTGGTCATGGGACAAATTTGACGGCGTCAGCCCGAAATCTCAAATTTAGTTATGTACATAAAGATCTATTTTAATAACAAGCCTCTTTTCCTCTGCGATGCTATTGATGAAGAACTGGAACCTTTTGTGCATCATGATGACGCGGTGTTCATCGATGAACTCGACGGTCATACCGTAAAATCAATGATCCACGAGATGCAATCAGCGGATATCCATGCCGGGGTATTCTTCCACCCTGATCTGGAAAAACTGAAGAAGGAATTCTTTAAAAAATTCACACTGGTTTCTGCCGCAGGCGGACTGGTGTACAATCCCGGTCAGGAAATGCTGATGATCTTCAGACGGGGCAGCTGGGATCTGCCGAAAGGAAAACTGGATCCCGGTGAAACGCTGGAGGAATGCGCGGTCCGGGAAGTACAGGAAGAAACCGGACTGAAAAATGTTACTCTACTGAAACCCCTTGCGATCACTTATCATACTTATCACGAAGGATCTAAATTCATTCTTAAGGATTCACACTGGTATACGATGAAGACCGGTCATGGAGAAAAAACCATTCCGCAAACAGAGGAAGATATCCAGGAAATAAAATGGGTGAATAACGAAGGAGCCACTGCCTTACTACCGGCCTGTTTCCCATCCGTACGGGATGTGCTGAAACTGGCGATGAAACAAGCCTAATCCTTTCGTGGCATGACCGCAACCGTTAGCCTGCTCACACAGACCAGTTTGCCCTTTTCGTCTTTGATGCGGATATCCCATACATGCGTGGATGCGCCCAGATGCAGTGGTGTGGCAGTTCCGGTAACATAACCCTCACGGACACCGCGCAAATGATTGGCATTGATCTCAAGACCCACACAAAAGAATTTCGCATGATCGATCACCATGGCTGAAGCCACGCTCCCGATCGTTTCAGCCAGTACGCAGGAAGCGCCACCGTGCAGCAATCCATAGGGCTGATGCGTACGATGATCGACAGGCATACGTGCCTGCAGGGAGTCTTCACCGATGACGGTCCACTCGATACCGAGCCATTCACCCATTGTTTGATGACCCAGGGGATGCAGCGCATCGAGGGTGATCTCTTTATTGAACCAGATGGACATGTATTATTTTTTGGGGAGTGTGTCGTACACCACATCCGGCAGGAAGGGACTGGCATTACCACCGTTTCGGATGATATCACGTACGATGGTAGAGGCTACGGATGTGTATTTCGGCTCACCGGTAAGGAATATGGTTTCAATGGTCTTATCAAGTGTGCGGTTGGCATCAGCGATCGTTTTCTCATACTCGAAATCACTGACGTAACGTATGCCCCGTAAAATGAAATGAGCGCCGATGGTCTTGCAGTAGTCGATGGTCAGGCCCTGGTAAATGGCGCCTTCCACCCTTTTTTCATCCTTGTAGATCTCCAGGATCCAGTCGCGGCGCTGTTCCGCACTGAACATGGGTTCTTTTGAACTGTTGAGACCGATACCGACAATGATCTTGTCGAATAGCGGAAGGGCCCGGTTGATGATATCAACATGTCCCAACGTAACGGGATCGAACGTACCGGGGAATAAGCAAATACGGGCCATAGCTGGTTGTTTGTGCCGTTGAACGGCATTCCGGAAAATTAGTTACTCCGCTGGGAAAGCAGGTACAGTACGGCCATTCTGACCGCCACCCCGTTCTCCACCTGCTGTAAGATAATCGATTGTTTGCTGTCCGCCACATCACTGTCGATCTCCACGCCCCTGTTGATCGGTCCGGGGTGCATGATCACGATCTCTTTATGTAAACTGTCGAGCAGCCTGCGGTTGATGCCGTAGGCCAGACTGTATTCACGCAGTGATGAGAACAATACCTGGTTCTGTCTTTCCAGCTGAATACGCAGCACGTTCGCCACGTCACACCATTGCAGTGTTTCCTGCAGATTATAACTGACATTGACATTCAGCGCGGCCGCGATATGTTTCGGGATCAGGGTCGGCGGGCCGCAAACGGTCACTTCAGCACCCATTTTATTCAGCAGGAAGATATTACTCTGTGCCACGCGGCTATGCATGATATCACCGATGATGGCCACTTTACGTCCTTGCAGTGAGCCCGTCTTTTCAATGATGGAAAAGGCATCCAGTAGTCCTTGTGTGGGGTGTTCATTGATCCCATCCCCGGCATTGATGATGGCAGCGGGAATATGCTGTGCCAGGAAGTGGGGCGCACCACTGGCACTGTGCCGCATCACGACCATATCCACTTTCATGGACAGGATATTGTTAACGGTATCCAGGAGGGTTTCACCTTTTGAAACGGAGGATGCGGAGGCAGAAAAGCTGATCGTGTCAGCCGAAAGACGTTTTTCCGCCAGTTCAAAAGAGATACGGGTCCGTGTTGAATTCTCGAAGAAAAGGTTCACCACCACGATATCGCGGAGGGATGGAACTTTCTTAACGGGACGCTGTAAGACTTCTTTGAATTGAGCGGCGGTCGATAGAATCAGTGAAATGTCTTCGGGAGTGAGATTTTTAATGCCCAGTAGATGTTTGGTAGACAGGCTCATTAAAGACCGAAATTAGGTGATATTGCGTTTTAATCCAAAATTGCTACTTCTTCCCTGCCATCTTTCTCCTGCCAGTACACTTTTACTTTCTGCGACACGATGGAATCGATGGATTTTCCGATATAATCCGGCTGGATCGGGTATTGCCGGCTGAAACGGCGGTCGATCAGTACACAGAGTTCCACTTTCTCCGGCCGGCCGAAATCCAGCAGGGCATCCAGGGCGGCCCGGATGGTACGACCCGTATACAGCACATCATCGATCAGAATGACGGTTTTGTTCTCGATCGAAAATGGAATATCCGTACGGTTGGCGATGTGCAGTTCCTTGCGGATATCATCCCGGTAAAAAGTGATATCCAGCTTACCGTATTCAACGGGTTGACCCGGAAGTTCCTGCCGGATGGCAGCAACGATCTGATCAGATAAAAATACGCCGCGTGGCTGCAGGCCGATGATCACGGTATTGGACAGGCCCAGATGGTTCTCGAGAACCTGGTGCGCCAGTCGCTTGATCGTGATGGCCAGTTGCGGAGCGGTGAGGATCGACTTCACTTCAAAATTTTAGTAAAAATAATAAAGCCCCGGTTAAGGGGCTTAAAAATCTGTACAATAATGACCTCACCCCCTGGCCCCTCTCCGGAAGAGAGGGGGACAGATCCAACTCACCTCATGTTTTTATTTTTCCTGCAAGAACGGATAACGATAATCTGTCGGTGGTGTGAATGTTTCCTTGATCGTACGCGGACTGAGCCAGCGGTAGAGATTCAGGATGGAACCCGCTTTATCGTTGGTGCCGCTTGCACGGGCGCCGCCAAAAGGCTGCTGTCCAACCACCGCACCGGTCGGCTTATCGTTGATATAGAAATTACCGGCCGCGTTTCGAAGCTTATTGGTAGCCAGTTCCACGGCAGTACGGTCCTGCGCGATGATGGAACCGGTGAGGGCATAAGGAGATGTGGTATCCACCAGTTCCAGTGCTTTTTCAAATCCGTTGGCGGGATATACATACACGGTAAGAACGGGCCCGAAGATCTCTTCGCACATCGTTACATATTTCGGATGCTTCGCTTCGATGACTGTGGGCTGGATGAAATAACCTTCTTTCTTGTCACACTTGCCCCCTACCCAGATCTCAGCTTTGGGATCTTTCTTGGCGGCATCGATATAGGCCTTGATCTTATCGAAACTCTTTTCATCGATCACGGCGTTGACGAAATTGCTGAAGTCCTCAACGGTACCCACTTTGAAACTCTTCACACCGGCGATCATTTTTTGTTTCACTGCTTCTGCGATGTTGGAAGGGATATAGGCGCGGGAGGCGGCGGAACATTTTTGTCCCTGGTATTCGAATGCGCCACGCAACAATGCGGTAGCAACTACATCCGGATCGGCTGACTTATGTGCCAGTACAAAATCCTTACCGCCTGTTTCACCGACAATTCGCGGATAGGAACGGTACATGCCCATATTCTTACCTACTGTTTCCCACATGTTATTGAACACCCCTGTTGATCCGGTGAAATGCACACCGGCGAAATCACGGTGATTGAAACAAACTTTACCGATGGTCGGGCCATCCACATAAATGAGATTGATCACACCATCCGGCAGGCCGGCTTCTTTCATGATGCGCATGAACATCTGCGCACTGTACACCTGTGTGTTGGCACATTTCCATACCACT
>JAKPSI010000034.1 GCA_029555415.1 Bacteroidota bacterium | reverse complement strand
CAAGTGTACACCGATCGATAATCCCATCATGAAGAACAGGAATACGATCCAGCGGTCACTGCGCGTACGGGCAGCAGCATCATTACCGGCATGCTCATCCGCATGTTCCCATTTCAGGATGGACCAGAACACCAGCGCGGTGAAGAAGGAAGAAAGGGCATAAACCTCACCTTCCACAGCACTGTACCAGAATGAATCACTGAATGTATAAGCTAACGCACCCACCACACCGGCACTCATGACCGTAAAGAGCTGATGGCCCGCGAGGGTCTCACCGACATTCACGAACATTTTACGGGCGAAGTGTGTGATGCTCCAGAACAGGAACAGGATCGTGGCGGCACTGGCGAGGGCGCTCATCAGGTTCACCGCATTGGCTGCTGTTTCCGGTTTGTCACCGAAAAGGATGATGAAGAACCTGCCCAGGATCACGAACAGCGGTGCACCGGGAGGGTGGGGCAGCTGCATCTTGTCGGCACTGGCCACGAACTCGCCGCAATCCCAGAGACTGCCTCTTGCTTCACGGGTTAAAAAATACGTGGCGAAGGCGACAAAGAACACTGCCCAGCCGGTCAGGTTATTGACTTTCTTAAAGTTCATAAAGTGTTGATTTTTTACCCGCGGGCACAGGCTTCTACAGTTTCGGTTCGGCCTGATCCGGGCGTCCGCAAAAATAGGGATATTCGGTTCATCATCAAGCCCCGCCCATCATCCATTTTCGTTAATAAAATCCTGAAAACGAGGGGGTGGGCCGCCGCTTAACGGAAGAAGATCTTGATGGTCTGGTAAGCCAGCTGGCCTTGTCTGGATTTCTCGGAAAAACCCTTGAGGCCGAAGAGTCCGGCGGCGTTACCTTTATTGATGGCGATCTCAAGGTATCCGGCTGAATTGAAGAACGCGAGTTTTTCGCCTTCCGGTACATCGGCATAGGTCTCGCTGATCCGGTCGATCACCTCATCCCGTTTGAAAACGATCTGGAATTCACGGCCCCGGCGCTGGTCCTCGAACTGCTCACGGGTGATGTTGATGATCACATTCTCGAAACTGTCGATGAAGATGATCTGTCCTTCGATCGATTGCTCATCAAGCGTTGGCCGTAAATGTCTTTTCTCCGCATATTTCACATCAGGGTTCCCCACTTTCAGGATGGGTTCACCCCGTACCAGCCGGTTCACCGTTTCCCCCATCACACCCGCGAGATATAAAGTGTTCTTGTTTTCCGCAGGATCGAGCGGAATGCCGATGACCATTTCCGGCGTCTCTTCCAGGATCATCGTCAGCAGTCCATTGTCCGCACACAGCAGGTACTGGTTCTTGTGAAAAGCCAGCAGCAGTTGCTCAGGTTTTTTCTCGAACAGATTGACGAGGATAAGATGATAGGTGTATGAAGGGAAATGTTTGAGCGTGTTACTGCAGATATATGCTGCCTGTGTATAGTTGAACGGTGGAATGTTATGGGAGATGTCGATGATCCTGAACTCCGGATTCACATCCAGCAGGCGCGCCTTCACGGTCCCGACCAAGTAATCGGGACTTCCAATATCTGATGTAAGCGTGAGCAGCGGCATGAATATTCGTTTCGGATCCTACCTTTTATCTATTACCTGTTACCTATAACCTTTTACCTGTAACCTATTACCTATTTAACCAGCTCTCCGTTTTTAAAAAAGAAATTATAGGTCAGTTTATCCGCCAGTTTGGGGAAGAACTTATTCAGGAAAACGGTGCGCTTGCCGGTGAATGTAAGGACAAGACTTCTTTTCCTTTTCCTGATCGCTTTCAGGATATGATCGGCACATTCCGTTGCAGGCATCATCTTGCCTTCATCCATGGGTGTTGCGCCGTGTGACTGCGCGTCCTTGTTCAGTGCGGCATTGCGGATATTGGAGGTAGTGAAGCCGGGGCAGACCCACATTACGTTCACGCCAGTATGCAGCAATTCGGTCCTGACCGCTTCCAGCCATCCCTGTACCGCCCATTTGCTGGCGGAATAACCACTGCGGCCGGGCAATCCGCGATAGCCGGCGATGGAAGATACCCCAACGATGGTCCCTTTTCTTTCAATGATCGAATGCAAAGCATATTTAGTGCAGTATACAGTACCGTAAAAATTGATGTCCATTACTTTTCGGATCGTATCCATGGAAACCTCTGTAAGGAGCGAGCGCATGGAGATGCCGGCATTGTTGATCAGCACATCGATACCTCCGAAATTATGGATCGTCATTTCCATGAATCGGCGGCAATCGTTCTCACTGCTCACATCCGCCACCATGGTATGCAGATGTGCGGAGGGGAAGGCCGACTGTAACTGATATAATTTATCATGATTCCGGCCACAAGTGGCCACTTTGGCACCCATGCCGATCAGGGTCTCTACCAACGCCCGGCCGATACCATCCGTACCGCCGGTCACGACAACAACCTTGTCCTTGAAAAAAGTATTCATGATGCTCGTCTTATGTACGCAAACCTACTTTAAAATCGCCAACCTGAAAACAGTCTTTAGTTCAAAGTCCTTAGTCGGTAGTCAGCAGCCCGATCCATGTTTTCCGGTACGGCCCGGAAATTCATCTGATTTATTTACCACTGGAATAAAAGACCTTTCGTTTCTGAAATATCCGGGATAGATTCGTAAACTACGGAAAGCTTATGCGTAAAATTATTCTGCCTGTTTTTTTAATGCTGATATGTTCCTGCCTGTTCGCACAGCAAAGGGATAATGGGGTCATACGGGCAACGGTCGAGAGTGAACGAAAAGATCCGCTCGGGGGGGCTTCTGTCACTTTAATGGACCGTGATTCAGTGATCCTGCTTTCCGGTATGGCCTCCGGCTCGGGCTTTTTTCAATTTTCGGGCCTGAGCGCAGGTACCTACCTGATCCGGGCAAGCAGGGCCGGATACGTGACCGGATACAGCTCCATGATCAGACTTGCAAAAGATTCAATGATCAGTATCGTCATCCGTCTGCATGCCAGCAGCGAACTCCTGAAAGATGTTACCGTGGTCGCCAAAAAGCCACCGGTCCAGTTCCTGCCTGATAAAACAGTGATCAACCCTGATGCTACCATATCGAATGCCGGCGCAACGGTGATGGATGTACTGGAAAGATCGCCCGGCATCACCGTTTCAAAAGACGGTTCCATTATCATGAAGGGGAAACCATCAGTCATGGTACTGATCGATGGCAAACCCACTCAGTTAAGCGGGGCGGACCTGCAAGCTTATCTTTCGGGCATGAGTGCCTCACAGGTTGACGTAGTGGAACTGATCGAGAATCCGGGCGCGAAATATGATGCGGCAGGAAATGCGGGGATCATCAACATTAAAACAAAGGCCAGCCGGCAGAAGGGTTTCAACGGCTCTCTGAATCTGAGCATCGGGCAGGGGATCTATACAAAAACAGGCAATTCCCTCAATCTGAATTACCGGAATGGTAAAACGAACTGGTTCCTGAACTATGGCAACCGCGCGGGAAATGAAAAAATGGACATGTACACCCTGCGGAAATATTTCAACACGAACAACCAGGATTCTGTGTTGCTGGAGCAACCCAATTTTACGAAGAACAGGCCGTTCGGGAATAATCTCAAGACCGGCTTCGATCTTTTCCTGAATAAGAACACAACATTGGGTGTTGTTTTTACCGGTGGTCTCTTCGACCGGGAATCGAGCAGTTACAGTGCGATCAACTGGATGGATCCGGATCATCATATCGACTCGACCATCAATACCTGGGGCGGTAACAACCGGAATTTCAAAAGAGGAGGGGTGAATGTGAATGGAAAGTTCGTGCTCGGTACCGGAAGCGAGCTGACCACGGATATCGATCTCGTGAAGTTCAGGATCGACGGTGATCAGAATTACCAGACCCAGCTGGAAGCGCCGGGCAGTACGATCGCGGCAACGAAAGGGAACACCCCTTCTGACCTCAGTATCCTTACTGCGAAAGCGGACTATTCAAGGCGTTTCAAAGGTTTCATGCTGGAGACCGGTTTGAAGACGGCGATCAATAAAACTGATAATCTCGCTGCGTATTATTTCAGTGATAACAACGGTCCCTGGCAGCCGGATCCCGGACGCAGCAATCATTTCCTGTATGATGAAAGGATCAGTGCGGCGTATGGCAGTATTGACGCGGAGAAAGGGAAATGGCACTGGCAGGCCGGATTGCGTTATGAACTGACCTCCTACAAAGCCCATCAATTGGGCAATAGTGTAGTGAAGGATTCCTCTTTCAAGCGCAACTATGGAAGTGTTTTCCCAACGGCTTTTGTTTCTTATCAGGCCGACAGTAATAACATGTTCACATTCCGCACAGGTGAGCGGATAGACAGGCCGCCGTTCCAGTTCCTGAATCCGTTCCTGGTCACCCTGAACAAATACACTTTTGAAGCAGGCAATCCATTCATCAAGCCACAGTACACCTGGAACTTCGCATTGGCGCATACTTATAAACAAATGCTGACCACGGAAGTATCCTATAGCTATCTGCGGGATTATTTTTCACAGATCTTCATTATCGATTCCAGTAGCAGTAATGTCAATAAGAACGTCATCATTTATACCCGGGGTAATGTCGGATCTTTTCAGAGTATCGGTATCACGGAAACTTTCCAGTCCGCGATTCAGCCCTGGTGGAATCTCACGGCGGTAGCGGTATATAATTATAAGATCATCAAAGGGGTGGTTTGGGCACCATTCGAAGCCAGGATCGGGCAACTGAATGTGAGTCTGAATAACCAGTTCCAGTTGAAAAAAGGCTGGGGGTTTGAATTGAGCGGATACTACCAGACCAAAGGACAGATCGATCTGCAGGAATGGCTGAAGCCACAGGGCGAACTGAATGCCGGTGTTTCCAAACAGATCATGAAGAAGAAGGGGACCCTGAAACTGAGTATTCGCGATCTCACCTGGTTCCAGAACTACTCCGGCTATTCCACCTTCCAGAACGCGCATGAACCTTTCCGGATCAAATGGGATTCGAGAGTGGTCCGGCTGAGTTTCAGCTGGCGATTCGGTAAAGCCATGAAACCAGTGAACCGTTCAGAGGGCGGCGCCACTGACGAGATCAACCGGGCCGGAAACGGGAATTGATCCGGGCAGTTGATACAAACAAAAAACCCTCCGTGGTTACGGAGGGCTTCGGTCTTTTGGTGATCCCGCTGGGACTCGAACCCAGGGCCCCAACATTAAAAGTGTTGTGCTCTACCAACTGAGCTACGAGATCTCACCCGTTTTGTTTTGGGAGTGCAAAAATACGGGCATCAGGCTTTTGTACCAAAACTTTTTCGCCCAATTATTCACAGTTTTTTCATTGTTTTTGAACCACTTGCCGCTGTTCAGCGTACCGTGATACTAAGGGTCTTGCTGCCAGACTCCAGCGGCAGGCTTTCCCGGGTAGGGTCGATCCTTATTTCCAGCCTTTTTTCCGCATTGAAATAGAAGAGGTCCATATTAGAGTAGAGCGGAAAATTGTGTTTGATGGCAAGCTTTCCATTCGCACCCGATACTGAAAGTACCATTCCCGTTTGTTTATCACCGAACCAAAGCGGTGCTCCTTTTTCCAGGCTGCTGCTGTCTGATGTAAGCCGGTATGCATACGTGAACGCACCCGGAATACCACCCAGCATATACGTGCCGGCCACACTGATCATCTGCAGATATTGCGAAGTTTTGCCATGCTGTGTTTCGCAATTCAGATAGCGGATGCCACGTTGTCCGCAATACACACTCAGTGATCCATCCTTTTTCACTCTTTCATTATGTTGCCAGATACTGTTGAATCCCTGCTCGGCCAGCTGACTGTACAATAAACTATCCGTGGTCAGAAAAATATCGTCCTCGTCCTGTCCGGGTTGAGCTGTCACCATCCTTGCATCCTGTTCCCGTTCATGTCCGGGTAAATAACTGGTAACAGAGAACATCCCTTCCGTATTATTATGCAGGGCAATGAGCCAGGAATAATGCTCAGGTAACAGCATCAGCAGCCTTTCCGCGAATTTCTCCACTTCTTGCACCGCAGGTTCCGTGATCCGGCCCTGCTCACGCAGACTTGCCATGATCCCTTCTCTGGAAAAAATGCGGTTCGGATCGAATTCATAACGTTGCCCTCTGAAATGGAACCGGATGGTGCGCTGATTGTTGTTCTGGAATTTGATCATTGTTCCGCCATGCTCTTCCAGCCAGGCTTTTGCAGCCTTTACGGAAGTGACCTCATTGTCGTGCAGGTTGATCATCACGATCCCTGATGCATTGCCATAACGGGAAATGATGATGGGGAGTTTGCGATCGCCGAGCTGATAAATGATAGTGGTCTCAGCTGCGCGATAACGCTGTGCCGGTCCATTTCCTCCGGGGGGCTGGGCGCCTGCCAGAAAGGTGAGCAGAAGCAGGTATGAACCGAAAATTACTTTCATGGAGAAGTTTGGTTAACGGACTAAAAGTAAAGAAATCAGTTCTGGTGTCTATACCCGCAGCAGGGTATCAGGAAATGAGTTCATCTTTCATGCTGGACATCACATCCTTTTCCAGCATCAGCTGGGCCAGAGCGATCATATTCCTGAATGCTTTTGCATGGGAAATGCCATGGCCGATGATAACGGGTTTGGCCACACCCAGAACAGGTGTGCCGCCGTAGATCTCGAAATTGAAACGGTCAAAGTATTCGTTCCGGATCTTTTGTTTGCTGGCGATCTCATACAGTGATTCCGCCATCTTCAGGATGATGTTACCTGTGAAACCTTCGCAGACCATCACATCGGCTTTGTCTTCCAATACATCACGGCCTTCGATATTGCCGATGAAGTGTATATGCTTGTTCTCTTTCAGCAGGGGATAGGTGGCTTGTGCGAGCAGATTGCCTTTGCCTTCTTCTTCGCCCACGTTGATGAGACCTACGCGGGGATTCTCAATACCCAGAATGAGTTTGGCATATACCGAACCCATGACCGCGAACTGATTCAGTTGCTCGGGCTTGCAATCCGCGTTCAGTCCCACATCCAGCAACAGCCCTGTACTGCCATTTGATTTGGGGATGATGGTGGAAATGGTCGGACGCAGTACACCTTCCAGCGCTTTGATGCTGAACAGCGCGCCGACCAGCATGGCACCGGTATTGCCGGCACTGATGATGGCATCGGTCTTGCCTTTGGCCAGCAGACCGAATCCGATAGCGATGGAAGAATTCTGTTTTTCGCGGAGTGCTTTGGTCGGATGCTCATGCATGCCGATGACTTCAGAAGCATGTACGATCGTGATCCGGTCAGCGGGAACCTGATGTTCCGCGACCAGCTTTTCGATCTCCGGCGCGTCACCGATCAGGACGAGATGTGTGTTACCGGTATCTGCTGATAAATACTGCGCTACACCCTTCACTGCTTCCAGCGGGGCATAGTCACCACCCATCATGTCAATACCTATCGTCATGTTTTTCGGATTCAGACCGGTTACAGGAGTAAAATAACAAATTCCAAACTCCTTTACGACATATCTGTCAGGGGAATTTGGAATTCGGTAAATGAGGTAGAAGTCCCGCTTACTTTACAGGAGATTTCTCAGCAACAACTTTTCCTTTGTACATCAGTTTGCCTTCACTTACGTGTGCACGGTGGCGAACATGGAGTTCTCCTGTAGTGCTGTCGGTACTTAATGTAGTGGCAGTTGCTTTGTAGTGCGTCCTGCGCTTTGCGCTTCTTTGCTGACTGTGTCTGCGTTTCGGATTTGGCATATCTCTGGGATTATAATGTCAATTAATTCTAAAAACTATCTGTCTAAATACTTATTACCTTTTACCTCTTACCTCTTACCTGTTACCTCTAACCTTTCACCTCTTACCTGTCTTATTCCAGGTCTTTGAACTTCTCAAGCCCTTTCCAGATGGGGTTCCCTTCGGTCTTCCCTTCCGGTCCGGTCTCCAGTTTCTTCAGTACATCCAGCGCGGTCTTGTTACAATGCGGTCCGTCCATTTTCTCAAAAGCACAGACCTTCTGCATCGGGATGCTCAGGTTGATGAACTCGTAGATCCAGTTGGCTACATCCACGTGGCTGTCGCCTTTTCCGATGTAATACACATCGGGATCTTCTTCCTGTTCATTCATCAGTTCCGGTTCCTCGGTCAGTTTGACGGTGATATTGAACTCGTCCCACAGATCGAAAGGAAGCGGATTGTTGCATCGGTCGCAGGTCACCTGCAGACTGCCACCCACTTCAAACTTCAGTAACATGAAACTGCTCTTCTTCTCGAGCGTCAGTTTGATATGGGCATCACAGTTGCGGAAATCCTGCTGCTGGAATGCGTCAAAGAACTTATCGGTGATGTCATAGTTGTAGACATGGAGCCCGGGTTTCAATCCCACATACGCGATCTCAAACTCCCGGCGATGGCTCATGGCTCAACTTTTTAACCGAAAAAATCGGGAGGCAAAGGTAGGACAAATTAGCGATAAATTGAGACGGGATTTAGATTATTTTCGCAATCACCCCGGGCAGTAACTGCCTGATCCTGAACCATTTTAAAAATTCCGACCGTGCAGCAGTTTCTTACAAGGTTGTTCAGCAGGCTGATGAAGAGCTGGAACTGGGTCCTGCTAATCGTCCTGACCATCGCGATTAAGTGGGTTTCCTGGTACCCCGACTGGGTGGAAAAGAACTACACTTACGGCCTTTATCCCTTCATTTCCAGGTTCCAGCGTTTGCTGTTCGGATGGATCCCGTTCAGTGCGGGCGACCTCTTCTACGGCTTCCTCATTCTCATCATACTGTTCAAGACCTTTCAGTTCTTCCGGATCATTTTCCGGAAGCAATTCACCCGGGCCTATTTCACCGCGGGATTGCAGCAGATCATTTTTTTCTTCCTGTTCGTTTATGTATTCTTCAATCTTTTCTGGGGACTCAACTATAACCGCAGGGGGATCGCCGGTCAATTAGGACTCGATGTGAAAAAGTATTCAATGGCCGATCTGGACACGCTGACCCGTGTATTACAGCAACGCATGAATGGTTATGCTGAACTATCGGGCAGGGACCAGCGAAAATGGGTCAACAGAAAAGTAAAACTCTTTGATGCCGCTGTGCAGGCCTATGATGCGGCCGATTCCGTTTATCCCTTCCTGCATTATCCGCCGCGTTCTGTCAAACCATCTCTGTTCAGCTATGCCGGGAATTATCTCGGCTTTCAGGGATATTATAATCCTTTCTCAGGTGAAGGGCAGGTCAACACGACCATCCCCGCATTCCTGGAGCCTTATGTCACCACGCATGAAATGGCGCATCAGCTGGGCTATGCCCGGGAGAATGAAGCCAACTTCGTCGGTTACCTGGCCTGCAAGTATTATCCTGATCCGGTGTTCAGGTATTCCATGTATCTCGATATGTACAACTATGCCATCACGGAAGTGCTGAGGCGTGACACGACCAAAGATGCATCGGTCTTCAAAGCCTTTCAGGCGAACAGGCACCCGCAGGTGGTGGCAGATAATAAAGCGTACCGTGATTTCTACAGCCGTTACCGCAATCCCATTGAACCCATCATCATGTGGGGCTACGGTCATTTCCTACGCGCCAATAATCAGCCTGCCGGGAAGGAGTCGTATAACGAAGTGGTGGCCTGGCTGATCGCTTACTACAAGAAGTACGGTATTGAGTCCCTGTAATACTCACGCAACGACGCAATGACGCGGCACCGCAAAGAAGTCTTAACCACGGAGACACAGGGGATAGAGATTTTAAATGCAGACTCACAACAACAGATTGAGGGCACAGGCCGCGCGAGGCGCAGCAACGAGGTCGATAGGGGACAAAAGATGAAACTTTGAGGATCTGCTCGCAACTCGCAACCCGCAACTTCCTCCTATAACGAACGAATAAGCATTTATCTGGATAGTTATTTAGAATCCTCTAACAGCTAATAGCTAATAGCTTGCAGCATTCATCATTCATCCCAAGTGAACAAAAACTCATCAGCGATTGTTATTTATCAATGAGCAACTCCCTTCGCTTCATCCTCGCCCTCGCTATTCCGCTTGTGATCGGTTCTTCAAGTGCTTTCTTTACTGTTACAGGATTGGATTCCTGGTACCAGACCATTCAGAAGCCATCGTGGAATCCGCCGAACTGGATATTCGGGCCGGTGTGGACGACCTTGTATATCATGATGGGAGTGGCGCTGTTCCTGGTCTGGAAACAACAGGACCAGAACGCGGCGCAGCGTACAGCGATCCTTTTATTCGCAGCGCAGTTGATATTGAATTTTTTCTGGTCGCTCATTTTCTTCAAATGGCAGCAACCCGGTTGGGCTTTCGCTGAACTGGCCGTGATGTGGGTGCTCATCATACTTACTATTTTTCAATTCTCTAAACTCAGCAACACCGCCGCATGGTTGCTGGTACCGTATATCAGCTGGGTGAGCTTCGCGGGGATACTCAACTATACGATCTGGAAGCTGAACTGAGGTTTCACGCAACGACGCTAAGACGCAGCGACGCAACCAGGATTTTACCAGAGACACAGAGAAAAGAGGGCAATGAAATTGTAAGACTCAGAAAGCAGCTTGAGTACACAGGCCGCGCGGGGCGCAGCAACGCGTTCAATAGGATACAAATAATGAAGCATTGAAAATCCGCTAGCTGCTCACAACTCATGGCCCGCAACTTCCCCCTTAGTACTTTTGAAGCGGATGTGTAAATAATATTCCTTAGCAACATCTTGCTGCTTATAGCTTACAGCTTGCGGCTAAAACTCGTTCTTCCACATCATACTCTCCACCGGCCTGTCCGGCTGCCCGCTGTACTTCGCATTCTTCTTCTGATTGTATTTCACTTCGATCTCACCATCCACCGGGAAGTAGATGAGCTGCCCGATGGGCATGCCTTTGTAGATCTTGACGGGTTGTTTGACGGAGATCTCAAGGGTCCAGTTGCCGCAGAAGCCTACATCGCCCTTACCCGCAGTGGCGTGGATATCGATACCCAGCCGGCCCGTGGATGATTTGCCTTCCAGAAAAGGTACATGCGCATGGGTTTCAGTGTACTCAGCTGTAACGCCGAGATAAAAAACGTGGGGGTAGAGCACAAAGCCATCCTCCGGTATTTCGAAGTACTCGATCTCGTTATGTTTCTTGGCATCAAGGATATGCGCGCTGTAGGTGGCCAGCCATTTGCCGAGATGCACATCATAGGAGTTGCTGCCGAGGCAATCGCGCAGATACGGTTCGATCTTGATCGTTCCTTTTTCCATTTCTTCCAGTATCCGCTTATCTGAGAGTATCATTTTCTATCTTCGGTTTTAATTACGGCCACAATTTAAAGTCGAATTCACTGGGAATGCCTGTTTTTTTTCAACATCGCATCAACGAACACACCCGCCTTGGGATCTGGAAGATCGAGGAAACGGAGGAATTCTTCCGTGGTAATGTGCCCCTGCACCGGGATGTAACGCACCCGCACAAACGACTCCAGCATCTGGCAGGGCGCTTCCTGCTGCAATTCCTGTTCCCTGATTTTCCCTATGAAATGATACAGATCGCTGATACGCGCAAGCCTTTCCTGGCCGATGAACGCTATCATTTTTCCATCTCCCATTGCGGGGATTATGCTGCGGCCATCGTCAGTCGTACCCAGCGTGTGGGGATCGATATCGAAAAACCGGTGGAGAAGATCGGCCGTATCCGTGATAAATTCCTGAATGAAGGGGAGAAGCAGCGGTTCGTTTCGGCTTCCACAGACCTGAAAGACCTGACCCTGCTCTGGTCAGCCAAAGAATCCGTATTTAAATGGTATGGAAACGGTGCTGTCGAATTCCGGGATCATATCCTGCTTGGCCGGAAGCACAGCGACACCGAAACGATCGAAGTTGATTTCTCAAAAACGGGGGAGCAGCTGTCTGTTCATTACCGGGAGTTTGAGCATTTGGTGCTGGCTTTTGTGATCAGTTGAGTTTCCCGCAGATTCCGCAGATGTTGCGCAGATAACGCAGAACCCTTTTTTTTTTGATGGGGCTATTTCAGAAACTCCTTATGAAACAGGCAGATGAATTACCTCTTACTGCTAGCAGCTAACAGCCAGTAGCTAGCAGCTTCTCTTCTAATCCAACTGCAGATCGTCATTACCATCCCCCAATAAATTCAGATCGACCATATTTAATCCCGAGATGCCATCAACCGAACCCTTGATATGCGCGGCATTCAGCAAGACCTTCTCCAGTTGCTTCTCGCGGGCTTTCCAGAGTTTCTCCATCGCGTCGCGTTCTTTTTGTATGGAGAGTTTCATGTTCATGAAACCTTCCCGGATGGCTTTCCATTGTTCACCGAATTCGGAACTGGTGAGGTAGCTGTAGAGCAGCTGCATTTTATCGCCTTTATTCTCCTGGCTCTTGGATGCGTTGTATACACGGATGATACTGTCGCGCAGCAATTGGGTGATGGCCCTGACCTCCGCGAAGGAGCAGATCCACACCCCATCTTTTTCACCGAAACGGTCCATGCCTTTAGGGAATGCCTGCGTCACCAAAACGGCCACATCGGCACCGGTGCTGCGCATATCCGCTTTCAGTTTTTCGATCCATTCCTGTGAGAAGTCCTTGGTGCGCTTGCTTTCATAAATGATCTTACCGCATTCCTGTCCCATACTGTTGCGGACGGTCTGTGTACAATCCGCGCCCCGCACACCTTTGCCCACTTCCTGCACCAGGTCGAAGGGAAAGCTGCTGCGCAGCAGTTCCTCCAGTAGTAACTCCTGGGATTCACCCTGTGATTGCATGGAACCCTGTTCCGCCTTGCGTTTCATTTCCTCCGCGAGTTTTTTCTGGGATTCCAGTTTCTCCTCCATCTCTTTCATCTTCATCTGGTATTCCGTTTCGCGTGCGGCGGTACGCTGTTCTTCCATTTTGCGGATATCTGCCGTGAGGAGTTCTCTTTCTTCCTGCAGTTTTTTCTGTACCGATAATTCCAGTTCCGCTTCCCGGTTCTTCAGTTCCTGTTCCTTTTTCATGAACTCAAGCTGCTGCTGCCTGGCTTCTTTCAGTTTCTCCTGTGTTTCAGCATTGTTCTGTTCCAGCAAGCGGAGTTTATTCTCAAAATCCGCGCTGATATGCTTACGGAGTTGCTCTTCGGTACTGGTCCGGATCTGCTTTTTCTCTTCTTCCAGTTTCAGGTTGTATTCTTCGGTCTTTTTCTTCTGCCATTCGGCGGCTTTGGAGCGCAGTTCTTTCTCCACTTCATCGCGGATCGCTTCATTGGGCTCAAAGAGATGTCCGCAGTTCGGACATTTGATTTCAGTTGCCATCGGTGAAATATTTGGTCAAATCTACAAACAAAAAAACCGACCAACGGCCGGTTTTCAGATGAGTTGCTGACCGTTCAGAATTTGATACTATTCAGGATCTTCTCCGCGGTTTCTGCCAAAGCATCAGATCCGGAAGTTGAGGTATAAGTAACCACATAAAATACCCCGTTGGCCATGTACATCCACTGTTTGATCCGGTAGGATGTGGTGTCCCCGTTTTGCGTAATATTATAAACGACTTCAAAGGACTCTTTCCCGTTCCATTTGAAATATTTGTTGCTGATCAGTTCGTAGTTGTCGTACTGCGTTTCCAAATTCTTGAGGAGGTCCGGCACCAGGTCCCGGATCGTGAACCCTTTCAATGCATCCGACTTGGTAATGATGATATTGATGTTCTGCCTGAACATGTCATTCTCTCCTTCTGCCGGTGAAGTGAAGAACACATGATTGTTTTCTTTGATCTTGGCCGTCCAGGTGTCCGGATATACGGCGGTGAAATATCCGGCCGTATCCGTGAATTTTTTCCATTCCTGCGCATAACTTGATGAAAGGGTGCACGACAGGAGCAGGGTGATAAAAAGGTAGCGCATAGAATTGTTTGATGCAAAGTATAGAATTAAGGCTGCACATCAAATACCCCAGAGAGGGGATATTGTGAAAATGAAAAAAGCAACGGGATCGTTGCTTTAGAAGTGCCCCGGGCGGGAGTCGAACCCGCACCCGCATTGCTGCAGACAGGATTTTAAGTCCTGCGTGTCTACCAGTTCCACCACCAGGGCCGATGGTTCAGCATGACTGAGATGTCAGGCTAAAAAAAATCCTCCGCCTGAACGGCAAGAGGATTATGGAGCGGAAGACCGGGCTCGAACCGGCCACCCCGACCTTGGCAAGGTCGTGCTCTACCAAATGAGCTACTTCCGCATATTGTCTCCGGTTTGCACCGGTTTAAAAAGAACTTGTTTGTTTTCCGCCGAAACGGGACGCAAAAATAGGGCATGTGCCCTTTTTAAAAAAATTTTCTGCGTAATTATTTATACTTGGGAGTATACAGGGTGCTCTCCTGTACATTGACGTTCTGCTTGTCAAAGCGTTTGGTGTACAGCATATAGCAGCCGCCCAAAACAAAAGTAACAATGCATGCCACCTGCAGGTAGAACAGGAAACCGGATGATGATACCCAGTTATGAGTAAAATCTGAATCCTGAACTTTCTGTAACTCTGCTTGATGATCCTGGTTCATGTTAATTTCCGGGTTTTGTGCTGCAAAAATAGGGGTTCAGACCAAAAAATCACTTTGTTTCATCCACAATTTCAGTAAAATATCTCTTCTTCTTTGCAAAGTGCTGCCAGGCCATATTCTTACTGACCAGACCCCGGGGTTTACCCTTCCTGCTGGCCGGGAACAGGCTTTGATCCTGCTTGAAGAACCACCATCTCAGGAAGGCACCCTGCGCCCTTAGTACTGCTACGAAATAGCCCGCATCACCGCCCAGTAAACCTTTCAATGCCGATACAAGATCAAGGGCCAGTCGCACAGGCATCACCCAAAGTTTTTTGGAAAAGGGCAGGTTCTTAGACAGCATGATCCGGTTGTTCCGGAAATTCAGGTAGGTCTTGAGTGAATTACCGCGCGGAAGCGTACCGCCGCCTACATGGTATACAACGGAAGCAGGACAGGCATAGACTTTATAGCCGGCGAGTTGTATCCTCCAGCACAGATCGATCTCCTCCATGTGCGCGAAGAAATAAGGATCGAATCCCCCCATTTCATGAAATACTTTTGACCGGATGAATAAGGCAGCGCCACTGGCCCAGAAAACAGGAGCCGTGCTGTCATATTGCCCTTTGTCTTCTTCCGTGATATCGAACACCCTTCCTCTTGCGAAAGGATATCCGTATGCATCCAGCCATCCGCCCGCAGCGCCGGCATATTCAAACATATGCTGATGTGACCACGATAATAATTTCGGCTGACAGGCCGCGATCACCGGATCTTTCTCCATCAGCTCAATGATGGGGCCGATCCAGTTGTCCGTTACTTCCACATCCGAATTCAGGATGATATAGTAATCAGCTTCCACCTGCTGCAACGCTAGATTATATCCTTTCGCGAATCCGTAATTCTTGTCGAGCGTGATCAGTGCGATCTCCGGATAAGTTCCCTGCATGAAAGCCACGGAATCATCCGTGGATCCATTATCCGCCACAACGATGCGCTGCCCGGGTTGCAACCGGGAGCGGATAGCAGGCAGGAACTGTTCCAGGTATTTTTTACCGTTCCAGTTCAGGATCACAATAGCGATGGAGGGGGAAACGCTCAAGACAGACCAAATTATTTGTTCAAAAATAAGGGAAGGCGGTTTATACTTATTAATTTGGGACTATGTTTCGCCAATTTTTAAATCTTCGTACGGGGCTGGCCGTCATCGCCATCAGTATCGTGACGGGCACCATCTTTTACTCTGAATATGTTTCCCGGAAGATCCGTAAGGAAGAACGCTCAAGGGTAACGGCTTTTGGCGAATCACTGAAGATCAAAGCCGCGACCGATGACCCTAATGTACTCGAATTCACAGGCCGCCTTGCCATCGAGAATGATGATATACCGATCATCGAGACCGACGAAAAAGGCGATCCCACCGGTAACTATATGAACCTCGATTCCGCGAAAGTGGCGGGCGACAGTTCTTACCTCAGGAAAAAGGTCAGTCAGTTCAGTACCGAGAATGACCCGGTTACAGTGGAGATCACCAAAGAGCCACTTACGTATAACAAATATTATTACGGACAATCACGGTTGCAGCGTGAAGTAAGATATTATCCGCTCGTGCAATTGCTGATCGTGGGGTTATTCATTTTCCTCACCATCATGTCACTCCGCAGCAGTTACCGCTCTGTACAGAATCAGGTGTGGGCGGGCATGGCCAAGGAAACCGCGCATCAGCTGGGTACACCTGTTTCCTCGCTGGAAGGCTGGGTGGAGATGCTGAAAGAAAAACCCGGCAATGAGCAGATCGCGCAGGAACTGGAAAAGGATGTGAACCGCTTGCGGCTGGTATCTGACCGATTCGGAAAGATCGGCAGTACACCGGTGCTGGAAGATGTGGACCTGCTGATACAGATCGATCATATGGTGGAGTATATGCGCAAACGCGCGACGGGCAAGATCCGTTTCAGTGTGGAGTCGCATGATCAGTCGGGGATCCGTGCCCGTGTATCGCCACCGTTGTTCGACTGGGTCATTGAGAATTTATTAAAGAACGCGCTGGATGCGATGGAAGGCCAGGGCTCCATCAAGGTCGATATCCGTGATGAGGCCAAAGCCGTAACGATCGATGTAACGGATACCGGTAAGGGCATCAGCAAGGCCAATGTGGCGAATGTGTTCAAACCCGGCTTCACGACCAAGAAAAGAGGATGGGGGCTGGGCCTTAGCCTTTCCCGCCGGATCATTGAACAATACCATAAGGGTGAGATCTTCGTCAAACACTCAGAACCCGGTAAGGGCACCACTTTCAGGATTATGCTCCGGAAGTAATTTTCTGAAGAAAATTTCAGCTATATTTGCAGCCCGCAAATGCAGGGTGAATGAAAATCCATCTTCTTTGCGATGAGTTCTTGCTCATGATGCCCGGGTGGCGAAACCTGCCTGCCGGCAGGCAGGTTGGTAGACAAACCACTTTGAGCTCAAAAAAGATCTTTGGTCAGGCATGACTGAAAAAATGCCCGGGTGGCGAAATTGGTAGACGCACCACTTTGAGGTGGTGGCGCCCGAAAGGGTGTGCTGGTTCGAATCCAGTCTCGGGCACAAGTGCCCTCCAGCGTAGCTGGGGGGCATTTTCATTTGACAGCGAGGCGAGCTTGCTCGCATTCGATGGCAAATGAAAATGACCCATTCCGCCAGAGGCGGAATGAGGGCCTTGAGTAAGACCAACTTTCAAGGATCAGCGCAGCTAATCCATATAATAACTTGCTCGCATTCGATGGCAAATGAAAATGACCCATTCTGTACACCGCGGCTAATCCACATGCTCTTATCCGATCAATATCACCTCAATTTTCTTTTTTTAAGCCACCTGATCAACTCTTCCGGATGGTCTGATTGTAACCCTGTAAATCCCATTTCTATCGCCTTCTCCCAGTTGTTCATTTCATCCGGGCCCTGAATGTCAGGCCAAGCCTGAATGCCGAGCGACTTCGCTTTGCGGATCAGTTCGGGGGTGTAATCGGTGTAATCTCCATCCAGAACTTCAGCCGGATATTGACCAACGAATTTTTCAAGTTGCTCAGGTGTGCGGATCGTGTCAGGAAGACTGATGATCAGAGGGATATCAGGTGCAATACGCCTCCAGGCTCTATACTGCTCCGGTTCATTGATATAAACCAGAACATTATTTTCCGCATGATAGCGAAGGATGACGGAGTATGTCTGTGCAACATCAGCGTCCTTAAAATCAAGATATATATTGATCTTTCCAATGCAACTTTTAAGGCATTGTTCGAGTAATGGAACTTTTTGATCGCTGTTCCTTAGATGGCAAGTATCAATTTGGTTCATCATCAGGTCGCTGACCTTCCCGGAGCCCGTTGTGGTCCGGTCGATGGTCCTGTCATGCATGATTACCAGAAAACTGTCTGAGGTGGTCCGTAAGTCGAGTTCAACGAAATCGGCCTCATGCTGAATGGCGCTGTCGATCGCTTCCAGACTATTTTCCGGAGCGGAAACGTGATCAGCTCTGTGAGCGATGACAGTGAATTTCCGGTTACTGCCTGTTGTGTTTTTTCTGAAATGAACTTGCTGGCCTGAAGCCAAAATTCCCAGGATGAGGGATAATTGTAATAAGATGAAAGACCGCATGACTAGTTATGATTGAGCGTATGATCGGATCCTGTAATATCCGGCTCAAAATAAAACCTGAGTGTGAATACAATCTGAACAAGATGCGGCCTGGCCTCAATTAATATAAAGTTAACCTCCTGATCCGCTAAAAAGTGCTTTATCAATATACCTTGTCAGTGATCAGTAGCAACATGCAATTTCCGAACAAGGCATCAGTGCAAGTGACACCAGTGGTGTTTGAGATCCTGGAGATCGTGATCAATGATCCGGACTTGGAAGGGAGGACATTTCTCTACAGTATTTGCAGAAGCGGCACGAACCTGCTTTTACGAACAGGGTCTTTTCACGGGCTGAACACGCAACTCAGATTAAAGCATTTGACTTTTGGTAAATATGACATCACTATTAAGTTACAGGATGCCGGTGAGGTTGTCTGCAGCTTTGAGATCAAACCAGGGGACGATCAAAGTGAGGGGCTCAGGATCACTGTATATCCGGTATAAGTGAAGTGATCAGGGATCACTGCCCGAAAGAATACCCATACTCGATCTTTCCCGTCATCTCCTTATCATGATTGAATAACGCTTCTTTCGTTTTCAACCCTTTCGCATCAAAGACATAACGCCAGATCAGGTAACGCATGTTGAGGCTGGAAGTAGTGGTGATACGCTGCACCACACGGTTCTGTTCATCGTATTCGAACATGATATCCGGTAACAGTTTTTTGAGGCGGCTGTTATAACGTACGATATCGGTCAGTCTTTTGTTGTCGTCATAGTAATAGTAGATCACCCCATTCTCGATCCCTTTCTTGTAAGTGCGCTCGTCGCCGGTATTGCCGTTCTCATCCGGGTTGAAACGTACTTCGGTGGAGTCCGTGCCATTGATCACCCGCCACATACCAACGGGCTTACCATCTGCGCTGTAACGCCAGTTATGGGTCTCCACCTGTTTGAATTCACGCGCGCTGTCCGAATTCTCATTCTTCACCTGCGAGATCCGGCCTGCAGCATCATAACTATAGGTGGTGATATCCAGCAGGTCTGCAGATGAATCCGTGATGCTGATGAGCTGTCCCTGGGCATTATAACGCTGATAAGAGACGGTCTTGCTCATGCCGTTGAACCGGGAGATCTTCAGTAAGGCACCATTCTCTTTCACCTCCTGCGTTTCCGAAAAATCAGTACTGGGGGCGCCACTGGCATCAAAGCCACGGGCCGTGACCTGCTGCACTTTATTGTCGCGGTACACTTTCATCTGGGCGGTTGTCGCCGAGGCGGTCACGATATCATTGTAGTAATACTGGCCAAATACAGGCGTGGCAAGAAGGATGAACAGGGAGGGAAGAACGGTTTTCATGTAAAGTGATATGGTTTGTTCATTCAAAAATAGCTGTTTTCAGGGCTAACGAAAAAGAAAAGGGGGCTTGTATTTTTGTACTTATTTTTAAGAAAATTTTCAGTTTGTCACACGTTCCACAGCGTAAAGAGAAAGATTGCCTGAATTGCGGTGCCACCGTGCAGGGGCGCTATTGCCAGGACTGCGGTCAGGAGAACATCGTGCCCAAGGAAACGTTCTGGCACATGTTCACCCATTTCTTCTATGATATCACGCACTTTGACAGCAGTTTTTTCACTTCCGCCCGTGACCTGATCTTCCGTCCCGGGTTCCTTTCCAAAGAATATATGATCGGCCGCCGGAAACGTTACCTGCATCCCATCCGGATGTATGTATTCTCCTCCGCGATCTTTTTCCTCGTTTTCTTCAAGTTCTTCGGTCCGCAGATCAAAATGGACGAACCACTGAATATGCCGGTTACAAAGGAAGAACGTCTGAAATACATCCAGGAATTGGAGGAAGGTCTGAAAAAAGATACGGCAGATGTCAATCTGAAAGCCGCATTGCTGGTGGCGAAGGATACGGCTCACCAGTTGCTGGTGAGTGAGATGATCAAAACGGCGGTGAATAATAAAGGGATCAAGGTGGGTTTCAGTGATTCCAATTATAAAACAGAAGCGGAATACGACAGCGTTCAGGAAAAGAAATCCAAAGCGGCACGTGACGGTTGGTTCATGCGCAGGCTCAATAAGAAAGTGATCGACCTCAATACCCGTTACAAGGAGAATCCTGAAGAGTTCAAGGAGAAATTCCTGGAGAGCTTCCTGCACCGCCTTCCGTATATGCTCTTCGTGTCACTGCCGATCTTCGCCCTGCTCCTTAAATTACTCTATTTCCGCAGGAAGAATTTCTATTATGCGGACCATGGCGTGTTCACGATCCATCTGTATGTATTCACCTTCCTCTGTCTGCTCCTGGTCTTCGCACTCGATAAATTACAGGATGTGGTCAATTTTGAATTCTTCGGATGGGCCATCTTCTTCATTATGCTCGGGCATTTCATCTATCTGCTGAAAGCCATGCGGGTGTTTTATGATCAGCGCAGGTGGAAAACGATCTTCAAAGGGATCCTGATCGCTTTCATATCATTCATCATGATGTGCATATTGCTGATTTTCTTCATGTTCTTCTCAGCAGCCACATTCTAATTACAATTTCAATATGCAAAACAATAATCCCGAATCCTTCCAGCGCCTCGTGAAGATCATGGATGAGCTGCGCGAACAATGTCCCTGGGATAAGAAACAGACCATTCAGACCCTCCGCCAGCTCACTATTGAGGAGACCTTCGAACTGGCCGATGCCATTTCGGATGAGAACTGGAAGGGTATCAAAGAAGAGTTGGGTGATATGCTGCTCCATATCGTTTTTTACGCCAGGATCGGAAAAGAGCAGAACCAGTTCACACTCGATGAAGTGATCAACGGGATATGTGATAAACTGATCGCCCGCCATCCGCATATTTACGGGGATGTTAAAGTGCAGGACGAGGAAGAGGTGAAGAAGAACTGGGAAAAACTTAAGCTCAAGGAAGGGAAGAAGTCCGTCCTCGGTGGAGTCCCCCGCGCGTTACCCGCAACGGTGAAGGCTATGCGCCTACAGGAAAAAGCCAAACAGGTCGGATTTGAATGGGATAACCGGGAACAGGTATGGGATAAAGTAGAGGAGGAGATCGGTGAGCTGAAAGCCGCGGTGAGCGATTGGCAGGGGGCGGTCCCCGAAAACGCGGATGCCCGCAAAAAGGCCATGGAAGCGGAGTTTGGCGATGTCGTGTTCTCCCTCATCAATTACGCACGGTTTTTGCAGCTGGATGCCGAACATGCCCTGGAGACCACCAATAAAAAATTCATGAGCCGTTTCCTGAAGATGGAAGAAAAAGCCATGCAGAACGGAATGGACCTGCAAAATATGACCTTGCAGGAAATGGATGCGCTCTGGAACAGCATCAAGCAACAACAACAGGAGTGAGCCGGACCATACGCGATATCATTTTTCAGAAATATACACTGCTGATCCTGGCAGTCGTACTTATTTCCCTGTCCTTCGTCTTCAACCGGATCTACACCAGCCACTCTACCCTCAACCGCGAACTCCGTAACGCGGAAAGTTTCATCGCCACCCAGGAAAAGGATTTCGAATCATTCTGCAACAACGGAACGCAACTCAAGAAACTGGCCGAGCAGCACGAATCACTTCCCGAATTCGAGAACATCGCGAAAAGTCCTTATGGCATCTTCCTGTACCGTACGGAGAACGAAACAGGTGTCCCGCAACTCACATTCTGGAGCGATCAGCTGATACTGCCGCCTCCTTCATTACAGACACTGGGTGATGGGGAATATTTCTTCCATCTGGCAAATGGTTATTACGTGGCCGTTAAAAAGACGCTCGATGTACTCAGTACCCGCCAACCTGTTTTCGCTTATGCCATGATACCGGTCCGGTCCGATTTCTTCATTGAGACGGAATATCTGCGCCACGATTTCTATTTCAGCAAGACCGCTGCGAAAACGGTCGCCCTCAGTGATGAAGCGCATGGAACCGCTGTAAAAGGCATAAGCGGAAAAACATTATTCTATCTTGCGAACCGCGATGCCGGTACCATTCCTTATAATGATACACTGACGATCATCCTGCGCGGGCTCGGCTTACTTTGCCTGCTTTTCTTCCTTCATCTGTGGGCGGAAGAAGTGGTGGCCCGCGGAAAAGTGTGGGCCGCGATCGGACTTCTGGCCATTTCCCTGTTGTCGCTACGCATCAGCGTTTATCTTTTTCCCGCGATCCTCAATCTCAGGCAGTTCGAATTGTTCAATCCCGCCATCTACGGTTCCAATATCATTCAGCGTTCACTGGGCGACCTGCTCATCAATGCGATACTGTTCTGCTGGGTGATCCTGTTCGCATGGAGTCATTTGCATCAGGTCCAGGACCCGGGTGCTAAGTTTTCCAAAAGGCTGAAATGGTTGTCAGGACTGCTTTCCATGGTGCTGCTACTGGTATCCACCTTCATCCTTTCTTCCGTGATCCGCAGCCTGGTGGCCGATTCCAAGATTTCCTTCGACGTTATCAATTTCGACAGCGTTAACCGGTATACCGTAGCGGGTTTTGCGGTGCTGACTTGTTTATCTCTTTCCTATTATTATTTTACACAATTATTATTCCGGCTCATCTTCCCCTTGTTCGGAAGCAGGAATGAACTCATTTATTTCATTATTGCCAGTGCAGGACTCGTATACCTGACCATCCGCTCGGGAGATCCGACCGTACTCTTTTATATTCCCGTACTGGTCTGGCTGCTGGGTTATACCTGGCTGGTGAACAGGAAGGGACTCATCTTCAACCGCATCCGGGTCAATATCGCCGGGATCATATTCTGGATATTCGTATTCTCCGTATCCATCGCCGCGATCATCCTGAGCGAGAACAAGAAAGCGGAGTGGGAGCGCCGGAAGATCCTGGCCGATAAACTGGTGGTGCAGAACGACCCTTCCAGTGAACGATTGCTCAATATCGCGCTCAGTTATCTCGATAATGATTTCCTGTTGACGAACCTGCCGCGTTTCCGGGGACCTGATGAGGGAAAGCTGCTGCGCGACAGTATCATCAACAGTAACTATGGAGGCTATCTCAATAAGTATGACACGAAACTGTATTTGTATGAAGCGGATGGCCGGCCGGTGCAGAACGATGATGCTACCTCTTACGATGACCTCAACACGATCCTGACCGTACAATCAAAGCCCACGCGACTGCCGGACCTCTATTCCTATGAGAGTGCGGTCGATAAGTTCAAGTACATCACCAAACGGGTGATCACGGATACGGCAGGTGCTACAGCGGGCTCCCTGTTCATCATATCCATTCCGAAGAACTACCGCAGCGATGCGCTGTTCCCGGAATTGTTCAAGCAATTCAATGAGAATGATCCTTCCAATTCTCCTATTTATGCCACCGCGGTGTATGATAAAAAGCGTCTGACGAGTTCTTCCAATAAATACCCCTTTGCAACCTCCCTGACTTCCGATCAGGAACCCTCAGAAGAATTCGAACGCCGCAGTAACGGACAGTACGATGAAATGTGGTACCGTGCGGGGAACGATCAGGTGGTGGTCATGGTACGCAAGAAGGATAACTTCATCGAATCCATCACCCTGTTCTCCTGGATATTCTGCGCCTTCCTGTTCCTGGTGGCCATCCTGCAGGTGATCTCCGTACTGTTACGCACCGGCGGTAGTCTGCGGAAACTCCGGAAGATGCTGCAGCTCAGCATCCGGAGCCAGGTACACAGTACGATCCTGTTCATCAGCGTATTCTCCTTCCTCATCATCGGTATTTCCACGATCTCCTTCTTCATCAGCCGGTATAACCGGAACAATACCGATAAACTCAGCCGCACGATGAAGATCATGGTGAATGAGATGCAGAAGAAACTGTCGGATCATTCCACTTTTGATGATGTCCTGAAATTATATGATTCGGTGACCAATAAGAGTCTGCAGAACCTCGTGAATGAGATCTCCGATATCCATGGGGTGGATGTGAACGTGTACGACTTGCAGGGCAATCTCTATGTTTCCTCACAGGCCAATGTTTATAACCGCGGTGTCCTGAGTAAGAAGATCGATCCTACTGCATTCTATCACCTCAGTCGCCTGCGTCAGGTACAGCATTCGCAGGAAGAACGGATCGGCAGCCTCAGCTACCTGAGTATGTATGCGCCGGTGCGTGATGAGAATAAGAATGTGTACGCGTATCTCAATATCCCGTATTTCACCGCGCAGCCGGAACTGAACCAGGAGATCTCCAACTTCCTGGTGACCATCATCAACCTGAATGCCTTCATTTTCCTGATCGCGGGACTGATCGCGCTGTACATCACCAACCGGATCACGGATTCCTTCTCACTCATCAGTGACAAGATGAAAGAAGTGAACCTGGGCAAAATGAATGAAATGATCGTCTGGAACCGGGAAGATGAGATCGGTGAACTGGTGAAGGAATACAATAAGATGGTGGGCAAACTCGGGGAAAGTGCCGAAGCACTTGCAAAGAGCGAAAGGGAAGGGGCCTGGCGTGAAATGGCCCGGCAGGTGGCGCATGAGATCAAGAATCCGCTGACACCGATGAAGCTGAGCATCCAGTATTTGCAGAATGCCGTCAATAATAACCAGCCGAATGTGAAGGAGCTCTCCGGCAGGGTCGCCAATACCCTAGTGGAACAGATCGATCACCTGAGCAAGATCGCCGCGGATTTCTCGCAGTTCGCCAATATCGGCAACACGCACACTGAATTGTTCGATCTGCATGATGTGATCGCATCCTTACACGAATTATACCGGCCGAACCCCGAAGTGACCCTGCAGTGGGAGCCCGTGCATCGCAGGGTGATGGTGAATGCGGATAAAACACAGATGAACCGGCTGTTCACCAACCTGCTGGCGAACGCGGTGGAAGCCTGTCAGGGCCAAAGCACCTGTCAGATCGAAGTAAAGGAAACGGTAGTGGACGATAAATTCCGCATCAGTATCCGCGATAACGGGGAAGGTATTGCGCCTGAAATGCAGGCACGCATTTTTATTCCCAACTTCACGACCAAAACATCAGGAACCGGTCTGGGCCTGGCCATGTGCAAGGGTATCGTTGAAAAGGCACAGGGTGATATCTGGTTCGAAACCACACCGGGCAGTGGTACCACCTTTGTTGTGGAACTGCCGCTGGTGGGTTAGATCCCTTTTGCTTTCCTCCTTGCCGCCAGGAATGTTTCAAATTCATTTAGTGTGAAACTGCTCAGGTTCTGCGCAGCGGTCAGCCCGCCTCGTTGTGCTGCCAGAACGCCGAAACGGATATCATCAAAACCTTCCAGTGCGTGCGCATCCGGATCGATCGAGATCAGCACATTCTTTTCAAGTGCTTCCGGGATGAAAGCGCCGTCCATATCCAGTCTTCTCGGGTGCGCATTCAGTTCGATCACCACCTGATGTTTAGCGCAGGCGTCGATCAAACGGCTGTGATCGACAGGGTAGCCGTTGCGGCTGAGCAGCAGCCGGCCGGTCGGGTGGCCAAGGATGGTGGTATAGGGATTCTCCACCGCCCGCAGGATCCTTGCCATGGCTTTTTCCTCACTCATACTCAGGTTACTGTGTACGGAAGCGATGACCAGGTCGAATGTGGCCAGCATTTCATTGGAATAATCCAGGCTGCCATCGTTCAGGATATCACATTCAATGCTTTTAAAGATGCGGAAAGGCTTGTAGCGGGCATTCAGTTCATCGATCTGCCTGAACTGTTCGCGGATCCGTTCTTCACTGAGTCCGTTGGCATAAAAAGCCGATTTGGAGTGATCGGAAATGACCATGTATTCAAATCCGCGACGGATCAGCTCTTCCGCCATTTCTTCCAGCGTATTGGCGCCATCACTCCATTTACTGTGGGAATGGATGAGCCCTTTTACATCCGTTGCCTGTATCAGAAGCGGAAGTTTCTTTTTTGCGGCTTTCTCCAGGATGTCCGGTTGATGGCGGAGACAGGGTTCAATGAACGGGATACCCGCAGCACTGAATATTTCAGTTTCTTGTCCATTGGTTTTGGAGAAAGCGGCTGCGAATTTCTTTTTGAATGCATCCGTAAATGAAAGAGGACCGGTCGTTTCCATCAGTGTTTGTCCCAATGCTGTTTCTCCATGATAGAAGCGGAGCTTCAATCCATTCTTCAGCAAATAGACCATTGAGTTATCATTCTCTTCCAGTAATTCCGGTGGATTGGCACTGACCATTCTGGGTTTGATGGTTTCCTTGTCCTGGGCAATGACATATTCCAGTTCCTGAAGTGTTAATTCCTGCCGGCGGAAGGCTCCGGTGACCGAAACTTTGTCTTCAGGGAAGATCTTTTTCAGATATCCGTCGATCATCGGGAATACTTCGGCGACCTGCGCGTAGAGAAAATGTCCCTGATGATTGAGATAAAAGTTGATGGATTCAAGGACGTTCTGTTGTGTTTTTTCTCCGAATCCTTTGAAACGGGTGAGTCGGTTCTCGCCACATGCGTATTGCAATTCACCGATGGAATCGATGCCCATCTCTTTCCAGATCGTATGAATTTTTTTAGGTCCGATGCCTTTGATCTGCAGCATCTCTACCACACCAGGAGGTGTGTTGGCGAGGAATTCTTTCAGCGATTGCATTTCGCCGGTGTCGAGCAATTCGAATACTTTTTTCGCGACGCTTTCACCGATACCACGGATGCGTGAAACGCTGTCCCGTGGCGTGTTTGCAAGGGGCTCGGGCAGCTTCTCGATATTGAAAGCGGCGGCGGCGTAGGTCTTCGACTTGAAGGAGTTGTCTCCATGTATATCCAGCAGTTTGGAAAGCAGGGAGAACTGATCGGCGATGGCATAATTATCCATGGCTGCAATTTAGGGAAGGGGGGAGGGTATGCACAAAAAAAAGTCCCGCAGATGCGGGACTTTTTCTATGGTTTCAATTGCTTGAAACTTATTTTTTCTTTTTAGCAGCTTTCTTAGCGGCTTTCTTTTTGGGAGCAGCTTTTTTAGCGGCTTTTTTCTTAGTTGCCATTTTGTTAGAATTTAATGTTTAGTAAAAATGGGTTAACGACAGTAAAAATAGCAATTATTTTATACTACCCAAATTTTTTTTCCACAAAATGAACAATTGGAAAAAGCGGCTTATGCTTCCGCAGCAGCTACAGAAACAAAAGTTCTGTTGTTTCTGCCCTTGCGGTATTCGACCACACCGTCTGTCAAAGCAAACAATGTGAAGTCTTTTCCAACGCCGACATTCTTGCCGGGATGGTATTCGGTACCGCGCTGACGGAGAATTACATTTCCGGAAACAGCGGCCTGGCCACCGAAGATCTTTACGCCGAGGCGTTTACTTTGTGAATCGCGGCCGTTCTTTACAGAGCCTTCACCTTTCTTGTGAGCCATATCTCAGTTTTTATTAGATAAGTAATGGGGGTAACGCAATTAAGCGATGCTGGTTACTTTGATTTTAGTATAAGCCGTACGGTGTCCTTTCTTTTTGTGGAAACCCTTACGTCTTTTTTGTTTATAGGCGATAACGGTATCACCTTTTACCTGATCAACGATCTCAGCTTTTACTGTGGTTTTAACAGCACTGCCTACAGACAGCTTGCCATCAGCATCAGCAAGTAAAACTTCCAGATCAACATTGTCTCCGGCATTTCCTTCTACATGGGGGACAAACAAAGTCTGGTCTTTCTCAACTTTGAACTGCTGTCCGGCGATTTTTATAACTGCTACCATATTCTTAAAATTAGGGAGGCAAAGGTAAGGAAAAAGAAAGGACCTGGCAAACAGAATATCAAAGTTTTAGGGGATAAAATCCCGGGGAATGCCTGTCCAGGGGTTATATTTGTAGGCCTTTTTCGATTTCAGGGGCTCCAAAGTATGAAAATCAAGTCATTTCTGGCCAGGCCGTTCGCCTCCTACATATATAAAGGTATCCGGAAAGGCATGGTCACGGCCCTGCCCGACCAGGAAAATATCCTAAAATACCTCCTCAAAACAGGCCGGAATACCGAATTCGGCAAGGAAAACCGCCTGGCAGAGGTGGACGACTACGCCGCCTATAAACAGGCCGTCCCCATCCGGGACTATGAGCAATTCCGCCCCTGGATCGACCGGATCAAGGCCGGAAAACACAACGTATTGTGGAAAGGAAAGCCCGCTTATTTCGCCAAGACCTCCGGCACCACTTCAGGAACGAAATATATCCCCATCAGCAAGGATTCGATCCCCAATCATATCAATACCGCCCGCAATGCCCTGCTTTGCTATATGGCCGAGACCGGTAATACCCGTTTCGCCGACGGTAAAATGATCTTCCTCTCCGGATCTCCAGAACTGGAAAGGATCGCGGATATTCCGACCGGCCGGCTCAGTGGTATCGTGAACCACCATGTGCCCGGTTACCTGCGCACGAATCAACTGCCTTCTTATGAAACGAATTGTATCGAGGACTGGGAAACCAAACTCGGTAAGATCGTGGATGAGACCATCAATAAGGATATGACCCTCATCAGCGGCATTCCCCCCTGGATGCAGATGTATTTTGATGAGCTGATCCATAGGACCGGAAAAAAAGTAGGAGATATCTTCCCGAATTTCAGTGTGATGGTACAGGGCGGCGTGAATTTTGCACCCTATCGTGCCAAGCTATTCGAAAGTATCGGCCGCAAGATCGATTGCATTGAACTGTTCCCTGCCAGTGAAGGTTTCTTCGCATTTCAGGATTCACAGGAATCAGAAGGTCTACTGCTGAATACGAACAGCGGGATCTTCTATGAATTCGTTCCGGCGGGTGAGATATTCAATGAAAAGCCGACCCGGCTGAGTCTGGCGGAAGTGAAGACCGGAGAGAATTATGCAATGATCGTCAGCACCAACGCGGGGCTCTGGGCCTATAACCTGGGCGATACCGTGAAATTCGTTTCGACCGATCCTTACCGACTGGTCGTGAGTGGCCGCACGAAACATTTCATATCCGCATTCGGTGAACACGTCATCGGAGAGGAAGTGGAATTCAGTCTGAATAAAGCCGCGCAGGAAGAGAACATACGTGTTACTGAATTTACCGTAGCGCCCTTTGTAAGTGGCGGCGAAGGCAAATCCTATCACGAATGGTTCATTGAGTTCGAAGAAGCACCCGCGTCATTATCTGATTTTGCCGCGAAGCTGGAGGCCAATATGCGCGCGAAGAATGTATATTACGATGACCTGATCGGCGGCAATATCCTGTCGCCGCTGAAAATAACACCGGTCCTGAAGAACGGATTCATTGATTACATGCGATCAATCGGTAAATTAGGGGGGCAGAATAAAGTGCCGCGCCTGAGTAACGACCGGAAGATCGCGGATGAACTGATCCGCTGGACTATACCAGCATAATACGTTTGCATTAACATGACGAATGACCAACCCATAAAGAGGATCGCCATCTTCGGCTCCACCGGTTCCATCGGAACGCAGGCGCTGGAAGTGATCGCGGCCAACCCGGATAAGTTTTCTGCGGAAGTGCTGACGGCTCAGCATAACGCGGAGTTGCTCGTCAGGCAGGCGCTCGATTTCAACCCCAATGTGGTGGTCATCGGCGATGAAAAGAAATACGCGTTCGTCAAGGATGCGCTGGCTTCAACGGATGTGAAGGTTTTTTCAGGTGCCAAAGCACTGGAAGAAGTGGCGGCGATGGATTGTTATGATCTCATGCTGGCCGCCATCGTTGGATATGCCGGCCTGAAACCCACACTCAACGCATTGCAGAGTGGTAAGGCCATCGCGCTGGCCAATAAGGAAACGCTGGTCGTGGCCGGTGATATCGTGATGCGTAAAGCGGTCGAGAACCGCGTACCGGTGATCCCGGTGGATTCTGAACACTCCGCTATATTCCAGTGTCTGGTCGGCGAAACGAGGAATAAGATCGAGAAAGTGATCCTGACCGCTTCAGGCGGACCTTTTCTCGGCCGCAAACCGAACTATCTCGTCAATGTAAAAAGGGAACACGCGCTGCAGCATCCCAACTGGTCGATGGGTGCCAAGATCAGTATCGATTCCGCCACACTGATGAACAAAGGCCTGGAGATGATCGAAGCCAAATGGCTTTTCAATCTGAAACCGGAACAGATCCAGGTAGTGGTGCATCCTCAAAGCATCATCCACAGTATGGTGCAGTTTGAAGATGGCAGCATCAAAGCACAGATGGGCATGCCGGATATGAAGCTGCCGATCCAGTACGCGATGGCATTCCCGAAAAGGATCCCGAACAGTTTCCCGCGTTATGATTTCAAAAAAGTGAATACCCTCACATTTGAGGAGCCTGATATCAAGACCTTCCGCAATCTCGGACTGGCCATGGATGCCCTGCAAAAGGGAGGTAATCTGCCGGCGATCATGAATGCGGCCAATGAGATCGCTGTTTATGCTTTCCTGCGCAATCGTATCAATTTCCTCGACATGACCGACCTCATCGAAAAGACCATGCAGGCCGTGCCTTTCATTGCCCAGCCTACACTGGAGGAATATTTTGAAAGCGATGGCGAGGCGCGTAACTTTGCTGCCGATATCATCAAATTATAAAAACGGAATATATCCTGCGTGGTCCCGATGCTCATCGGGATTTGCTGTAAAATAGAAATATGGTTCATTTAGCGATCAATTGGTCACGGGTGGGTTTACAGGCAGGGCAGTTGCTGCTCGCATTGTCGATCCTGGTGATCCTTCACGAGTTCGGACATTATATCACCGCCCGCTGGTTCAAATGCCGGGTTGAAAAATTCTACCTCTTCTTCGATCCCTGGTTCTCCCTTTTCAAAAAGAAAGTAGGAGATACGGAATACGGTATCGGCTGGTTGCCGCTGGGTGGTTATGTCAAGATCTCGGGTATGATCGATGAGAGCATAGATAAAGAAGCGATGAAGCTGCCTCCGAAGGATTGGGAGTTCCGCAGCAAACCGGCCTGGCAAAGGCTGATCATCATGCTGGGCGGTATCATCATGAATGTGCTGGTGGCTTTCATTGTGTATGCATTCGTGCTGATGATCTGGGGTGAAAAGAAGATCCCCGCAAGTTCCATGAAATACGGCGTACAGGTGCTCGACAGTACATTATATAACAAATGTGGTTTACGTAACGGCGACCGCATCCTGGCCGTGGATGGTGAGCCGGTGGCTGATTTCAGGAAGATGTTCCGTACCGTCATTCTGGGACATACCATCACAGTGGAAAGGGGCGGACAAAAACTCGAATTGCCTTTACCGGTGAGTCTGATCGGACAACTGGTGGAGAATCATAAAAAAGACGGCGGTTTCCTGGAACCGCGTGTGCCGGTCCTGGTCAAAATGGTGCCGGATACTTCAATAGCTTTCAAAGCCGGCCTGAAAAAGAATGATCTGATCATTGGCGTGGATTCATCCCGTTTCGAATTCTTCGATGAAATGAAGAATCTGTTACTCGCGAAAAAGAACCAGCAGGTATCGTTGCTGATCAACAGGGCAGGACAGGAAATGAGACTGGAATCCAAAGTTGACTCGGAAGGCCGCATCGGTTTCTACAGTTATGGCGCAGGTGGAGACTATGAAACTATGGATAGTCTGAAGTGGCTGCAATTGAAAGTGACGAAATATCCCGGTCTCTCCGCATTCCCCGCGGGCGTCAGGATGGCCGGTGAAGAACTGAGTTATTATGCGAGCCAGTTCAAAATGATCCTCAATCCCAAAACAGGCGGATACAAAGGACTCGGTGGTTTCAAATCCATGGGTTCCATTTTCCCGAAATACGAATGGGACTGGGAAGCATTCTGGATGATCACTGCATTCCTTTCCATCGCTTTGGCTTTCATGAATCTTTTACCGATACCGGCACTGGACGGTGGCCACGTGATGTTCACCTTATATGAAATGATCACCCGCCGCAAACCCAATGAAAAATTCCTGGAATACGCTCAGGTAGTGGGTATGGTGCTGTTGCTGGGACTGATGCTGTATGCGAATCTGAATGATTTCTTTGGCTGGGGAAAGTAGGAGCAGTCGGTAGTCGGTAGTCGTTAGTCTATAGTACGTTCTAAGGAAGTACTTATTTGACTTCATCATTATTTATTAATTCACCCCCACCCGATACCTATTACTTGTATCCTTTTACCTTTTCAATGCATTTCCCTGATTTTCACAAAAGCTATTTCCCATCCAATTGTCGAAAGAAGAGACTACCGACTATCAACTAAAGACTAGCGACTACATTCTAATTCCGATTTTCTTCATCAGCAGCGACGCATTCATACTCTTACAAACCCCGTCCTTCAGTTTATAATCAAAGTATAATTCTTCACCGTCGATCTGCACATCGAAATGATAGTTGCGGATGCCATCGGGGAATTCGTTGGCTAATTTGGCGAGTTCCAGATCATGGGTGGCGACCATGCCGGCGGATCTTTGCAGGATCAGCTGGCGGATCAGTGCGCCGGAACCGGCGTGGCGGTCGGCAGAGTTGGTGCCGCGCAGGATCTCATCCAGTAAAAGGAATACAGGTTCATGGTGTTCCACGGCTTCAATGATGGTCTTTAGTTTTTTCAGTTCCGCGTAAAAAGTGGAAGTGCTTTCTTCCAGGTTATCACTGATCCGCATACTGCTCATCACGCGGAAAGGAGAGAGGGTCATGGAATCTGCGCAAACCGGAGCACCCATCATGGACAGTACGATATTGATGCCGGTGCTTCTGAGGAAGGTGCTTTTGCCGGCCATGTTGGAGCCGGTGATGAGATTGATCGTCCCGTTCCCGGAAGTGTTGAAATCACTGCAAACACGTTTCGCAGCGGGGATCAGCGGATGTCCCATGTTTTTCGTTCTCAGCAAAGCCGCTTCCGTGCTGAATTCCGGGAAATGCCATTCAGGATGATTGAAAGTCAGGATGCCAGTGGATGCCATTGCTTCCATGCGTGCAAGGCCACCGAACCATTGATCCGGGCTGTGTTTGTTTTCACGTTTCCATTTGTCGAGTGCCAGCGCCTGATGCAGGTCCCAGCACAGGAAGGCGCTCAGCGGTATATAAACCACGGGATTCAGTTTGTAGTCCAGGCGGTCCATGATCCCTCTGAGTTGCCGGACCGATGCGGAAGCCTTCATGCCGTTACTCACGGCGATATCATTACGGAGTTCTTTCAGCAGAGGTGAACTGAAGTTGCTGTCTTCAATATGTTGTAAGGTGTCAGAAAAACTCTCCAGCTCTGCGGTGATCCTTCCCAGTTGTTTCCAGGCGGGCATCAGTGTTTTGGTGATCTGAAATGAAACGCCAAGGAAGACCAGCATGATGCTGGTGAACAAAGACCAGGGGATGACATCAAAAAGATAGAGGCCGAGGCAGGTGAAACTCAGTGCAGGAAAGAGGAAGCGTATGAATTTCCAGTGTGATTGTTGTATCGGCCCCGCAGGTAATCGCAACCATGCTGTGATATTCGTTTCCGTTGCGATCGTGATCTGATGAGTTCTTCCGTGTGCCTGCAGTTGCTGACACCAGGCGGGTGAAGCGGCCAGTTCACGGTTGGCGGCCTGACGCGCCAATGCAACAGCAGGTTCAGCCGGAGCCTGCAGCCAGGAGGCAAGGAGGCGGTTCGCGGAGCCGGCATTGCAGCGGTTGATGTAGCGGAAGAGTGATGATTTGCCGAAGATGTCGAGGTCCGCGGCATAGGGATGATCGGGCATTTCCCATTCTTTGCCATCACCGGGCAGGACGTATTGCAGGGAGAGGTGTTTCAGTTCTTCCTGATTGATCTGGAGCAGGAGGGTGGTGTTCTCCAGTGCTTTTTTATTGGCCAGGTCCAGCGAAACGAAATAGCCGAATGTCATGAGTCCGGCAAAAGTGACGGCGAAGGCAAAGGGCCAGCCTTGCGGCCAGAGCAGCCAGCCCAGGGCAAATGCACCGAGGAAACTGAATCCGCGCATGATGGCAAGCACATTTCCTTTTTTCCGCAGCTCACCGCGTTGTGTTTCCAGCAATTGGATCTGAGCGGTGTAAAATGCAGCAGGGTTCTTTTCGTTCATGTGTTAAAACTAAGGCAGACGGCGGAAATGTTGTAAATTTGCATCTTGTTCTTTTTGGAGAAGCAGGGAGCAGAAGGCAGGAAGCAGAATGCAGGTAGCAGTCGGCAGTAAGCAGTCGGCAGTACCACTATAGCAGCTGTATTCTTATTGGATTCGAAAGTGCTGCATAGAACTAACCCGCAACTGGCAACCCGCAACCCGCAGCCCGCAACTGCTGAAAAGAAACATAATGTTGAAGTCAGCATAGCCCATTCTTAGAACGGACTAACGACTATAGACTACCGACTTTCTTCAACTGGGGGCGTTTGGTTTTGACAGCGTAGATCTTTGAAAGTGTAAGCATGTCCTGCGTTGGGTAATTAGCAGGCTGATCTGAATACTCAAACCATAAATGGCAATACTCAGTATGCCATGGCTGCCTAATCAGTGATTAAGTAGTCATTAGGGCCGCCGGGCAGGTTCGCTTGTTCCCACGCTCCGCCGCCGACTCAAAACAAAACAAGATGCTGCA
>JAKPSI010000009.1 GCA_029555415.1 Bacteroidota bacterium | reverse complement strand
TACTGCGGGTTTGCTGACGCGACTGGCCGTGGTTCCGCTGATCATTGAAATGGGGATCGCATTCGGGAAGCTCCATAATTGGGACTGGCAGGACAGCGGACAGAAGGCTTGTATGTTCCTTTGTATTTATCTGGCCTTGTTGTTCACAGGCCCCGGCAAAGTGAGCCTGGACCGTTTGATCGGTAAATAAATTTAACTTTCGTTCATGTTCACCCACGACACACCGATACGCGTTCGATATGCGGAGACCGACCAGATGGGCGTGGTCTATCACAGCAATTATTTCCCCTGGTTCGAATCCGCCCGTGCGGAAGCGATCCGGGACATGGGCCTGACCTATGCTGAAATGGAAAAGTCGGGCGTGATCATGCCCATAGTGGACGTGCATTGCCGTTATTTAAGGCCGGCTAAATATGATGAATTGCTGACCGTACGCACCATCCTGAAAGAATTGCCTGCGCACCATAAGATCGAGTTCCACCACGAGGTGTACAATGAGCAAAAAGAACTGCTTGCAGTTGGCAAGATCATTTTGTATTTTATGGAGGCAAAAACCATGAAAAAGACCGTGATGCCGGCGGCCCTCCATACAAAACTGGCACCCTTTTTCTCCTAAACCCGACTATGGAAATAATTGACGAGCATGTGAATGAGCCCGGCAACGGGTATACGCCTCCGGCTGCGGAGGCAACGGTATATCCGCCCCGTTATGAAAAGGAAGAACAACCAGCGAATGTGTTACTGAAATCAGTGACCAGTCTGGCCTTGTACCTCTTCCTGGGCTATTATATTTTCCCGAGCTATAAGATCCTGCTGGTGATCACGGCGATCGTACTGATCCATGAAATGGGTCACTTCATTGCCATGAAAGCCTACCGCTATAATGAACTGGGCATTTTCTTCATTCCGTTGCTGGGTGCTTATGTATCCGGCAGCAAAAGGGAAGTATCGCAGTGGCAGTCGGCCGTCATTCTTTTGGCCGGCCCGCTCCCCGGGATCATCCTCGGGATCATTGGTTATCTGGTCGATCAGCAGTATGCAGACGGGATCTGGATCGCGGGCATTTCTCTCACCCGGATCTCGATGTTCTTCATCATCCTGAACATCATCAACCTGTTCCCGGTGTATCCGCTGGATGGCGGGCAATTGCTGAACCGGGTGTTCCTGGATGAAGAAGGCACCTGGAGTAAAATATTCATCTTCCTTTCTACCGGCCTGTTAGCCTGGCTTTCCATCAGTTTGCCATTCTACCCCCTGCTCATCTTCCCGATGATGATGCTGTTCCGGTATTTCAGTGATACAAAGACGACGCATGTGGAGAAGAAGATCGAGGCGGCGGGCATTCATACGGATGTCGACTATGCGGAATTGCCGGCGGAGGATTACTGGAAGATGCGTGACATCATTGTGCCCGAGTATCCGCAATTCAGGGATGTGCCCGTCGGCCCGCCTTACGAATACCACCCCAAAGAAGAAAAGATCATGACCACCCTCGAGAGCTTCCTGCACAGACACCTGTTGCAGGATGTATCTCACGTTGGTAAGATCATGATCTTTCTGGTATGGGTCGCCGCGTTCGCGGCCCCCTGGTTACTGAATATGGATATGAGTTTCTTCCGCCAGTTCGGCATCTGATCAGGCGCGGTTGTGATCGGCACGCCAGTTTTTCACAGACTGTTTGATCTCTTTTTGCGACAGATTTTCTGCAACTGTTTTTTGTGCCAGTGCCGGAAATTCCGCATCGGATGCAAAACGGAGGCCGACGATCTGGGCCATGCTCAATTTACTATCCAGCGGTTTGCCGGTGAGGATGAAGTGACGGAAATTCTCTTCCGCACGGATCGCACGGTCCTGCGCCTTCAGCGCAAAAGCACGACAGAACCAGAATAACATGACCAGTACAACAGATACCAGCACCAGCAAACAGGCTGAATACTGTGTTTCCGGAGTGGCATGTGCCGCATAGTTGATACTGCCGCCCAGGCAGCCAAGCACTGCGAGAGAGGTCACGTAATGATAAAGGGGAACGAACCGGGTGTGGTTCTTGTAGTTTTGGTCAGACATGATGGGTGGTTTAGATGAACCCTGAATATAGGGAATTTTGAATTTTGAATGCTGAATTTTGAAATAAACAGCCGGATTCAAAATTTAAAATTAAAAATTCAGACAGGGCCGTTTTGTGAGGTCAAATGCCGAAAGCCAGGTATGGCGTAATTCAATTGTTCAGATGACTTTTAAGAGACGGCCAGCCATTAATAATGCACCAAAAGAAAGTGGATTACGCACACCTGCACTTAGTGAAAGCATCTGTCTTGAACGACCTTGTTTTAATTTTGAATTTTAAATTTTTAATTCGCTGTTTCCAATTCAAATTTCAAAATTCAAAACTCAAAATTCATTTAAGGGAGTCTAGCACCTTAAACATCTTCGAAACCACCCCCGACGTCGTACCGCTGTAATTATTCACCAGTATCGAAAAGATATACTCCTTCCCGTTTTTCGCCGTATGGTAACCACAGTAGCCTTTTACATCACTGATGGTGCCGCTTTTCATTTTCATGCCGTTGTATTCGGGAAGGGCCTGATAGAAAGCGGGGTACCAGGGGCGGGTTTTTGCATATTTGAGGGCCATGACTTCCGCATGCGTGGTCACGCGGTTGAGCGGAGACAATCCCGAGCCGTCATAAATATTGAGTTCATCGGGATCGATGCCTTTGTCTTTCCAGAAATGTTTGAGGATGGCGATGCCGCTGTCGGTACGACCGATGCCCTGCTGTTCTGCCGCGATCGTTTTCAGCAAACATTCGCCATAGAGATTGATACTTTTCTGGAGGAACCAGTACACGATGGAATCGAGGGCAGGTGACTTGTAGGTATAAACGGGCTTGAAGTCATCACCCACATTGGCGACCTGATAGGTTGAAAGATCCGAGCACAATAAAGGCTTTTGCCCGGCTTTGACTTTATCACCAAGGTCTTTTGCGAACCAGGAAGCTGGTTCAACAATGGCACCGGAAATACTGAAATCATTTTCAAGAACAGGGATCGTTCCGCGAACTGTATACATATTATTCCCTGTGGGCAGATAGATATATGCATTATCGCCGGTTCCTTTCGGAGCCGC
>JAKPSI010000098.1 GCA_029555415.1 Bacteroidota bacterium | reverse complement strand
AGTGGTCCTGCAACAAACGGTCAGCAGTTCTTCCAAACGCATCGATGTATCCGGTATGGCGGATGGTGTATACCTGCTGGTCCTTCGTTCCGCTATTGGACTTCCTGAAAAAACAACAAGGGTCGTGATCAGAAAATAAACCAACCATAAGGACCTTATCTATAAAAAAAGAACCCCGACGGTGAACGTCGGGGCTTTTTTTTATTGAGGATGTTTCAGTTGTTCAGGATCATACAGCCAGTTCAACTTTGAATGCCAGACTGAAATAGGAGAAGAAGTGTCCGATAAGGTCTTTGGAATCTCCGTTCCATTCATGGCCGAAAGTGAAAGGTTGTTTATTGCCGGTCGCTGCTTCACCGATGCTCATCAGCGCATTCTTGGTTTGCAGGCGGAAACCGTAAGTACGGTCTTTCTGCAATTCGATAGGATCGAGGGTGAAACGTACCCATTGTGACTGACTACCTTTTTCAACATCAAGGGATGAATTGCCGATGGCAGGACCCCAGTTATGGGTGGCCGGGTCAAATTCATGCAGGGTCAGTTCGATCTGACCGGGGTTATGTACGGAAGAAGCATACACCTGGATATTGTCAAGCATTCCCGCATCGGGGCATTTGAAGGTTTGTCCCGCGAAATGGTCATTAGGGTCAGTTTGAAGATGCCCGATCCAAAGGGTGGTGTTGTTTTCTGTCTGGGTCAGCACCGGGCGGCTGTGGCGGTTTACAATTGTAGTTTCCATAGTAGGAGTTTAGAAGGTTATAAAAGCTGCAAAGCAGTTTGGTACGAATTGCAGAGGGTTAAGGACTTTTCTTATTTCAATAACAGCGGTCAGGCCTTATTTATTGTCCCTGATAACCTGATTAACGTCATGTTTTGAAGGGGACACTGAGCTCCTTGTACGTTAATTTACAATGGGATATGAGAGTAAATCCTTAAATTGAAGGGTAGCGCAGGACCGGAATGTGGATAACCCCCGTTTTCCGGTTGGAAACTCGTGCAGAAAGAAAAATTTTGCTGAAAGTTCCTAAGCCTTGAATTTCGCCGTACTGACCGCTGGGAAATTCCGAAACTTTCAAGAAATCTTTTCTTTATACAAGTCTGGAATCGCTGCCGGAAATGACGGCCCCGCGCTAATTAGTGAATAACTGATGGTTTAACGCTTTATCGCCCTAACTGAACAATGGACATCACGAATCTGAACAAAGACAGGAAGCAAAGAAGGAAATCAAGCCTTGACCTTGGTACCATGGTGTATGGCAAGATACCCCCGCAGGCCAAAGAACTGGAAGAAGCCGTACTCGGCGCGATCATGCTGGAGAAGAACGCATTTGATGCCGTCATCGAAGTACTGAAGCCGGAGTGTTTCTATGTGGAAGCACATCAGCGGATCTTCAAAGCGATGCAGGGACTGGCTCAGAAGAGCCAGCCGATCGATATCCTGACCGTGGTAGAAGAACTTCGCATGCGCGAAGAGATCGAGATCGTGGGTGGTCCTTACTACGTTACTAAACTGACCAACTCGGTCGTTTCTTCCGCCAATATCGAAGCACACGCCAGGATCATCCTGCAAAAATTCATTCAGCGCGAACTGATCCGCATCAGCGGTGAGATCATCGGCGACGCGTATGAGGACTCCACCGATGTGTTCGACCTTCTGGATGACGCGGAAAGCAAACTCTTTGAGATCACCAATAATCACCTCCGTAAGAACTTCGATACGATCGATTCGGTGCTCGTGAAAACGATCCAGCGTATCGAGGACCTTCGTCATAAGAACGAAGATGTGACCGGTGTACCGAGCGGATTCCCATCGCTCGACCGTGTTACCTACGGATGGCAGAATACCGACCTGATCATCCTTGCGGCACGTCCTGCCGTGGGTAAAACCGCTTTCGCGCTGAACCTGGCGCGTAACGCGGCCATGCACCCGAGCAAACCCACTGGTGTGGCGCTGTTCAGCCTTGAGATGAGTGCCGGTCAGCTTGTTCAGCGTATCCTTTCCGCTGAAAGTGAGATCTGGCTGGAGAAGATCGCCCGTGGTAAACTGGAAGAACATGAGATGAAACAATTGTACGCGCGTGGTATCCAGCGTCTGGCACAAGCGCCTTTGTTCATCGATGATACTGCCGCCCTCAACATCTTCGAGTTGCGCGCGAAATGCCGCCGTTTGAAGAACAAACATAATATCGGACTGATCATCATCGACTACCTCCAGCTGATGAGCGGTACCAATGATAACAAGAACAGCAACCGTGAACAGGAGATCAGTAATATCTCCCGTAACCTGAAAGCCCTTGCAAAAGAACTCGCGGTGCCGATCATCGCACTGTCGCAGTTAAGCCGTGCGGTGGAAACCCGCGGTGCGAAGGATGGTACCAAGATGCCGCAGCTGAGTGACCTCCGTGAATCCGGAGCGATCGAGCAGGATGCGGACATGGTCATGTTCCTGTACCGTCCGGAATATTATGATATCACCACCAATGAACTGGGTGAGAACAACCGCGGTGAAACGATCGTAAGGATCGCCAAACACCGTAACGGTTCGCTCGAAACCATCAAACTGAGAGCATTACTGCATATCCAGAAATTCACGGAAGATGAAGGCGGACTTGGTTCTCCCGGATTGCCCGGTAACTGGAAACCGGTTGCAGGGGATGAACCCGGCGATGGCGCCAGGGTATTCATCCAGACCGGCAGTAAAATGAATGATATGCCCGAAGATTCTGATGATGCACCGTTCTGACCGGATGAAATAATTGATAAAGTCCCGCTTCTGGCGGGACTTTTTTATTTTTACCACATGGCACTGCCGTTCTTCTATATCTCTCCCGCTGACGCGCAAACGAATACCATCGTCCTGGATGAGGATACCTCCCGTCATGTGGTACAGGTACTGCGCATGCAGGCCGGTGAATCACTGCATCTGACCGATGGTGAAGGGGATCTGCTGACGGCCGTGATCAGCGATGCGCACAAAAAACACTGCAGTGTGACAGTGGAAAAAAGAGAAACGGTCGCAAGGCACGGTAAGGATAACGCGATCGGTATTTCCATTCTGAAGAACAGTAACCGTTTTGAATGGTTCCTGGAAAAAGCGACCGAGCTTGGGATCCGGGAGATCTTCCCATTGCTGTGCGACCGTACGGAGAAAGAAAAATTCCGGCAGGACCGGATGCAGCAGATCTGCATCAGTGCCATGTTGCAAAGTAAACAATGCTGGTTGCCGGTTTTGCATGAACCGGTCTTATTTGAAGTGCTGCTTACGCATCACAACTATGAACAACGATTCATCGCGCATTGCGCGGAGGGAGATAAGCCGGCACTGACAAAAGCGTTGAGGGACACCTCTTCATCGCGACTGCTGCTGATCGGTCCGGAAGGAGATTTCTCGGAAATGGAGATACAGCATGCGCTGGAAGCCGGTCTGGAAGCGGTTTCGCTGGGGGATACCCGGTTGAGAACGGAAACGGCAGGTGTGACCGGTGCCGTATTACTTTGCCATATCTGATCTGTTTTGATCTTCTTCATCCGGTGGCAGTACCGGTTCATTGAGTTTCACGACACGCTTCGACTTCTGCCTTTTCATCATCGTCATATTGAGCAGTTCCACCAGGAAAGAGAATGCCATTCCGAAATAGATATAGTTCTTGAGGTGCAGGTGTTCGGCCTGTTCGGAATCCCATCCTTCCACGATCAGACTGATTCCGATCATGACCAGGAAGGAGAGTGCCAGCATCTTCAGTGTGGGGTGTTTGTGAATGAAGCCGGATATCTTCGGACTGAACAGGAACATGACACCCATGGCAATGACCACGGCAGCGATCATGATCTCCACATGTTTGGCGGTTCCCCCTGCGGTGATGATACTGTCGAATGAAAAGACGGCATCGATGACCATGATCTGCGCGATCGCGTTGCTGAGGGATAATTTCGGTTTTTGATCCAGCGCCGCATTCGGGTCCTCGCCTTCCAGTTTATGATGGATCTCCCGAACGGATTTATAGATCAGGAAAATACCACCGCCCAGCATAACGAGACTGGCCAGGTCGAAACCTTTGCCGAAAAGGGTGAGATAAGACTTTCCTTTCTGTGCGAGTAACCAGCTGAGCCCCATGAGCAATGTGCTGCGCATAAGGATCCCTGTTATGATCCAGGCTAAACGTGCTTTTTTCTCGTCGGATTGTTGCAGCCGGTTGATGATGATGCTGACGAAGATGACGTTATCGATGCCGAGCACGATCTCCAGGACCACAAGGATGAAAAAACTGATCAGACTTTCTGATGTGAACAGGTATGACATAGTTGGTTTGTGTTATATTGAAGTTGCGATTTTTTTCGCAATAGCGGGGCCTTCGTAAATGAATCCGGTCCAAACCTGCACCAGGCAGGCGCCGGCATCGATCTTCTCTTTTGCATCCGCCGCGGTGAAGATACCGCCGGAGGCGATCACCGGGATGCGGCTTTGTGTTTTGCTGATGATATATTTCAGGACCTCCGTACTTCTTTGTCTGACCGGCGCGCCGCTCAGTCCGCCGGCACCCATTGCTTTCACTTTTTCAGCATCGGTGGTCAGTCCTTCCCGGCTGATGGTGGTATTACTCACCACTAAACCGTCCAGTTTGATCTCCAGTGCCAGATCGGCCACATCATCCAGTTCGGCATTGCCCAGGTCCGGTGCGATCTTCAGCAGCAGGGGAAGCGGTTGTTGTCTTTCATTATTGATGACCTGCAGATGGGTAAGGATCTGACGTAAGGATTCTTTTTCCTGCAAGGCGCGCAGTCCGGGTGTATTGGGACTGCTCACGTTCACCACGAAATAGTCCACGCAATCTGCCAGTTCGCGGAAACAGATCTCATAATCCTTCCATGCCTCTTCATTCGGGGTCACTTTATTCTTGCCGATGTTACCACCGATGATGAGTTTGGAGCCATGACCGCGGTAGGCACGGAGACGTTCAGCCGCAGCTTTCACACCTTCATTATTAAAGCCCATGCGATTGATCAGGCCTTTGTCCTTCGGTAAGCGGAACACGCGGGGCTGATCGTTGCCCGGTTGGGGCAGAGGCGTGACCGTTCCGATCTCCACGGATCCGAAGCCGAGTGTTTCCAGTTCACGCAAATAGGCCGCATTCTTGTCGAACCCCGCGGCAAGGCCGACCCGGTTCGGGAATGTCAGGTTCCATAATTGATAAGGCTGTACGCCTTTAGCCTGAAAATGGCGGGCCATCATCTTCCGGATGAAACCGATCCGGCAGGCAAAGCGCAACATATTCATCGACAGGTGGTGAACAGCCTCGGGAGGAAAGCAGAACAGAATGGAGCGGAGAAGCGTGTACATAATTACGGGGCAAAGATAAAACAACCGGCTGAACCTGTTTGGCAGAAATGAGTCATTCTCCTAACTTTGATATCGAAAGTTGTTTATGCAACCTTTTTTAAACCTCACTTAATTTTACTACATGCAGGAAGCTTATATCGTTGCAGGATACCGTACCGCTGTCGGCAAAGCCAAAAGAGGTGGATTCCGTTTCTACCGTCCGGATGATCTGGCCGTGGAAGTGATCAAAGGATTGATGGCTACGCTGCCGCAGCTGGATCCCAAGCGGGTGGATGATGTGCTGGTGGGCAATGCTGTTCCGGAAGCGGAGCAGGGGTTGCAGTTCGGGCGGATCATATCCGCACGTGCACTGGGTTATGATGTGCCGGGAGTAACGGTGAACCGTTATTGTGCTTCGGGACTGGAGACGATCGCGATGGGTACGGCCAAGATCCGGATGGGCATGGCGGAATGCATCGTTGCAGGTGGGGTGGAGAGTATGAGTCTGGTGCCGACCGCAGGTTGGAAGACCGTTCCTTCCTATGCGATAGCGAAAGATGAACCGGATTATTATCTGAATATGGGATTGACCGCTGAAGCGGTGGCAAAAGAATATGGTGTGCCGCGTGAGGCACAGGATGAATTCTCTTTTCATTCCCATCAGAAGGCGATCAAAGCCATTGCTGACGGTAATTTCAAATCGGGCATCTTACCGATACCGGTTGAAGAAATATATGTGGACGCGAATGGCAAAAAACAAAAAAGGAATTATGTGGTGGATACGGATGAAGGTCCGCGTGCGGATACATCCATTGAAGTGCTGTCCAAACTGAAACCGGCTTTCGCAGCAGGTGGTTCCGTAACAGCGGGTAATTCATCGCAGACCAGTGATGGTGCCGCGTTCGTGGTGTTGATGAGTGAACGGTTGGTGAAGGAGCTGGGTGTGCAACCGATCGGCCGGTTGGTGAACAGCGCGGTAGCAGGTGTTCATCCGCGCATCATGGGTATTGGTCCCGTTGCGGCGATCCCCAAAGTGCTGAAACAAGCGGGGATGAATCTGAGTGATATCGATCTGATCGAACTGAACGAAGCGTTCGCTTCTCAGTCGCTGGCGGTGATCCGTGAAGCAGGCTTGGATCCTTCCAGGGTGAACATCAATGGTGGTGCGATCGCATTAGGACATCCGCTGGGATGTACCGGTTGTAAACTGACCATCCAGGTTTTGCATGATATGAAACGGCTGAATAAGAAATACGGAATGGTTTCCGCTTGTGTGGGCGGCGGACAGGGCATTGCGGGGATCATCGAGAATTTATAAACTGCTGATAAATAACAGGGATCCGGCACGGTTGTGCCGGATTTTTTTATGCACGGAGGCAACCAACAATTATTCAACAGGAATGGAAAAAGTTTAAGCCAAATTGTATCTTTAAACGGTCCCCCGGGAAACGAAGACCTGCAATGGAACACAACGAGCATTTTACGGAAACGAATCAAACAGACGCGCGATCCGCGGCTCCTGTTGGCGCGCGTACGAATTCCGGTATCAATCCGTATACAGGTCCCTGGACCGAAGATGAAGTAACGCATCTGCTGAAGCGTACGATGTTCGGTGCAAAAAGGGCGGACATCATTTATTTCCTCACAAAGTCCATGGGCCAGGCGGTGGATGAATTACTGACACCGACCGCGCCGGCTCCTGCACCTCCTGTAAAAGAATATGCTACATCCGCCACCGCACTGAATCCTGATACAGCGATCGTGCAAGGCACTACCTGGGTGAATGATATCAATAATGACGGAACGGTGCAATCGCAGCGCCGCGCTTCTTATAAGAAATGGTGGACCGGTGTGATGATCAATCAGGACCGGAGCATCCGTGAAAAATTACTGATGTTCTGGGTCGATCATTTCGGGAATGAAACCACGGATGTGGGCAATGGTAACTGGATCTACAAACAGCATATGTTGCTGCGCCAGCACGTGCTGGGCAATTTCAAAGTGATGGTCCGGCAGGTTTCCACCGATGTGGCGATGCTGCGTTACCTGAATGGTTATCTGAATCAGGCATCAGCCCCGGATGAGAACTATGCCCGTGAATTACTGGAACTATTCACGATCGGAAAAGGTCCGGGCTCTCATTATACGGAAGGGGACGTGAAAGAAGTGGCCAAAGTACTCACCGGCTGGCAGGTCAATACGACCAATTATACTTCGGTTTTCAATGTGGCACGCCATAATGGTGCGGATAAAGTGTTCTCGGCCTATTTTTATACGAGTGTGATCCAGGGCCGGTCGAACGCAACTGCCGGTGACCAGGAACTGAATGAGTTGCTTACCCTGATCTTCAGTATGCAGGAAATGTCGAAGTTCATTGTCCGTAAGATCTACCGCTGGTTCGTATATTATGTGATCGATGCGACCGTTGAGACGAATGTGATCGAACCGCTGGCGAATATTTTCAGAACGAATAATTATGATATCAAACCGGTGCTGTCCGCGCTTTTCAAAAGCGAACATTTCTTTGATGTGATGAACCGGGGATGTATGATCAAATCGCCGGCCGACCATGTGATCGGCTCGATCCGGGAGATGAATACGGTGTTCCCGGATCCTGCGGACTGGGATACGAATTACGGATTCTTCAATACTTTTTATTCCTGGATGGTGAACATGGGGCAAAACCCGCATGATCCGCCGAATGTATCCGGCATGCCTGCGTATTACCAGGAGCCTTTGTTCCACGAGATCTGGATCAATGCCGATTCGTTGCCCAAACGCAATCAGTTCACGGATACGATGATCAATACCGGGTATACACGCAACAGCAAAAAGGTGCTCTTCAATTGTGTGGAATTCGCGAAGACCCTTTCCAATCCCGGTAATCCGAACGATCTGATCGATGAAGCACTGAAGGTGTTCTATATGATGGACATTTCAGCACCTTCCAAAGCGCAGATCAAAACACAGACACTGCTGAGCGGCCAGCAGTGGGATTATTACTGGACCAACGCGTGGATGGATTGGGAATCCAATCCGACCACAGCGAATTTCAATACGATCAATACAAGACTGAAAAGCTTGTTTCAATATTTATTCAATCTTTCAGAATTCCAATTGGCATGATGCAACAGCGATAACTGAACGAACATGAAACGGAGAGATTTTCTCGCACATACCATCCCTGCCGCGGCGCTGCTGCCGGAACTGATCAACGGATTACCGGTCAGGGCCATGAATCGTTTGTCGCCCATGGTGCAGGCACTCATGGCGGGTACGACGCTGACGGACCATGTGCTGGTGATCGTGCAGTTATCAGGAGGGAATGACGGGTTGAATATGGTGATCCCTGTTTCTGAATATTCCGCTTATTTCAATGCACGATCCAATATCGCGATACCGGAGAACCGGGTATTGCCGATCGCCGGTGTTACCGGAACGGGTTTGCATCCGGCCATGACAGGGTTACAATCCCTTTTCTCGGAAGGACGGGCCAAGCTGATCCAGGCGGTGGGCTATCCGCAACCGAATTTCTCGCATTTCCGCGCCACGGATATCTGGATGAGCGCCTCCAACAGCACGCAGGAAGTGTACACCGGTTGGGCAGGGCGTTACCTGAATTATGAATATCCGAATTTTCCGGAGGGTTTTCCGAACAGTGATATGACGGATCCGCTGGCGATCCAGATCGGGTCCACCACTTCACTGACCTTTCAGGGGCCATCCGTAAATATGGGAATGAGTATTACGAATCCCAGTTCATTCTATAATCTGGTGCACGGCATCACGGATCCGGTACCGGATACACCGGCAGGGAAGGAACTGAAATTCATCAGGGAGGTCAATCAGCAGACACAGAAATATTCCACCGTCATTAAAAATGCGGCAGCCGCGGTAACACAGCAATCGACCTATCCTTCCGGTAATTCGCTGGCGGATCAGCTGAAGATCGTGGCGAAACTGATCAAGGGCGGCTTGAAGACAAGGGTTTACATGGTGAGCTTCGGCGGTTTCGATACGCATTCCGTGCAGGTCAGCAATACGGACAAGACAACGGGCAATCATGCCAATCTGTTGCAGAAAGTATCTGATGCGATCCAGGCTTTCCAGGATGATCTGGTTTATATGGGGGTTGACAACCGGGTACTGGGCATGACGTTCAGTGAATTCGGCCGGCGCATCAAGTCCAATTCCAGTGTGGGGACCGATCATGGTGCAGCAGCACCGATGTTCTTATTTGGAACGAAAGTGGAGCCGGGAATGCTGGGACAGAATCCGGCAATACCCGCAACGGCCACTGTGAATGACAACATACCGATGCAGTATGATTTCAGGAGTGTATACGCTTCCATATTGCAGAACTGGTTCTGCCTGGATAAAACGATCGTGGATTCTTTATTCCCGTCTGCCATCAACAGTACGCTGCAGAATTTGCCCGTGGTGAAGGCCGGCTCTTGCAATATCGTGGCGCCTCCGCCGACACCTTCCGATTTCATCATTACCAACTATCCCAATCCGTTTACCACTTCCACCACCATAAAATTCAAGACTGCCGGTGGTCATACACTCATACAGATATTTGATACGACCGGGAAGCTCATCCGGAAAATACTGGAACAGGATTATCCCGCTGCCGGAACATTTACGGTCCAGTTCAATGGGGAAGGACTGCCTTCAGGTGTGTATTATGCAAGATTCCAGAACGGGATCGTGCAGCATGTACAGCCGATGATGAAAGTGCGGTAAAGGGTTCAATCGCTGATGCGGTGCCCCGCATTCACCCAATCACTGATCTTCGTTTTGTCAACTGTGGTCAACTGGCCTCCCTGCGGCATGAAACTCGGTGTGCCCGCAACGGTCCTGGCCAGGATACGGTCCCATGCATTCACGATACTCTCATCGGCATCAAAATTCATATTGCCATTAACGGCGCCACCGGTATGGCAGGGGCCGCAATAGCCGGTCACCAATTGCCTGACTGCCGCGAAACGGGTTCCATACGCGGGTATTTTAATGTGTACTGTATCTGTACAGCCTTTTGCATTCTTTGCCCTGATCACGTATTCCCCGGAAGCGAGTCCTGTAAAGGTCCCGGTCAGCTGTTCATTGCCGCCATTGATACTGAATGTGACAGTGTCAGCGGAAGGTGCGGTCATATAGATACTTCCATTGTAAACTCCGCCGGTGGCGGGGAAGGACAAGTATTGAAAGTTATAGTTCACGCCCTGACAGGGGTCAGCGATATCCTTCTTGCCGCATGCGGTAAGAAGGATCAGGAAACCAATGACCGCTGTGCTTGTGAACCTGCTCATGCAACTAAAATAATTAAAATATCCAATCGGCTTTACTCCTGTCCGGGATAGCCCGTTAACAAACCGTTCAGAAAATAAATTTCCGGGGTAAATGAGGGGCGCCTATATTTGCAACGTTGTTTCAAATATTGTACTATGCGCAGATCTATAGTTTTACTTGTGATAATGTTATCGGCTAGTTCAGCACAAATTAATGCTGCGGATTTCGTGCAAAAGGTAAAGCTCAGCGGAAGGATCACGGATGCCAGAACAGGTGAGCCCCTGCCGGGAGCTTATGTGTATTTCGTGGATGACAAGATCGGAGGCAGTGCGGATGCGAATGGTTATTATGAAGTGGCAGAAATTCCATCCGGTCACCAGGTCGTGGAGATCTCACATACCGGTTATGCGAATCTTGTCGTGCATCTGGAACTGAAAAGCGATACCAAAATGGATTTTGCGCTTACCACGGTTATTGCAGAGAACCAGGGTGTGATCGTAACGGGTGTATCCGGTGCTACTTCGATACGTAAATCAACCGTACCTGTTGCCAGTTTACGGCGTCAGGATATGTATCAGCAGATCTCTTCCAATATCGTGGATGCACTCACGCGTATTCCGGGTGTATCTCAAGTGTCGACCGGCCCCGCTATTTCAAAACCGGTGATCCGCGGCCTGGGATATAACCGGGTGGTCACGGTAAGTGATGGTGTGCGGCAGGAAGGACAGCAATGGGGTGATGAGCATGGTGTTGAGATCGATGAACTCAGTATCAACCGGGCGGAGGTGCTGAAAGGCCCTGCTTCATTGATGTATGGAAGTGATGCACTGGCGGGGGTCATTAATTTCATTACACATAATCCTGCACCGGAGGGAAGTCTGAAAGCGAACTGGCTTTCTGAATATGAATCCAATAACCGGATGACCGCATTTCATGGTGATCTTTCAGGTAATAAGAAAGGACTGAACTGGAATGTGTATGGTACTTTCCGTTCCGCAGCTGATTACCGGAATAAATATGACGGAGTGGTATTGAATTCCCGTTTCAATGAGAAGAATGCAGGTGGTTACATTGGCATCAATAAAAGCTGGGGCTTCAGCCATTTCATATTCAGCCGCTTCGATCAGCGGATCGGCATGGTGGAAGGAGAGCGGGACCCGGTTTCCGGTCGTTTCATTTTGTATGGCGGAACGCCACTGGAACGGGTGGCAACGGATATGGACCTGGGTGGCAGGGACCAGATATTCATACCCCGTCAGCGTGTACAGCATAACAAATTCGTGAGTGATAATAATTTCGTGATCGGTAACAGCCGGCTGAAGATCAATCTGGCTTATCAGGATAACCGCCGGCAGGAATTCGGCAATCCGGAGGAACCCAAAGAGAAATCATTGTTCTTCGATCTGGGCACATTGAATTATAACCTGATCTGGCAATTGCCGGAAAAGAATGAATGGCACGTCAGCATCGGAGCGGGGGGAATGCGCCAGACGAATCGAAACAAAGGGCTGGAGGCATTGATCCCGGAGTACAACTTGTTTGATGCGGGTGCTTTTGTGTATGTGCAGCGCTTTTTTAAGGATCTCACCCTGAGTGGCGGCGCGCGTTTCGATAACCGTTCCATACGTTCTTTCTCTTTGTTCGATGGTACGGATTACCGGTTCAATGCATTTCAAAAGGGTTTCTCCAATCTGTCAGGCAGTTTCGGTCTCAGTTATGAACCCAGCAAGCTGCTCACCTTCAAGTGGAATATCGCGCGTGGATTCCGTTCACCCTCTCTTTCCGAATTGTCCAGTAATGGCGCGCATGAAGGAACGAATCGCTATGAATATGGTGAACCGGACCTGAAAGCGGAAACGAGTCTGCAGACCGATGGCGGCTTTCAGCTGAATCATGAGCATATCACGGTCGATCTGTCGGTGTTCTATAACCGCATGCAGCACTTCATTTACTACCGCAAGCTGGAGTCGGTGAATGGTGGTGATTCCCTGTTGCAGGATGCAGGAAACACTTTCACTGCATTCCGTTTTCATCAGCAGAACGCGAAGTTGTATGGTGCCGAACTAAATGTGGACCTGCATCCGCACCCGCTGGACTGGCTGCATTTTGAAAATACTTTTTCATATGTGAGGGGCCGTTTTGATGCTACGGTCGACGGAAGTGATAACCTGCCGCTGATCCCGGCGATCCGCTGGATCAATACGCTACGCGGCAGTTTCAATAATGCGGGCAGATCATTGCGCAATCTGTATGTCAGGCTGGAGGCCGACAATACATTCAGGCAGTCGAAACCCTTTACCGGATTCAATACGGAAACCGCTACAGCAGGTTATACTTTGCTGAACGCTGGTGCCGGTTCTGATGTGTACAAAAAGAAAGTGCTGCTGTTCAGTGTTTATCTTTCGGTCAGTAATATCACCAACAAAAGTTATCAGAACCATCTCAGCCGTTTGAAGTATACCGATGTGAATCCGGTGACCGGACGGATGGGTGTTTTCAATATGGGTCGCGATATTTCCCTGAAAATTAATGTACCAATGGACCTCAAACGCAAGCCCTGAGGCCGCTTGATCAGGTATTAAAGGAATGAGATAACTTGCAGCATGGAAATTTCATTCAATACACCCGCTTTGTTGTTCCCGGCGATCAGCCTGTTGCTGCTGGCATACACCAATCGTTTCCTCGCGCTGGCGAATCTGGTCCGTAAACTGCATGATGATTATAAAGGTGGTGAGAGAACGCAGACACTTTTGCGGCAGATCCATAGTCTGCGTTTGCGCTTACGCCTGGTTCGTTACATGCAGGGGTTAGGTGTATTCAGCTTTTTGTGCAGTGTGATCTCCATGTATCTTATCTATAATGAACTGCACCGGATCGCCGGTGCCGTATTCGCTACAGGATTATTGTCCCTGCTGGTATCACTGATCGTTTCACTGGTGGAGATCACGCAAAGTACCAAGGCACTGGAACTGGAGCTGAGTGATATTGAAGAGCCGGAGAAAGCCGGATTCTTTTCGGATCTGCTTTCCCGCGGCAGTGAAAAAAAGGAAGACTGATCTTATTTACGGATCACGTGCTGCAGTTTTTCCCAACTTCCTCCGTCATAAACAAGTTTGATGCCGTGTCGTTTCAGGTAGGTCACGGCCTGCGCACTTCTGTTCCCGGAGCTGCAGCAACAGATCACACCTGCCTTCATGGCCTGGATCCTTGGCATATTCATCGCAAGGCGATCGATCGGAATGTTCACGGAATCGCCGATACGGCCCTGGTCGTACTCCAGTCCGGACCTGACATCCAGGATCACCGCACCTTTATAGTATGCTTTGCGGATCACAGCGGAGCCCAGTCCCAGGAATGATAAAAGTCCCTTCATCAGGCCATCGTCATTTTATTCTTACGTTCACCGATCTGCTGACGCCACATGGCGTAATACAGCCCTTTTTCTTCCAGCAGTTTTTCGTGACTGCCGGTTTCAACGATATCGCCTTTTTCAAGTACATAGATACGGTCGGCATGCATGATCGTCGATAAGCGGTGCGCGATGAGGATCGTGATCTGATTGCCGAGGCGGGAGATATCACGGATGGTATCAGAAATTTCTTCTTCGGTCAGTGAATCGAGTGCGGAAGTGGCTTCGTCGAACAGCAGCAGTTTGGGGTGGCGCAGCAGTGCCCGTGCGATGGACAATCTTTGTTTCTCACCGCCGCTGAGTTTGAGTCCGCCTTCACCGATCATCGTATCCAGACCTTTCTCCGTACGGGTCAAAAGATTCTGACAAGCTGCTTTGTTGAGTACATCAAAAAGGTCCGCTTCTGTAGCGGCCGGATTCACGAACAACAGGTTCTCGCGGATCGTTCCGGAGAAGAGTTGGGTATCCTGTGTAACGAATCCGATCTGATTACGGAGGTCTTCGAAGTTGATACTTTGTTCATCAAGACCGTTATAGAAGATGGCGCCTTCCTGCGGACGATACAGTCCCACCAGGAGTTTCATGAGTGTGGTCTTGCCGGATCCGGAGGGTCCGACGAATGCGATCGTTTCACCGGTCTTTACCGAGAAGCTCATCTGGTTGATGGCTTTATGCTGCGCGGTCTGGTGTTTGAAGGAAACAGTGCCGAATTGCAGGGTTTGGATCTCTCCGAGGTGTTTGGGATCCACAGCAGTGGGCTCCGGTAATTTCTTCATGAGATTTCCGAAATTCTCCAATGAAGCCTGTGCTTCGCGGTAGGAGAGGATGATATTACCGATCTCCTGTAAGGGACCAAAAACGAAGAAGGAGAAGATCTGCATCGTTACCAGCTGACCTGCATCCATTCTTCCGTGGAAGATGAACAGCATGAGCAGGAAAAGGATGATCTGACGAAGTGTATTCACGAATGTGCCCTGCACAAAACTGATACTGCGGATCCTTTTCACTTTGGTGAGTTCGAGGCCCAGGATCTTGAATGTATTCTGGTTCAGACGGCTGACCTCCTGTTGGGTGAGGCCAAGACTCTTCACAAGTTCAATATTACGCAGTGATTCGGTAGTGGCACCTGCAAGCGAAGTGGTTTGCGCAACGATCTTCTTCTGGATCGTCTTCACTTTTTTACTGAGCAGGTTGGAGATGACCGTGAGCAGGAAGATACCTCCGAAATAGACCAGGGGCAGGCTCCAGGAGATCGTGACCGCATAAACGGCAACGAACAGGATACCCACGATGACCGGGAAAAGGATATTGATGAAAGCGGCCACGAATTTTTCAGTATCGATCCGTACTTTTTGCAGGATGCTCAGTGTTTCACCGCTGCGCGCATCTTCGAATTCCTGATAAGGAAGTTTCATGGCATGCTGTAAGCCCATGGTGAAAACCGTTGCGCCGAATTTCTGTGTGATCAGGTTCAGGAAATAATCCTGGAATGCTTTGGCGATGCGGCTGACCATGGCAACGCTGATGGATAGGGTCAGCAGCATGAATACACCGGGTGATTTCCAGCTGAAGGAAAGGAAAAAACGATCCCAGTCGAAATGGTGAGCAGGCGGCCTTTCAGCCCCCTGGTGACTGTTTGCGAGGTTGATCAGCTTGCCGAGCAGAATGGGATCGACCAGTGAAAAGCCGATATTGATCGCGGCCAGTACGAGCACGAGAATGACCAGCCATTTATAAGGTTTAAGGTATTGCAGCAGTAATTTCATCCGCCAAAGTTAGCGGAAATGAACGGTTGAACATTGATCCTTGATGAGCGGAAAAAGGGGGCTGCCGGCCCCCGTGGAATCCGTAAATTCGGGGATGAAAAGGATACTGGTGGACATGCATCGGCTGAAACTGAACCCCTTCAACGGGCTGTATGCCTTTTCCGAGAACCTGGGACGTTCATTGGCTAAAATGGGAGGCCCGGAAGAAGAACTCCATTATTATCTCCCCCTGGAAAAATTCGGTTTTTTCGGTGACCGGTTCGCATATGAGAATCACCGTTCGATCGATAAATTCTACAAATTCGGAACAGAGAAATTCGATGTCTGGCATGCGACCACCACCATCTCCTGGTACAGGCCTTTCAATAAAAGAACGAAATTCCTGTTCACGATCCATGACCTGAATTTTCTGCTGGAAGAAAAGGAACTGGTGACCCGGAACAAGAACCTGTTGAAGCGGATCCAGCGCAGTGTGGACCGGGCGGCCTATGTTGTTTGTATCTCCAATTATTCGATGAGGATAGCGGAAGAAATGCTGAAGATGGGTGATAAGCCCCGTTGTGTGATCCATAACGGATGTATCATCAATACGTTCCCGGATTTTGATGAGCCCGTATACCGTCCGAAGCGTCCCTTTCTTTTCGCGCTTGGACTGGTGCAGCCCCGGAAGAATTTTCACCTGTTGCCCGCGCTGCTGAAGGATACGGATCTTGAACTGGTCATAGCCGGACTCGATCATTATGAATATAAAAGAACGATCGAGGCGGAGATCAGAAAATACGGGGTGGAGGACAGGGTGCATTTTACAGGGGGCATCAGTGAACAGGACAAACACTGGTACTACCAGCATTGTGAAGCTTTCTTGCTGCCGTCATATGCAGAAGGATTCGGCTTGCCGGTGATCGAAGCGATGTATTACGGGAAGCCCGTCTTTCTTTCGCGTGAATCCTGTCTGCCTGAAACGGGAGGAGACGCGGCGTATTATTTCAACAGTTTCGATCCGGATGATATGCGGCAAACATTCGCAAAAGGATTGGCGCATTATCGTGAACATGATCCCGCGGAAAAGATACGCCGGCAGGCGGCAATGTTCAGCTGGGATAAAGCGGCTGAATCTTATCTTCAAATCTATCGTTCACTCTGATCATGCCTTTGAATGATCATACCGCAATACCGCATTGTTCCATTGCTATGGCGACCTGGAACGGCGAAGCATTCCTGCGGGAACAACTGGATTCGATACTGAAACAATCCTTCGGTGATTTCGAACTCGTCATTTCTGATGATGCCTCCACCGACGGGACCCGCACTATACTTGAATCCTATGCGGCACATGATCAGCGGATCCGTCTTTATTTCAATGAGCATAATCTGGGTTATCGCGGGAATTTTTATAAAGCGATCGGTCATTGCCGTGCGGATAGGATCCTGCTGAGTGATCAGGATGACCGGTGGCTGCCACATAAGACCGAAACTTTGTTGGAGAAGATCGGAGAGAACCTGCTCGTGTTTTCGGATTCCAGGATGGTGGATGAAAAAGGGAATGCGATGGGCAGGAACTTATCAGATACCGTGACCATGCTGCAACCCGGTACACCTTCGGTTAACCGGGGGTTCGTGACCGGTAACTGTGTATGGGGGCATACGATCCTGTTCCGGCGTGCTTTGTTGGAGCATATCCTTCATCATGAAAATGAACATCCGCACGACTGGTGGCTGGCAGTAGTGAGCAGCCATTTGAACCAGATCGTATTTTGTAATGAGGTCCTGAATGAATACCGGCAGCATAGCGGAAATCTAACGCAGGCGATACCCCGTCAGGACGCACCGAAGAAAAGACGCAAACTGGAGGAATATGAAACGCAGTTATCCCGTTTGAAGAGCATCCGGGATCTTGCGGTGAATGAAGACCGTGTTTTTTATGAGCAGTGGTATGATTTATTTCTTTTACGTCAGCAACGCTTTCCGTTGACCCTTTTCTTTTTTCTGCTGCGGCATCAACGGGATGTATTCCGGATGAAGCGGAAGAACATGCTGAGCCGGATCGTGGAGATCCGTAAAATGTGCAGGAAATGCTGAACTTCAAATGCAGAACGTAATGCAGGACCACAACACTACATATGACCTTACTGTTTGCTGGAGGATCTATCCGGGCGTTTCCAAAACGCCGGTGTTCTTTCCGGAAGACAAATACAGCCTGGCCCGGTTGTCCTTTCAGTCTTTCGTGAAAAGTGTAACAGGACTCCGTGTGAAATATTTCATTGTGCTGGATGGGTGTCCGCCTGCCTTCACTGATATTTTCACTTCGCTGGTACCCGCGCCGGACCTGGAACTCATCCATACGGACGGGATCGGTAATATGTCCACTTTCCGGAAGCAGATCGAAATCCTGACCGCGCAGACGGATGCGGAGCTGGTGTATTTCGCGGAGGATGATTATCTGTACCGGCCGGGCACTTTTGCTTCCCTGATCCGTTTCATGCAGCAGCACAGCGATGCGGATTTCGTGACCCCTTATGACCATCAGGATTACTATACGCATCCTATTCACCGGGTTCCGGGACAACGCAGAAATGAAAACGGGTCTGACTGGAAATCGGTCGTTTCCACTTGTCTCACATTCCTGACCCGGAAAAGTATATTGATCGGAACAAGGGATGTACTGGAAACGTATTGTCGTGGTAATACGGATTGTTCGATGTGGGTTTTGCTGACCCGTACTTTCCGTTTCTGGGATGTGTTGCGTTTTTATTTTACGGGCAAGACCTGCTTTTTCATTCTGAAGAAAGCGATGAAATTCAATTTCGGAGCTTTCAGAAAAGGCAAACAATATTTCCTGTGGTGTCCGGTCCCGGCAGTAGGTACGCATCTGGAGTCGGCTTTTCTGGCACCGGGGATCGATTGGGAAAAGGTCAAAGAAGGTGCGATCAGTACCTGAACTTCATCTTCAGCCAGGTCTTCAGTTTATCGGTTCGGATAATGCCGGCATCAGGTTCTTGCAGCGGGCCTTCAAAGGGAGTTCCCCTGCGCAGGTAATGTTTATTGAATACGGACATATTCATGCCCCATTTATACAGGAACATTTTTCTTCCGTCATTCTTTTTGATCCGTCCGGTGCTTTTGGCCTGGAAATGATAGACAAGGCATTTACCCAGTCCTTTGAAATAACGGCAACCGCATGCCCAGAGTTTGCGGGAGAGGTCATCGTCGCTGGCCATACCGGGGCTGAATTCAATACTGAATCCGCCTACCAGGTCCCATAAGCTATGCGGCATGATACAGGGAGGCCATGAAGCGCCGTTCCAGTCGGGCTTTTGAAGGGAAGGCAAAGCACTGAGCAGATCTGCTTCGCGGAAGCTGTTCACATCACGACCAAAGTCAGCGACACGGACACAGGCATTGCCGGATGCAGTCGGTTCCACAAGTGTACCGGATAGCATGAAAAGATCGTGGGGTATGGAACGGATCTCCTCCGCGATCACTTCATCCCAGCCCGGGCAGCAATACATATCATCATTCATATAAACGATGTATCGCATGGTAGCAAGAGAAGCAGCCATATTCACGCCCACGCAAATTCCTCTGTTTTCAGGAGTATAGGAGTGAAGGATCTTCGTTTCTTTTGCCCATGTCAGTGTTCCGTCACTTCCATCATTGATATGGAGGATGATCTCATACGGAACTTTCGTATGCTGCTGAATACTCTGTACACAGAGTTTCAGGTAAGGAAGATTGTTCCAGGTTGGGATGATGATGGAGAGCATAGAGTGTTAAAAAGACGTATATCGCGGGATTTTACTCCACGGTTGTCCTTATTAAAGTGATATATGAAAATAAAGGTATCTCTTTTCCAGCTGAGCTGATACTGGCATGTTGCTGATCAGAAATCAAGGCAGGACCGGATGTACTTCTTCCATTCCGGTGAGGCCAGCTTTTCAGCGGTTAGAGCGGTGGCGGCATCAGCAGATCTGGGGTACATCACTTCGACTTTATATAGCATACACTCACAATACGACTTTGCCTTTTCTACTCCGAGTCCGGCTTTTGATGAATTGATACATTCGGTCAGGAAAGTACTCCTGTCCGGGCTGTTCCAGAATCCAGTGAGGCACACGTTTATTTTTTTCTGCCATTCCGGATTGGTGAAAAGAGTGTCCTGGATCTTTTCCGCTTCTTCCACTGTTGGATAAGCAGCTTCCACGTTGGCCTGCATGCAATAGCAGTAGAAGCGTGCGGTATCTTCACTCATGCCTTTTGCGGCTTCCTGGATGCATGAGGTGATGAACGCATGCCGCTCCTTCGACGGCCATCCTTTTTGCTCTCCGGGTTGTGCCCAAATATTACCTGTGCAAAGAAGCAAGTATGTCAATAGCAGGATGGGTATTTTGTTCATATTGGTAAGTTACAAACGAAATTCAGAAATGGCAACAACGGGTTTTGGGTTTTGAGTTTTGGGTGTTAGGTTACATATAATGAAGCTATTTTTCAATATGGATGCTTCATAGAACGGACTAACGACTAAAGACAACCGACTGCTCGTTCACCCTGCCCATCCCTCCCTGTCCAAACTCCTGTACTGTATCGCCTCCGCTAAATGCTCTGGTTTAATGTCAGCGCTTTGCCCAAGGTCCGCGATCGTGCGGGACACTTTCAGGATGCGGTCGTAAGCGCGGGCGGAAAGGTTGAGTTTTTCCATCGCGGAGCGCAGTAAGGATTGCCCGGAATTACTGATCACACAGATCTCTTTCAGGATCTTGCTGCTCATCTGCGCGTTGCAATACATGCCGGTTTGTTCTTTGTAGCGCTCCATCTGGAGGTCGCGGGCACGGATGACCCGTTGCCGGATTGCATCCGAATTTTCCATGGGTTTGGTTCCGGACAGTTCACTGAATGCGACTGGTGTCACTTCCACATGCAGATCGATCCGGTCCAGCAACGGCCCCGATATCCGGTTGAGGTATTTCTGTACTGCGCCTGGTGGACAACTGCAACTGCGTTCCGGATGATTGTAATAGCCACAGGGGCAGGGATTCATGGAAGCTATGAGCATGAACCCTGCGGGAAAATCGACCGTCATCTTCGCACGGGAGATCGTCACCCTTCTTTCTTCCATAGGCTGGCGCATCACTTCGAGCACGGTCCTTTTGAATTCAGGTAATTCATCCAGGAACAACACACCGTTATGTGCCAGTGAAATTTCACCGGGATGCGGATTGCCGCCACCCCCGACGAGGGCGATGTCCGAGATGGAATGATGCGGACTCCGAAAAGGCCTTCTAGCGATGATCGTGGCGTTTTCCGGTAATTTGCCGGCCACCGAATGGATCTTGGTCGTCTCCAGTGCTTCCTGTAAACTCAATGGCGGCAAAATGGTCGGGATCCTTTTCGCAAGCATGGTCTTACCCGCGCCGGGTGGCCCGATCAGAATGGCATTATGTCCGCCAGCCGCCGCGATCTCCAATGCCCTTTTGATATTTTCCTGTCCCTTTACATCCGCGAAATCGAATTCCGAATGATGTTGTGCGTTGAGGAATTCTTCACGGGTGTTCACAACCGTGGGTGTAACACCTGTTTCTCCGGCTTCAAAGAAACGGATCACTTCCACGATATGATTCATCCCATACACCTGTAACTGATTCACCATGCCGGCTTCTCTGGCATTAGCTGAGGGGAGAATAAAACCCTTGAACCCTTCCTTTCGCGCTTGTATGGCGATGGGCAGTGCTCCACGAATGGGGCGCAACTCGCCATTGAGGCTCAGTTCGCCCATCAGTATGTATTGATGAATATGCTCATGATTACTGAATTGCCGGGAAGCCCCGAGAATGCCCATGGCGATCGGCAGATCGAATGCAGTACCACTTTTGCGGATATCGGCCGGGGCCATATTCACGACCACTTTGGTACGCGGCATATTATAACCATTCGTTTTGAAAGCACTTTCCACCCGCTGCAGGCTCTCGCGTACGGCGCTGTCGGGCAATCCTACGATCATCGGATCCTTCCCGACCTGTTCCAGCCAGTTCACTTCAATGGTAATGGTGATGGCTTCAACGCCATAAACCGCGCTGCCGAATGTTTTGATGAGCATATGTTTACCTCTTGATTTTGGCTTTGTAAGCTAAAGGCAAACAATGCCAGTGCAACAGTTTTTAACTCATTTGAATTTGTTTTTTCCTCATCAAAATGCAGTTAATGTCGCCGGAGATTCATATTTTAATCAGGCCCTGACTGCAACTGATGTCAGGGCAATGCTATGGGATACCTTTTTGTTAACCGGAATTTCAATGGGTGAAGGATCATGCCGTTTGCCGTTTTTTATTATTTTGCAAAAAAAATACATATTATGAAAATTCAGTTGGTGTTTTTTGCGTTACTATTGGCTATGAGCGCTGCAGCGCAGAAGAAAGTGGTCGTTAAAAAAGGAGAGATCAAAGTGAACGGGGAAAAAGTTGCGACGTATGATGGGAAGGGAGGAAACGTCTTCCGGATGGGAAAATTCGAGATCACACTTGCGGGTGCTACTTCGCCTGCGATCACACTGCAGGAGGATGTTATATACTTTCAGGACCCCTTATTTGATGAAGAGCACTGGATCTATGAGATCAAATTCTCCAATGGGGATGTATGTTATTATAAGGCTTTACCTGTTACTAAGAAATTCATGGGCAATGTGATCGTCATGAACAGCAGAAAAACCGGCGATGACATCATTGATGAGCTTTTTAATGATGAAACTCCTGTGTTCATCACAAGCGCAGGACTGAACGCAGAGAATATCGCGGCGTTCAAAGCCTCTCCGAGGTCTTACAATAAGGAGAAGATCATGAATGAGGTAAAACAGACAGAGGATGCGATCGCGTCGATCCTGAAGGTGAATGTGGACAGGGATAAGACAAAGCCGGTCAACCTGTTTCTGCAACCCAAAACTGAAAGTGATCTCGGCGACTGGTACGTGATCAATCAGGGTGACAAAGTCATCGGAAGGGTATATAAACGTGTAGGGAATTCTGTTATTTATCAGGTTTGGAAAAAAACACCTTCCGGATTCAGGATCGGCGAAAAGGACCATGAATTCGTTCCGATCATGATCACCGGAAACCTTGCCAGTGGCTCGGGTGCAATGAATAAAAGGTATGAGGGGATCTGGGTTCCCGGAAAAGGCAAACTTCAGTTCACTTCAGCGGATATGGCGAATGCGGAGCGGGATCTGATCAATGCACTGATCGCAGATGGTTCACTCTGATCCATTCAACAAGAATATTGAGAATGACCGGCTGTATGATCCACAGGTTGTACAGCCGGTTTCTTTTATGTAAGGCCTTTTGTCAAGATCATCCAATTCTAGTTTTCAGGTAGATAGCGCGCCCTGATCTTCACATATAAATTCGTGAAAATCTTTTGGAAAGGTTCCAGCCGGATCGGTTCCCATTTGCCCATTTGCCGGTACAGGCTTACCGGTGCATCGCCGTCTAGGTCGGTCTTGAACATACCTCCCCAGACTTTAACATCCTTCAACACGAACATTGAATCAGCGTTGCTGCTGCTCATCATTTTTACAGTGTGGTAATAAGAAGTGTCGGTCCTGAAATACTCTACCGCAGCAATTACCCCTTTATCGGTCATGCGAACAGGATGTTCAGAGAGGTCGAATGTCAGCCAGCCAGTATTTCCGGTTTGTTCCCGGATGAAGCTACTGGTCAGCAGGTCCTTTCCCGGCAGTCCGTTCGCATCGGGTTCATACAATCTTAAACGCACCGGCATATTGGTTCCCGCGGCATTGGAATAAAAAAATTGTACGGATTCAATGAGCTGTATCCGGGCTTTCTTCTCAGGGTAGATTAGCCGGCCCAATTGCTCTCCGGGTGCGGATATCGTCCGGAATGCACCATAGCTGTCCGCTTTGATCTTCCTGCTGCCATAACTGGTCGTTTTCCATTTTCCGGGAACCAGGATGACTTCTGAAAGTACGGGTATCTGTTTCTGAAGAATGACCGTTGTGTTCAGGTCCCTGACTGCGATGATGATTCCATCATAGCCGATCGATGTGAAAAGGATACTGTCATGAAAAGAAGGGTGGATCACATCTAGATCCAGTACGCCTTTCTGATCCGTGAAATAGGAGCGTTTCCCGTCCAACAGCTCGGCTGTGGCAAAGGGGATAGGTGTGCCAAGGCTGTCCTGTACCCGTATCTGCTGAGCAGATACGTTTTGGATGATCCCAATGAGAAAAATGAAGAATGCCCGCTTATCCATGTCACGCGAATTGCTGTCAAATTATATTTTTTTACGCATTCATCCCTTTTGAACGGTACAATTCTCTACCTAATAAGCAAAAAACCACCCGAAGGTGGTTTGATGATTTCAGTAAGAGCCTTAAGCCGGATCAGTTTATGAACTTATGTTCCTTGTGCGCCTTATACTTTGTTTTTTCAGCATGACCGGTTACAGAAGTGGCAAAGATGACCAAAGCATATCCGGACTGTCGGGGTTGAAGTGAACCTTTTGTGTTAAGACATACTCATTCCAACCACTACTTTATTCTCTTCAGGTACATGGGCCGATCAGTACTTTTCTGCATGACCAGTATCCTGCCATTTTTCACAGCATAGAAATAACTGTTGTATTTAGTATTCTGCAAACTGACCTCCCAGTTGCTGGCACTGAATTTTCCCTGGTAGTTCGAGTAAATGACCTTTACGTTTGAAGAATTAGTGTTGAAGCCGGATCCATCTCCGGCTTTATACTGGTATTGCCCGGAAGCTGTGAAACTGATCTGGTGGGTGGAAATACTGATCATGTTCGTGGCCGCTGCAGAGTAGTTGCTGCTGTTTCCGGTTTTTACTGTATCACCATAGTACCAGGTACCGGTCAGATCTTTGGGGCTGATGGCAAACCTGTTCTTGGTAAACAGATCATTTGTTTTCGCCCAGTTGATCGTGGTTGTTGATTGGGAGGGGTCATAAATAACTTTTTCAACTTTTACTGTTGCCAGTTCTTTTTTCAGTACTTCATAATTATCCGCCACCGCTTCAAGGCAATAGCCACCCGGTCCCGAAAAAACGAACACATATACCTTTTTCCCTGTTGACTTCTCTGTTGCATTGGCACCTATGATGTAATAGTTCATGCCCTGCCAGGTAGGGGTACCATAATCTTCCACAACAGGGTTTGTAATATTGTACCGGGGTGGTATCAGTGAATTCCATGCATCTTTTATGTTGTTCGGCGAATTGTAATGGAGTAATACTTTGACTCCTCCTTTCGTTACCTCCACCCAATCAGCTTTGATAACACTGGTCCATCCATCATCCCAGTTGGTAATGGAGAAAGCATATCCATCATTCAGGAGAACAGGGGGTAATGGCTTTACTTCCGGATTGTTTGGAGTTTTAGGAGCAACCTGGGGTGATGGTTTTTTAAAACTAAAGGACTCCATGAATTTATTGATATCCGTTTGGTATTTATCGCTGTTGGTCATGATCACCAGGTTGATCAATCGCTGATAACCACTTGTACTGGAGAGGATCACCACGCCTTTAATGCCATCACTTTCAAAAGCTGAATAGCCGCTTTGGTTCTCCCATCCATCATCCTTTGCGGCCGGTTGCATTTCAGGATCACTTGTATTGGCTGCCATTCCTTTTATCTCGGTCTCCCAGGAATCATCAAAATCCTTTTTAGCATTACCGGCGGATACAACAGATTTTAAAAGGATCATTATGCAATATTCGCCGGTGCTGTTGTTTTGTTTGACGAATTGCACTGCATTTTCTTTCAGCGTTTTTTTCCAGCCTTTCGGAACCGAGTAGGTGGTCAGGTCAAAGGTTTCTTTCTGGGCAAGGGTAACTATTGTTGTTAAAGCAAATAGTGCAAAAAGAAATATTTTTTTCATAATTGTCGTTTTCTCTTTTAAAAACCGGATCTGGTGAATTCGGCAGCTCTTTGGCAGGCCGACCATGTTATGCAAATTGTTTTATTGTTTAGTGATCTTCACTAGGCAGATATAAGTTTTGGTGTTATCAGGATCGGGACATTTACCCAACATGCTAATATAGAATGGGTATCACAGCCCTAAATAGGACATTTGTGGGATAGGAAGCTGGTATTTTAGAGGGATGCGCCTTTGATCCCGACCTGTGAAAGCCTGATCGATCGCCTTGTTACTAAGAAAAAGAAAGGCTGTACTTCTGGTACAGCCTTTGAGGATAAGGATAATGGTGGGTTTAGTCGAAAATGATCTTTTGGCTGACTTGCTGGTCGCTGGCCAACCTGAGTATATAAACGCCACTGGTTTTGTGCTTCAGCGTGACCGGTTGGCCTTCGGAAACAGGGTACTGATCGATGCGACGGCCGGCCATATCGAACAACAGAATCATATCTTTTCCTTTTCCGTATAGGGCGATCTGCATGTCACTGCGGGAAGGATTAGGCCATGCTTTCAGGGTGATATTGACTTGAGTGCTTCCGTTCACCAGTCTGATGACTGAGTAAGTGGATTTGCCGTCAAGATCGGTCTGTTTCAGCCGGTAAAAGGTCGTGCCGGTATGGCTGTTCGTGTCCGTCCGGTTATATTCAAGAGGTATGTTACTGTTACCGTTGACTGCTTTTGACCGGACGAAGCCAATTGTTTTATAAGATGCTTCGTTGTCTTGCTTCCTTTCAATATAGAATCCGTGATCATTGAATTCCTGAATGGTTCGCCAGTCGAGTCGTACACGGTCTGCGCTGGTCCTGTTTGCATTGAAAAGGAGGCCAGTTACCGGCAATGGACTCATTTCACTGGTTAGTAAAGGCTGCAGAACGCCAGCAGTAAGGATCGTTGGTCCAAATGTGGTTTGCACGAATCCTTCACCCATACTCCAGTCAATGATCAGGCTGCCGGTCGTATTCGTACTGCCACCACTGTTAACGACAGCCGGGCTGATCTGCTGTGCATGTACTGAAGAAAGACCGGTCGCCAGCAACAGTGCTAATATTAATTTTTTCATGTAGCCTGTTTATTAGTTTTCGAAAATGAGATGTCCGGAAAAAAAGCTCTCCACGGTTTCTGCAAGGTCAAGATTGGCAGGCGCTGCAACAGCGAAATTGTTTTGCGAGATCTCGATCCATACTTTATCACCTGCTTCAAACTTGAAATCACCACTGATGGACAGTACTACTTTTTCGTCGAAACTGCTGGAAATGGTTGTGTTTTGAGAGCCTCCGTACCTGTCACTTTTTACACTGGTCAAGTTATTACGCTGGTATACGATCCGCATATGACCACGAACAGGATAGCTCATGAAGTCCTGGAATGCGACCTGCGCATCCAAATGGTACAGTCCTGTGACCGGTACTGTAAATACGGCCGCAGGATTTTGGGAAGCCGTTGTGAAATCATTGTGGCCGTCATATTCTTCATTCTTGAACGGTACTTTCACCCAAACACTTGGTGGAACTGATGTCGGATTCAAACTATTGGCGCTGAATCCGATCTTTTTAAAAGCATACGGGTTTTCCCAGGTAGCTACACCATTAGCATCACTGGTCAGTACTTTTCCAACACCCGGAAATTGAGAAGTTCCATGAATTTTTATAGCACCATCCACTTCAAGCGCGGTTGTTCCCGGAGAGCCTTTTGCTTTGACGCCGGTGGTGGAGGTGGTGAATGCTTCACCCAATATGCCAATGCCGCCTGCCTGCAATGAGTTACCGACCACACCAGCTTTATTACCAGCACTCGTTTGTCCGATGATGCCGTAATCATTACTGGATATAGCATATACTGCGGAACTATTCGTGGAAACGGCTTCAATACCATAGCCATTGGTTGAAGCACCATATATCCCGATCTGATTTTGGGAAATACCTGCAACGCCCATATAATTGTTGGAGATGCCTTTAACACCAACTGAATTGAAACCTCCGTCACCCAATACACCACTGGAAGTTGAACCGCCATCAGCTGTTCCTTGTACGCCAATGCTTCCGGGTATCCCTGATTTTGAATAACCGCCGACACCGGCTCCACCATTCAGGTTTGTCCCCAAAATGGCATTATGAGTGGATGATTTTGTATATCCACGAATCGCAAAGCTTGAATCAGACGCGGCATCAAATGCATCTGCGTTTCTGCTTTCGAGATTCATTACAGCCGCTACACTGTTTGCCTGGGTATTCCTGATCCTGATTAAAGGCTGGTTGTTACTGATTGCAATGGTTGTGTCGATCGGCAATCTGAATCCGCTGGCCAGATTGGGCTGCCAGGTGGCATTGCCGAAAGCATCAGAAGTAAGTACTTTGTTGAGGCCCGGGTTCGTATTTCCGCCATGTACCAGCAAGCCACCATCTGCTTCCAGAGCTGTGCCGAATGAACTCTGTGCTTTTACGGCCGTTCCGGATTCGGAATAAGCATGTATACCATATCCGACCGTACTGTTGAAACTTCCGGCAGCAGCATTCGTTTCACTGTTCGTATTCGTCAGTTTGAACAAATGCACCGGTTGACTTGCCGTTCTGTCAAAAGGAAGTTTCAGATCGGCTGCTTCCACGCTATGCAGTGCATAGGGGACACTCTGCATGGCTACAGTACCCAGGTCCGAATAATTATTGGCGCCGGGTAAGTTGATTTCAGTTTGCAGAAATTTCTTTTCCAGTCCCCAGCTGATCGCCTGGAAACTGCCTTGTACCGTATTGGCACCCGGACTGCCTACCTGAATATTAAAGAGGCCGAATGCATTGGTCGTAATGGTACGCACCTCACCATACTCGATATTCCCGTTAGCGGTACCGGAATGGACTGTCAAACGGATATTCATGGTCTGACTGGCATAAGGCTGGCCGTTCGTATTGCGGGCCACACCCTGGTAGTTGAATGACTGTGGTGCCTGTGCGAACACCAGTAGAGAGAAGAGCAAGGAAGTGATAAGAGTTAAATTCTTTTTCATGTTACGTCTTTTGTTTGTGGGTGTAAAAATGGGTAATGGGCACCTCCTGATGAAACCATTGCGGACCAGCATGGCTGAAATTCAAATGAAGTGTAGTAAAAGCATCTTCTGCCGTTCTTTCAAATGCAGGTGACATTACTCTTCTTCCTGCCGTTTCATCTTGTTTGATTTTTACTACACTTCGTCCTGTAATTTTTTTTGCAAATGGATGCCGTGTGTAATTTGCGGTCACTTTATATATATGACCCATCATCAAACCTTGTTAGTGAAACGCAGCTGGTCTGTATTCCAGAAGATCGATCCGGTGATCGTAGCTGATGTTTTTTATGCAAAACTGTTTGCGGATAGTCCCTCACTCAGGCACATGTTTCCGGCGGATATGTCCGCGCAATACATAAAGCTGGTAGATATGATCAATATGATCATTGTACGTCTCGAGCATCCCTCCAAATTGTTGGGTGAAGTCAGGGAGATGGCAAAGAGGCATACGGGATACGGGGTGAAAGCCAGGCATTATGACCTGGTGGGGCGGGCGCTGTTATGGACGCTTGAAAAGGGGCTTGGAAGCGACTGGACCATTGACATGCAGGATGCATGGAAGCAATGTTATGCCGATCTGTGTGTAGTTGTACTGGCAACTTTAAAAGAAACCGAGGTTCACTGAACGTTCGATTTTGATTTTGTACGGTTCGATCCAAAATTACCACGCCTTATTGACTAAAAGTTCACCGGTTGTATCTGTCATTTCATCTTTGTGATCTAATAAAAAAAAGTCATGAAAAAAAACCTTCCTTTTACGATTCAACTGCGATCTGCAGTCAATGTTCTCTTTTTAACTTTATCCCTTTTTGCACTCTCCTGTAAAAAAGACCGGGTCGGTGTTCCGGGGCCTGTTGCACAAAAACGCGTATCCAGGATCGAGCAAAACAATTCGCCAGTAGGTGAGTTTACATATGATGCATCAGGCAGATTGTCGGAATATAATTCCGTTAATTACAAGATAAAATATGATTACACGGGTAATGGGTTCTCCTTCAAGTCCTACTCCTATGGGGTCCTGAATAGTGAGCTCAAAGATGTGGTGCTGGCTGACAAAAAGCTGTCCAGCTTCGTATGCCAGTATTATAGTCAGGGGCAGCAGGCAAATGCCGTCCCTACCATATTTGAGTATAATCCTGACGGTAAACTAAAATCGTTCAGGGACGATGAGAATAATTACGAATTCACTTATTCTAATGGTGATTTTATCACTCTAGTGGAAAAGAAAATCAGCACTGGTGTTATTGTGGAGACCAGTACTTTTGAGTATTATCAGGACATGCCTTCTAAGTTCAATCTTCCGCTGCTGGACTATTTCTTTGCTTTGCCGGTCTTGTCCGAATCGATGACAGGAGCGCCAAACAAGCACTTGATGAAGAAAGTGACCAGCGTGAGAGGGGCGAATACCTATATCACCGAATTCACTTTTGAGCAGGATGCAAACGGGAATGTGACCGGTTATACGCAGGTCTATAAAAAGAACAATGATTCACCCGTTACTTCTCTTATCAGGATCTTCTATTGATCTGTACCGGACCTGAACGGTTCATTTGAAAATAACCACGCTTCAAAGGGAAATCGGGGTCAATTGACCCCGATTTTTTTGTGTATTTCCCGATCCTGTTTACTTTAGACCCATGCGGAAGTTTTTTCTGTCATCGATCTTACTGTTTTGTCATTTTGTTCCTTTTGCACAACAATCTGACCTGGTATTTCATCATCTTAAAGAAGCGGATGGCCTCAGCAATAATTTTGTATTGTCTTTTCTGAAGGACAGACGTGGAAATTTATGGCTTGGTACCCAGAATGGCCTGAACAGATTTGACGGAGAGCATTTTTATACTTTTTCGAGGTCGCGTAACGATCAAACAATCATTGATAACGGGATAAAGGACCTCTGTGAAGATCGGAACGGCTACATTTGGGGGGCTACTAATAACGGGATATTCCGATTTGCATCAGAAGGGTATTCATTCCGGAATTATAAGACCCCCAGTACCCGGTTCGCACGTGTCATCCACAATATCGCTTGCGACAATTACGGAACGATCTGGGCAACCGGTGAATGGAATATCATGCAATACGACTCTGTACGAGACGTCTTTATTGATTTTAAACCCATCAACACATCTCCGGATTCCCTTCATGATTATTCCGTCCGTCAGAAAGGTATGCTGGAGGATCCTCTTCACAGGGGAATGTGGTTCGCTACTAGGATGGGGCTTTATTTTTATGACCTGCAAAAAGGCAGGTATTACGATTTTTCCGGTTATCCGCAACAAAGCGGCACTTATCATCATAGTTTTAGTTCCCTCGCCACATCATCATCCGGTGGATTTTGGGCCTTTGACAATACTGACAAGTCCGTAGTATTGATAGACCCCGGACAAATGAAGATCACTGTGCGTATTTCATTGAAACCTGCTATGAAGGACGCGAACGGTGCATCCTTATTTGAAGATACCGACGGACGGCTATGGTTCTCCTCCTGGGAACATGGCATGTTAATGATCGACAGAAAGCATGGCGACCGGATCATACCATTAAAACATGACCCGTCTGACGCATTATCGATAGCAGGTGATTTTATGTGGGATGCATACCAGGATGCTGACGGGACGATCTGGTGTGGTACCACCGGAGGGCTGTCAAGATGTAACCCTTCAAAGTCACTGTTCCGGCTTTATCAGTTCGGGGATCTTGATCCTGCACTCCGGCAGGGTCATATTACGGTCATCCGTGAAGATGAAAGGGATAAGAGCTGGTGGATAGGTCTGATCGACGGTAAGCTGGTCCACTATTTCCCGCAATCGAATAAACTGGAAAAACTGGACCTCCAGAAAAGTGTCAGGGACCCACAGGGTCATTTACCTGGTGGCCTGATCAGTATTAGGCTGTACGGTGATTCGGTTTTCTTCTTTACTACAAAGGGAACATGGTTCCTTCTGCAGGGACAAAAAATATTATTCCCTTATGTTCCGCCCGTTAAACTGGACAAGGACTTCAGGGTCCAGGATATTATCTCCAACAACGATTCTGTTACCTATCTGTGTAATTATTATTCACTCATTCGCTGGAACAGGAAAACCGGGAAGATCATCAGGATCAAACCGCCGCTGGATACACTGGAAAATGGTCAAAAACCCGTTTTTGGCTTTCTTAACTTGGCAAATGACGGGAAACTCTGGTTCGTTGCCGGTTTCGGATGGATCGGATGCCTGGATGTTCATGATCATATCAGCTATATCAAAATGCAGGACGATCCGAAGCTTGATTACAACGGGTATTACTCATCCATGTTCATTGATCGTTCCGGCAAAATATGGCTCGGGAATAACGGAGCAGGGGTCAGCAGTTATGATCCGGGATCGAAAAGGGTCAGAAACTATTATCAAAGTGATGGGCTGATGACCGATGAGATCTGTGAAGCTATACCTGATAAGAACGGGATACTGTGGTGCGCTTCCCGGAATCGATTCTCGGTGATGGATCCCGGATCCGAACACTATTATAATTTCAGCCTTGCGATCAGCGATGGCATCACGAATTATGATAACTATTCCTGCCTTACCGTTGATGGTAATGTGCTGGTAGTTGCAAACTATCACATAGTTGAATTTTTTCCGGACCGGCTATCCTATAAACCGGCATCCGTGAATCCGGTGATAAGCGCCCTTGAAGTGAATGGTGTCCGCAAATTCACGGATCAGTCCGGGATGATCCGGCTGAATCCGGATGAGAATGCCCTTGTCTTCAAATTCGGGTCACTTACTGACAAGGAAATATTCCCTTATGGGTTTGTTTATCAACTGGAGGGTGTTGACGACAGTATGATGAAGGCTGGTAAAAATGCCGAAGCCATTTATAATAATCTGCCGCCGGGGAAGTACACGTTCAGGGTAAAAACCATGTCACTCAATGGTTCCTGGGTGTCCCGGGAAACTGTTCTGGTGATCATTATCAGAAGCCCGTTTTTTCGCACTGCATGGTTCATGGCCCTTATGGTCATTGTCTTTCTGGGCTCAATATATGCTTTGTATCGCTACAGGATCCGGCAAAAAGAACGTCTTTTACATCTGGAAAGCAAGGCACAGTTACTGGAAAAGGAGAAGGCCCTTGTGATGTACGAGAACCTGAAGCAGCATTTGAATCCGCATTTCCTTTTTAACTCGCTGACCTCACTCGGGAGCCTGATCCGGCTGAACAGTAAACTGGCAGGTGAGTTCCTCGATAAAATGAGCAAAGTATATCGTTATGTACTGAAGAACAGGGATAATGAACTGGTTCCGCTCTCTGAGGAGATCAGGTTCGTCCGGTTATACAATGATCTGCAAAAGACACGCTTTGAAGATGCATTACAGATCAATATGTCCATTGACGAAGAATATCACCATCGGCGTATCGCGCCGGTGACACTGCAAAACCTGGTAGAAAACGCCATTAAACACAATACAGCGGACCCGGAATCGCCATTGGTCATCGATCTTTTTGTTGAAAATGATAACCTGGTGGTCCGGAATAACCTGCAACGCAAGAATTTTGTAGAAACAAGTAATAAACAAGGACTCCAGAATATGATGTCCCTGTACGAATACCTGAGCGACCGTAAAATGGTCATTGAGGAAACCGCATCCTTTTTTACCGTTAAAATACCATTGTTATGAAAGCAGTGATCATAGAAGACGAAAGCCTGATCGCAAGGGAACTGAAGTTTAAGATCTCGGAAGTAGCGGAGGATGTGACCATTGCCGAAGTATTACCCAGTCTCAAGACCAGTTTTAAATGGTTCATGGAAAACGCTGAACCGGACCTCATTTTCGCGGATATACAATTGAGCGATGGCGTGAGTTTTGAGATTTTCGACCGTTTCAGTTTGTCATGCCCCGTCATTTTCACCACCGCTTATGATGAATACGCGATCAGAGCTTTCAAAGTGAATGGCATTGATTATTTGCTGAAGCCAGTTGATCAGGATGAACTGATCAAAGCGATCGATAAAGCCCGTACGATCATCAACAGCCGTTCACCATACCCGAATGATGTGAATGCGCTTTTAAAAATGATCGCGAGGCCGCAGGAGGCCATTCCGGCCTACAAGGAGAAGTTCGTTGTCAAGGTCAGGAACAGCTGGTTGCCGGTCCTGACCCGGGACATCGCCTGTTTCTACCGTGAGAATCTGAATTACCTGATCACCTTCAGCGGGGAGAAATATATACTCGATTTCACCACACTGGATGAGATCGAGGAAATGCTGGATCCGCGACATTATTACCGCGCCAACCGGCAATCGATCATTCACATCGATGCGATACAGAGTATTAAACCGCAGGAAAATCAGAAGTTAGTGGTACATCTGAAAGCCCCCCTGAAAATGGAGCAGGATATCAGCCGGGAAAAAGCGCCGTCATTCAAGAAGTGGTTCGACCGATAGTGTCTTTTGGCCGGCATAAAAAAACCACCCGAAGGTGGTTCAAATTCATTGGCCGGCGTTTAAAGTTTGCAAAACTGTCTTATGGTCGCTTCATCATTGAGTTTTCCGAACAGGAATTGTTCCTGCCTGTCGGTGACATGCAGTTCCAGCGAACCACTCTTGTCATCAAAATCCATTTTGATCGTATTGTTCGTGAAGCTCCATGTTGCCGTGTAATCCTGTCCTTTGTAGCCCATGGTCATGGTATGGTCGGAACGGAACTCAAATGTTTTATCAATGGCTGACTCCTTCCATTTTCCGAGCAGGTCATTCTCGGTCACATGCATCGAATCACCGGGTACGGTGAGTTTTTTATCGAATTTCTCGTTCAGGATCTTGAACGTCTGGTCGATACTCAGCTGCCTCCGTTCATTATCCTTGACTAGTTTCTTGCTGTACTGTTCATTCATCTTCTTGAATTCCTCATTGTCCAGCGTGATCTCACCGCTGGTCTTTTTCATTGCTTTGAGATCAGTGAGGAAATTCTCCAGTTCCCGGATGGTCCCGCGGGTACTGCCAATAGCGGTGGAGATGAACTGTTTCATGTCAGGGTCCACATTCTCCGCACCCTGGATGATGGAATAATTGTTGATAAGCTGATTCTTTTCATAAATGATGTTCTCCAGTTGTTCCTGCGGATCATCATCGCAGTAAGCAGAGTATAACCCCAGTGCACTGATGTGCTCGTATTTCAGCATGGAGGTCCAGGCATCCAGCGTGGCTTTTTCTTTTTTGTGTTTTTCTTCCCGCTGCAATTGCATGTCGTGGAAGTAATAGAAGATACTGTATGCAACAACCGTGGTCACAACACCGATCAGGATATTCTTGATGGCACTGCCACCTGTGGGAACACTACTCATAGCAGATAAATTTCCGGAAATATACAGAAAAGCCCCGCCCCGGAGATACCGCCGGGAGGGTATTATGGGTCATGCCCGGCTCATTTCAGCAGCATCCACGACAGGTCGCCCTTGTAAAGGAGCCTGGCATGCGGATCCCCGGCCACCACAGCCGGTTTTACACCCGCCGGGAGCAGAATGGATTCCAAACGCTTTGAAATATTCATACGGATGGGGATGATCTTGTTTTTGGTGGAAGTGACCCTGAACTCCAGCGGGAAACGGAAGGGCTCACCGGTTTGTGATTGCGTTACCGTTAACCGGTATCTTTTCAGCCGGGGCATATAGGTAAGGTCCATCTTCAGTTCCGGCATACCCGGGCGGAACAACCACTGCCTGAAAAAACTATCGAGTTTCATGCCACTGATCTCTTCCGCCACCGCCTGCAGGTCACGCGTCTCCGCATTCTTTCCCTTGTAGCAGTCATAATAAGTGCGGACAATGCGGTGAAAAGCACTGTCACCCGTTTCATTCCGCAGCATATGTAAGATCCATCCGCCTTTCTGATAACTGTTGGCATTGAGCAGACTCATGGTCGGTGAAATGCTGTCCACTACAGGTTGCGGATGCGTATTGGCGAATTCAATGATCGCATCGCGGTCCGTGCGCATTTCATTTTCCAGACTATCCGTTCCGTATTTCTTTTCAATATAGATATGAGTGAGGTAGGTCGCGAATCCCTCACTCAGCCAGAGGTGCGGATATGCTTTCTCAGTAGCCATATCCCCGAACCACTGATGCACGATCTCATGCGCCAGCAGGCTTTCGATGCCTCCTTTGCCTGTAACTGAGTTTTCGAAATAAAAGATACAGCTCGCGTTTTCCATACCGCCGAAGATGGTGGCGGACTGCACATTCGCGAGTTTCTTATATGCATATGGTCCGATATAGTCCATGAAGAAACCGAGTATGTCCTTCGCGGGTTTGTAATCATGGAAACCATTGTCCCTTGCATCGGCGAACACCCAGCTGCTGACCGGAACACCATTGACAGATCCTGTTTCTTCCACAGCGAAATCAGCGGCGCCGATCACCATTACTTTCGGGGGCAGGGGATTGGTCTCCTGCCAGTGTGTGGTCTTCCGGTTGCCGGGCATAGCCGTTTCAGATATGAGTACACCATTCGAAATGATCCTGTAATGATCGGGTGCTGACACGGTAAAATCGACCGGCGCTTTATCACCGGGTATATCCACACAGGGGATCCAGTTGTGCGCGCGGTCCGGCCAGTTGTCGGCAAAGAAGGTGCGTTTCCCGAATTTGGTCTTTGAAATGATCAGTCCGTCTTTCGGAATACCACTGTATACGATATGGATGGTTGCTGTATCACCGGCTTTAGCAGCCTGTTTCAGCATGATCCTGATACCTTTTTCGGTCCTGACGAATCCGGCGGCGCCATTCACCCATGCCTGTGTAACGGTCATGCCTTTTCCTGTCTTGTCATCTTTCATCACCAGATCGATATCCGCAGTTGAAGTCTGTTCAGTGAACTGTACTTTGATCTCAGCGCTGCCTTCAATGACATTCGTGCTGTCGTTCAGACTGATGTCAAATGCATAATGCTGTACATCAAATGTTCTTGTTTGTGCGAAGATCGTTCCGCAGCAAAGGCATGCGGTGAGCAGGAGGGGGATGCGTTTCATAAGGCAGGCACTACTTGTTTTTCTTTATATGATATTGACGAGTGGCAGGTTGAAAATGTTGCCAGGCATGCCAGAATTCCTGCGAAGCCTGCAGTTTTGTGAGTTGTTTGTCTTTTAATGTACCGGAAATACATTTCCCGTTCCAGTTCCAGAATGAACCGGAGTTGTTGTCTGTAAGCAGCTGCATCATGGCACCCCAGCCGGTCAGACTGTCTTTCATCTGGAAGGATAGTGTTTGTCCGTCCAGTCTCCGGTCCCATGCATGGAATGAAACACTGTCAGGTTCCAGTGCAAGCAACAAAGGTGTTCCGGATAAAGAGTCCTGAATGATCTTTTCCTGTTGCAGGTCATTCCAGTCGTAGGCACTTGAAGCTTGTCCAAGGCTGATCCCTACCACCCATGATTTGAATTGCCAGGAACCGCTGTCCCTTTTCTCGAGATATCCTTTGATCGTTCCGTTATCGAATCCTTCGAGGTCTTTATATTGTTTCTTATAGGTGGTATCGGGCTGAAGTACGGTTCCATCAGGATGATCCCGGAACCATGATGCCAGAGTCACTTGTTCTGAAGGGATCAGATCCAGTTGTTGCCCTTTTCTTTTTCCGGTCACAGCTGTTCCGGTTGCTTGTGCCCACCAGCTGCCGGAGCTTGCATCTTCGAACATGGCATTGAAATGATCCATGCCCACCAAACGGAAGCTTTCTTTTTTACCATTGAGCATCGGACTGTAAACGCGACCGGTACGGCAAACCGTGCAGTATGTAACGATGACCGGTGTGCCGCCAATGGTGTCCTGCACCTGATGATGATAACCGATGATCTGGATCGGGTAGGCTTTTGATTCACCATTGATCGTTACACCCAGTACCAGTTGCTGCGGCTTTACCTTGTTTTCGGTTTGTGTAACGAATGAACGGACACCCGGCTGATAAAACATTTTATCGGCCAGGAATTTATAGTTAAAGAAATAAAAGATGACCGCGTACAGTGCCAGTACCAGGAGCGTGGCGGATCTTTTCAGTTTGCCGAAACGGGTCCATCGGAGATAGATCCCTGCAGCGATCGTCAGAATAGCCGCGGCCCTGAGTATCCAGATATTACGATGGATGAAATAAGCGAGCGAAAGCGTATCGGCCCGCTGGCTGCCCGGAAAAGGCATGATGAAATATACTTTTCCGATCTCGGCCGCGAACAGCAGGAGCAGGCCTGCCGGCAATACCAGCTTTCTCATACGCGCAATGATTAGGCTGTGAATTTACAATTTCTCCAGCATGTCCACCACTTTCTCCCTTTTCAGGATGAGGTAGCCGATCCGGTCATTGCTGATCCCTTCTTTCAGCTGGTAGCTGAAGCTGAGCTGGTCTTCTGTAAGGATGGTCTCGAAGTAACGGAAACTGATGTTGGGATAATTCTTCAGCTCATCGCCGATCTCATACAGGTGCGTGGAAAGGATGAAGAGTGAATTCGGTATTTTGATGAGGCCCTTGATCACGGTGAGTGAACATTTCATTGCGTCCTGAACATTGGTGCCCTTGAACAGTTCATCGATCAGTACCAGCCATTTTTTGCCGTTATTGATCTTTTCGATCGTGTTCCGGATCCGCTGTACCTCATTGAAGAAATAACTTTCACCACGCGCGATATTGTCCATCACATTGATATTGCTCAGCAGCCCGTCGAACAGGGTCAGTTTCATTTTTTGTGCAGGCACACCCATGCCGATATGCGCAAGAAAAACAGCGGCACCCACCGATTTGATCAGTGTGCTTTTGCCGGCCATGTTGGCACCGGTCAGGAACAGGAAATGATGTTCCGGATTCATCTGCAGATCGTAAGGCACCGGCTCCGGCAATAAAATATGATACAGTCCTTTCGCATCCACCAATGGCGTATCCTGTTCCACGAATTCCGGGAAACTCAGTTGATAGGTCTTCACCGCAACGGCCATGGAATACCAGGCATCCAGCCGGCTGAAGATGTCGATCAGCTCCAGCGTGCTGCTGCGGTACCGGCCCCTTAAATGAAAACCGAAGTAGAGGTGCTGCTGGATACTGAATTTTTCGCGGGCACGTGTTTGCGATAATTCCTTCAATGGTGCTTCTCGCAGTAACTGATTGATGCGGTCGATATAGATCTGAATGTTGGGAGGCAGGTTCAGTCCGTCCATCAGGGAGGTCACATTGCGCAGCCCCCTGAAAAAATCAGCGAAATGCGGAACGGAATAACTGACCATGGAATAATCCTCACTGTGCAGCCATTTATAGATAAGTCCGTTGATGCTGTTCACGTTTTCCGGAATGGGGTCCAGCGCGTAGTCCATGAATTTATCCATGACCAGCACTGTACCATTGCTGATATCCGTCGGCCAGTCGTGCACATGCTCCATCAGTGTGCGGATCACGGTCTGTGTACCCATGATCTTTTTAAGGTCATTGTGCGGCTCAGTGAAGAATTTACGCAGCCATTCCCGGCCGCCGATAGTGCGTGTGAAATTCAGTTTATGGAAGATGGAGAATTCTTCTTCGTGGTGAAAGATCGAAATATCATTGAAGGAAGTAGCGTCTATTTGCATGAGCCGTATTTCAGTCAGTTAATGGGTTCAGCGGTCGAAACGTAACCGCATACCTTGCTGAGATTCATCCCACTGTCCGTTTCCATACACCAGATGTCCGTTCACGAAAGTATGGGTCAGGGCGGCCGGGAAGCGGAAACCTTCCAGCGGACTCCAGCCGCATTTATACAGGATGTTCTCTTTACTTACGGTGGTACTTTGCTGCAGATCGGCGATCACCAGATCCGCAAAATATCCTTCCCGGATATAGCCGCGCTCCGCGATCTGGAAACAGTCCGCTGGGGCGTGGCTCATTTTCCGCACGATCTTTTCCAGACTGATGCGTCCTTCCTTATAATAATGCAACATCAGCAGCAGGGGGTGCTGTACAAGGGGCAGTCCCGCATGCGCATGCTCATAAGGCTCCTCTTTTTCCGCGATTGTATGCGGCGCATGATCGGTAGCGATGATATCCAGCCGGTCGTCCAGCAAGCCTTCCCAAAGGGCTTCCTTATTGAAGGGCGCTTTGATGGCGGGATTACATTTGATGCGGTTGCCGAGCCTTGCGTAATCATCGCTGGTGAAATGCAGATGATGCACACAGACTTCTGTCGTGATCCTTTTCTCTTTCAGTGGCATCATGTTCGAGAACAGGATCAGTTCCTTCGCTGTACTGATATGCAGGATGTGTAAACGGGTATTGTATTGCTTGGCGATCTGGATGGCATAGAGTGAAGAAGCATAACAGGCTTCCTCATCGCGAATCACCGGATGATCGGCCGGTACCAGTGCGCGTCCTTCCTTCAGCACTCTTTCTTTATTGTTCCGGATGATGGTCTCATCCTCACAATGCGTGGCGATGAGTACTTCCGCTTCGCGGAAAACACGGTGAAGTTGGGTGGGACTGTCCACCAGCATATTGCCCGTACTGGCACCCATGAAGATCTTGATACCGCATACATCCTTTTTTTTATCGTTCGTACGCAGTACTTCATCGGCATTGTTGTTGCTGGTACCCATGAAGAAGGAGTAATTGGCGAGGGAGGTCTTTGCACCGATCGCATATTTCTCTTCCAGTAATTCCTGTGTGAGCGCGTTGGGAATGGTATTGGGCATTTCCATGAAACTGGTTACGCCGCCCGCCACCGCGGCCATGCTTTCCGAATGAATGGTTCCTTTATGTGTCAATCCGGGTTCACGGAAATGCACCTGGTCGTCTATGACGCCGGGAAACATATGGAGTTCTTCTCCGTTGATCTCATTGATCCTTTCTTTTACACTGATGGAAGAGTCTATCCGTTCGATCCTCCCGCC
>JAKPSI010000114.1 GCA_029555415.1 Bacteroidota bacterium | reverse complement strand
GGTCTTTTAATGTGTTACCGAAAAGGTATTTATCCAGTGCAATGACTTCATAACCATTTTCGAGGAAATATTCAACCATCTGTGTGCCGATATAACCACCGGCTCCGGTAATAAGGATCTTTTTCATATACTGTCGGAATAAAGTTTTTTTTAAAATTGTTGACTGATAAGTGTCCGTTTAGCCCTCAGGGCATTTTCTGAACACTTATACTTTTAAGTGTTCGGATCAATGAGTCGCAAGCGCCTCTTTAAGTTCCTGCTTGTGCAAAAAATCGTTGTAAGCGATCTTCATGCCCTCGCTGAGAGGTGTGGTGTGGTGCCATCCTAATCCATGAAGTTTGGATACATCCAGTAATTTCCTGGGCGTACCATCCGGCTTGGAGGTATCAAAGACAAGTTCGCCGGGGAATCCGGTAACTTCCTTGACCACTTCAGCCAGTTCGCGGATGCTGAGGTCTTCACCACATCCAATATTCACGATCTCTTTATCATTATAATTCTCCATGAGGAAGAGGCAGGCATCAGCCAGATCATCGGCGAACAGGAATTCACGTTTCGGGCGACCGGAACCCCAGATCACTACTTCGGATTTTCCGCTGAGCTTTGCTTCATGGAAACGACGGATCAGGGCCGGAAGTACGTGACAATTCTCCGGGTGGTAGTTATCATTAATGCCATAAAGGTTGGTAGGCATAACGCTGATGAAGTTCGCACCATACTGATCACGGTAGGCTTCACATAATTTGATGCCGGCGATCTTGGCGATAGCGTAAGGCTCATTCGTATATTCCAGTGCACCAGCGAGCAGGTATTCCTCTTTGATGGGCTGAGGAGCCATTTTAGGATAGATGCAGGAACTTCCGAGGAAAAGCAGTTTGGTTACGTTGTGCTGATAGGCAGCATGAACGATGTTGGAAACGATCATCATGTTGTCGTAGATGAACTCAGCACGATAAGTATTGTTGGCAACAATGCCTCCAACTTTTCCTGCTGCCAGGAATACGTATTCCGGCTGTTCTTCTTCAAAGAAATCCTGAACGGCCTGCTGATTCCGGAGGTCCAGTTCTTTGGATGTCCGGTAAACCAGATTGCTGAAACCACGCTTACGGAGCGCGCGTGTGATCGCAGAACCCACAAGACCTTTGTGGCCTGCAATGTAAATTTTGCTGTTAAGTTTCATAGTGTGACGGTTTATTTTATTGCGTAAAGAGTTTGACGGCTTTCCGAAACCTGAGTCGGGATCACCGGAATAACTTCAACGTTCTTAACTTCCACTTCAGCTGCCATCATGTAACCCATCGTCGGTAGTGTAATTCTCACGGTCTTGTAATTAACGGAGATCACATTCCCTTCCTGCTCCATAATGGGACCTGTCAGAACCCGCACATGATCATTCATTGATACGACGGTCTTTTCCAGCTTGACATTCTCATAATCATTCAGAAATCTCCTGACCGTAAGGATCTCATAGTCAGGAAATACTGCCGGCTTACCAAGCCAGAACACTATATTCACCACACCCTCAGTTTTCTTCAAAAGTGTCAGTTCCTCTTCCGTGGTACGAACGAATACGTACGAAGGGAACAAAGGCTCTAGGATCGCTTTTTTCCTGTCGCCGGATTGCCGCCTGATCTTGTTCAGGGGGCAGTAGTTCTCAATGTTGTTACGTGTCAGCCTTTCTGAAATCTTCTTTTCATTTCGGGCTCGGGTACACACTGCAAACCATTTTCTTTCAGCACTCATAAAACCAGGTTTAATGTTAACAATTTCAACCAGCATTGCTGCTGGTGATTCCTTCATGGATAGCAATTCATCACTGGTTTTTAAAAACTGACTGGCTTCTTCAGCCTCAGTCACAGAGGATACCTGATCACGAGTGTATAATATTCGAACATTCCCCGGATCAAACCGACCCGGAAAAGGAACTTCGGTATTATGAATTCACGGTCTTAGACTGTTCACGCTTCTTCTTCTTCTTGCCTTCATCATAGATGTAACCATAGCCATACCCATAGCCGTAACCGTTATTACCGAATCCGCGGGCACGAACTCCATTGAACACAATGGCCACATTCTTCAATTCATTCACTTTATTATTCTCATCCAGTCTTTGGATCGAAATTTTCCTGGTATGACGATGCCTTACCACGTATAAGGTTGCATCGCAGTATCCGGACAGCACATAACCATCCGACAATAAACCAACAGGGGCAGAATCGACGATGATATAATCGAAAATACCTGTCAGGTAATTGAGCAGTTCCGGCACTTTATCGCTCATGATCATTTCAGAAGGATTCTCAGGCAAAGGGCCCGCCGGCATGATGAATAGATTCTCATGGACCGCTGTCCTTCTTACGATCTCTTCCGGCTCCGCTGTGCCATTGAGATAATCGGTGATCCCTTTTGTTGCAGTAAAGCCGAGTTTCTGACTCAAAGTAGGATCGCTGAGATCGAACTCCAGTACAACTACCTTCTTACCGGCCATGGCGAGACTTACACCAAGGTTTGCAACGATGAAACTCTTGCCCTCACCTGAAACAGTTGAGGTAATGAGCAGCTTCTTACGGTCAGCATTCAAACCAATATAATGCAGGGATGTACGAAGGTTACGGAATTGTTCCGCAATGAAGGTCCGCTTTCCGTTTCCGATCACGATCTGTTCACCGGATTTCTCATACACCACTTCGCCGATAACGGGAACAGAGGTGAAGCCCTCGATCTCATGACGGTAAAGGAT
>JAKPSI010000097.1 GCA_029555415.1 Bacteroidota bacterium | reverse complement strand
GGCCCCGGAAAGTGACCATTGTACCCTGGCAGGAATGTGCCGCTTATTTCAAAAAACTGGGTAATGATAATCTGGATCATTATGCCGCACATGAATTGTGGGGAAAGAAATTCGCCGGCATTCAATACCTCTGTAAGGATGAACGCATCCTTTATACCGATACCGATGTACTCTGGTTCCATAATCCCAAACCTTCCTTCCCGGATACCAAAGCACCCTATCTGATGCTTGGGCAGGAAGTATCGGAGGCCTGTTACAGTGAACCACTTGTTGAGTTCCTGAAAGAAGATGCTTATCAGAAACCCCCAATGAACTCAGGTGTGACATTCGCTCAGGGTACATTCTCCCATTATCCGAAGTGGGATGTGTTATGTGATTTCCTCGCGAAACACCCGGACAACCGTACCGAACAAACGGCGTTCGCGATCTTCACCAATTTATGGGGCCGCCCCTGGAATATGGATGAGATCATGATCGGTGTTGAGGATCTTACAGAGATCATCCCAAAACGATACAAAGAAGATTACAAGAAGATCTATGCCAGACACTATGTGAACACGAAGCCATGGACCTTCTGGCGCGATTATATCCTTTTCGTACGTTTCAAAAAATAACTGCAGACCCGGAACTGATTTATGAGAGTCCTTTGGTTCACAAATACGCCTTCTTTATACGCACAGGGTATGCATCATTACCATGGAGGCGGCTGGATTTCTTCACTTGAACAGTTGATACGTGAAAGGACCGATATCACTCTGGGTATTTCTTTCTTTCATGCCAACCCTGGCGGTGATCAGCCCGGTGAGCGGGTTTCCTATTACCCGCTTGCCAAAAAGAAACGGAAAGGACTTTCAAAGCTTTTCTATAACTGGTCCTGCAGGATCGACTCAGAGGAGTACCTCCCGGATCTCCTGCGTGTCATCAGTGATTTCAAACCCGATATCATTCAGATTTTCGGAACGGAGAACGCTTTTTCCCTGATTCAGGGTCATACGAATGTTCCGGTCGTCATACATATGCAGGGTATCATCGCTCCTTATAATAATGCATTTTATCCCGCGGGAATGAGCTGGCATAATATACTTTTTGAACCCTCATTCTTCAGGAAGCATCTGATGGGAAACAGTCTGCTCTTTGATAAAAAAAGATTCGCAAAACAGGCGGAACGTGAGGTTACTTATTTCAGCAAGGCAAAATACCTGATGGGGCGTACCGCGTGGGATCATTCCGTTTCAGGACTCATCGCACCACAGGCGAAGTATTTCCATGTAGATGAAGTATTGCGTCCCGTTTTCTATGAAACACAGAAATGGCAGCCGGCTAAAAGGCAGAAATTCATCATCGTATCCACGCTTTCCACTACGATCTATAAAGGACTGGATCTTGTCATGAGATCGGCCAGATTACTAATGCAATTCAGATCTTTTGAATTTGAATGGCTGGTAGCAGGACTCAGGGAAAATGATCCGGTCGTGAAATTCTTTGAACATCAGCTTGGATTCACATGCAATGATTGCAGTGTTCGGATCGTAGGAGCGAAAGACAGTGATGCACTTATCGCATTCCTGAAAGACAGTGACCTTTTTGTACATGCTTCCTATATCGAGAATAGTCCGAACAGTGTGTGCGAAGCACAGATCATTGGTGTGCCGGTTGTGGCAACCAGCGTTGGCGGGATCCCTACCATTGTGGAACAGGGTACGGCCGGCTTCCTGGTCCCTTCCAATTCTCCGCACGAATTGGCCGCGGCTATCGCCGGATTGCTGACAGACCCTGAACGGGCAAAAATCTTGTCTGCAGGCGGTATCAGGTCCGCGACTAGTCGGCACGACCGCGACGCTATCCTGTCTGACCTGACCAACGCATATCATAAAATCCTGGAGGATCAGCCATGAGGGAACTGATATCATCCATATATAAAATATTCCGGAAGGTCCGGGTCATGATCTCCAATTTCCTTTCATTGTACTGGACCCGCTTCCTCTTTTATTGTAATAAGATCGATACAGGCTCTGTGTCCTCTAAAGGGGTGCCCTATGTCATGATCGCCAGAGGCGGCAAATGCAGGGTAGGGCAGGACCTCAGGCTGAACAACTCCATCAGTTCAAATCCTATTGGAAGGGTGCAGCGTTGTTCTTTAGTGGTCGGACCCGGAGCGAGTCTCCTGATCGGAGATCATGTGGGCATGAGTTTCGTTGCGATCAATTGCCAGCACAGCATCACTATAGGTGATCATGTGATGATCGGTGGCGGAACCTGTATCTACGATACGGATTTTCATCCATTGTCCGTATCCAAAAGGAATGCGAATGAAAATGATTCAACGCAGAAAGCGGCGGTCATCATCGGGAATAACGTTTTCATTGGCGCGAATTCAACGGTTCTTAAAGGTGTACAGATCGGAGATGGCGCTGTGATCGGGGCTTGCTCAGTTGTGACTAAGAGCGTTCCTGCTGGTGAAATTTGGGCAGGAAACCCGGCCCGGTTCATAAAAAAAATGGAATAAATGATCATTGTACGTTTTGACGCGGGGCTTGGTAATCAGATGCTGCAATACGCCAGCTATCGTGCATTACAGTTACGTTATCCGGGCATAAAGGTCAGGGCGGATATACGCGCCTATAATTTTGCCAGGATACATAATGGTATGGAACTGGAAAGGATCTTTCCGGTAAAGCTTGATGTGGTGATCGGGAAACGAACAAAACGTGCCGCCGGTATCAGCCGGTATTGGTATTTTGCGATGTATAAGCTCACGCACGCATTCCTCAAACTTGGCTTGCCCGGATTTCGTTTCATCAAGGATAAGGGCCGTTTTAATAAGGACCTGCTTGACCTGAAACCCGGCAAATTGTATTATCTGGAAGGCCAATGGGGCAACCCGGCCTATTTTGAGGAGTATGCGGATATCATTCGTAAAGAACTTGCATTCAAAATACCGCTTGATGAAGTGAATGAAAAAAGAGCGCAGGCGATCCGCTCCGGTAACTCCGTTAGCGTGCATATCCGCCGGGGCGATTATGTCAATAATGCACTTGGTTTTTTTGAACTCAGTTCAAGCGATTATTACCCAAATGCCTTTAAATTCATAACGGAGAAAGCCGGCGACGCTGTATTCTATATCATATCCGATAATCCGGAATGGTGCCGGACGAATCTGACATGGCTTGCTGATTATAAGCACGAATTCATCACCGGCAATTCAGGGGATAATAGTTATAAGGACCTTCAGCTGATGTCGATGTGCAGACATAATATCCTTGCGAACAGTACTTTCAGCTGGTGGGGTGGCTTTTTGAATTCCAATAACGAAAAGATTGTTATCTGCCCCCTGCGCCTGTTTACGGATACCGAAAAGAGCAAAAGGATCACCGAAGAGTTCTATCCGAAGTCATGGTTAAAAATGTGAAGTCCAGAAACCTTATTCATAGTTGAATGTCACCTGACCTGAAAATAATAGTCAATGCTGATGATCTGGGTTATTCAGACCCGGTGAACCGCGCTATTCTGCATTGCTTCCGGCAGGGTTTGATCCAGAGCGCTTCATTGATGACCGGTATGCCTGCAACCTCCGGGGCCATCGGAATGTTCAAGGGCTCCGGATTCGAATCATCCCTGGGTGTACATGTGAACCTAACGGAAGGCAAACCCGTTTCAGGATTTAATATCAGGAAGTTCCTGAACAATGATGGAACCTGGAACAAAGCGGCCACCACAAAAAGCTTTTTGTTCCTGGGAAAACGCTCCGGAAAAGCATTTTATGAGGAGATCTCTGCGCAGATCAGTATCGCTGAAGCAGCCGGTCTGATCCCCTCGCATATCAACTCACACCATCACATTCATACACAACCGGCATTTTTTCCGATATTCCTGAAACTCTGTATGGAAAAAGGCTATCCGTTGAGGATCGCGCAAACTTATCGTTCCGGTTCCAGGCTGAAAGGCTTTTACAGGGATCTCATCAATCGCCGGATGAGGAACAGGAACGTGGCATTCTCCGGGAATTTTGAAACCTTGCATTCATTCATTACGGATACGAATACGATCACTAAAGGGAAGGTGGAACTGATGGTCCATCCTGTTTATACCGCAGATGGTACACTTACCGATTCACTGGACAGAGAAGGGAATGATCCGGTATATAAGCGGTTTTATGAAGGGACTTATTTCGGGGAGCTGAAAATAAAATTAAATGACAGGGTATGATGCCAGAAAAGAAACAAAGCAAGCTCATCTTCCTGTCGTTCCTGTGCCTGTTCGTGTATGAATTCGCATATATCCTTCATGACGCAGAACTGGATATCAATTCCGACAACTATTTCATCCTTTTATATGTAACGATCGGGTGTCTGATCGCCTTAATGGCAAAAACGGACTGGAAGGCCGATATCCCGCGACCTGCTTTAACGATATACTACCTGATGCTGGCCTGGAATTTCGTGGCGATCGTTCATGGTATGATCACCGCCAACGGATATCAGGATTATAAGAACACTTTGATCCATACAGGAGGCGGACTTTCGCTCATCATCCCGCTTGCAATGATGGCCGGAATGGGTTTCCAGTGGAGTGGAAGAATGCTGAAACTCTGCCTGCTGATCTTTTTACTGAGCTTTTTTGCGATACCGATCGCAATCAAATATTTCAATGAAATTTACCCCAGGATCGTCACACCCGTGGCCTTCTTTATTCTGCTCATACCTTTCCTGAAAGCGAAGGACCGTCTTGTAGTGCTGGCCGTGGCGGTTGTTGCAGTAGGTATTGGACTTACCTGGCGGGCTAACGTGCTCCGTATCGGGATGAGCGTCGGTTTCCTGATGCTCTATTATTTCAGGAGTCTGATCGGGTCTGCGTTACTTACGATTGCGCAGGTCGCCATTTTCGTAGTACCACTTTATTT
>JAKPSI010000092.1 GCA_029555415.1 Bacteroidota bacterium | reverse complement strand
GATCACGATACATATGGCGCCGGGCGGGGGTTTCCTGCTGCGGCTCGTCCAACAATAATAAACATGAAGATGAAACACCTGATCCTTTGCGCGGGTTTACTCGCGTCCATGACCGTGTCCGCACAACGCAAAACGATCCCGCAGAAAGTGGACTCCGTGCTGAAACTGATGACCCTTGATGAAAAGATCGGGCAGATGAATCAGTACAATGGTCCCTGGGCCGCGACCGGTCCGCTGACCAATGACGACAATCTGTTGTCACAGATCAAAGACGGCAAGGTCGGTTCCATGCTGAACGTGACGGGTGTGAAAAGAACCAAAGAACTGCAGGACATCGCGATGCAGTCGCGCTTAAAAATTCCCTTACTCTTCGGGCAGGATATTATCCATGGTTACCGCACCATCTTTCCCGTTCCGCTGGGCGAAGCCGCGAGCTGGGATCTGGAAGCGATGGAGAAAGGCGCGCGCGTAGCCGCTACCGAAGCGAGTGCGGCGGGTGTACACTGGACCTTTGCGCCGATGGTTGACATCGCGCGGGATCCCCGCTGGGGCCGTGTGATGGAAGGCGCGGGTGAGGATCCTTATCTGGGATCGAAGATCGCGACCGCGCGTGTGAAAGGATTCCAGGGTAAAGGTCTTGGCAACACCGATGCACTGATGGCCTGCGCCAAACACTTCGCGGCATACGGCGCTGCAGTGGGTGGTCGTGATTATAACAGTGTGGACATGAGCCTGCGTCAGCTGCATGAAGTGTACCTGCCTCCTTTCAAAGCCGCTGCGGATGCGGGTGCGGCTACGTTCATGAATTCCTTCAACGACCTGAACGGGATCCCGGCCAGTGCGAATGCATACCTGATGCGTACGATATTGAAAGGGGAGTGGAAGTTCAAAGGATTTGTGGTGAGCGACTGGGGATCGATCGGAGAAATGATCAACCATGGCTATGTAAAAGATAATTATGAAGCGGCACTGGCCTCCGCCAATGGCGGCAGTGATATGGATATGGAGAGCCGCAGTTATATCCAGCACCTCGTGAAACTGGTGAAGGAAGGCAAAGTGAAAATGACCGTGATCGATAACGCGGTGAAAAGGATCCTCACCAAGAAATTTGAAATGGGTCTGTTCGATGACCCGTACCGCTTCAGTGATGAAGCCCGCGAAAAAGCGCAGTGGAACAATCCGGAGCATCTCGCCATTGAACGGGATATCGCGAAGAAGAGTATCGTGCTGCTGAAGAATGAGCACAGCCTGCTGCCGCTTTCCAAAACGGCTATCGGGAAAGACAATGCACAAAGACAGATCGCCCTGATCGGCCCCTTTGCCAAAGCGAAAAGTGATAACCTCGGTTTCTGGAGTTACGACTGGCCGGATGACAGCATCCGTGTTACTTCTTTATATGAAGGGGTACAGAAAAAAGTCGGAGCAGATACAAAATTGCTGTATGCGAAGGGATGCAATGTCAATGATACGGTGACAGCAGGATTCGCGGAAGCAGTAGCCACGGCATTGCAGTCGGATATCGTCATCCTCAGTGTCGGCGAAGCTCGTGACATGAGTGGGGAGGCCAAAAGCCGCAGCAGCATTGGCTTTCCGGGCGTACAGGAACAACTGGTGAAAGCGATCGTGGCCACTGGTAAACCTGTGATCGTGATGATCAGTGCGGGTCGTCCGCTCATTTTCAACTGGACCGCCGATCATGCACCTGCCATATTATATACCTGGTGGCTGGGCACAACGGCCGGTGATGCGATGGCCGATGTATTGTTCGGCGACTACAATCCTTCCGGTAAACTGCCGATGAGTTTTCCGATCACAGAAGGACAGATCCCCATTTATTACAGTCATTTCAATACCGGTCGCCCTGCACAGAACGACAGCGACCGTAACTACCGTTCTTCCTACACCGATCTTTCCATTTATCCGAAATTTCCTTTCGGCTACGGATTGCATTACACCACATTCAGTTATGGTCCGGTGCAATTAAGTAATGGTGTTCTGCAAAAAGGCAAACCGATCACGGCCAGTGTGGTGTTGAAGAACACCGGCGCCAGGGCAGGTACAGAAACAGTGCAGTTGTACCTGCGCGATCTCGTCGGTTCTGTGGTGCGGCCTGTCAAAGAATTGAAAGGTTTCCAGCAGATCACTTTGCAGCCCGGTGAATCAAAGACGGTCACCTTCACGATCAGTGTGGAGGATTGCCGGTTTTACAATGATAAGCTGCAGTATATCTATGAACCCGGGGAGTTTAGGGTGTTTATTGGGGGTAGTTCGAGGGATGTTGTGGAAACGGGGTTTGTTTTGAAGTAAAGCTGCAAGCTATAAGCTTTAAGCTGATCCAGATAACCTCAGGATTTAGGTTTTCATATGAGTATCCTATGCTCCTCTTGTAGCTTGTGACTTGTAGCTTTCCTTCGCTGCGTTCAAAGTGTACAAACTGCAACAGAAGTTTCCCGCAGCGCCTCTCCTAAACTGCAACCCTTGTCATTCCGAGTTTTACGAGGAACCTTGCTGTTGCTTGGACTTTACTACGTCTGCGGCGGGCCCAACACAAAGGGACAGAGATACAGAGTACACAAAGCTCTGTGTTGCTCTGCGACCTCTATATCTCCCTGCCTGCCGGCAGGCAGGTGTGTTGAAAAAATGCATTAAGCAATCGGGAGAAACCCGGCTGTTCGTTTCTGTTTTTCGCGCAACGACGCAATGACGCGGCGATGCAACGAAAACAGCCAGTTTCCTCGCCTGGCTCGGAATGACAGTAAGTCGTAAAGTATAAAGGTCGCTGCGGGAACTTCAGTCTAAGCTTGAGCATTTCGAGCGCAGCGAGAAATGTCTCCCCGCTATAATGAAGCTTCGGCAGCCAAAGCCTGCAGGCCAGTGACCTCCATAAAAACCACCTGCTTTAGTCCGCCTCTCGATACAATTTCTCCGTGCCTGCCTGCCTACCGGCAGGCAGGTGTGGTTAAATTCATGGGAAATCAAACCCATACCTGTTATCACAGGGTGAACCTGAAATAGTTCTTTTTTAATGGAAAGTGGAAAATTGATAATGGATAATGAAGCCGCATAAGAGTCTGTTATGTACCCCTTGCAGCTAATAGCTTGCAGCTCCTATTTAACTTCCTCGAAGTCAATATAATCACTGGAACGCGGCTTCGCCCCCGGCTGGGGCTTTTCGGCATTGGGTGACCAGGCGGCCTGCTGTTTCTGTTGTTCGTTCATGCGCTCGTTCATGGCCTGAAAGCCTTTACGCATCTGGCGACTGGCCCGGTAAACGGGGATCACCAGCCTGAAAATGAACTGAAAAATGAACCAGGCCAGGAGGGCCAATAATACAAATCTCATGATGTAAAGATAATAAGGTGCCGGGCGGGGCTACCGGCTTTTTATCCCTGTTTACCGAATTCTTAACCTTTTGGGGGTTTAAACGGGATTTTTGGCGTTTCAGGGTTATTTTCCTTACATTTGCATCGGAAACAGCAGTAAGAAGGGAACGAGGTCGTTCCCTTCTTCTTTTCTGGCCCATGAACAGCAACCCGCAAATACACGCCCTCGAACAGAAACTGGAGGCCCTGATCGCTTCCGACCCGGATCTTTTCCTCGTAGAGGTCAGGGTGAAGCCGACCAATAATTTCAAGGTATTCGTTGACGGCGACCAGGGCGTGAGCATCGACAGGCTGGTGCAGCTGAACCGGAAACTCTACCGCCAGATCGAGGAAGAGGCCTGGTTCCCGGCCGGTGATTTCTCGCTGGAGATCTCCTCACCCGGACTGGATGAGCCGCTGAAGCTCTTCCGCCAGTACCTGAAGAACAGAGGCCGTTTTGTGGAAGTAGTGAAGCAGGATGGCACCAAAGTGGAAGGCAAAATGACCGAAGCCACGGAAACGGAGATTCAGGTGGAAGAGGAGAAAGGCAAGGGGAAGAAGAAAGAGACCGTACTGCACAGTATTGCAATGACCGATATCAAAGCGACGAAAATTCAAATAAAATTTTAAACCCTCAGGATCTATAAACAATGTGTTATGGCAAGTATTAACCTGATCGAAGCATTCCAGGAATTCAAGGATGCAGAGAACATTGACCGTCCCACGATGATGAAAGTTGTTGAAGACGTGTTCAAAACCCTGTTGCGCAAGAAATTCACGAGCGACGAGAATTTTGACGTGATCGTGAACGCTGAAAAAGGTGACCTCGAGATCATCCGCCGCCGGATGATCGTGGAAGACGGTCAGGTGGAAGATCCGCTGGCGCAGGTAGCTTATTCCGATGCAGTAAAGATCGAGCCCGACTTTGAAGTGGGTGAAGAATTATATGAAGAGATCGACCTGTTCGACTTCGGCCGTCGCGCCATCCTGGCTGCCAAGCAAACGCTGGCCAGTCGTATCAGCGACCTGAAGAAGAACGTGCTTGCCAAGAAATATGGCGACCGCGTAGGCGATATCATCAGCGCAGAGGTGTACCAGGTGTGGAAGAAAGAGATCCTGCTGCTGGATGAAGAAGGTAATGAACTGATCCTTCCCAAAAGCGAACAGATCCCCCAGGATTATTTCAAAAAAGGAGAGAATATCCGCGCTGTGGTAAAGAAAGTGGATATGAAAAATAACAGTCCGGTGATCATTCTTTCCAGAACTTCGCCGGAGTTCCTTGCCAAACTGCTCGAGATCGAGGTTCCGGAGATCTTTGATGGCCTGATCGTCATCAAGAAGATCGTCCGTGATCCGGGAGAAAGAGCCAAAGTAGCGGTGGAATCTTACGACGACCGTATTGACCCCGTAGGAGCCTGCGTGGGTATGAAAGGATCCCGCATCCATGGTATCGTACGCGAACTGAAGAACGAGAATATCGACGTCATCAACTGGACCAGCAATATCCAACTGCTCATCCAGCGTTCCCTGACGCCCGCCAAGATCACCAGCATGGAGCTGGATAACGATGCCAAGCATGCCAATGTGTACCTCAAGCCCGACCAGGTTTCCCTGGCCATCGGCCGCCGTGGTGTGAACATCAAACTGGCTTGCGAACTGACCGGTTACGAACTGGATGTGTACCGTGATACGGAAGAGGAAGAAGAAGGATTCGATATCGATCTGGATGAATTCAGCGATGAGATCGAAACATGGGTGATCGATGAACTGAAACGCATCGGTTGTGATACCGCACGCAGCGTGTTGAAACTGACTCCGGAAGAACTGGAGCGCCGCGCTGACCTGGAGAAAGAAACGATCGCTGAAGTACGCCGTGTACTGAACGAAGAATTTGAAAAAGAATAATGAGAGCAGCTATGTCATATTAGTCAGGTAAGTTAAAGGATGTTACTTATTGCGATGTGTATGACGGGTGTGACGCCTTTGACTTATTGACCCCATAATAAAACTGAATGGCAGAATTAAAACTTCCGAGATTATTAGCCGCCGCCAAGGAATTCAACATTGGCCAGGATACCCTTGTGGACTTCCTGATCGGGAAAGGCTTTCCCAAAGATGACCTGAAAGCCACTTCCAAGCTGACCGAGGACATGTACCGTTCTCTGCAGCAGGAATTCTCGAGCGACAAGGCAGCTAAAATGAAGAGCGACCAGGTGGATCTTCCCAAAGGCGCTCAGGCTGAAGCCAGGAAGAAGAAAGAAGAGGAAGAGATCCTTTTCAAGAAAGAGGAAAAACCCGCCGCGAAAAAGAAAGAAGAAGAGCCCAAGCCCGAGCCGGTAAAGGAAAAAGAAAAGGAAAAGGAAAAAGCACCGGAACCCGAACCGGTCGTGGAACAACCCAAGGAAGAAGTGGTGAAGACGGAAGTTCCCGAGATCGAAGGGCCCAAAGTGCTCGACAAGATCGACCTCTCCACGATCGATTCTTCCACAAGGCCGAAGAAGATCGTTAAAGTAAAGAAAGAAGAAGCGCCTGTAACAGAAGAAGCGCCGAAAGATAAAACCGTAAAAGGTAAAGCGAAGAAAGAGAAAACAGAAGAGCCGGTTGCGGCGCCTGTTGAAGAAGTGAAACCGGTGGAAACGCCCGCTGAGCCGGAAGAAGAAGCACCTCCCGTTATTGAGAATATCGAACGCGAAAAACTGACCGGTCCCAAGATCCTCGGAAAGATCGAACTGCCGGTCGATAATGATACCCGCCCGAAGAAAGATGAGAAACGCAAACGCAAGCGTATCCCCATTGAGAAGAAGGAAGTGAAAGGCAGCCCGGTCATCAACCGTGACGACCGCAAGCCCGGTGGTGCCGGCGGAAGCAATTTCAACCGCGGCCGCAGCGGCAGTGCCGGTGCCGGTGGTAACCGCCGTCCCGTTCGCCGTGAGGATAAACTGATCGACGAAAAAGAGATCCAGGAAAAGATCCGGGAAACACAGGCCAAACTGGCCGGTGCGGGCGGAAGAGGCAAGAGCCTGAAAGCGAAGATCCGTCGTGAAAAAAGACAGGAAGCCGCCGACCATATGGGCGATGCAGCGGATGATAACAAACTGCAGGTAACGGAATTCATCAGCGTGAGTGAACTCGCCAACCTGATGGATGTAAGTTTCGCGGAAGTGATCAGCAAGTGTATGAGCCTCGGCATCATGGTGTCGATCAACCAGCGTCTGGACGCGGAGGTGATCGAACTCGTGGCCAGTGAGTTCGGCTTCGATGTTGAATTCATCGACATGGAGAAGCAAATGGAAATGGAAGAAGAGGAAGATGATGAGGAAGATGAAGGTGAACAAACACCGCGCTCTCCGATCGTGACCATCATGGGTCACGTTGACCACGGTAAAACATCATTGCTCGACTATATCCGCAGTGCGAACGTAGTAGCCGGTGAGGCGGGTGGTATCACCCAGCACATCGGTGCCTACCAGGTTACGCTGCAGAACGGCAAACAGGTCACATTCCTGGATACACCCGGTCACGAAGCCTTTACGGCCATGCGTGCGCGCGGTGCCAAGGTGACCGATATCGCGGTGATCGTGATCGCTGCCGATGACGCGGTGATGCCGCAGACGCGTGAGGCCATCAGCCACGCGCAGGCTGCCGGTGTACCGATGATCTTCGCCATCAACAAGATCGATAAGGACGGAGCCAATCCGCAAAAGATATACGAACAGCTGTCGCAGATGAACCTGCTCGTGGAAGAATGGGGTGGTAAATACCAGAACCAGGAGATCGCCGCGAAGAAAGGTCTGAACATCGACAAACTGCTCGAGAAGATCCTGCTGGAAGCAGAGATCCTGGACCTCAAAGCCAGTCCTGAAAGAGAAGCGACCGGTACCATCATCGAGGCCTCCCTCGACAAGGGCCGTGGTTACGTAGCCACCGTACTGGTGGAGAACGGAACCCTGCGCATCGGTGACCTGGTGGTGAGCGGACAGCATTACGGAAGGGTGAAAGCGCTCTTCAATGAAAGGAATAAGAAAGAAGACGAGGCAGGTCCTTCCGCACCGGCCGTGATCCTCGGTCTCAACGGCGCCCCCCAGGCCGGTGAGAAATTCAAAGTATACCGTGATGAAACGGAAGCCAAGGAAGTGGCCAACCGCCGCGCCCAGATCCTGCGTGAGCAGGGTATCCGCGCGAAGAAACACATCACACTGGATGAGATCGGACGCCGTCTCGCACTCGGCAACTTCAAGGAACTGAAAGTGATCATCAAAGGTGACGTGGATGGTTCCGTAGAAGCGCTGAGCGACTCCTTACAGAAACTCTCCACCCAGGAGATCCTGGTGAGTGTGATCCATAAAGGGGTAGGTCAGATCAATGAAAGTGATATCGTACTGGCGGAAGCTTCAGATGCGATCATCATCGGCTTCAACGTGCGTCCGTCGCTCCAGGCTTCACGTCTGGCCGATAACGCAGGTATCCAGATCCGTACTTACTCCATCATCTATAACGCGATCGATGAGGTGAAGAGCGCGATGGAAGGGATGCTGGAACCGAAGATCCAGGAAAAGATCGTGGCCAACGTGGAGATCCGCGAAGTATTCAAATTCGACAAAGTGGTGGTGGCAGGTTGCGTGGTGCTCGACGGAAAGATCAAGCGCGATTCGAAAGTGCGCCTGATCCGCGATGGTATCGTGGTATACCCGACCGGCGAAGGAGCATCCGCGGAACTCGGCTCACTGAAACGTTTCAAAGACGATGCGAAAGAAGTGCTTTCCGGTATGGAATGCGGTCTGACCATCAAGAATTACCATGACCTGAAAGTGGGAGATGTGGTGGAGGCGTATGAGGAAGAGGAAGTTAAACGTACACTCTGATAAGCTGCAAGCTATAAGCTTCAAGCTGCAAGGGGAGCATAGGATATTCCTATGGAACCCGGAAGCTTGAATTTAGTAGGATCAGCTTGTAGCTTATAGCTTGAAGCTTGAGGCTTGTGCCTTCCCTCTCCAAACTTTTGTTAAATAGGCATCCCCCCCTCCTGAATCAATACGATGAAAAGTACTTTTGAACCCATGCTTAGAAGAATGAAAATAGCGATGGTGGCCCTGTTTGCGGTCATGGCCGTACAGGCGCAGGCACAGCCTGTTTCCCAGGCTAAGAAAGTGGTGGCCGACAAGATCGCCGGCATCGTGGGCGACCGGATCATCCTGGAATCAGATATCATCAACTCGATCGCGGATATCGCCCGTCAGGGCGGCACCGTTCCGGAGAACGCATTTTGCCTCATCATGGAACAGGCCCTGGTATCCAAGGTGCTGATGCTGCAGGCTGAAAAAGATTCCTTACCCGTAACGGATGAGGAAGTGGAAGCGGAACTGGAACAGCGCGTGCGTTATTTCATCAGCCAGGTCGGTACCGTGGAAGCCCTGGAAGAAATGGCGGGCAAGACCGTTTACCAGATCAAGGATGATGCACGGGAATCCGTCCGCGAACGCAAACTGGCCGATGCCATGCAGCGTAAAGTGGTGGAGAACGTGAAGATCACTCCCAATGAAGTAAAAACGTATTTCGAAAAGATACCCAAAGACAGTCTGCCATTCTTCGAGTCGGAACTCGAGATCGGGCAGATCGTCATTTATCCCAAAGCTTCGCGCGACCTGGAGCAGTATATCATCGGCGAGATGAATAACTACAAACGCCAGATCGAACTGAAGACAACGACCTTCGACCAGCTGGCCCGCAAAGTGTCGGAAGACCCGGGCAGCAAGGACCGTGGCGGTGTATACGAGATCAACCGTACGGAAAAGACATGGGATCCCGTGTTCATGTCCACTGCCTTCCGCCTGAAGGAAGGTGAGATCTCCGCTCCCGTAAAATCCAAATTCGGATACCATATCATCATGATGGAACAGCGCAATGGCGACAACGCCGTGGTGCGTCATATCCTGCGTATCCCGCCGGTGACCGATGATGAGATCAATACCGCGAAAGTGAAACTGGATACGGTCCGTTCCAAACTCATTGCCGGCACGATGGCGTTCAATGAAGCCGCTGACAAATACAGTGATGATGACCAGAAAGCATCCGGTGGCGGACCCTTCCTGACCGGCCGTGATGGTTCCTATTTCGTGACCATCGATCAGCTGGATAAGGACATGGTCGGCATGATCTCCAAAATGAAAGTGGGCGAATTCTCCCAGCCGACCCCCTTCCAGAATGAAGGCGGTAAAAAAGGCGTGCGGATCGTTTACCTGAAATCCCGTTCTGAACCGCACCGCATGAACATGCGTGATGACTACAGCCGGATCTCCACCGCGGCCCTGGAAGAGAAAAAAGCCATGGCAATGGAAAAATGGATGAAAGCAAAACTCCCGACCTACTATATCATGGTGGATGAACAAACCGCCCAGGAATGCCCGAACGTGCAGAAACTCACTACTTCAGCAAAAGGGTTCTGATCGGAACTAAAACATTGAAAGCCCCGGCAGTAAAAGCCGGGGCTTTTTTTGTCGGCTAAGGCCAGCCGTTATGGGCCCGGATTGTTTACTTTTACGCCAGTCTTTTTTGAACCATCAAAACCAGGAGGCCGTCCAATGAATGATCCGGAAGTATACGGGATTTCAGATCCAGGGGTTGCTTCTGCTTTTGCCGCTTCCCGGCATTTTTATTTTCTTACTACAGACACGACAGGAAGGATACTCAACTGCAATGCGCATTTCAGCGAACGTTTCAGCGGAGATCTGCAGCCTTTACCCGGTGCATCGCTTGCGGATCTCATTCCTGATTCAGAAGCAACTGCTTTCCGGCTGGCCCTGCTGGCCATGAAACGCGGATCGGACCCGGTATATGACCTGGAGGTCCATTTAGGCGGAGCGCATACGCTCATCCGCTGGGAGCTTTCTTGCTACCGGCCTCCGGAGCCTCATTCAGAAAAGTGTTTGCAGTGGATCGGTGTAAATATGTACCAGGGGAACGACCGGAGCGCCGCGCTCGGCAGCCTGGTCGGGCAG
>JAKPSI010000094.1 GCA_029555415.1 Bacteroidota bacterium | reverse complement strand
AAAGAAAAATATGGTTCCCCTAAACTGATCGTGAGCGGTGATAACTACCAGCTCTACCTGAATAATGCGGCCATTGATTCACTGCACCTCAACCGTGAAGAAGTGAAATCATGGATCATCGATTATCTGGCTGTTGAGCCCACGGTGGCCCGGGTTTTCGCGCTGGACAAGATCGCGGTAACAACACTGAATGCAAAAGAAAAAGAAATGATCACGAACGGATGGTACCCCAAACGCGGCGGTGATATCCAGGTGGTACTGCAACCGCAGACCCTGGAAGGATTCGTAACCGCGGGCACCACGCATGGCTTGTGGAATCCTTATGATGCGCATATCCCCTTCCTGCTGTATGGATGGGGCGTAAAACAGGGTAAGACCAACCGCGAGACCTATATGACCGATATCGCGCCAACGATCGCCGCGTTGCTGCATATTCAGATGCCGAGCGGAAGCGTTGGCAAAGTAGTGGAAGAGGCGATCCGTTGAACGGCGAGGCCACCGATGAAACAAATCCGAAGATCCCTGCATACTACCATTCACCATTAACCACCAGATATGAAAAGAATCTCCATCCTGCTGATCTGTTTCCTGCTTTTTGCGGGGCAGCGTTCACACGCACAGGTTAAAGTAGACAGTATCGCTTTCTTCACGGATGAGAAGATCGCTGAACTGACACTGACCACTGATGTCAGGAAGATCCAGAATGAAAAAGGGATCGATGTCTTCCAGCCTGCAACGGCAAGTTTCAGGTTTCCGGACAGTACAACGGTAACGGAAGAGATCCGCATCGCACCGAGGGGACATTTCCGCCGCGATTTCTGCCCCATTCCCCCGCTGATGCTGAACTTTCATAACCCGACCTCTCCCCTGTTGAATGACCTGGGCAAACTGAAGCTGGTGATCGCCTGCGGAGCAGCATCCGATGACGAGCAACTGGTGCTGAAGGAATATCTCTGCTATAAGATCTATAATATCCTGGAGCCGAAAAGTTTCAGGGTTCGCCTGCTGCGGGTCAATTTCCGCGACAGCAAAAACAAGAATAAACCATACACACAATACGCCTTCATGATCGAGGATGATGCAGAACTGGCACGTCGCAATGGCTGCAAGACCAGGCCCGATCAGATGATCCTGACAGAGAACACGGATCGTCAGACCATGACCATGGTCGCGACCTATGAATTTTTCGTCAGTAACGGCGACTGGTCCGTCCCTAACAACCATAACACAAAACTGATCTGGGACAGGAAGAATGAAGCCGCTCCGCCCTATGTGGTTCCTTACGATTTCGACCACTCAGGCTTTGTGAATGCCGGCTATGCGGCCCCGAATGAGATCCTGGGAACGGAGACCGTGAAAGAAAGGGTTTACCGTGGCTTTCCGCGCACCATGGAAGAACTGCAAACCACTTTTGATGTATATCGTCAGAAAAAAGAAGCGATCTATACACTGATCCGCAACTTCACTTTACTGAAAGAAAGGAACAGAAAAGAACTGATCGATTATACGGAGGATTTCTACAAAACGATCAATAATAAAAATGACGTGCAGAGTATCTTCATCGACAATGCACGCAAGAACTAACAGGGCGCATGAATAAGGAGATCAAACATCAGCGGTCACCGTTCGTTGTACCTACAACGGATGGCAAACTGATCGAGGAGCATTTCGGACTGGCCACGGGTGGCAACAACAAACTGAGCATTGCACATATGGTTGCACCGCCGGGATGGGGAGAGCCGCCACAGACCCCAGAGTTCGAAGAATACACGCTGGTCAGCAAAGGCCGGAAAAAAGTGGAAGCGGACGGACAGGAATTCATCCTGGAAGCGGGACAAAGCATCCGCATTCCGGGCGGAACGACCGTACGTTATTCCAATCCTTTCGATGAACCCTGTGAGTACTGGAGTGTGTGCCTGCCGGCCTTTTCCCCGGATACGGTACATCGGGAAAGTTAATTGTCCTCATTTCATGAACATTGATCGCAACCCGTTTTTAAAAAACTTATTTTCGCATAAAGAACGACACCATGGAGCTGAAAGAACTTTTTGAACAGGCCGTATCGGCAAGTAAGTCACTCTCTGACAGACCGAGCAACGACACTTTACTTCAACTGTACGCGTTATATAAACAATCCACAGAAGGTGATGTATCCGCGGATCCTCCTTCCAATCCTTTCGACTTTGTAGCGAAGGCTAAATATGAAGCTTGGTCCGGCCTTAAAGGCAAATCCACACATGACGCGATGACCGAATACATCGCGCTCATTGGCAAGCTGCAATCCAATTAATTCAGGGGAACGATCTGATCATAAGAAGCCGCGATCATCTTTCCGATGACGGGATACGCATATTTTTCCGCGGTCTCCCGCGCGATAAGATCCTTATTCCAATGGGCATCACCTTTTACGATCCGCAACATCGCAGCTGCTAATGCAGCCGGATCCCCGGATGGGACAAGTGATCCGTTCACACCTTCCCTGACCCTTTCACGGAAGACCGGCAGATCTGAAACAATAACGGGCAGTCCGCAGGCATTGGCTTCCGTCTGCACACAACCAAAGGTCTCATAACGCGAGCAGAGGATCAGTGCCGCCGAAGTATTGAAAGCTTCCGCTAATACCTGCTGCGGAACTTCAGCGTGAAACCTGACCTGATCGCTGATCCCAAGTGTTTCCGCCAATTGACGAAACTCCTTTTTCTCCGATCCGTAAATGAACAGTTCAGCATCAGGTACCTGCTTCAGCAACTGTTGAAAAGCATGAAATAAAGTTCCCGGATCCTTGAAATCATCCAGTCCGGAAACATGGATGAACCGTTTGGTATGAACCGGCATTTCACGGGGGAAAAATATACGGGTATCGGTCACATTCGGGATCACACTGACAGATAATCCGGGAAAGCGTTTCAGCATGGCATCTTTCAGGGTTGCTGACACGACCTGGCATTCAGATGCGCCATATAATAATCGGGTCCAGGTCTTACGAATGATCGCCCTTTGTTTGCCGAAATGATCGGAAGCTTCCGGTAAGAATCCGGTCCAGTGTTCAGTAACGATATACGGGATCTTCCATTTCCGTTTTACGTACATCGCTTCCAGTCCGGCTTTCATGCCCCAGTGCACATGCATGCAACGCGGCATTCCTTTTTCATTGAATACTTGTCTGACCGATTCCCTTAAAAGGCCGCGGTATTGTAACACGGACCGGAAAGTGTTCGCGATGGGAATGATGCCTTTCGGGCAATAATAATAGATGATCGTTTCCGTGAGTCCGCCTGTTGTTTTTTCTTCTCTTAAAACACTTTTGGTAACTACTCCCGATACATCACGAACGACACTGACCACATGGATCTTTACAAAAGCAGATGTCGCCTGCGCATGACGCATTACAAAGTCGCCGTTATAGGGCGACAGCCGGTTCGGCCATGCACTGGCCAGCCAAAGCACATATGGTTCATTCTTTTCCGGCATGTTCAGACCGCAATGTTAAGTATTCCTTATCAGCTTTGTGGGGCAGCAGCAGTGAAAGAACGGAATGGCCGCTTCGCACGGCGTACTGTATCAGGAAATAGATGCCGGTGATGCTGTAGCCGATGGAACTGGCAATGGCGGCGCCCCGCATGCCATACACAGGGATCAGTATCAGGTCCAGTGAACCGATCACTCCCAAACATAAGACCGAACCCCACAGGTTCACATGCAGTTGATTCCTGCCGCCAAAAAAAGCCGCGAGTAAGGTGGCGATACTGAACAGCATCACGCCCGGTAAGAGGATCCTGAATAACTGAACGGACTCCTCATATGCAGACCCGAACAATAGCGGGATCAGCCAGGATGCGATCAGTGCAAGTACGACGCCGGCTATCAGATTCAGCCCATTCATCAACCGGATCCAGGCACGAAGACGTGATTCATCCCTCGCTGTGAGTCCTGATGCGGTATGCGGGAATATCATGGATGCCAGTAACAATGGTAATACCCATAACAACTGTGATAATTTAACGGCAAGCGCGTACCATCCTAGCTGGAGATCCCCTTTGAAATGTTCCAGGATCCAGAAATCGATCCGGTAGGCCAGGAACTGGATACTGTTGATGACGAAAGTAAAAAGCGAATAAGTGAAGATCCGCGCCGGCACTGAATTTGACACAACAACATTCTTTTTTTCCCTGAACAACTGCAGGCAGGCACTCACCATCCAAACGGATTGTATCAGGCTCAGCAGGGCCCAGGCACGGAGATAATAATAAGGGTTCGGCTGCGATACTGAGAACCTTTCATACAGGAAATAAAGCAGGATGGCCAGATTACTGAAGAAAAGGATATGGTTGGTCAGTGTGTATTTCTTTCGTCCGAGGAGCCATGCGTTGCATTTTTCATTGATGGCAACTGTTGTGAGCAGCAGCAGGCCCGGCCAGTTGCTGATCCAGGGATCCCCGCGAAGGAAGAAATAATGCCCGGTGACCTGGAATACCAGGATATCTGTTACCACAGCAGCCAATACCTGTATGAAAACGATGAGCACCGTGAAACGAAAAAGTGCCTTCCATGAAACATCTCCGGCCGCTACATGATAAGTGATCCCGGCATCTGATCCGGCAGCAGTGAACAGACTGAACAGGGCGACATTTGTAAGGAGCAACGTAAATATGCCATAACCGGCTACACCGCAGAGATGGGTCATCAGCAGGGTTATACCGAATACCGTGGCCATATTTCCGGCGCGATACAGGATATTCAAACTGAGTTGTCTTCCGGCGATCATCCGTTGGCGGTTTGGGGAATAAAATATACGTTTGTCGTTGCTTTCAAAAATACAATTAATTCAAGGCCTTGTACAAAATCATCAGCTGGTATCTGCGTCACCTGCCCTTCCCCCACCGGGGCTGGAAATATTTCAGGGCCTTACTGCGCAGGACCGGGCTGTATGAGCGCGACTTCATCAAAAAACTGCATAACGGCAGGTTGTTCCGTGTAAGCGCGGCCGATCATATCCGGCAGCAGATCCTTTGGTACGGTTATTATGAAAAAGACGCGGTCCTCTGCTGGGAAGCAGTAGCGGAGCCGAACATGATCGTGATCGATGCTGGCGCGAATACCGGCTATTACAGTGTGGTTGCGGCTGCACGCAACGCGAATGTATTCGCCTTCGAACCGGCCAGTAATAACCGCAAGGAGCTGGAAGCGAACATCAGCCTGAATCCCGGGCTGAACATTACGGTATCATCTTCAGCGCTCAGTCATAAAAATGCTGAGGCAATTTTCTATATCGCCGGCAAAGACAATAGCGGGATGTCGGGATTACAGCAACCTGAAAATTTCTCAGGCACGAAAGAAATGGTCAGACTGATCCGGTTCGATGACTGGAGAAGGGAACAGGGCATCGGATCGCCCGGACTGATCAAGATCGATACGGAGGGCGCTGAAATGGATATTCTGGAGGGCATGCGGGCAACGCTGCTGGAGTGTCATCCGCTGCTGTTCATTGAAGTGATGCCGGAGCATCTGCAAAAAACAGGGCATACAGTGACGTCCCTGTTCAGCTATCTTTCAGCATTGCAGTATGAAGCATTTCTGCCAGTAGCCCCGCTCCTGCTCAAACGGCTGCAAGTCCCGGCTGCGGCCGATGTGGTCATCTTCGCTCCGGCCGGTCATCGCTGGCATGCAGATTTCCGGATTCAATCCTGATTCCTTTAAATTTGAGTATGGCATTTAAAAAGCGTTTCCTGAAATCGGAGGATAATACCGGATTCGGTACCAACAGTAATAACAGCGGTGGCCGTTTCTTCAACCGGGATGGCACTGCAAATGTGCAGAAGATCGGAACAGGTATCCTCAACCGATACAGCTGGTATCATACCTTGCTGGAAATGCCCCGTGCAAAGTTCCTGTTGCTGATGATCGCCGGTTACTTAGGTGTGAACCTGGTGTTCGCCTGTATCTATTATATGGTGGGTATTCAACATTTGGCTGGTATGGCCGAAGGTTCACCACTTAAGAATTTCTCCGAGGTTTTCTTTTTCAGTACACAGACATTCACCACTGTGGGATACGGAAGGATCAGTCCGACAGGATTCACGACGAGTTTGCTGGCCACACTCGAGGCTTTTCTCGGGCTGCTGAGTTTCGCGATCATCACCGGTCTTTTTTACGGACGTTTCTCCAGGCCAAGAGCATTCCTGAAATACAGTCCGAACGCTGTCATTGCCCCCTATAAAGATGGCACCGCACTGATGTTCCGCATGGCGCCTTACAAGAACAATATGTTGTCGGAGGCGGAAGTGAAACTCACGATGGCGATGGAAGTGGATGAAGGCGGGGTCAAGAAAGATAAGTTCTATAATCTCGCGATCGAGATCTCAAAGATCAATTCTCTTTCGCTCAGCTGGACGATCGTTCATCCGATCGATGAGAATAGCGCGCTGGCGGGCTTTACTGAGGAAGACATCCGCAATACGGAGATGGAGATCTTCGTATTCGTGAAAGCCTTTGATGAGATCTTTTCCAATACGGTCGTTTCACGCACCTCCTATCTTTCTTCAGAGATCGTATGGGGCGCTAAGTTCAGGCTGATGTATCATCCGACAGAAGATGGCAGGAGCACCGTGCTTGACATGCGTATGCTCAACACGTATGATAAAGTGACGCTGCCCGACCCCATGCCCATGCCTACACCGGCGTGATCTGGATGAAATCCTTCCGGTTGATATAATACAGGAACAGGAACCAGAGTATGGGTGAAAAACTGATGAGCTTCAGCAGGAATACGCCTGTAAAAAATCCGACGAGGTACAGGACCGACAATAACAATCCCCCTGCCAGTAACTGAACATCCCCGATCACACAGATCACTTTGAAATAATAAGTGTTCAGGTGATGATAGACCAACTCCACAGGCTGGGTGAAATGGTAGCCGTCCGTGATGACCACTTTCGGATGGTTCTCCTCCACGGTGATCGTTACGGGCTGATCATGTTTCAGGTGAAAGATCTGATTCCCGTTCACGACCGCATGAATAGGCAATAAACTCAGGAGCACCTGATTCTTACGGGTAATGACAATATGATAGGGGCCTTCTATCCTTCCTGTTTTTTATTAAACTGAAAATCTGCCCGGAAAATTGTGCGGTCTTCCCTGATCAGGCCAATGCCCTGATGATGGCGGTGAATTCCACTGCATTCAGTGATGCACCGCCCACCAGACCACCGTCCACATCCGGACTGGCGAAGAGTTCCACCGCATTCGCAGCTTTGACGCTTCCGCCGTAGAGGATCGGGATCACATCCGCAACCGCATCACCGAATTTTGCTGCAAGCACCGAACGAAGGTGTGCATGCATTTCCTGTGCCTGGGCGGTGCTGGCTGTTTTGCCGGTACCAATGGCCCAGATGGGTTCATAGGCGATCACGAGTCGTGCGGCCTGTTCTGCGGACAAATGGAACAAGGATTCTTTGAGTTGCGTTTCCACAAAAGCATTCTGTGTATCAGCTTCACGGATCGCAAGGGGTTCACCACAGCAGAAGATGGGGATGATATCGTTCTCGAAACAACGGTTCACTTTTTCGGCCAGGATGGCATTGCTTTCTGCGAAATATTCCCGGCGTTCGCTGTGACCGATGACGCAATAAGGAACACCAACAGAATGCAGCATTTCGGCTGACACTTCACCGGTATAAGCTCCCGATTTATGCTGAGAACAGTTCTGACTGGAGATGAAATAATTCATTTCTTCTTCCACTTCGCTGCGCGACATGATCAGATATGGAAAAGGGACGGCAAAAACGACTTCCTGATGAGGTGCCAGGGGAATGCCGGCGCCCAGGATCTCGTCCAGTAATTTTTCGCCTTGCTGAAAGGTCAGGTTCATTTTCCAGTTTGCTGCTGCGATCTTTTTTCTCATTGTCGGATTTTAGAAGTGTTTAAAGATATAATGTAAAATACTTTTTTCAGCGGATGTGACCGAATGTCCTTTCAGCTGTTTCCAGCCTTCAATATCCACCATGGCTTTTTCTATATCGTAACGATCGACGCCATCGCTGCCCCAGGAGAAACTCGGGATATACTTCGGCGTGAGTCCGGACCCGAAAACATTACAGCTGACACCGATCACCGTGCCGGTATTGATGGACGTATTGATCGCGGTGCGGGAATAATCACCCATCATGACCCCGCATTTATTACCCGCATGGAGGGCGCCTTTCGGCGTCCAGACCCGGACCATGCCTGCATTGTTCTTCAGGTTTGAATTCGTTGTCCCGGCGCCCATATTGCACCACTCCCCGATCACGGAATCGCCCAGGTATCCGTCATGTGCTTTATTGGAGAAGCCGAACATCACAGAATTCTTGATCTCTCCGCCGGCTACGCAGGAAGGACCGATGGTGGTTGCACCGTAGACCTTCGCTCCCATTTTCAGGCAGGCTTTCTCCCCAATGGCAAAGGGACCGCGGATCATGGAACCATCCATGAGTTCGGCATTACGGCCAATATAGACCGGACCGGTTGAAGCATTGATGATACAATGTGAAACTTTAGCCCCTTTTTCTATGAAGATGGCGGAACGGTTGGTGACTTTATTGCTGGAAGGGATCCTTTGCGAACGACGTTTTTTTGTGAGCAGTGTAAAATCCTGACGAATGGCCTTGTCATTGAGATGTGTGATATCCCAGGGAAAGCAGATCGTATCAACGGGACCTTTAAAAGGTACCGCGCGTTTCACCCGGATCTGATGTTTCTCGAGGATCTCTTTTTTTGTGAACCGGAATACGATACCGGCGCTTCCATTCACAGTGATCAGTTCACCGTTCTTTAATTTCTTTACTGCTTTAATGAGATCCGGTGTCGGCAGTACATTGCCATGGATGAGGAGACAGTAACCACCGTCGGCGGCGGCATCGGCCATGGAGACCGAACGTTCGAGGTCTTTGTAGTCATCCTCCTTGCGATCGAATGAAGGAAGTCCCAGCATCTTTTCCCATTTTTCCCGGATGGTGAGAATACCGACGCGGATATCCTGCAACTGACGGGTCAGCGTGAAGGGATGCAGGTTTTCCGGCTGGCAGAACTCTTCGGTAAAAATGATCTTGTTCAAGCGATTGGTGATTGGGCCTCAAATTTAGTTAAACCCGCGTTCATGGCCCCGGACAGGAGTCAGAATGTCACAGGATAAAAATCAGGAAAATGAAGCCGCTCATCACGGGCAGGCTGAAAACAAAGATCCCGGAGTGAACTCCGGGATCAGCGTATTTGGTGTCGTAAACGCTTCAGGCGGTTAAGCCGAAATGAATGCCGACCAATAGTAAATGGATATTACTTCTTCGCGTATTTCTTGTTGAACTTGTCGATACGACCCGCAGTATCCATCAGCATGCTCTTGCCGGTGAAGAAGGGGTGAGAAGTATTGGAGATCTCAAGCTTTACCAGGGGGTATTCTGCACCATCTTCCCAGGCAATGGTCTCTTTGGAAGCTGCTGTAGAACGGCTCAGGAATGTATGGCCATTACTCATGTCTTTGAAAACCACCAAACGGTAGCTGGCGGGATGGATACCTTGTTTCATAACTTGTTGATTTTAAGGCTGCACGGATTTTGCCGTACATTTGATTTAATAAAATTGGGTCGGCAAAGGTATGAAGGAACTGCTTCTTATCCAAATCTTCCTGAAGCTTCCTGATCCGGGCAAAAAGCCCCCTTTTTGAAGCTAAAGGGAGCGGTCGGCCCTTATCAGCTCCGCATATTGATGTACTGGAGGGGAATACCGAGACTTGCATTACGGCAAAGCTGGATGACCTCCTGCAGATCGTCGATCTTTTTACCGGTGACCCTGACCAGGTCGTCATTAATGGATGCCTGCACCTTGAGGCCGGCGTCCTTGATCAGTTTCACGACCTTTTTAGCATCTTCCTGGGCCAGTCCGTTGCGGACCTTCACTTCCTTTTTCCAAACCTTTCCGCTCTGGTACCCTTCTTTGGCCACATCAAAGGCTTCGGGGGCGATACCTTGTTTGTGCGCACGACTGATGAGTACATCAATGAGCTGACGCATTTTCATATCATCATCCGTTTCCAATTTGACCACAAAATCCTTTTTATCAAGATCAATGACCACATGGGTCCCTTTGAAGTCGAATCGATTGGTGATCTCTTTGCTGGTCACATTGACCGCATTGTCGAGCGCTTGCGCTTCTACTTTGCTGACGATGTCAAATGAGGGCATACCGGGATGTTTTGGTTCTTACAAATATAGAAAGAGGCCGCTGAATTCAACGGCCTCTTTGAAGGTTTAATGGGAAATGGTCCTATATACGGGTTGCGGGTTGCGGGTTGCGGGTTGCGGGTTGCGGGTTGCGGGTTGCGGGTTGCGGGTTGCGGGTTGCGGGTTGTCCTTCGTAACGAAAAGTGTTTTTAGTTACTAGATCACTGCCGACTACTCGCTGCCTACTGCCTTCCGCCTCCCTCCCTCTGTGTCCTGACTACCGACTAAAGACTACGGACTACGGACTAATGACTATTCTAGTGTCCCGTCTTCACCCGGTTCGCCTCTTCACTCGCACTGCCTTCGTGGCGGCTGCCAGATGCTTTCAGTTTTCCTTTATTGAAACGCCAGTTGAAACTCAGTCCGGCGGTTTGACGGTCGTTCACATTCTTGAAACGCGCATCCACGGTACCGTACTGGCTGTAGCCTCTGAATACACTCATGGCGAAAATATCGTTGAAGCTCAGTTTCACGGTCGCTTTATTCTTCATCACCTGTTTGCTGAAGCCTGCGCTCACCTGAGCGATGGGCTTGATGAACATTACGCCTTCCAGCCCTTTGCTGCGGTAAAATCCACTGACTTCCGCTGCCCAGCCTTTGCCCCATTTAAATTGCTGTTGCACTTGTACGAGGTACATCGCGAGGTCAAGGTCCACAGGTTCATTATTCACCAATCCTTTGAAACGGTTATAGGCAAGATTTGCGTATACACTGGCTGTCCACCATTTTTTGATCTCCTTATATGCGGTTACGGTCAAACCCACTTGTTCCTGGCTGGCGATATTTGCGCGGCGGATAAACGTTTCCTGAGTCGCTTCATGCTGTTCCAGCACCTGCTGAATGATATCCTTTGTTTTGGAATAGTTCAGTGTAGTGGTGAGGAATCCTTTATAAGTATGACTCAATTCCACGTTATGACTGAACTGCGGAGCCAGATTCGGGTTTCCCTGTTCAAAAGTATAACGGTCGATGAAGTGAATGAATGGATTCAGGTCACCATAATCCGGGCGTTCCACGCGTCTGCCATAATTCAGTACGAACTGATTCTTTTCATTCATAGCGTATTGCAGATAAGCCGTGGGGAACAACTGTGTGTAGTTACGGGAGAAGTTGACACCTGTTGTCAGTTGTTTTCCCTTCGCGATGGTATTCTCCAGACGCAGACCGATCTGCGCATTCCATTTTTTATTCAGCGGCTGGCTGTAATTCACATATACCGCGTTGATGTTCTCGTCATACACGAAGTGATTGCTGCGGTTATAATCATGCACGGACTGACCATTGATGATACTGTCGTACATGGCATTGTTATCCGTTTTGACAAAGCTGGATTTAAGACCGGCTTCGAACTTGGCGCCTTTCTTCAGCGGTTTGGTATAATCCAGTTTGGCGCTGGCGATACGGATGTCTGAAGGCAGGGCTCCGTTCAGTGTATCGATACGGCCAACGGGAAGTCCGTGTGCATCAAAGTATGCGCTGGTCAGCGGTTGAGTGCTGGCGGAACTATATTTCATATAATCCAGATCACCAGTCAGCTCCTGACCTGCTGTGTCGATCGTGGTGCGGAAATTAAAATTGCCGCTGTAGTTCTTCCATTTTTCAGTATTGCTTGACAAAGTCATGGTCTGGCTCTGAAAAACACGCTGAGGGTCAAAGATGGAAGTAACTGTATTACTGGTCCAGGTACTGGGATTATAATAGGTGTTCAGCACAACACCCAGTGTTGTTTTTTTGGAAGCATTATAGTCGAATCCGGCCTTTGCATTGTAATACTCAGACTTGTTATTCATTTTTGCTTCCTGATCGAAAATGGAAAGGATGTTCTTTGTACTCGTTTCGCGGAAATTGCGGTAGATGAATAATTCCTGTTCGTTCTTATTGCTGTTATAGTTCAGGCTGCTGAACAGATTGAATTTGCCGTTCCGGTAGTTGAAATTGCCGGATTCATTGAAACGGCCGTATCTGCCCTGGGTGTAGCCGGTAGTCAGGCTACCGTTGAAACCGAACATTTTATTCTTCTTTGTTTTGATATTGATCACACCTGCATTACCTGCCGCATCATATTTAGCGGGAGGATTGGTCATGATCTCGATCTGATCCAGTTGAGAAGAACTCATGCTCTTCAGCAGATTGGCGAGATCAGCACCACTGAGATAACTCGGGCGGCCATCAATATAGATCTGAACACCTTGTTTGCCACGCAGACTGATATTACCGTCCTTGTCGACCGTTACACCAGGCGATTTCTCCAGCACTTCAAGAGCGGAATTACCCACGTTGGTAACAGAGGCTTCCACATTCACCACGGTACGGTCGGGTTTCTGTTCGATCAGGGGTTTCTTAGCGGTGACGGTCACGGCTGAAATGGTCTTTGCTTCCGGGATCAGGTCGATCGTTTTTACGGTCACCACATCTGCACCACCACTTACTTCAACGGGTGCTGACCAGCCTTTCTGGTGGCCAACGGCGCTGATGGATACGATATAGCGTCCGGCGGGAACATCTTCGAAACTATAAGCCCCTGTTCTGTCAGCCACGCTGATCTTGGCAACGGTGGAGTCGCCAGCCCTTAAAAGGGTGATCGTGGCCGATTCAAGGACTTTGGCACTGCCGTCGGTCACGACACCGGTGATCTTACCGGTTTTTTGCTGTGCCAGGCTGCTGAGGGATAAGGTTGAACCAATCAGCATCAGGATCAGAATCTTTCTCATTTTGTTGGTTTTTTTATTGATTAGTACTTTGTTTTAATGATTACAACTCAAAGATAGGTACTTTGCATTGCCAACTACATTGTTTTAAAGTAAACGGCCGTAAATAGTGATGATTGGCCGTTTAGCAGGATATGAATGGGACGCCAAACAGGAAAACTGGTTACAAAAAACCGCAATTTTAGGATGAAGGGAGGTTTTGGGAGATAAGCGGCCTGATCCCGGTCATATATATAAGGACAGTACATTTTGGAGTGTTTTCAGGCCGGAAAGGGTCATTTACTGGAGTTTAAGGCGTTCAGGGCCTGTTTCTTTATATTGCAGAAAACTTTGAATATGCCCGTTGATTTCCGTTCAGATACCGTTACGAAGCCGGGACCCGGCATGCATGAGGCCATGATGAAGGCGCAGGTGGGTGATGATGTTTTCGGGGAAGATCCATCCATCAATGGGCTGGAAAGTCTGGCAGCGGGCATGTTCGGCATGGAAGCGGCCCTCTTCTGCCCTTCCGGAACCATGACCAATCAGATCGCTATCAAATGCCATACGCAGCCCGGGGATGAAGTGATCTGTGATGAGACTTCACACGTGTATCAATACGAGGGAGGCGGTATCGCCTTTAATTCAGGTGCCTCTGTCAAACTGCTGCAGGGAGACCTGGGCAGGATCACCGCTGCACAGGTGAAGGCCGCCATTAACCCGGATGATCCGCATCGTGCGAACAGCAGGCTGGTCTCTCTGGAAAATACCAGTAACCGGGGTGGCGGTAGTTGCTATGATTTTGAGGAGATCAGAAAAATAGGTCAGGTTGCGAAAGAGCATGGCCTGGGATTCCACTTGGATGGCGCCCGTTTATGGAATGCGCTGGTGGCGAAAAATGAAAATCCGAAACAATACGGAGAAGTGTTCGACAGCATTTCCATTTGCCTGAGCAAGAGCCTGGGTTGTCCGGTAGGCAGTCTGTTGCTGGGCAAGAAAGACTTCATCAAAAAAGCACGACGTGTCCGTAAAGTATTCGGTGGGGGCATGCGCCAGGCGGGTTTTCTGGCAGCTGCGGGTATCTATGCACTGGAGAATAATATCCAGCGGTTGGCGGAGGATCACGCACGGGCGCGGAAGATCGCGGATGCGATCAGTAAAAAGGATTTCATCGAATCGGTACTGCCGGTGGAGACCAATATCATCATCTTTGAATGCACCGATAAGATCACGGCACCGGAACTGGTTGCCAAACTGAAGACGTATGATATCCTGGGTTATGCCATCTCCCCCAATCGGGTAAGGCTGGTGGTTCATCTTGATATCACGGAAAAAATGCTGCAGCAAACGATTGACTGCTTTGCGCAACTGTAGTACCTTCGGGGCATGTTACCCAAGATCAATCCCGCCTCTACAAAAGCCTGGAAAGCGCTGACCGCGCACCGGGAGCAAGTGAATAATGTCAGCATGCGTGAACTGTTCCGGAAAGAACCGGACCGTTTCAAGCGTCTTTCCATTCGTTTTGAAGACATCCTGTTCGATTACTCCAAGAACATCATTACGGATGAAACTTTATCGCTATTACAGCAACTGGCCCGTGAATGCGGACTGGATGCAGCAAAGAAGGCGATGTTCAGTGGGGAACTGATCAATGAGACCGAACAGCGTGCGGTCTTGCATACAGCCTTACGTAATTTTTCAAGCAAGCCGGTCAGAACAGAGGGTAAAGATGTAATGCCCATGGTGCAGGCGGTACTGAAGAAGATGAAGAGCTTCAGTAATGCGGTTCATAAAGGGACCTTTGCGGGGTATACCGGCAAACAGATCCGGTACATCGTCAATATCGGGATCGGCGGCAGTGATCTGGGTCCGTTGATGGTCACGGAAGCATTGCGTCCTTACAAGCCGGAGCACATTGAAAGCTATTTCGTTTCAAATATCGATGGTACACATATCACGGAAGTGCTGAAGAAAGTGAAACCAGAGCAGACGCTTTTCCTGATCGCGTCGAAAACATTCACTACGCAGGAAACGATGACCAATGCCCACACGGCAAGGGCCTGGTTCCTGAAACATGCGAAACAGGAGAAACATATCGCGAAGCATTTCGTGGCATTATCCACCAATGAAAAAGAGGTGGTCGCTTTCGGGATCGACAAGAAGAACATGTTCGAATTCTGGGACTGGGTCGGTGGCCGCTACTCTTTATGGAGTGCGATCGGACTGTCCATTGTCCTGAACATCGGCTATAAACATTTCGAGGAATTGTTGAAAGGCGCATACAGTGCGGACCTTCACTACCGTAATACCAAAGCGGAGAAGAATATCCCGGTGCTGATGGCGCTGATCGGACTGTGGTATACCAATTTCATGGGTGCGCAAACAGAGGCTATCCTCCCCTACGATCAGTACCTGCATCGTTTCGCAGCCTATTTCCAGCAGGGCAATATGGAGAGCAATGGCAAATCCATTGACCGTAACGGTGATCCGGTGAACTATGCAACAGGACCCGTGATCTGGGGCGAACCCGGAACGAACGGACAGCACGCGTTCTATCAACTGATCCACCAGGGCAAGCTGCTCATCCCCTGCGATTTCATTGCGCCGGCGCTGAGTCATAATCCGGTGGGCGATCATCATGAAAAATTGTTGAGTAACTATTTCGCGCAAACGGAAGCGCTGATGAACGGAAAGACCCCTGAGGAAGCGGAGAAAGAGCTGGCGGCAAAGGGGATGTCGCCCGACGTTATTGCCAAACTCCTCCCCTTCAAAGTATTCAGTGGCAACAGGCCGACCAATTCATTCCTGATCAAAAAGATCACTCCTTATACATTGGGTCAGCTGATCGTTCTGTACGAACACAAGATCTTCACACAGGGCATCATCTGGAATATCTTCAGTTTTGACCAGTGGGGTGTTGAGTTAGGTAAGCAGCTGGCGAATAACATTCTCCCTGAGCTGAAAGGTAAAGGAACGGTGAAGGGGCATGACAGTTCAACGAACGGGCTGATCAATGAATGGAAGAAGATTGCTAATAGCTAATAATTGATAGGTGATAGTGGATAGTTGAGCTGTTCCGCCGGAACTTACCATTAATACCTGAGTAATAATCTCACCGCATCTTAGCATGGAAGCCTTGCGGCATTTAAAGAAAGCTACCAGATTTGAGCTGCAAGCGATTAGCTGCTAGCTGATCTGTTCCGCCGGATCTACCAATATTACCTGAGCAATCTGTTCACCGCATCTTGGCATGGAAGCCTTGCTGCATTTAAAGAAAGCTACCAGATTTGAGCTGCAAGCGATTAGCTGCTAGCTGATCTGTTCCGCCGGATCTACCAATATTACCTGAGCAATCTGTTCACCGCATCTTAGCATGGAAGCCTTGCGGCATTTAAAGAAAGCTACCAGATTTGAGCTGCTAGCTATTAGCTTTTAGCTTTTAACTACTACCTGATCTGTTCCGCCGGACTACATTCATATCAGAGTAATCGGATCACCGCAAGTCAGAATAGCATCTCTGCGAAATCTGCGCTTCATCTGCGTGATCTGCGGGGAACGAACTTCTCCCCATAAAAAAACCCCTTGCTGAAGCAAGGGGTTTTGTATGTGTGTGTTCGTTTCGATTAGTGTTGAACAACGAGCAGGCCGGAAACGCGTTTCGAAGCGTAGCTACCTGTTACTTCCACTACATAAACACCGTTCTGGTATTTGCTGAGGTCGAAGTCCATTTCCAGGTAGGGGTTCGTTGTGTTGGTCAGTGTGAACTCTTTCTTGGATACGAGTACCCCGTTAGCAGAGTAAACAGTTACAACACGTTTTTCGGTCAGCTGAGATCCGTAGTACAGGCGGGCCTGGAATACGCCGGATGTCGGGTTCGGGTAGAGCCACAGGCGATCTGAAGCTTCTGTGCCGATCTCGATGGTACCGGAGCTGTTCACGCAACCATTGATGTCAGTAACGGTAGCTTTATAAGTACCGATATGGTCGAGGTCAACAGTGATAGCGCTTCCGTTCGCACCGGCTACAGATGAACCGTTCAGGGTCCAGGAGTAGCTGGTTGTGCTTTGCGCACCCGGAGTGCTTACCGCGTTGATGGTAGCAGTCCTGCCAGGCAGCAATTGCGTTGTAGCGGCAGTAATGACTACGTTAGGCAGCGGGTTCACGGTCAGTGTAGCCGCATTGCTGGTAACGGAACCACAGGGAGAAGCAGTGATCACGCAACGGTATTTGTAATTATTCTGAGATGCAGTGGCACCGACTACTGTATAAGTAGCAGATGTTGCACCAGAAATTGCAGAATAGGTAAGTCCACTGTTATTGCTGACCTGCCACTGGTATGTGAGCGGTCCGCCGGCGGCGCTTACAGTGAAGTTTGCATTCTTACCAACACAAACTGAAGTGTTCGTGGGTTGAACAACAGCAGTAACAGGGTTAGTAACATTCACTGGTATAACTGTTGCCGGTGTTGTACATGTTGCAGTAGCCACCACAACAGAGTAGTTCGTATTCACAGTGGGTTTCACATAAACCGTAGTTACCGGAGTTCCGGGAACATAAGGGATCGTGCAGGCAGCATCCAGGAAGATCGTATTCGGAGCGGCCGGAGCGGATGTCCAGGTACCGGTTGCGAATACAGGTGCTACATAAGTGATATCGAGTGACCAGTTGGTCAGGGTTCCTACGTCACCACCGCCACCATCATAGATGGCAAGTGTATAGTTACCGTTCGGTGTTGACCAGAGCGGAGCCCATGAGGTCGTAGTGGGCGTAAAGCCTGTAGGACCGAGCGGACCGAATGTTGCAGTACTTGCGGCATCAGCTTTAAAGGTTGCTGAGTACGGGTTAGAACCTGCGCCCAGCGCTGTTGTACCAGCAGAGCTGATGATCGTGTTGCTGAAGCCGGTTGTTGCACCTGCACCACCTGTACCGGAAAGGAAGTAGTCGAGGTTCAGGATCTGGCCGTTGGGGGCTTTCAGAACCATTACCAGGTCACCTACCCATGTATGGGGGATCGTGCATTTAACGCTCATGCCCGTGATCACAGAACCGACAGGAATGCCGGAAACAGGGATCGTATGGTTCGCACCTGCTGCACTTGCATCCGGGATGGCTACTGAAATAGCGCCGGAAGAGTATGTAGTGGTAGCAGGAGCTGATGTGATATTAGTGATAGTGATCTGCTGAACAGAACCTGTACAGATCGTAGCGGAAGTCGGGTTCACCGTTGCGATCAGCGGGTTAACGGTCAGTGTTGCGGGAGCAGAGAAATCGATCGCTGTACAAGGACCGCTCAGTACAACGCGGTACTGATAACCGTTCATGGAAACAGGTACGCCGGTCAGTGTAAGGCTGGTCGTAGTTGCTCCGGAGTAAACTCCACCGTTGGTAACTGTTGTCCATACAGCTGATGCGTTCACACGTTCCTGCCACTGATAGCTCAGTACAGAACCGGTAGCCGCAACAGTGATCGTAGCATTGGCACCGCAGGTAGTTGCGGTGTTAGCAGGCTGTGTGGTGAACACACCCTGTACGCAAGGATTGATCGTGATGGAATAGTCTTCAACCTGACCGTAATCGGAAAGGCCGCAAGGAGTTGCATTAGGTAATGCGCCAAACGTATCATGCAGGCGGATACGCATGCGAGTCGTTCCTGTGGGGGCATTGGCCGGGATCGTTACGAGACCTGTGAAGGGACCTGCACTCGGCTGGCTGCTGAACACGAGTTCACCAGCATCGAAGAAGTCGCCATCCTGGTTGAAGTCGATCCAAACCAGACCCTGGTCAGAACTGAAACCGTTGGACAGTGTGATCGTGATGGGAACTTTCTGGCTTTGTACAACAGTTGTACCAACAGCTGTGAAATTCTCATATCCACCAGTGGAAGTAGAGTTATTATTGATCGTATTGAAAGTAACGTTGGAGATCTTTTCGAAGACCTGATCGGTAGCACCGGCTGCACAATAGCAGGATGTAACCGGGTTCATAGTGATCTGAACCGGGGTAGAGTTAGCGGATGCGCCTGAAGTAACACAAGTCACTACGCAACGGTACCATGTTGCTACAGCTTGAGTGCGGGTAGTAGTAGAAGCTGTCGCGCCGGCGATATTCGTATAAGTTACGTTATCGGTAGAGGACTGCCACTGATATGTGAAACCACCGCTGAAAGGATTGTTCTGCAGAGAGAGACCGAAAGGAACACCTGCGCATACGGGGTTATTACATGTAACAGTATTTCCTGGAGCGGGTGTACCTGAGCAGTTACAGGGCAGCCCGTTCACGGAAACGGTATAGCCACCGGTGACTTCTGAAGCATTGACACCAAATACGACGATCACGAGATTCTGACCGTTCGGAACGGTATAGTTGATCGTTCTTGCCACACCCGGTACACCGGTACTGGTTCCGGGATCCGCCAGATAGTTGGCAGCCAGGTTAGCAGGATTGAATGTACCGTTATACAGCGCGAACATGATATCAGTAGAAGGATCGGTATTGGTCAGTGTGAAAGTAACGCACTGGCTGGAACCTGTTGTATTGCTGATGCTGTAAGTATCGTAGTAGTAAGGACCCGCACCTGTTGCACCGGGGTAAGCATTCGCTACACCGCAAACAGGGCTAAGACCGGATTTTACGAGACGCTGACCGAGGAATGTATCCGTTCCTGTTAAAGCACCTGAGAAAGCGCAGGAAGCAGGAGGATTACAGTTCAGGTTATTTACGGCCAGAGCATAGTTGCTTACAGCCTGGTTTGCACCAATTGAGAAAACAACGAGTACAAGATCCTGACCATTTGCAACGGTGAGGGATGTGGCGAGGGTTGTTGGAGGTGTACCGGTACTCAGACCCGGATCTCCCAGATAGTTGGATGCAAGGTTTGCAGGGTTGAAACTGCCATTGTAAACAGCGAACTGGATATTGGCAGTTGCATCACTTGTGGTCAATGTGAAAGTAACGCACTGACATGCACCGGTCGTATTACGGATGGTGTACGTATCATAATAGTAAGGTCCTGCACCAGTAGTTCCGGGATAGGCTTGTGTGGATCCGCAAGCACTGGAAATACCGCCACGGAAAAGTCGTGTTGGCAGTGTGGGATCACCTGCACCCAATGCACCATTGAAAGTACAGGCTTGTGTACGATCAGTTTGCTGGATCAGTTTGGATTGAACAGGAACGCCTTTGGCGGATTTATTGGGCCTGCCAAGGTCATTGTCACTGCCGTTTACAGCAGCAGCATTTTGAGAGAAAGAAGTATTGGCGGCAGTAAGAAATACCAATACCATTGCAAATAATCTTAAGCAGAAAGACACTACACTTCCGTGAGTAGATTTTGGTTGCATAGAAAAATGTTTAATGAATGAAACGTCCCTATCTCGGGAAAGTCCGGAAATCAGGGTGAAAGATAATTTTTTTTTGGATAACCGTAAAAAATATTACCCCCTGATTTTGAACGCATAAAAAAGCCCCCCGGTTGTCCGGGGGGCTTGTATTTTAAGGCCTTCTGAGCCCTGTCTTAGTGGTGGATGATCATCACTCCGGAGGTCTCTTTTCCTGTGTATTTATGGGCCACTTTGACCACATAAGCACCGGGTGCGAGGCGCGGGAGTTTGAAGTCCATTTTCAGGTACGGGCTGGTCAGGTTATCGAGGGCATATTCCCTGGTTTCAACCAGTACACCGTTCTCTGTATAAACAGAAACCACGCGTTTCTCATTCAGGTCAGCGCTATGGTAAAGGCGAACCTGGAAGTTACCGTCATTCGGGTTGGGATAGATCCAGAGGCGATCTGATTCTTCCGCTGTCAGGGTGATGCTGTTGGAACTGCTGTTCACACAACCATTCACGTCTGTAACAGTGGCTTTATAAGTACCCAGTCCGTCGATGTTGGCAACATAAGTAGAAGCCGTAGCACCGGAGATCGGTGAGCCATTAAGGTTCCATACATAAGATGCTGCTGCGGGTGAGCTGGTAGCAGTGATCGTTGATGTACGGCCCGGAACCAGTGATGGTGTTGTGGTAGCAATGGTCACGTTCGGCAGACCATTCACAGTAAGTGTGGCTGCACCACTTGTAACCGCTCCGCAGGGAGCTGCAGTTACAATACAACGATACAGGTTTCCATTCTGGCTTTGCGCAACACCAGTCAGGGTAAGTGTTGCAGCTGTTGCACCGCTGATATTCGTATACGTTGTACCTCCATTGGTGCTGACCTGCCACTGATACGTATTAGGTCCACCTGCTGAGCTTACCGTAAATGTAGCGTTCTTACCAACGCAAGCTGCAGTATTAGCCGGAGCTACTACGCTGGTTGCGGGGTTCGTAACATTCACAGGAATATTCAGCGCAGGAGTTGTACAAGTTGCTGTAGCAACCACAACAGAGTAAACAGTATTAACGGTCGGTTTCACATAGATCGTTGTTACAGCGTTACCGGTGTAAGGCACTGTAGCAGCTGCATCCGTGAACATCGTGTTCGGGCTGGCCGGACTTGCAGACCATGTACCTGAAGCGAATACAGGAGCAGTATATGTGATATCCAGAGACCAGTTGGTCAGTGTACCTACGTCACCACCACCACCATCATAGATAGCGAGTGTATAGTTTCCGTTCGGTGTTGAATAAAGACCTGCAAAAGTTCCTACTGTTGGTGCGAAACCTGTAGGACCTGCAGCGGGACTGGATGCCGGGCCGGCACCATCCGCTTTGAAAGTACCTGTATAAGGATTGGAACCTGCTCCGAGTGAAGTTGTTCCTGTTGAGCTGATGATCGTATTGCTGAAACCTGTTGTTACACCTGCACCACCGGTGGCGGTCAGATAGTAATCCAGATTAAGGACTGCACCGTTCGGAGCTTTCAGCACCATTACGAGGTCACCTACCCATGTATGCGGGATCGTACATTTCACGCTCATGGAGTTGATGATCGAACCTACAGGGATACCGGATACTGCAATAGTATGGGAAGCACCTGCTACCGTATTATCAGGAATGGGCACTGAAATGACACCAGAAGAGAAAGTGCTAGTTGTGGGTGCTGAAGTCACGTTCGTGATGCTCAGCGGCTGAATGGAACCGAGACAGATCGTTGCGGATGTCGGTGTAACCGTAGCCAGCAGCGGATTCACTGTCAGTGTCACCACGTTGGAAGCGTCAACAGCTGTACATGGACCGCTCATTAATGCGCGGTACTGATAGCCGTTCATGCTAACAGGTACACCTGTCAGGACCAGGCTTGCTGTAGTGGCACCTGCATAGATACCACCATTCGTAACAGTCGTCCACGGTGCAGATGCACTCACACGCTGCTCCCACTGATAAGTGAGGACAGAACCTGTAGCAGCGAAAGTGATCGTTGCGTTACTACCGCAGGTAGCTGTGGTATTAGAAGGTTGTGTGGTGAATGTACCCTGGATACAAGGCTGGATATTCACGGTATAATCTTCAACCTGACCATAGTCTGAACTTCCGCAAGGTGTTGCATTGGGAAGAGCACCGAATGTATCATGCATACGGATACGCATGCGTGTCGTTCCGGTGAGGGCAGAGTTCGGGATCGTGATCGTGCCGGTATGAGGACCTGTGCCGGGAGTAGATGAGTAAACATTCTCACCCACATCGAAGAAGTCACCATCCTGGTTGAAGTCGATCCAAACCAGTACCTGGTCGGAACTGAAACCGCCGGCCAGAGTTACGGTGATCGGAGCAGACTGTTGTTTTACCAGTGTGGTAGAGATCGCAGTGAAGTTCTCATAACCATTGGTAGAAGTAGAGTTGTTATTGATCGTATTGAAAGTCACATTGCTGATCTTTTCAAAGACCTGATCCAGGGCATCCGCAGCACAATAGCATGCTGTAGGTGCATTCATGGTAACCTGGAGCGGTGTTGAGTTGGCAGTCAGTCCGGAAGCAGCGCAAGTGACTACACAACGATACCAGGTCGCTGCATTTTGTGTACGGCTTACTGAAGAAGCTGTTGCACCGGCGATATTCGTATATGTTACGTTATCGGGTGAAGACTGCCACTGATAGGTGAATGAACCTGCGAAAGGATTATTCTGGAGTGACAGGCTGAAAGGAACGCCAGCGCAAACCGGGTTGTTACAGGTAACTGTATTTCCCGGAGCCGGTGTGCCGGAGCAATCGCAGGGCAGACCAGTTTCAGATAATGTATAACTGCTGGTGGCTTCAGAAGCATTTACCCCGAATACAACCAGTTTCAATGTTGTGTTGTTCGGAACTGTAACCGATGTGGTAACCGTACCGGGACCAGGCTGGCTCTGATACGGGTCAGACATATAATTCGTTGCCAGGTTCAGCGGATCGAATGTTCCGTTGTAAACGGCGAACTGGATGTTTGAAGTTGCATCAGCATTGGTAAGATTCAGTGTTACACACTGAGAAGCACCAGTTGTGTTCTTAATGGTATAAACATCATAAAGGAACGGTCCGCCAGCAATAACGCCGGGGAAAGCTCTTGTGCTACCGCATACGCCTGCACCACCACCGGGACGGTTCAGACGATTGGTCATGCTTGCATCTGTTCCTGCCAGAGCGCCAGTGAAAGAGCAGCTTGAAGGAGGATTACAGTTCAGGTTGCTGACAGCAAGAGAATAATCGCTTGCAGGCTGTGAACCATTCACTGTATAAACGATCAGAACAAGATCCTGTCCGTTGGCAACTGTAGCACTACAGCTCAGTGCGGAGGGAGGAGTACCTGTACTGAGACCCGGATCAGCGAAATAATTCGTTGCCAGGTTCGCCGGATTGAAACTGCCATTATAAACAGCGAACTGAATATTGGCGGTTGCATCTGTTGTAGTGAGTGTAAAAGTCACACACTGACAGGCACCGGTCGTATTGCGGATCGAATAAGTATCATAATAATAAGGCCCTGCACCTGAAGTACCGGGGAAAGCCTGAGTACCGCCGCAGGTACTTGAAATACCACCACGGAAAAGGCGGGTAGAAAGCGTAGGATCGCTTGCATCGAGCGCTCCTGTGAAAGTACAGGCAGTTGTTCTGTTGGCCAGGGTGTTTTTACTGGCGACAGGTGTACCCTTTAAAGCTTTGTTGGGCCTGCCCAGATCATTGTCAGAAGGATTCACCTGGACCGGGACTGTTACCTGCGGTACTACCAGGCGGGGCTGTGAAAGAACAGCACCTGCAGGCTGGGGATCGGTTACCGCACTGCGTCCTGCCTGAGAAAAACCGGCAAAGGAGAGCATCAGCAGCATCATCGTCACCGGCAGGAACCTCAGAAAAAAGGACGCTACACTTCCAGGAGTAGATTTTGGTTGCATAATTTGTTATTTAATTGATTTAATAAACACCAATAGCCACACACAGGGCATGGCTACTAATTAGTTTTGAATTTGACAGTTATAAATAAAGCAGAAGGAGTGTAAAGTTTACTCATCCGACAGTTTAGTTTGGCGCTTAAAGATATGCTTTTTAGGGTATTAAAACATCCGCTGTTGCGGATATTTTAGTCCTTAACAAGTACCTGATTACCACTTATCTACTTCTTCTGAATTAGCGGAAACATCAGGAACGCTGCTTTCACGGGCGGGCTCTTCTGCGCGGGCTACGACCTCTTCCTGCACAGGTTCTGTGTGTGCAACAGGTCCGCCATTGCCGGCTTCATCCGGATTCTCATCATGATTGAAAGCATCGAAGTCGAAGTCAGGCATCAGATCTGTTTTCACATAATCCACTGCTTCACCGAGGGCTTTGATGAATTTGTTGAAGTCTTCTTTGTAGAGGAAGATCTTGTGACGGTCATACCCGTTGTCATCAAACCGTTTACGGCTTTCTGTGATCGTGAGGTAATAATCGTTACCGCGGGTAGCTCTTACATCAAAGAAGTAGGTCCGTCTTTTCCCTGCGCGGATCCGCTTGCTGTAAATGCTTTCCATTTTCTTGTCATTGTTCTCGTACGTCACGTTGTAAGTTTTTAGCAGTTAAGGAATTGCTTTGGTTGTTTTGGGATTCTTCACAGGGACTTACAAATATATTGATGTTTTTGAAACGGCCAAATCGGCTTAAAGGGCTATGGAACGGGGCATATCCGGCTTTAGGCAACCGGAGGCTGGCTCCGCTCCTGCTCCTGCTGGCGGGCAAACAGATCGGCATAATAGCCGCCCATGGCCAGCAAACTGTCGTGCGTACCCTCTTCCACGATCCTGCCGTCTTCCAGCACAACGATCTTGTCGAACCTGAAGAGTGAGAAGATCCGGTGGGTGATGATGAGTGCGGTACGGTCGCGCAGGAACTCATCCAGGTGACCGATGATGGCTTTTTCGGTCTTGGCATCCACGGCGCTCAGGCAGTCATCAAAGATGACCAGTTTAGGTTCCCGGATCAGGGCCCGTGCAATGGATATCCTTTGTTTCTGACCTCCACTGAGTGTAACGCCCCGCTCCCCGATCATGGTATCGTATTGATGAGCAAATCCCAGGATCTCATTGTCCACACTGGCTGCCTTTGCCGCTTGTACCACCTGTGCGCGGTCCGCATGCGGTGCGCCGAAACGGATATTGTTCTCTACCGTATCACTGAACAGGAATACATCCTGTGGCACATAACTCACTTGTTCCCGTATAGAACGAAGGGAGAGGTTACGGATATCCTGCCCGTCTAATTTTATGGTGCCCTGATCAGGTTCCACCATTCTCAGCAGCAATTGTACAAGGGTGGTCTTTCCGCTACCTGTCCTTCCAACGATCGCTACTTTCTCTCCTTTGCGGATATTCAAGGTAAAGTCCTTCAGCGCATGAATGCCGGTATGCGCGTACGTAAAATCGACCTTATTGAAACTTACTTCGCCCTGCAGATCAAGCGGGACGGGCTTTTCCGGATCAGTTATATTGGATCGTGTATCCAGGAATTCATTGATCCTTTTCTGTGAAGCCGCCGCACGCTGGATCATACTTGCCGTCAGACCAATGGCACTCACCGGAAAAGTGAGCATATTGATATACATCACGAACTCCACAATGGTGTTGACGCCTATATCATGCCCGCCACGGATCGCATAGATACCACCGATCATGATGGTGAGCAGTGTACTGAGACCGATGAGTAAAGTGATGGATGGAAAATAGATCGCTTCCACCTTCGCGAGGCCGATCGCGTTCTTGCGGTACGTCTCACTGTTGCGGGTGAAGAAACCCAGCATGGCTTTTTCCTGCACGAATGATTTGATCACACGGATACCGGAATAAGATTCCTGGGCATTCGTGGTGAGCGATGACAAGGATTCCTGGATCGCTTCACTTTTCCGGTTGATGGTATTATTGACCAGATAGATCGTAATGGCCAGGATCGGCAGTGGCGCCAGCACATACAATGTAAGTTCATGATCGCGGCGCCACATGAAGAATACACTGAGTGAAATGATGGCGACCAGGTTAACGAGGTACATGATGGCCGGACCGGTGAACATTCTGACACGCGATACATCTTCCGTGATCCGGTTCATGAGATCACCCGTACTGTGCGTCTTGTAAAAAGAGGTATCGAGCATTTGATAGTGCCGGTACACTTCATTCTTCTGATCGAATTCAATGTAACGGCTCATGACGATGATGGTTTGCCGCATCAGGAACAGGAAGAAACCACGCAACAATGCGAAGAGCAGGATGGTGATACCACATAAGGCCACCACACTTCCAACACTATAAGACTGCAGCTGTACTTTATCGGTGAAAGTCCTGACCAGGATATCATATTGCGGTTGTTTATCCGGCGCATGATACCCGGGCAAATGCAGCGCGCGCTGAACGAAATCAATCACGAAGCCGGTGATCTGAGGCGACAGCACGTTGAAATAGTTGGACAGGGTCACGAACAGGATCCCGCCCAGTAAGCGTATCCTGTATTTCCAGAAATATTTATTTAACGCGCCGAGATGCTTCAATGAAAATGATTGAGGAACGAAATTAATGGAAAGAAATAAGTATGGAGTATTCAGTCCTTAGTCCAGAGACTCAGGATAACATCTTTTACCTTCTACTTATCACCTATTACCTATTACCTATCACCTATCACCTATTACCTATTACCTATTTTTCAGTCACTCCTTTCCACTGATCCGTTCTGAAAGCTGATGCCGGAAATCCTTCCTTATTATACAAATTGGCTGAGACCGGACTATCCGCCCAGGCATAGCGCACTGCAACAGGCTTTGAGATCCCTTTTGCAGACACCACAACGGTATTCCCCACGATGCGTGCATCAGCCCAAACGAATTTGTGATCATCCCCCGCGATCTGAAAATACTGCAAAGGCTTACCATCCGTTCTCAATCCGCTTCCCGTATGTGTGAACTGAATGATGATCTGGTTACCGGAGACTTTGTATCCACTATATAAAGGACCCGTTGCCGCGTCATTTTTTTTACCGTATGCAATATTCATGGCATGCGCCGCGAGCCTGTCGCCCACTTCTTTTTTCTTCACGGGGTGGATATTCGCGGGGTTGCCGATATCCGTAGCGATCGCCATACCGGTATTCGGCAGTTGCAGGGTCATGGATTGCGCTTCACGCAATTCCGCCCACGCACTTTCAACCGGTGTTGTTTTTACCGGACCATAAGATGCCAGTTGCACGAACAGGAACGGGAATTCTCCAACACTCCAGCGGTTGCGCCAGTCGCGGATCATGGCAGGGAACAATGTCCTGTATTCATAGGCCTGATCCGCATTGCTTTCCCCCTGATACCAAATGGCACCCCTGATCTTCAATGGGGTCAATGGAGCGATCATGGCATTGAACAATACTGAAGGCTGTTGTTCCACTGCACCGTTACCACTGGTGATATCTTTCATCGGGGCCATTAAATGGAATTTAGCGGGACCCGACAGTGCGATATCATGTCCATCCACGCGCAAACTGAACTGAGCCGGCGCATCAGCCATTCCGCCACCGCCGCCTGTGTCTTCCACTCTTATCACAAGACTGTTCTTTCCTGCTTTCAATACACCTGCCGGTACTTTATAAATGCGTAAAGCATCCCATTGGTTATTGGTACCAATGAAAACGCCGTTGATAAAAGTGGAGTCGACATCGTCAATAGCTGGCATGAGTAATGAAGCTCCTTTCCCGGCATCAGAAGCGGCTACTTCAAATGAGGATCTGTAAAAGCCCACCCCATCCATATTCGGATGTCCGTTCACTTCCCATTGTCCGGGCAGTTTAGTTGCTTCCCAATCCGCATCATTGAATTCCGGCCTGATCCATTCCCGGCTTTCTGGAGTTTTTTGTGCAAGTTCGTTCCTGAACTGATCCCTGATACGTTCTTTTTCTTTTTCTATATTATCAAGATCAATGTTCTTCACTTTTTCATTGAATACGCGCTGATAGTCCGGCAGCTCATATAAACCTTCATAGCTGGTCCAGGGTTGCGCACGTGTACCGCCCCATGCGGTAACGATCACTCCCACAGGAACTTTCAATTCCTGCCTTAATTTTTTTGCGAACCAGTAGGCGACAGCAGAACATTCGCCTGTAACACCCGGACTGATGCTGGACCATTTTCTTTCCAGTTTGAGATCGGTCTTCGGACTGGTGGCCATTGTTTTTTCGGCAGTGATGAACCGGAGCTGATCATCTTTTGCTGTTGCCAGTTCCTGTGCGTAGGTATCTTTCAGCCAGCCGAATTTCCATTCCATATTGCTTTGTCCGCTGCAGACCCAGACTTCACCGGATAATACATCATGCAACATGATCTTATTGCTGCCGGAGCTTAGTTCCATGTCCCCGCAGTTCCCTGCCGCAGCCGGCGCCAGCCATGCTTCCCAGCGGCCGTCCTTTCCGGCCAAAGCATTGTAATGCTTCTGCATGAACGATAATTGCACATTCGTTCCGGGCCCCGCCCAACCCCAGATATGGATCGGTTGCTGTTGCTGCAGCACCATGCTGTCGGCAATGAATGACGGTAGTTTCAGTTGTGCAGATGCAGCTACTGAAACAAAAACAGAAAGAAGCACTAAGATTTTTTTCATAATATCTGATTAACCGTTATCAATTATCCATTCTCAATTCTCAATTATTCACTCACTCTTCCTCCTCTACTCTTCATATCAAAACACCTGAACTTCACTTTGCCATTATCATCCAACGGAATTGTATAGACCGGGCTTTGTGCATTGGGTTCAGTACCATCCGTAGTATATCGTATAACAAGACCCGGCAATTGGGTATTGGCTTTAACTTTTCCGTTCTCTTTCAATACACCCGGTGCAGGGATACGGTACAGGAATCCGCCTTTGAAGTATGCCAGTCGGGGCAATTCCCTTTTCCCAACCCGATTCACGAATGCGGACCATGCCAGATCATAACGCTCCCGGTATTTAGCGCTGTCGGAAGTCCGCGCCCAGTCCGGATCATAGGCCCATGCCCTTTCCGCGATACCCAGGATCTTCGGGAGCAGCATATATTCCAGCTGGTCATCACTGCGGAGGTTCTCACTCCAGAGTAAACCCTGAATACCGACGATATTGGACCGCCCGTATTCAGTGAGTCTGTCCTTCCCGATGAAATTATCCTTCCGCACCGGATTACCGGCCGCATCTTCCACCGTGTTCTTATAATAGTCGTACGGGATGAAATAAAAAGGCTTATCGACATCCTGAAATCCTCCCCAATAGAAACCGGGTTCATCAGGTGATTTATAATAAGACAGATCGAGATAGTTATTACTTACGGGCGAAAGCACCACTTTATATCCTGCATTCGCCAAACGATACGGAAGGTCTTCAGAACCCCAGCCGACCATATTATTCCATACATGCAATTGGAAATGTTCATTCACGAATCCGGGATTGGGGATCATCTTCTTTTCTCCATCCAGTATCGTTTTCCGTAAACCGGCTTCTTCCCATGCAGAAAGGAAGAGTCCGTGTTTCTTCAGGATCTCATTCACTTTACCATAATAATAATACCAGAGATCGTCAACATTATTCAGGGACTTTTCCGTGCCCAATAATTGCCGACATGCCGGAGATCCGGCCCAAACGCCCGCCGGCACTTCATCTCCGCCGAAATGGATGGTGGTCAATGGCGCATCGGCTTCTTTATACATCTGCTGGATCTCATCCGTGATCTTATCAATGAAACGGTAAACAGAAGGAAGCGCTACGCACATCACATTATCCGTCCATTGCTGCGCGGAGCTGTAGACTGACCGGTCTGTGGTATCACGCAAGAGGTAACGAAGTGCTTCCTCCGTATTGCCTTCTTTCATATACCGCTCATATCGTGCATCCATGGCTTTGATGGCAGCGCGACTATGTCCGGGTGATTCCACTTCGGGAATGACGGAAATATGCCTTTGTGTGGCATATCGGAGTATTTCCATAAAATCATTCCGGCTGAAAAAGCCGCTGCCGGCGTTCTGCCCTGCAACCGGTCCGGAAGCATAAGAAGAAGGCAGGAATTGTTTACCATCGAGCGGAAAACCGCGGTTGGCGCCGATCGTGGTCAGTTCAGGTAGTCCGGGAATTTCCAGTCGCCAGCCTTCGTCATCTATGAAATGAAAATGGAATACGTTGAGTTTATAGATCGCCATGAGATCGAGGATCTTCAGGATCTCAGCTTTGGAATGGAAATTACGTGCGGCATCGATCATGAGGCTGCGGTAACCGAAACGGGGCTGATCGAATATTTCACAAGCAGGGACCGTCACCGCATTCTGGATCCCGCTCCAGCTTGTTGGCGGAAATAAACTACGCAGGGTCTGGAATCCGTAGAATGCACCGGCATCCGTTGCAGCAGTGATCACGACCTTATTATCACCGATCCTTAATTTATATTCTTCGGCGTTCAGGAGCGGGTCTGCTTCGAGGACGATCTCATTTCCGGCTGTGGCAATACTATTCACGGAAAGGGGTCTGCCCAGTACATCCTTCATCTCACCTGAGAAATATACGGCCGCATTCATGAACGCTACTGGTGTCTTGATCCTGGTCTCAGTGTTCAGACTGAATGTTCCCGACTTCGGAGCGAACATCACTGGTGTGGGGAATACACGGGGTACATGACCTTCATCCAGATCTTTAATGGATTCATTCTTCCTGTAGATACGCTCCGGTGTTACGACACCACTGGCCGGGTTCACGATCTTCTTTTGTGTGAAGTCGGCGATCGTATATCCTTTTGAAGGCACCTGACCGAAGACGATATACAAACCATTGGGTGCATTGGTATAATTGAGCAGCAGTCCTCCGGAAGCATACTCGATCCGGACCGAATCGCCGGGTTTGATCCCCTTGAAATCCGCTTTGGGCGTCAATTTGAAAATATCGCCGTTCACATGTTCCACTTTCGCGATGGGGCTGAGATCCGCAGGATCCGCATCACGACTGGAGCTGAAATAGATCGTCCAGTCCGATGCCGGAAATGATTTCTTCGAATGATTGACAATGGTGAATGCGCAAACATTCTGCCCGGGTTTGAGTTTGTCATTGGCCACCAACTCCCAGCGGACGGACGGAATGACGACTTTAGATCTAGTGGCTGACTGGGCGAGTGATGAATGAGTCGCCAGAACAAAAAATGTGAGGACAAAGAAGGAACGGGAAAACATGATCAGTTAATTGGAATGAAATGGTAAAAGGATCAGAAAGGAAGCTTCGCTCCCATTCAATTACTGAATAAAAATACGTCACCGCATCAAGAATCATTTGGATAAAATGATCATGGCCAGTCCGCCGACATACAACAGCAACATGATGTTCAATAATGGTTTTGTCCCTGCCGGTGCTTTTGCGAATTCTTTCCAGACATAGATGCCCCAGATCGCAGCTACGACCGTTGCACCCTGACCGAGACCATAAGAAACCGCAGGACTGGCTTTGCCCGCTGCCAGAATATTGAGTGACATCCCCACGCACCAGATCACACCCCCGAGCACACCCACCAGGTGATCCTTCATGGATCCGCGGAAATAATCCCTGAATGAAAGCGGAGTACCGGTGAAAGGTTTTTTCATCTGGATCGTATTGAAAACCTTGCTGCTGACCACCACGCCTACGGCAAAAAGTACCAGTGCCGTGTACGGTGTCAGCTTGCCGGCTTCCGGCATTTGAAGGTCAGTTGCCATGGCACCCGCGACATATTTATAGAAGAGTCCCATCAGTAAACCGGCAGCCACTGAAAGAATGAGTCCTTTTTCAGATACTTTCAAACCCGCGCCGGCCGTGAGTTTGCGGTAAGCCTTTGCATTCAGAAGAATAGCGAGCACGATCAGCCCCACCCCACCGAAGATCAGCACCGGATTACCAGCTGGAACAGAAATATAATTCACGATCACACCCAGCACGAGCGCGATACCGATGCCCACGGGAAAAGCGACGGACATACCCGCGATCGCGATCGCGGCCACCAGTAAGATGTTCGCAAGGTTGAAAATCACCCCGCCGAGGAAGGCGGAGAAAAGATTTCCGGATGATGCCTGTTGGATATCGGTCATGAAACCGCGGCCTGCATCTCCGCTGCTGCCGAGCGTGAAGGCCAGCAACAATGTAGTGAGCAGAATACCGACACCATAATCCCAGTAGAATAATTCAAAGCGCCAGGTCTTGCTGGTGAGTTTGGTGGTATTGGCCCAGGACCCCCAGCAAAGCATGGTGATGACACAGAACAAAATGGCAAGCGAATAATTTTCGACGATGAACATATGGCAACGTTTTGATGAATACAAACTGATCAGCCGATCTCATTCCTGTAAGGGACGGATGCCTGTGCGCCCAAACGTGTCACGGAAATGGATGCAGCCCTGATCGCGAAGCGTATCGCGTCTTCCCAGCTCTTATCTTCCGTCAATGCCACAGCGATCGCTCCGCTGAAGGTATCACCGGCTGCGGTCGTATCCAGAACTTCGACCACGGGCGCGTCGATCATCAGTTCCTTGTCTTCACTTTTATAATAAGCTCCTTGTTTCCCCATGGTGATAATGACATGCTGCACACCTTTACGGAGCAGTACTTCAGCGGCTTTGCGGGCGGTGAGTTTGTCATTGACCGAAACACCGGTGAGGTGATCGGCTTCGGTCTCGTTGGGCGTAATAAGAAACAGATCCTTCAGTAACACATCGCTGAGAGGCTGCGCCGGCGCGGGATTGATGATGACGCGCTGCTGATGTTCTTTTGCTTTGGCAGCGGCGGCTTCGATCGTTTCTATGGGGATCTCCAGTTGCATGAGAATGATCTCCGCTTCACGGAGGTCCGGTAAATGTGCAGCATTGAGTTTGCTGTTGGCACCCGGCGCGACAACGATACAATTCTCGCCTTCCGCGTTCACGGTAATGAGTGCGGTGCCGGATGGATTTTCTCTGTCCTCTGACACGAAACGTGTATCGATCTTTTCTTTTTGTAATCCTTCAATGGTCTGCTTGCCGAAAATATCATCACCTACCCTCCCCACGAAAACCACATCGCCACCGAGTCTTGCAGCCGCCACCGCCTGATTGGCGCCTTTGCCACCTGCGTTCATGAAGAAAGTACCGCCCAATACGGTTTCACCCGGACCGGGCAGGAATTCCGTCTTCACCACCATATCCGTATTCGCACTCCCGATGACGTAGATCTTTTTCATTTGCTTATTTTGATTTGAGTTGAAACGGCAACCAGACTTTCAATGGCGAACCTGATTGCCCGGCGTCAGCAAAAGGCACAAGTTTGATGGCAGCCGGTTTTGCGCCAGCCCGGCTTTTTAAGATGGCAAATGAATATGATTGCTTTCCGATCCAATTCCCGGGAAATTTAAAAACCGGATTGAATTCACCGGAAGGCACCAGAGTCAGTGGTCCGGACTGTGAATCGATCTTCATATCAGTATTTTCATTCAATGACTGATCCAACGCCAGTACCTGCGGGCCCCGTTGGATCGCGAACAATCCCGGATAACTGATACCACCGGGGATCTGTTGCAGCGGCATGTCGAATCGCACTTGTATCTTATCTCCATTGTTCCATTTTCTGCTGATCGCAACCAGCTGACCGGGTGTTCCTTTATACACTTTCCCCTGAATGGTTGCGGTATAACCGGTACACCATTCCGGCACGCGCAAGCGCAGGGTGAATGTGGCGGGATGCGCCAGAACGACCGTCACGAGCGGGTTTCCGGCTGAAGGAAAATCTCCCGTCACTTTCAGGATCATTTCAACCGGGTTGTTGTAATTGTCAACGATTGTGCCATAGTGTGCAGCTTCATAGTTCAACAGCAGCGGATCGTTCCTGTACATCCCGAAACCGAATGAAGGAATGAACGCGATGCCCCGCGGTACACTGGAAGTACAACAGGTGATGCCGCAATTGTAGGGCTTGGCATCCATGAGTGAAGTATAATAACTCACGCAACCGGTCTGCGGATTCTCGGCCGCCAGCAGATGATTGTACACCGCCTTTTCGATCTGCGCGGCATATTTCATCTCACCGGTAATGTCCAGCAAGGCCTTGTTGAACTGTATCCAGGTGGTGGTGACACAGCCCTCTCCGATATTGTCCTTGTTAGATGCGGGTAATAATCCATCATCCTGAAAATGTTCGAAGGAACTGGTGGAACCGGTGATGTATAATCGCTTCTTCACGATATCATCCCATGCGATCAGTACCGGCTCCAGCAATTTCTTATCGCCGGTAAGCCTGTAGAAATCCACGAGCCCAAGAAAGTTCGACAGCATTTCATAAGCTTTGCCGTTCGCCACTTTATTCACTTGTTTGTACTGCAGCAGAGAACTGATGATTTTCGGTCCGTTGGGTTGTTCCCAGGCCGTAAGGATATAATAACAGAAATCGAGATAACGTTTTTCTCCGGTAAAACGGTACAGCATCAGCATGGGATCCAGTACACTGGTTGCGGCCATGCCCATGTGTTCGCCTGCTTTGATGATATCACGCTGATCCTTTCCGGTACCGAACGTGCGGCATAGCAGGTCTCCCATTTTTTTGCAGGCATCCAGTGCGGGCTGGTAGCCGGTCGTGGCGTAATAAGCCAGCAATCCGTAAAGATTGTATTTATGCGACCATACATCCCAGCTGGTCCAGTAATCATGCGGGTCATAGGTACCCATATATCCGTCTTCTCTTTGAGTGGCGATGAGTTCCACCACCAGCCGGTCCATGATCGACTTCAGTTTTTCATCATGCGTATACTTCCAGGTATTGCAGGCGGTCTCGAGGAATTTACCGACATGTTCACCGATCCAGGGATGGCTGCCGGGGCGGTTGAGATAGCCACTGATGATCCCATCTTCATCCACTTTCAGCAATCGTTCCTGCAGATTCTGATCCGCACGTTTGCCAAGGTATCCATCCAGTATGGTCTTTTCATATGCAACGGAACGGAACGCGTCCGGAATGATATTGGCCACCACCGGTTCGGGCTTCCGACCCACTGTTAAATTAACATCGTGTCTCAGCAATCGCTTTTCCGAATGCCATACAACGGATTCTTGATCTGCAGGGTAAACGTACCAAATGAACTTAGCCAGGGTATCCTGCGACGCATTTAATGGCTTGAATTCAATGACGGTCAAAGTATCAATATCCTTCCGGAAATTCACGAGCGCTGAATCATTCAGCATCATTTGTTCTTTACCATCCCGGGTATCCCGTTGCACGGCATACCATGCTTTACCATGGAATGAAATATTCCCGTGATTCTTCATTATGAGTCGTGTAGTCAAACTATGGTCCGCGTTCTCAAGGATCTGCTGTTCCACAGAAATGAAATCCGACCATTGTACGCGACCAATGGAATAGGGCCCGAGATACATTCCAACCCCACCCGGGTCCGGACTGAACACCCGCACTGCGATCTGATTCTCCTGATCCCATTTCACCTCTCCAGCGGGAATGATATAGGTCCGTTCCGCATCCCATTTACCATCATAAGATGGCGGAAAGGAACCGGTCTTGCCGATCAGTTTACCATTGAAATAGGTTTCATCCGCGTCATCGATCTTGCCCAATCTGAGTTTCAGACCCTTCCCTTCCAGCATAGCTGAACGAAGCGATGAAGGGATCTTTACTTTGATACGATACCAGACGATCACATTCTTATCATCTTTACCGGCTGACCAGCCTTTACCGACCGGTTGAATATCCCAGTGGCTGTCATCAAAGCCTGGACTGGAAAAAGCCGCATCGTCACTTTGTTTGAATTTCCAGTCGTTGGGCAAGGGTACTTGTCCGAAAGCAAATACACAACTTAGCAGGAGCAGCAAGGAGAATGAAATGTTTCGCATGGCGGGGATTTTCAGCTAACCGTTATTGTTATCACCCAATTTAAGAAATAGCAATGAGCAAATGACTGATGAAAATGAAAAACCCCGACGCTACGGTCGGGGTTACCCGGGCGCAAAAGGCCCGGAAGATTTGCCAGAACAGTAACCCCTGCAAGGGTTACAGAAGAAGTTTATTGATATACGCGCACATAATCCACCTGCATCTGCTGGGGGAATATGGCATCGTTCACGCCGAATTTTCCGCCCCAGTCGCCACCTACCGCGATATTCAGCAGCAGATGAAAATCCTGGTCGAAGGGCCATCCGGCCACGCCGCTTTTATCATTGGCGAACACATGGTATTTCTCATTATCGACGAAGAACGCGATGGAATCCGCATTCCACTCGATGGCATATACATGGAAGGCTGATGAGATATCCTTGCGTTGAACACCTTTTGTTTTCTGCGTTCCTTTCATGCCGTTATATGCATCAGTATGCACGGTGCCGATCACGGTGTCGGGCCAGTAGCCCACATTCTCCATGATGTCGATCTCGCCGCTGGTGGGCCAGCCGCCATATTTCCATTGGGTGGGCAGCATCCAGATCGCGGGCCACATGCCGGTACCGGCGGGCAGTTTGGCGCGGATCTCCATCCGGCCATATTTCCAGTCGCCTTTGTTCCGGGTGACCAGTCTTGCGGAAGTGTAATTACAATCCTCGAATTTTTCCTTGCGGGCTTCGATGATGAGATTACCATTTTCAACACGCGCGTTCTCGGAACGGTTCCAGGTATAATACTGGAGTTCATGGTTTCCCCATCCGCAGTTCTGCGGACAGCCACGGCCTTTGTCGTAACCCCATTTGGTACTGTCGGGAAGTCCGGCCTTGCTGAATTCATCGGACCAGACCAGTTTTTTGTAAGCGGATTGTCCTGCAGCGGGCAAGCTGAACAGGGACATCACAACGAGGGCAAGCGCCATCGCTGCTTTCCATTGAATGATTCTCATGATACTATTTTTAGAAAGAACCTTATTGATTGAAAAAGAAAGCGGAGGTTTCCACCTGAACAGGTAATTACGTCCGCTCTCTGACGACTGCTAATATTAATGCTGCATGCTTATGCTATACAATTACAGCTATGTAAAGAACTTATCACTGATAGACACGGACATAGTCCACTTCCATCACACCGCTGGTGAATGCCGGGTCGATCGCTCCGCCGAAATTCCCGCCCATCGCTACGTTCATGATGAAGAAGAAATTCTGGTTGAAGGGCATCGATGCCGTGTTGTTCGCGGTCGTGAAGAATGGTGTGCCATCCACTGAGAATTTCAGTTGGGTGTCCGTCCATTCCAGTGAATAAATATGGAATTCGGTCGTTGCGTTCGTGATCGTCGTTGTACTGCCTACGCCACCGCCGCCGGAATGACCGGTATAGTGTATCGTGCTGTAGATCTTGTTCAGCTGATTGCCGAGGTGTTCCATCACATCGATCTCACCACAGGCAGGCCAACCCACTGAAGAAAGATTATCGCCCAGCATCCACAACGCCGGCCAGGTGCCGCCACCGGCGGGCAGTTTGGCCCTGAACTCGATCTTACCATATTTCACGGAATACTTGCCTTTGCTCAGTAAGCGGGCAGAAGTATAATTGCTGCCTGAAAAGCTTTCCGCTTTGGCGGTGATCTTCAGTGTTCCGTTGGAAATACTGGCATTCTCGAGCCGGTTCGTGTAATACTGCGATTCGTTGTTTCCCCATCCCCCTGCACCAAGATCATATCCCCATTTGGCAGGATCGGGTGCTCCGGGAATGTCGAATTCATCGGACCAGACGAGTGATTGCACAACTGTGACCGTGACCGTGGTCGATTTGGAAATGGTCTGACCGCCTGAACTTTTGGCGATCACATTTACGGTGTAGGTCCCGGAAGCCGTATACTTATAAGTAACGACACCGGAAGGAACGGTTGCAAAAATGCCATTCCCGTAATCGAAGTCATAGGTCACCGCGTTGGTCGCGCTTGCCGTGAATGACACATTACCGCTGTTATCCGTACTCACTACCGCATTCAGCGTGAGATTAGTGGGTGCAGGATTGGCCGGCGTAGAGCCCTTTTTATGACAGGACGCCGACAACAGGATGCTGGAAAGGAAAAGCAATGACAATCGTTTCATATGATCAGGGTTTTACCTTGAGTTTCTGATACCATGAGTTACCATCGATACCGATATTCCGCAGGGAGATCGTTGTTGTCGTGATATCCAGGATCTCGTACGTGGTACCGCCTGTTCCAAAATTAATGATCCCGTTGCCAGGAACGGTGAATTGGACGCGGGTGGATTGAGACGGCGTGGAAGTTGAAGTGGCATCCATGAATGCCAGTTGCTTATTTCCGCCTGTAGCAACACCATAACAATTATCGCCACCACCAAAACCATAGAATGCGGATGACGCACCGATGGAGAAGGATTGACCTTTATTATCCACGTTCATGAAGATACGGCCGATACCATCTTTGGAGAAAGTGATCTCGTCATCGTAAGCGCAGGGTTCACGTGTGTTCGGACCTGCTGCATACCAGATGGGCGCGAAAGCGTCATTGGGACCAACACCGAAGTGTCCGTTCGCATCTTTGTCGGTGATCCAAATTTTGGAAGCACCACCGGTCAGATCGGTAACGATATAAGCCGGGATCTCAAAGGCAACGAATACGGTCACGCGTTTGCTGATCGTTGAAATGGAACCACCTGTTCCGATAGCGTTCACAGAAATGGTATAAGAACCGGTTCCGGGATTGGTGTATTTGTAGGCGATCACACCGGAGGGGACCACTTTGGTCACCCCGTCACCGAAATCGATGTTATAGGTCAATGCACCGGTTGAGGTGACATTGATGTTTACGATACCGGTACCGTTCCCGTTGGGATTGGAGCCATCCACTCCTGCAACGGTAGCGGTGAGCGCGAGTCCTGATGGCGCTTTCAGCTCGCCGAAGGAATAGCTGGTCTTCTTACAACTGACGCCAACCGTAACGAGGGCGGTCAGGAAGAGGGCGAATGATAATATTTTATTAGACATGATTCTTGTTTTTGATGTTAGTTAAGCCTGATGTCGTCAAAATAGAAAGTGAAGTTTGATGAGCCATCACCCATAGTGCCATTATCGAAGATCAGCACCACTTTCTGGTATGAATTGGCAACATTGATACCCGTATAGTCGAAGGTCAGTTCTTCCCAGCCATTCGCTACCGTTGTCGTTACTTCCTTTTCAAAACTGATACCACCATTGGTGAGGTTCTCAACTTTCAAAAGCACTTTGGCACCAACGCGGGGCGACCATACTTTCATTTTGAAAGTACGCAGCGCTCCGAAACTGATCGGCGCATCCAGTGTAATGAAGGAACCACCCCAGGGCTGTCCGGCGTTCTTCACCATCTTGCCCACTTTAGCGCTGGTATTGATACCACCGGAAGCAGGGTTGTTGACGATGGTCACATTTCCTCCGTCAAAATTGGTGAATGTGTAGTTCAGGGTGCCGGATTCAAAATCAAGCGGCAACTCCAGGCCTGCCAGATTCACGGGCAGGAAGGTCACATCATCCCAGTAGAAGATCTTACCATTACCGGCTGTATTGAAATCAAAGAAGATGGAAGCCATATCATAAGTATAGGCCAGGTTCAGTGCGGCTGTTCCGCTCGCCTGATTCCTGAAATCAAATACCAGTGTTTCCCATGCATTGGCTACGGTCGTCAGTTTCTCGGTTTCAACAGAATGGGTGTTGTTATTCCTGTCTTCCACTTTCAAACGAACCGGAAGTCCGGCAGCGGGTGAATATACACGTACACTCATTTGTGTTGCGGTAGCGGAGAAAGCGAGCGGAGCGGTAAAGCCTGCACCGATCGTTGTACCAGCCCATGTTTCAGCGCCATTCGGTTTCGTGGTCTTCTTTACATTATTCGCTGCATTGGCAGGGTCTGCTGCTGTCACCGTACTGTTGCCACCGAAATCGGTCATGGCATAGTTGATACCTGCCTGATCGAAAGTGACCGGAAGTGCCAGCAGGCTTGCCGGGATCGAATTGGTCAAACGGATATCATCGAACAGGAAGGTATAGTTCGCACTGCCATCGCCAACGGTACCCAGTTCAAAAATGAGTACGATGTGATGATAGCTGTTGGCCGTATTGATACCAGAGTAATCGAATACCAGGTCTTCCCATGTATTGGCTACGGAACAGGTCGCTTCTTTTTCATAACTGATCGCGCCATTGGAAGCATTCTCCACTTTCAGCAGCACTTTCGCGCCAACGCGGGGAGAATATACTTTCATACGGAACACTTTGTTAGCGGAAAAATCGATCGGGCCGCTCAGGCCGATCCATGATCCGCCCCAAACCTGACCACCGGGTCCTTTGATCATCTTACCCACTTTGGCGCTGGTATTGATACCGTTCGCCTGAGGATTGGCGATGACCGTTGCGTTACCACCATCAAAATTATTGAATGCATAGTTGATCGTAGATGACTCGAATGTCAGGGGAAGCAGGATCGGATCAACGATCGTAACCGGTACGATCTGCTGGGTCGTAGCCGCGCCACCGCTGAGTGCCACGATCTTCACATTATAGGTACCGGTCGCAGTGTACACATGACTTACGGTTTGTCCTTCCAGGAAGGCAACAGGTGTTTCTGTCGGGGATACACCGAAGTAAACCCTGAAATTGGTTTCATACAATGCACTGGCCGATACATTCACTTTGAAATTATTGGATGCATCGATCGCCACCGTTACCTGCAGGTTCTCAGGGGCACGGAACGAAACGGTCAGTTGCTTGGTCAGCTCCGTGGTCTTTCCGTTCACGGAATGCGCCACGATCTTCACATTATAAACGCCTTCCGCATAGGTATGCTTGGTGTTCTTACCGGCGGCTACTTTGGCCGGTGTAGTGGTCGCGTCACCATAAAAAACATCATAAGTAACGGCACCCGCGCCATTGGGGGTGATGGTCACCAGACCACTGTTGTCCTGTGTGATCTCGAAGAGCACCGACAGCGCATCAGGTGCAGCACCTGCGGCCACGAAGGAAACATCATTATATGTGTCCTTCTTACAGCCCGCTATCAGCGACGCGATGAACGCCAGGCCGAGAATATATTTTATTGCTTTCATGATTGCAGTTTTAATGATTCAGGTATTAATAACCGGGATTTTGTGTGAGACCGGAGATCTGAACTTCAGCCTGCGGGATGGGGAACAATTCGTTCTTGCCCGCTGTGAAATTGGCGATCTTGGCCGCTGCCTGTCCGGTGCGCACCAGGTCAAAGAAACGATCACCTTCCATCGCCAGTTCCAGCCTGCGTTCATCCCAGATCGCTGTTTTGAGTGCAGTACCGGTAGCGGTGATGTTATGCAGGTTGTCGCCGAATGCGCGCTGACGTACCTGATTCAGATAACCCTGTGCTTTCACATCATTGGGTGTGGTGGCACGGTTCCAGGCTTCAGCTGCCATCAGCAATACATCCGCATAACGGATGATCCGGTGATTGTTGGTATAGTTCAGTTCCACCTGTCCGGAAGTTTCACCTTTACGGGGCAGGTATTTCTGACTGTACAATCCGGTATTCTTATAGGGTGCTACCTGATAAGTGATATTAAAGGAAGGATTCGCGGTCTTGTAGGCCTCGATATCCAGGCAAGTCGCTGCCTTGCGCTGGTCACCCGCCGCATAAGCGTTCGCGAGGTTCTGCGTCGGCAGGTTGGTGCTCCAGCCAGCTGCATATGGCATCGCTGCAGTACCATTCAGTCCGCGGATACCGCATTGCTGTACCGCATAGTTACCCTGACCACGTGTGGCACCACCCCAGTTATAATAAGGGGAAGCGTTGGAGTACTGGATCTCGAATAAGGATTCAGGTCCGTTCTCACCAGATGCAAGGAACATGGAAGCATAGTTGGAAACAAGTGTGAACGCGTTCGCGTTGATCACATTGTCGAGCATGGTTGCTGCGGCGTCGAATTTATTCTCATAGAGATAAACTTTACCCAGCAGGGCTTGCGCTGCATATTTCGTGATGCGGCCTTTTTGTGCCTGTACAGCAGGCAGCACAGTGATGGCGGCAGTCAGGTCCGTTTCAATCTGTTTGTAGACATCCGCTTTAGGCGAACGAGCCAGCGCTCTGGATTCACTCAGGGTAAGGCGGTGATCCGCGAACAGGGGAACATCTCCGAAGAAACGTACCAGATGGAAATAATAATAAGCGCGGAGGAAGTATACTTCACCATATAAGGCGTCCTTACCGGCGAAATCGACCGCTACACCGGCTTTGTTGGTCGCTTTGTACTGGTGCATATAGTTGGCACGGTTGATCCCTTCGTAAGCGGATTGCCAGAGGTCTGTCAATGTTGAATTCACCGGCGTGAGCGTATAGTCATCGATCTGCTGAAGTGCCAGTACATCGGATGCGTTCTCGCCACCGCTGACCGCATTGTCAGAAGCAATGTCGCCGATCACAACAGCCTGGTTGATCCATTGCAGGGGTGAGTATACACTGACCGCCATGGTGCGGTAGTCGGACTCCGACTGCAGATAATCCTGATCAGTGATCTGGAAATCCTCATGGGGATTATAGTCCACCCATTTTTTGCAGGCGGTAAAAGTCGTGAGCAGCAGCAACAGCAGGCTCATCAGTTTTATCGTACTTTTTTTCATGATCTTATGATTTGGAGTGGAGATTTAAAGTTTGATATCAAGTCCGAATGAATAAGTACGGGCTTGCGGATAAGCACCGCGATCGATACCGGAATCCAGGATACCACCTGAGATCTCGGGGTCGAAGCCGGAGTACTTCGTGAAGGTGTAAGCGTTCTTCACCTGCACATACACACGGAGTTTACTGAAAACCTTTTTCGTCATGGAAGCCGGGAACGTGTAGCCTAACTGCAGATTCTTGATCTTGATGAAAGATCCGTCCTCAACATAACGGTCAGATACGCGGATATTGCTGTTGGCATCCGTGAAGGAATAACGCGGATTGTGCGCGTCATTGGTTGTTCCTTCACCAGTCCAGCGTGCAAGCACGGCCCTGTACTTATTGGTATAGTTCGCATTCCTTTCGTAAGCGCGGTAAACATCATTGCCTACGGAAGCGTACGTGAACGCGTTAAAGTCGAAATTCTTGTACTCCAGTCCGAGGTTCCAGCCGATCGTGAATTTCGGGAAAGGATCTCCGATCTTGGTCTGATCTTCCGCATTGATCTTACCGTCACCATTCATGTCCACATAACGGATATCACCGGGCACCGCACCTGTTTGTGTGGGTGCAGCCGCGATCTCAGCGAAATTCTGGAACAGGCCCATGGTCTTGTAACCATAGAAATAACCAGGTGTCTGGCCTTTCTCGAAAACGGTCACGGTCTGTGACTGTCCGTTGAAATAACCACCACCATTGATCTTGGCCGAACCGTCATCATTGGTCGCTGTCACTTTATTCACCGCATGGGTGAATGTGAAGGACGTATTCAGTTTGAAAGATTTACCAATGGTCTCTGTATAACCCAGACTCATGTCAATACCACTGCTCTTGGTAGAACCGATATTGGCGGTGGGGATAGGTGTAGTACCCAGATAGAGCGAAGCGTTCGGGGTGAACAGCAGGCCGTCCACTTTCTTCTGGAAATAGTCAGCTGAAATATTGAACTTCCTTTTGAAGAAGGTCATATCGAAACCCGCGTTGCTTTGCAGTTGTTTTTCCCAGCGCAGGGTGTTGTTGGCTGCAGAACCCACGGTAGAACCGGGATAGAAAATATCATTGAAAGTGTAACCATTACTGTTGGCGGTAGGTCCATAACTCGGGCCGCCGGTAATGATGCTCACATACTGGGGATTCACATTCTCATTACCGATAGAACCGTAGCTGCCGCGGATCTTTAGGTAATCGATGAATTTAACGTTGAAGAATTTCTCTTTCGTTACCACCCAGCCGGCTGAACCGGAATAGAAGTTGGCGTATTTGTTATCAGAACCGAAGGCGTAAGAACCATCACGACGGGCTGTGAAAGAAGCCAGGTATCTGTCCTGGTAATCATAGTTTACACGACCGAAGAAGGAAAGGTTCCTGCGGAAGTACTGATAGTAGTAGCCGCTCAGCGCATTGGTATTGGTAGCTGTATTATTACCTACCGCTGCTGTGAAGTCGGCGAATTCCCATGAGTTGAACGGAACATCCTGACGGGATGCGCCAGCTGCATTACCGGTGATCTTGGCCATGGAGAAACCAAGAACGGTTTCAAAGTGGTGGTCATTCTTCACATTGAAGTTATAGTTGGCGAAGGATTCCCACGTAAAGTTGAAGTTGCTGGCTTTTTCATGAGCCACGCTGTTGTGTTTGCCTACTACAGCTGACCCATCCGCGTTCATGGAATTGTCCACGTTGTTCGGACCGTAGAATACGAGCGGAGTAAAGCTTTTCGCGTTACCGTCATATTTGG
>JAKPSI010000080.1 GCA_029555415.1 Bacteroidota bacterium | reverse complement strand
TTCTGTACCGAATCCAGGATCGGCAGGCTCCCGCTGAAACTGCCTCTGTCATTCCGGATGATATAGTCCGACAACCGGCTCCACTCCTGTACCCTCACACATCCATGGCTCATGGCCCTGAAAGTCTGACCGAACAAGTATCGCTGATTGGTATCATGCAGATAAACCGAGTATTTGTTAGGGAAGTTGAACTTCATGATCCCCAAAGCATTAGCGTCACCACTTCCCTGCACCACATGGTAGGGCATTGTTTTGTTGTACTTGGTCCAGTCCACCGAATACGGATCGATCTCATCTCCCCTGCTGTCCACCAGCGTGAAACCTTTTTTAGCCAGATAACCCGGACTTTTCTTCACTGCCGGCAGGATCTCTTTGGCAATGATGCTCGGAGGCGGTACCCATTGCGGATAGGTGATCAGTTCCGATACATTGCTGGTCAGCAGGGGCGTTCTGGTATCGGGCTTGCCGCAAATGACCTTTGAATTGAAAACGACCCGGCCACTGTCGATCAGGTCCAGCCTGAAAGCAGGCAGGTTCACCCAAATGTATTTTTCCGGCATCACATCCGGGAGCAGTTTATACCGGTCCATGCTGATCGCGATGCGGATGAATTTTTCCCGGTCGTTCAGGTTCAGCATACGGACGGTTCCGCCCCCTGCTACCCCGTCGGCCTGGATGCCATTGGCATTCTGGAATTTCTTGATCGCGGCAACCAGCGTGGCCGAATCGGCCCTGACAGTGTCCGTGCTCAGGTACCCACCCTCGAACAAACGCTTCTGAAGCAGTGTCCGGAATTGCGGGTTCTTATCCAATGGTGAAGGGACAACAGTATATTCTTTGAAATCAGCACTGTCCAGAAAACGCTGAATGCCGGCTTTGATCAGGAAATAACCCCGCTGATGTGGTTCTACGGAATGAATGAGTTCAGCCAGTGAACTACCCTGCTGCAGTTTGCTGAACAGCTCAAGATAATCCTCATCCTTCAGCAGACTATCCTTCCGGAGCGTGATGCTGTCACCGGGAATGCGTCCGGTCTTTACATCATGCAGCACCTGCACAAAGGCATCGGTGAGCAGCAGGTCCGCACGCGACCAGAGCAGGGCATCTTTTCTGTCGGATTCACCGGTGCTGTCATTCTGAAATGCAGTGAAGATCTTTACCAGGTCCGGGCCATGATAATCTTCGGGGAAGAGCCCGAGTAATTGCGCATGCGCGACCACGTTATACATGGAATCGCCCGCCGGTAGCCACTTTTCATCTTTTGACCATAAAGGAGCGTTATTGTTCTTTTCGTAGATCTTCTGTACGAGTGCGGGTTGACGAAGGATCAGGGAATCATCCAGGCGACCTTTATTATCCAGTGCTTTTTGCAGAAAAGAACGTACCTGATCGGTGTTCTTTTGTTGCAGTTCCTGCGGACTGGAAGCGATGTCATGCTGAGCGCTGGTCTTTCCATTCGACTGCTTACATGAAAGTCCGGTGAACAGGATGGAAAAGGCGAATAAATAACAGAACAGGGCACTGCTTTTGATCATAGTAAAGGTGGTGTGTGTGGTATCCTGAATTGCACTAAATTCCATTCACAAAAACCGCAGGATATGCTGAACAAAATAAGCATTCGCCCTTACATTCTGAAAACTGTCCTGTTTATTTTATTAACAGCGTATAGTTACGTGTCCATGGGCCAGGATTCCAGCTGGACAAGGCCTCCCGTGACCGACAAATGGTCAGATCTCCTTGCACAGGTGAAAACGGACAGCACAAAAAAGATGCTGGAACTGAAGGAATGGATCCCTGGGATCGTGTATGAATTGCACTATGCCACGACCGACAATTTCATGAAAAGGAAAATGTATCCGGCCGGGACACATACCACCTATATGCGTTTACCGGCTGTCAGGGCATTGCAACAGATACAACAGGAACTGAAGACGCAAGGAATGGGACTGAAGATCTTTGACGCCTATCGCCCTTTTTCCGTAACCGTTAAATTCTGGGAGTTAGTGCACGATGACCGTTATGTAGCGAATCCTTCAAAAGGCAGCGGACATAACAGAGGCATTGCAGCAGACCTTACGATCATTACTCTCGCGGATGGCCGCGAACTGGACATGGGTACCGGCTTCGACAATTTCACGGACAGTGCACATCATGATTTCACCCGGCTCCCGGAAAATGTTCTGAAGAACAGATCAATGCTGAAAGGGATCATGGAGAAACATGGATTCAAAGCATTCGATACGGAATGGTGGCATTACTCCTTACCGGATCCGACACGGTATGAGATCCTGGATTTTGATTTCAGGAAACTGAAGAAATTGAAATGAAACTAAGCTCTCTTGATGGCAACCACTGCCCCGGGAAAAAGATATCCGTATATATGCGGGAAATGATCCTGTAATGTGGGCGACCAGTCTTCGATGAGTAGCACATCCAGCTTCTCGGTATCTATCGTCAGTATCACCACATCCTTCACGCCTTTGAAATATTTTTCAAGTACCAGTTGGGTCTGATGCGCATGCGTACAATGGATGAATCCTTCATCCTGCAGGGAAGGCGTTTCATAAAAGCCTTGCCCGGCGGCCTTTTCCCAGGCATCCTCCGTTGTGATATGATAGATCAGGGCCATCAGAGAATGCGCGGGATCTTTTGTTCCAGCATCAGCAGATCGGCCAGCACGATGGCGGTAACTGCTTCCAGCACGACCGGCACACGCAGGGCGATACACAGGTCATGTCTGCCTTTCACAGAAAGTGTTTCTATGTTACCGGTTTCCCAGTTGAGTGTGGTTTGTTCTTTGGCCGTTGATGAGGTAGGTTTCACTGCGATGCGGAATACCAGTTCATTTCCATTGGAGATCCCACCCACTACTCCACCAGCATGATTGGTCACCGTATGACCCTGCATATCGTTAATCGGATCATTATGCTGCGCGCCGAACATTTTCGCCGCCGCGAATCCTGTACCGAATTCAATACCCCGTACCGCCGGTATCGCGAATACGATATGCGCAAGTAATGACTCTACCGAATCAAAGAAGGGTTCTCCTAAGCCGGCTGGTAATCCCTGCGCACGGCATTCCACGATCCCACCGATGGAATCTTTTGCATCGATCGCTTTCTGCAGTCCTGCTTCCAGGTCGGATTCTCCGCCGATCTCAAGGATTGCGGAACGGACAGTGATACCTGAATCTGTATTGACCTCACCCTCCGGCTCCCTCTCCTGAGGAGAGGGAGAGCCAGCTCTCGTAGCAAGAGCTGTGGATATGGATTTCAAAACATCCGCTGTGTCCTTAAGTACTTGTTCATTGGTGAACCGTATTACCCGGTAGCCCTTACTGGTCAGTAATGCATCTCTTTGCCGATCATATTCGGCTTGCTCTTTCTCCTGATGATATCCGCCGTCCACTTCAACAATCAGTTTGCGTTCAATACAAACAAAATCAGGAATAAAATCTTCTACCGGTTGCTGACGTCTGAATTTAAACCCGTCAACTTTCCTGTTCCTTAATTCATTCCATAATTTTTCCTCTGCTTCAGTTGGATATGCCCGGTTGTATTTCGCGGAATCGGAAAGGGTCTTCCATTGAACTGCATCAGCTGTAACATAATCCGGCGTTGCCAACGGAGACAATTCCCCTCTCCCCTGGAGAGGGGTTAGGGGTGAGGTCGGGCTTTCCACCAACGCCAGTATTTTCTTCGCGATCACACCCGCCGCCACCAGCGCTACTGTCAGTCTGCCGCTGAAATGTCCGCTGCCTCTGAAATCTTCATTCCCGCCGAATTTCTGACGCGCTGTAAAATCAGCATGGCCCGGTCGCGGTACCGCACGCTGCTTTTCATAATCAGCACTGCGTGTATTCTTATTTTCGAATAAAATAGTAAGCGGAGCACCAGTTGTTCTGTGATTGAATACACCACTCATAAAAAGCGGCAGGTCCTCTTCCTGACGTGGTGTCGTTCCTTTCTGTGTGCCGCCCTTTCTCCTTTCCAGGTCCGGAAGGAAATCATCGATGGTCAGCGGCATGCCGGCAGGACAACCATCGACCGTAATACCGACCGATTCGCCATGCGATTCACCGAAGATGTGTATCCTGAAAAGTCTGCCGAATGAATTCATACTATAAATTTAAAGGGTTTCCGCATTGCCTGCGGGACGATTCGCTTTTCCTTTCTTTCCCGTCAGATCATCGCCCAGTTCTTCCCGCATGGACTTTGCCATCCTGCGCATCGCCTTGTATATTTTCCTGTTATTTTTCAATACATCTTTTGTTTCACTCCGGTCATTCGACAGATCGTACAATTCCGGATGCTCCATCTTCACCATCCGGTACTTACCCGGCATGCCGTCCCTGCCCGGCTCCTGTCCGTTCATGGTCCGGTAGGTATGAGGAAAGTACAGTTTCCAGTTCTTCCAGCGCATCGCTTCCAGATCATCCTTATTATAATAAAAGAAGAGCGGACGGTCATATTGGCGGCGTCGCTCCCCATTCAGGATATCCCAGATATTGGAACCATCGATCTTTCTCGAAGGCAATTGTGATCCGGTGATCGCTGCGATCGTAGGCAGGATATCGATCGTCATGAGCGGATCGCTGATGATCTTTCCCGCAGGCAGTACGGACTTCCAGTAAAACACACAAGGCACGCGTACACCCCCTTCCCAGGAGGTTCCCTTTCCTTCGCGTAATCCGTTCGTCGTGCCGGCATGATTACCGTATGACAACCAGGGACCGTTATCCGAGGCCAGAATGACCAGCGTCTTTTCTTCGATCTTATTGCGTGATAGTGATTTCAGTATTTGCCCGAGTGAAGCATCCAGTTCATGGATCACATCCGCATACAATCCCTTTCCGGTACTGCCATTGTACGCCGCGGAAACGGATATGGGCACATGTGGCATCGGATGCGCGAGATACAGAAAGAAAGGATGTGAAGCATTCCGGGTGATGAATGACGTTGCTTTTTCTGTAAAAGTTTGAGTGAACCAGCTCTGCTCCTTCACCGTATCAATGATGGTATCATTACTGTACAAAGGAAGGGGCGGATAATAGTTCTTCGTTTCCGGATGCGCCGGCCACATATCATTACTGTACGGGATCCCGTAGAATTCATCGAAACCCTGATGAGTAGGCAGGAATGGAGGCTGAAAACCCAGGTGCCATTTACCGAAAGCGGCCGTTGCATACCCATTCGCCTTCAGCATTTCAGCAAGCGTGGTCTCTTCCGGATTGATACCGGCCTTGCTTTTATGATCGATCGCACCACCCATGCCGACACGGTTGGCATAACAACCCGTCATGAGTGAAGTGCGTGATGCGGTACAGACCGCTTCCGAAACATAAAAATCAGTAAGGCGTATCCCCTGCTTGGCGATACGCGACATATTCGGTGTATAATCCACCTGCGGATTGTTATAGCTGACATCTCCCCATCCCATATCATCGATATAAATGATGATCACGTTGGGTTTATCAGGGACCTGTTGCGCGGAAAGTTTCCCGGCAAAAAGGGAGAACAGCAAACAACAGATCAGATAACGCATATTATTCCGGTAGTTTGTAATGAGGCAATCCGCTCACCTTCGCCTGCAGGGAAACGATATCACGGAAGAATGCGGGATAGGATTTACCCACCGCTTCCGCTTCCCCGATCTCTGTAGGACCCTCCGCACGCAACGCCGCTACAGCGGTCGCCATCGCGATGCGGTGATCATGACGGGAATGTACCTGCGCGCCTTTCAGGGAACCGGTACTTTCAATGATCATCTTGTCCGCCTCCAGTTGTATATTCAGTCCCATCTTTCCGAATTCCTGCTGCAGGGTCAGTGCACGGTTACTTTCTTTAGTGGTCAAACGACTCACGCCTGTGATCGTACTGGTGCCTTTGCAATAAGCAGCCAAAGCGACCAGCGGCGGGAAGAGGTCAGGGCAATCCGTCGCGTCAAAATTGAACGCGCGCATTTCACCCGGATGTATGATGATGCCCTTCGCTTCCACCGCGAATGCCGCATTGCAACTGATCAGCACATCGATGATGGCTTTATCCGCCTGCGTGGAATTAAGATCGAGTCCGCGTACCGTTACTGGTCCCGCGATCGCACCAGCTACCAGCAGGAATGCGCCTCCGCTCCAGTCGCCTTCAACAGTGTATTCAATATCCGCGCTGTTATCCGGCGCATCCTTTCCGTCGAAAACGAATGACTGGTGATCATGGTTCTCCGGCATCTTCATACCGAATTTCTGCATCACATCCAGTGTAAGGTCGATATAAGGGCGGCTCTTGAGATCGGTCACATGGATCGTAACATCCTTCGCACCCAAAGAAGAATAGGCCAGCAGCAATCCGGTCAGGTACTGTGAACTCAGTGAGCCATCCACGGTAATGGTAGCGGGTTTCAGCGGCCCTTGTATGAGCAGGGGAATATGTCCGTTATTGCTTTTCACATCCACACCGATCTGCGGCAGGATGTCGTTGAAGAAATCCATCGGTCTTGTGAGCAGACTGCCTGAACCGGTGATATTCGTTTCATGATCGCTCAGCGCGGCCAGCGGGGTGAACATGCGGATACTGAGTCCGCTTTCACCGCAATGCAACGCGTTGCCGATCGGCTTCACACCTTTGCTGGTGATCACCAGGTCCTCTCCTTCTTTATGACTGAGCGCACCCAACTGATGGATGATGCCGAGGGCGGCCTTATCATCATCACTGGATCCGGGATTATGCAAAATGGTGCGACCATGATGCAGCAATGCCGCGGCACAGGCTCTTTGCATGGAACTTTTGGAAGCCGGGGCCCGCACAATGCCTTGAAGCGGGGATGGCTGAATGGTTATATTCACGATTATAATTTCCTGATCATTTTTTCCAGTGCGTTCACCGGAATGGACTCCACATAACCCTGTCCGATCTTACGGAGCAGGATGTAGCGCATGTCCTTTTTCTCTCTCTTCTTATCCATCTTCAGCACCTTCATCACTTTGTCTGCATTATACGATGCATAAGCAGGCAATCCGTAACGGGCTACCACATCAGCCACATTTTCCGTATGTGCGAAACCGTTACGTTGTTCCGAGATGCGGCAGGCGGCGATCATTCCGATCGATACGGCCTGCCCATGTGATAATTCATACTGATTCTCCAGCGCGTGCGCCAGGGTATGTCCGAAATTCAGCAGGCGGCGGTCGCCTTTTTCGAATTCATCTTTCTTCACCACTGCATTCTTGATCGCCACATTCCTGGCCACCAGCCCTGCCAGCGCTTTTTTGTCCTTTACATAATATGCCACGTCATGCTGCTCCAGCTCACGGAACATCGCCGCATCCTTAATGCATGCATGCTTGATGATCTCCGCAAAACCGTTCACCCATTCCGCGACCGGCAATGAAGCCAGTAAGGAATAATCATGCAGGATGAATTGGGGCTGACGGATCACGCCGACCATATTCTTATAGATACCCACATCAATGCCGTTCTTTCCGCCAATGGATGCGTCCACCATTGAGAGCAAGGTCGTCGGAATGAAACCGAACGGGATCCCGCGCATATATACGGAAGCGATATAACCGGTCAGGTCCGTGATCACACCTCCGCCGATCCCGACAAGTGTAGTGCCACGGTCCGCTTCCAGCGCGATCAGTTGTTCAATTACTGAATCAACAGTTGCCTGCACTTTATATTCCTCTCCTGCTTTCAGCACGATGCAATTCCAGCCTTTGAATTTCTTCGCATGCGCGGCATACACATTTTCATCGGCCAGCAACACACAACGGTCAGGCTTCACCAGTTTCTTCAGGTAAGCCATATCCGCATCCAGATAATATTCCACGCGGGCCTTAGAAAATGTACAGCTGAATTGATGCATATACAATATCGATTAAGCGTCGAGTACTTTTTTCTGGTGATTGATACTTTCCATGTGCACCGCATCGAAATACTTGGTGATGAATTCGTGGCTCAGGTTCAGGTTATCACCTTTCTTGAACGCGCGCTCCAGGATCTCGTTCCAGCGGTTGGTCTGCAGGATCGTGATCTTGTTATCGCGTTTGTATTCACCGATCTTCTCCGCGATCTTCATGCGTTGTCCCAGGATCTGCATCAGTTCATCATCCAGGTGGTTGATCTGCTGACGGAGTTTCTCCAGTGCCGCATGGTATTCTTCAGAATTGATATCTTCTTTACGCCAGATGATGCTGTCCAGCATCTCTGCCAGCACTTCAGGTGTGATCTGTTGTTTGGCATCGCTCCAGGCTTTATCCGGATCGATATGACTTTCGATCATCAGTCCGTCGAAGTCGAGGTCGATCGCACGCTGTGATACATCCTTCAGGATATCGCGGCGGCCGCAGATATGGGAAGGGTCGTTGATGATCGGCAGTTCGGGATTCCTTCTCTTCATTTCGATGGCAAGGTGCCACATGGGCGCATTGCGGTATTCCGTATTTCCGTAGGTATGAAAACCACGGTGAATGAGTCCGATCTGTTTTACACCCGCACGTGCCACGCGTTCTACCGCACCACTCCATAATTCAAGGTCCGGGTTGATCGGGTTCTTGATCAGTACGGGCACATCCACACCACGGAGGGCATCGGCCACTTCCTGTACACTGAACGGATTCACGGTCGTGCGGGCACCGATCCACAGTACATCCACATCAAAGGTGAGCGCATCCTGTACTTGTTTGCCGGTTGCGACTTCTACCGTGGTAGGCAGACCCGTGATCTTCTTCGCTTGTTGCAACCAGGGCAATCCTTTGGCGCCCACGCCTTCGAACATGCCGGGTTTGGTACGCGGTTTCCAGATGCCGGCGCGGAGCATGTCCACTTTACCGGTTGCGGCCAGTCGTTGTGCCGTTTCGATCACCTGCTCTTCTGTTTCAGCGCTGCAGGGTCCTGAAATGATCAGCGGTCTTTTGTTCCAGGCCTTTTGAGTGCTTTCTTTTACGTGTTTTTCAGCTGTTTGCATATTCTGTAAAGATAAATTTTTATTGCGGGTCCCGCTTCAATTCCGGGTTTCCGCTTTTTATTAAGATTGTTCTTTATTTGATGATCCTCCGGATCTTGTTCGCATCTTCGATCAGTTTCAATAAATAACGGTCATCATCCTTTTCAATACTCTCTTTGAAACGTTGTAACTGGGCAATATGCTCTTTCAGTACATCCAGCACATTCTCCTTGTTCTGTAAAAAGATGGGCACCCACATGGCAGGATTACTTTTTGCCAAACGCACGGTACTTTCAAAACCAGCACTCGCCAGTTCGAAGATGGCATTGTCTTCTTTTTCTTTCTGCAATACCGTATTTGCCAATGCGAAGGAAGTGATGTGCGAGATATGACTCACATACGCCGCATGCAGATCATGTGCCGCTGCGCCCATTTCCAGGATCCTCATCCCGATCTTTTCGAACATCGCGCGCGTCCATTCCAATGCATCCGCATCTGAATCTGAAGCATTGCAGATGATCACCGCTTTCTTTTCAAAGGCACCACGCATTGCTGCGGCGGGACCACTGTACTCCGTACCCCACATCGGGTGCGTGGCCACATATCTTCCGCGGCGGGGATGGTCCTTCACCGCTTCCACTAATTGTGATTTGGTGGAACCGAGGTCGATCACGATCTGGTCCTTCACCAGGTCCAGGATCGCAGGTAATTGTTGTACCAGCTGATCCACCGGCACCGCCAGAATCACCACTTCCGATGCCGCGATGGCCTGTTCCAATGGTAAGACTTCATCCACCAGTTCCATCTCCAGGGCCTGCTGCGCATGTGCCGCACTGGCATCTACACCAATGAGGCCAGATGATAATTTCTTTTCGTGCAGTTGAATGGCCATCGATCCGCCAATGAGACCGACTCCCACCACCGCTATTTTCTTTCGTTTCATATTCCTGAACTTTTGATCCTTTCGATCGCCGCGCTGATCTTCACTTCAGGCGCGCATAAACTCACCCGTACATATTTCTTACCCGCGTCACCAAAGATGCCGCCGGGTGTGATGAACACATTAGCATCATACAGCACTTTATCACTGAGCGCATATCCATCCTTGTATGATTTCGGGACCGCCGCCCAAACGAACAGTCCTGCCTGTTCTTTATGGTATTTGCATTGCAGCAGATCGAGCAATTCGAATACTTTATCCCTTCGTTGTCTGTACACCGCGTTCACTTCATCCTGCCAGTCCTTGCCCAGCTGCAAAGCGCGTGCCGCGGCCAGTTGCAACGGCAGGAACATTCCGCTGTCCATATTCGATTTGAAACGCATCACTTCATTCACTCTTTCCTTGCTGCCCAGCAGCATCCCGATACGCCAGCCTGCCATGTTATGACTTTTGCTGAGCGAGTTCAGCTCGATCACCACATCTTTCGCGCCTTCCACCGCAAGCATGCTCTGAGGATTCTCATTCAGAATGAAACTATAGGGATTATCATGTACGATGAGGATCCTGTGCTTTTTCGCGAACACCACCAGTTTTTCGAACAGCGCGACGGACGGCAACTGCCCGGTCGGCATCTGCGGATAATTCACGAACATCAGTTTCACATTCTTCAGTCCCTGCTGCTCCAGTTTTTCCAGATCGGGTTCGTATTGATTCTTTTCTTTGAGTTTGTAGGATACACATTTGCCACCGGCCAGATGTACCGCACTGCGGTAGGTCGGGTAACCCGGATCCGGCACCAGTACTTTATCCCCTTTGTTCAGATACGTCATGCAGATGTGCATGATCCCTTCCTTGCTTCCGATGAGGGGCAGGATCTCTGATTCCGCATCCAGCTGCACGCCATACCAGCGGGCATACCATTCACTCATTGCTTTGCGCAGTACCGGTGAACCTTTGTACGACTGATACGCATGCGTATTCGGTTTCGCGGATTCCTGCTGCAGTACCGCGATCACTTCCGGATGCGGGGGCATATCGGGACTACCGATACCCAGGCTGATCACATCCTTACCGGCCTTGTTCAGTTCATCGATCTCCCGCAGTTTCTGCGAGAAATAATATTCACCGATACCGTTGAGTCTTTTTGCTACTTCCATAATCCTCTTTTATATACTCCGTAAATTTTAATAGCTTCTGTCAAAGGCGCGATCTGCTGCATCACTTTTTCGAATTGCGCCGGTTCCTCGAATTCCATATCCGCATGAAAACTGTATTGGAATTCACTGCCCGGGATCGGGAAGCTCTGCAGCTTGCTGAGATTGATACCGCCTTCAGCGATCTTCGTCAGCACTTTGGCCAGACTGCCCCGTGAGTGATCGGTATGAAAATTCACCGATGCTTTGTCTGCCCCTTCCACGGTCTGCGCGCGGTCCGTTCTTTCCAGCATGAGGAAACGGGTGTAATTGTTCTTCATCGTATGGATATTCGGAGCGATCACTTCCAGCTCATACAACTGTGCGGCCAGTTTACTGGCGATCGCAGCGGTATGCCGGCTTTTATGCTGATGGATATGTTTCGCGCTGAGGGCCGTGTCTTCCGTCTCCACCAGCTTCCAGGAATATTTATCAAGAAAAGTATAGCACTGCTGCAGGGCCATGGTGTGTGAATGCACTTCGCGGATGTCTTCCAATTTCACACCCGGATTCACCAGCAGGTTCTGGCGGATCTGGAGATAGATCTCTCCAACAATGCGCAGACCGGACTGCTGTAATAAATTATAGTTGGCGAGGATACTGCCGGCAATGGAGTTCTCGATCGCCATCACGCCACCATCACTTTCTTTTTTCTGCTGCGCGATGCGGACCACATCACGGAAATTATCACAGGGGATCACTTCCACATCCTTACCGTAGAATAATTGCGCCGCTACCTGATGGAAGCTGCCCGCGTAACCCTGTATCGAGACTTTCTTACTCATGGTTAAAACAGAAGTCCCGGCCTGTTTGGCCGGGACTTCTTTATTTTGATTTTTAGTTGTTTTTCTTAACTAAGTTTCAGACAAAGCAGACCCGGCTTCATTTTAAAATAAAAGAAGTAAAAATAAAACCAGCGGTATCCTTTTGTCATTGACATGAAACAAATATAATCAATTCTGTCCTTAAACGTTTCCCGGCTGCAATTTATTTTCTGCCGCCTGTTTCAGCATCATTCATCCGGATCTTGCGTCCCCGGTAGTTCTTACCATCGATCGCTTTGATCATCTTCTTCGCGGCAGCGGATTCTACTTCCACCCAGCTGTTCATCTCCTTCATGTCGATCTTGCCCAGTACGTCTTTGCGCAGATCGCTCATGTCCAGGATGAACTGCAGGAAACTCGCTTTATAGAACCCGTCCTTCGTACCCAGATTCACGAACAAGCGTTGGTAATTACCACCGCCACCGAATGAAGCGCGTTCACGCGGCTCACGGTCGCGGCCCTGTGAAGGACGGCCTGCTGCCTGCTCACTTTTGTCGAACCGCTTATCGGAACGGATGTTCAGATCGGCTGCGTTCTCATAGTATTTCAGGAAGCGGTCGAATTCCAGTGCGGCCACGCGCTGCAGGATCTCTTCCTTATCGGTCTCCGCGAATTTTTCACGGAGTGCCGGCAGATAAGTTTCGTATTCACCATGACTGATATCCGCCTTCAGCATCTTATCGATGAAATGGAAGAACTGTTTGCGGCAAACATCCTTACCGGAAGGGATATCCATTTTATGCATGCGCGTATTCACCAGTTTTTCGATCTGGCGTAAACGGTATACTTCACGGGGTGTAACGAGTGAAATAGAGATACCGCTTCTGCCCGCGCGGCCGGTACGGCCACTCCGGTGTGTGTACACTTCGGTATCATCAGGTAATTCGTAGTTGATGACGTGTGTGATGCCCTGTACATCGATACCCCTGGCGGCTACATCGGTGGCGATCAGGAGCTGGATGCTCTTTTCACGGAAACGGCTCATCACTTTATCACGTTGCTGTTGTGTGAGGTCACCATGGATGGCTTCGATATCATAACCTTCACGGATGAGTGACTCGGTCACCTCCTGCGCGTCCGCTTTGGTACGTGTGAAGACGATACCATAGATACCCGGATTGAAATCGATGATCCTTTTCAGGGTCTCGTAACGGTTAGCATGCTGGGTCTGGTAGTATTGGTGATCGATTAGCATATTTCCGGCATTCACTGTGCCGATCGTGATCTCAAAGGGTTTCTCCATGTAGCGCTTGCTCACCTTGCGGATCTCCGCAGGCATGGTGGCGCTGAAGAGCCAGGTGGACTGGCGGTTGGGTGTATTCTTGAGGATGAACTCGATATCGTCCTGGAAACCCATGTTCAGCATCTCATCGGCCTCATCCAGTACCACGTAGTGGATCTGTTCGAGGTTGATGGCTTTGCGTTCGATCAGGTCGATCAGACGGCCGGGAGTGGCCACCACTACGTGGGTGCCTTTGCGGAGGTCTTTGATCTGGAGACTGATCGAGGTACCTCCGTAAACGGCGGTAACATGAACGGGATCTTTTTTGCTGCGGAACGAAAGCAGGTCTTTAGAGATCTGCAGACACAGTTCACGGGTCGGGCAAACGATGAGTGCCTGCGGGTGACGGTCCGCTTTATTGATCAGTTGTAAAAGAGGAAGTCCGAATGCGGCGGTTTTGCCGGTTCCGGTCTGTGCCAGGCCGATGAAATCGCGGGTGCCTTGTAAAAGGACCGGGATGGCTTTTTCCTGGATGGGGGTTGGTGTGGTGAACCCCAGTGCCTGAACGGACTGGAGCAGGCCTTCTTCAATGCCTAGTGCTTGAAATGCTGTCAATTGACTAAAATTTATATATGATTGGGAACAGCGGCAAAGTTAACCTATATAAAGGGGAAGGCCTTAATTATTATGGTCCAAAAAAGAAGGCCACCCTGAAGAATCAGGACGGCCTCTAACGTTTGCTTGCCATGTGAAATTCTTACATCTTGGTAGCAGTGGTGTCTTTCTTAGCAGTTGTATCAACAGCAGGTTTTGCAGTTGTGTCAACAGCTTTAGCAGTAGTGTCTACAGTTGTAGCTGTAGTATCTTTCTTTTCACCTTCAGTCTTAGCATCATTGTTGCAAGATGCCATGAAACCTGCGATAGCCAGGATTGCGAATACTTTTTTCATGCGTTTTGTAATTTTTTGACGTTATTTTAATTAAAATAATACTCTCTTTATACCGGAAACGAGAGAAGGTAACCCGCCCTTTTAATAATTTTTTTTGGGTGGCTCCGGGTTACTATTTTTAAAAACCCGTATTAAATAAGGGTATCGTGAAAGCTGATCACAACGAAAAGGAAATATTAAGAGGACTGGCGGCGAATGACAGGAAGGCGATCGAGACCCTGTACCGGGATCATTTCAACATGATTCAGACCCTGGTAATCAACAACAACGGGAGTTCAGAGGAGGCAAAAGACGTTTTTCAGGAGGCCATGATCGTGTTGTATGAAAAAGTGCGTTCCGGGACCTTCGAGCTGAACTGCCAGATCAAAACATACCTGTACTCTGTCTGCAGAAGACTATGGCTCAAGCGTTTACAGCAATTGAGCCGGTTTTCGAACACGGCAGAGACGGATGAACCCCTGGTTCCGGTGGATGAGGACATGGATGATCACGAAAAGCGGAATGAGGAATTTGAAATGATGGAAAAGGCGATCAGCGGCCTGGGGGAACCCTGCCGGAGTTTGCTGGAAGCCTATTACCTGCAGCAGCAGAACATGCAGGAGATCGCGGCCAATTTCGGATATACCAACGCCGATAACGCCAAGAACCAGAAGTATAAATGCCTGATGAGGCTCAAAAAGATATTTTTTACTCATTATAAAAACGGGAACGGTGATGGGGGATATTAAAATCATAGACGCGATAGAACGCTACATACGCGGTGAGATGAACCCGGACGAACGGCTTTATTTCGAGAACCTGCGCAAGACCAACCCTGAGATCGATCAGCAGGTGGTGGAACATACCCTTTTCCTGCAGCAGATGAACCGGTTCGGCGAATGGAAGAAATTCCGTTCCGTGCTGAATGAAGTACATACCGACCTCGCAGAACACGGCAAGATCAATTATTCCAGACTGACCGGCAAGGCCCGGGTCGTTTACCTGTGGAAGCGCTACAAGCGTGTGGCCGCCATCGCAGCCATCATCGCCGGCGTCACTACCCTTACTTTCACCGCCATGGTGAATGTGTTCTCCCCGAAAGCGGATTCTGAAAAATTGACCGAACTGAGCCGCGAATTCCAGAATTATAAAGCGCAATCCCGCACACAGGCCAATGAGATCAACAAGATCAAGACCGGACTGAACAACAGCAAGTCCGTCATCAATGATTTCAAATCCGGCGGTACCGCTTTCCTGATCGATGGCAAAGGTTATCTCGTTACGAATGCACATATCATCCGCAACTCCAGCCGTATCGTTGTGGTGAACAATAAGAATGAAGAATTTTCCGTGACCCTGGTGAAGATCTATGCAGAAAAGGATATCGCGATCCTGCGCATCGATGATGAAAATTATAAGCCCGTTTCTAGTCTTCCCTATGCGATCCGCAGATCCCCCAGTGATGTAGCAGAACCCCTTTATACGCTGGGTTACCCGCGTAATGACATTGTGTATACTGAAGGTTATCTGAGTGCTCGTACTGGTCTCAACGGCGATACCCTCAGCTGTCAGCTTGGTATCGCTGCCAACCATGGTAACAGTGGTGGCCCCGTCTTCAACCACGAAGGTGAAGTGATCGGTGTGATCAGTACCAAGGAAACACAATCAGAAGGTGTGGCCTTCGCCATTCAGTCGAAATACATTTTCGACGCGGTGGATGAACTGAAGAAGGACAGCAGTTACCAGTCCATCCGCATCCCGGTCAAATCATCCGTACACGGTATGGATGTCCGCCAGCAGGTGAAGAAGATCCAGGATTTCGTATTTCTCGTGAAAGCGAATTGATCTTCCGAAAGGAACGACATAAAAAAACCCCGGCGATACCGCCGGGGTTTTTCATTTCTTATAGCTTAAGACCAAAGCCGCTCAGGATAAGCACCCTGGCTGATAAGGTCGTTCAGGCTTTTCTCTACGAACGGCGCATCTTCCTTATACGTTACACCGAACCATTGTGAAGTGGTCGGCACCACCGCTACAACTCCACCTTCTTTGATGAACTGGTCGGCCACGATCGGAATGAAGAACTCGGATTTGGGTTCTTGTCCGTGCGCCTGCAGGAATTCCGCGAACATCTTCTCCGTGTACGGGAAGAAAGCCGGATGGAAGCACCAGAAGTTCATGGACACGCGCGTATCCAGCGGCAGTTCGTTCGGCTCCAGGCCATCACCACATACGATCTTACCGTCTTTTTTGGAGATATTGATCCTTTCCGTGATCGTCGCCAGATCACCCTGTGCGTTCAGAAAGCAAACACCGCGGTTCACCGTACCATGTTCTGATAAAGTGGCCAGCAGGTCATACCCCACGATCGCGAATTTCTTATCACTGCAATCATTGTTCATGAAAGCCGCGGCATTAACGAAGGACTGATGTCCGTAAAAATCATCAGCATTGATCACCGCGAATGGTTCATTCACCACATCCTTGGCGCAAAGCACCGCGTGGGAAGTACCCCAGGGTTTGGTCCTTTCTGCAGGCACCGGATAATCACCGGTGTGGGAACGGAGTTCCTGATATACGTATTCCGTTTTGATCTTACCGTTCAGTTTGGGTTCGAAGATCGCTTTGAAGTCATCCGCGAATTCTTTGCGGATAATGAAAACGACCTTTCCGAATCCGGCGCGGATCGCATCATAAATAGAATAATCCATGATGGTCTCTCCGCCAGGCCCGAATCCCTGGATCTGTTTCATACTGCCGTAACGGGAAGCCATACCGGCCGCGAGAATAATGAGTGTAGGTTTCATTTTTAAATGCTGAATTTTGAATGTTGAATGTTGAATTCCCGGATCCGTTTATCGCCTCCTGCTTATTCAAAATCTGCACAAAATTAGCCTAAATTCACCACGCCTGCAATAACCTGTCATGCTTGTTCCGGATAATACGCCCGTCTGCATAAAAACACTTAGCCCGCCTGCCGCTGAAGCGGCAAAGGTCACGCTGGATGTATTGCGTGCGGACCTGCTCCATCCCGTCATCTCCGGCAACAAATGGTACAAACTCCGCTACTATCTGGAAGCCGCGGAAAAAAAACAGGTGAAGATGATCGTTACATTCGGTGGCGCCTGGTCCAATCATATCGTAGCCACCGCGGCCGCCTGTCAATGGAAGCACATCCCCTGCGCCGGCATCATCAGAGGTGAAGCCCCAACACATGTATCTGCCACCTTACAGGAAGCCGCATCATACGGCATGCAATTGCATTTCCTTTCGCGTGAAGATTTCCGGTTGAAAAAAATACCTGCCGGATTGGACCATCCGGATCATCTGATCATTCCCGAAGGCGGCTATGGTCCAGATGGTGCGCGCGGTGCGGCGACCATGCTCGATGGTTTCGAAACGAAAAAATACACGCATCTCATTTGTGCGGTCGGGACCGGTACCATGGTCGCCGGATTGCAGCAACGCAGCTCGCCGCATCAGCAGGTCATCGGCATTCCTGTACTCAAGGCCGGTCCCGGGATCGAAGATCAGATCCTTCCGCTGACCATGAAGGGGCATGGACAACTCCAACTGATCCATGATTATCATTTCGGTGGTTATGCGAAAAAAACGGATAGCCTGATCCGCTTCATGAATGAATGGTACGATACCACGTCCACGCCATCCGATCTCGTGTATACAGGTAAAATGTTCTATGCCGTGAATGATCTTTTACAAAAAGATTTTTTCCCTGCCGGCAGTCATATCCTGCTCATTCACAGCGGTGGTTTGCAGGGCAATGCTTCACTGCCGAAAGGAACGTTAAACTATTAGATAAACTCCCTACCCCACCTTATCTTTGTTGATGTGCCCGGGTGAATTACATCCGGTATCCTTTACAAACCGATGAGAAGAACCGTTGTCGCCCTTTTCCTGCTCCTGACCTGTTCATCCCTGCATGCACAGGATACCCTTCCGCATTTCTCCCTGCTGAATGCAGGCAATAACCGCATTATCATCGGATGGATCAATAATTATCCCGACATCCGTCAGATCAGTATCCAGCGTTCATATGATAGTCTGAATAAATTCACGACCATCCTCACCGTGCCCGATCCCACCACATACCAGAATGGTTATGTGGACGCGCGCGCCGCGAATGACCGGATGTTCTACCGCTTATACATTCAGCTCGATCAGGGTAAATATCTGTTCAGCCCTTCCAAAAGGCCCCGTCCAATGAGCTTCTCACTGGTCGATTCCACCCGGGCCAACATGAATCTTTCGGATCCGCGCAACGGATCCCTGCCCTCCGGCAATTTACCGGGAAGTATGCCGAATGTGAAAAGACCCGACCTCAACGCGGGGAACGACAGCATGCATAGCAGTATCAGCTTTGACGACTGGGTACAGAAAGTGGGCAATAAAAAAGCGATCGGTGCGCCGAGTATCGGCATCAACAACGCGGCCAAGCCGGACGTGTTCGTTCCCTCCCTCCATGTGTACACATTCCGTGATGGCTACGTACGGATCAATCTTCCCGATGATCCAGAGAAAAAATACACGATCAGATTCTTAGAGGACAACGGCGATTTCATCTTCGAACTGAAAGAGGTTAAAGCAAGGACCTTCAAGATCGACAAAGCCAATTTCTACCACGCGGGCTGGTTCCGTTTTGAATTATATGAGAACGGGAAACTGATCGAGAAACACAAGTTCCAGCTGGAGAAGGAATTTTAACCGATGATGATATCCGCTTCGAACACTTCCGCGAATTTCCTTTTTACTTTTTCCTTCACTTCTGACATGGGCACTTCGTGACCAAGTTCTTTCTGCAATGAGGTGACCTGTTTATGCTGAATACCGCAGGGGATGATGAAATTGAAATAATTCAGGTCCGTATTCACATTGAATGCGAAGCCATGCATCGTGACCCAACGACTGCTGCGCACTCCGATCGCGCAGATCTTCCGCTCACGGCCCGGTACCTGCGGATCAAGCCAGACACCGGTCTCTCCCGATGAACGCTCCCCCTTCAAACCATATTCCGCCATCGTTCTGATGATCACTTCTTCCAGATTGCGCAAATAACGCCCGATATCGGTATAGAATTTCTCCAGATCGATCACCGGATAACCCACGATCTGTTCCGGTCCGTGAAAAGTGATATCACCGCCGCGGTTGGTCCGGTAGAATTCAATTCCGCGCGCTTTCAATGAAGCCTCATCCAACAGCACATTCGCCATATCCCCGCTTTTGCCGAGTGTGTACACAGGCGGGTGTTCGGTGAACAGCAGATAGTGTTTCGTATCGGCGACCGCTCCGGTGACCTCCGGAGAAGGGTTGCTGTAGACGCGCGACTTCTGCTCCACATTCGCGCGCAGCAACTGTTCCTGGTATTCCCAGGCAGTTGCATAGCCCATGAGGCCGAGATCGCGGAAAAGGATGGTTTGTCGCTCCATAACACTGTTGTGAACCGCGAATTTACCAACAAATCCCCAACCGTTACCTTTGCGCCATGCTGGAAGATGTAAATGACAAATTACCCGATAACGCGGAAAGCGGAGACGACCTCTACGAACGGTTCAATTTTAAGATCGATAAGGGTCAGGATCCCCTGCGGATCGACAAATATTTAATGGCCAGGATCGAAAGGGCCACCCGCAATAAACTGCAACAGGCCATCAATGCCGGATTGGTGCTGGTGAACGGAAAAGCCATCCGTCCCAATTACAAAGTGAAACCCGATGATGAGATCATCGTGTATTCGGATATGAGTCCGGAAGAGACCGATGTGGTCCCGGAAGAAGTACCGCTGAATATCGTGTTTGAAGACGACCAGCTGATGATCATCAACAAACCCGCGGGCATGGTGGTGCATCCGGGCAGTGGTAATTATTCAGGCACCCTGCTGAATGGTGTGGCCTGGTACCTGCAAAAACAGCATCCCGGACTGGATGAAGAAACGCTTCCCCGTTTCGGGCTCGTCCACCGGATCGACAAGAACACAAGCGGGTTACTCGTACTCGCCAAGACCGATACCGCGATGCGTGTGCTCGCGAAACAATTCTTCGATCATACCGTGAAGCGTCAATACCGTGCACTGGTATGGGGCGATCTGAAAGAGGATTCCGGCACCATCATCGCGCACGTGGGCCGTCATCAGCGTTTCCGTAAATTATTCGAAGCCTATCCCGATGGCGAACATGGTAAAGAAGCGATCACGCACTACCGTGTACTGGAACGCTTCGGGTATGTAACGCTGGTGGAATGTATACTGGAGACCGGCCGCACGCACCAGATCCGTGTGCACATGAAATACCTCGGACATCCGCTGTTCAATGATGATTTCTATGGAGGCGACAAGATCGTGAAAGGCACGGTGTACGCGCGTTACAAGCAGTTCGTCGACAATTGCTTCACGCTGTGCCCGCGACAGGCATTGCATGCCAAAACACTTGGCTTCATACACCCGACCGATAATAAAGAAATGTATTTCGATTCTGAATTGCCGGATGACATGGCACAGGTGATCGAAAAGTGGAGGAACTATTCCGCTTCAGTGGGGAATGTGAAATAGATCCGTTCAACCGGGGAACGTCATTTTATAATCCACTTTGATCTTTCCTTTGGAAATATCTGCCAGTTTACCCTTCAGCAGTTTACGCTTGAGCGGCGTGATATGATCGATGAAGAGTTTGCCTTCAATGTGATCGTATTCATGCAGAATGACACGCGCGGTCAGTCCAGTGAATGTCGTTGTCTTTTCCACGAATGTTTCATCTGTATAACGCAGGGTCACTTTTTCCTTACGCAACACGTCTTCACGGATCTTCGGGATACTGAGACAGCCTTCGTTATAAGGCCAGTCATCCCCTTCCAGTTCCAGTACATGGGCGTTGATGAAAACGGCTTTGAGGCCTTCATCGCCGGGGTATTCCGCTTTGTCTTCCGGCTCCATAGTCTCGAACATCTGCATCGTATCCACGACAAAAACCCGGATATCGCGGTTCACCTGAGGTGCGGCAAGACCCACGCCATTACTGGCATACATCGTCTCCCACATACTTTCAATGAAAGCGGGCAGTTCAGGATAATCCTTCGTGATATCAGTCGCTACTTTCCGTAATACCGGGTCGCCATAGGCTACGATCGGGAAGATCATTTTTCAACAGTTTGATTCAGGGTGCAAAGGTAACCCCAAACGGGGAAATGCCCATACGAACTCACTGGATGGAGCGGAGGTATTCCTGCAGCATGATGGTGGCGGCGATCTCATCCACCAGGGCCTTGTTGCGGCGCTCTTTTTTCTTGAGGCCCATTTCGAGCATGGCATCCTTCGCCATTTTGGAAGTATAGCGTTCATCCACGCCTTTGATGGGCATGAGGGGGAAGTTCTTCTTCAGTTCCACGATGCATTTCTCCACCAGCGGCGTAGCATGCGTGGCGGAATCATCCCAATTGCGCGGCTCACCGATCAGGATGAGCTCCACGGTTTCTTTGGAGAAATAATCCTTCAGGAAAGCCATTAGTGTGGGTGATTCCACAGTGGTCAGTCCGGTGGCGATGATCTGGAAAGGATCGGTCACAGCGATGCCCGTGCGTTTCAGTCCGTAGTCGATACAAAGGATCCTTGCCAATGATGAAGTTTATGGGTTGATGAAAAGGTCTGCGATCACAAAGATGGCGAAAACAACGGAAGCGATGCCATTGGCGGTCATGAAGGCCAGGTTCACCCTTCTCAGGTCGTTCGGCTTCACGATGCTGTGCTGATAAACGAGCATACCACCGAAGACGAGTACGCCGATCCAGTACAGCCAGCCGAAATGGCCCAGCGTACCGGCATATACCACCGCACCGGCACTCAGTAAATGCAGGAACTCGGAAACACGTAATGCATTAGCCTTGCCCATGACGGCGGGAATGGAATAGAGTTGTTCGGTCTTGTCAAATTCTTCATCCTGCAATGCATAAATGATATCGAAACCGCTCACCCAGCAGATCACGGCGATGGAAAATAAAATGGGTAACAATGCAAATACACCTGTCACAGCCAGATAAGCGCCGATGGGTGCCAATGACAAACCGAGGCCGAGTACGAGGTGACACAAAGGCGTGAAACGCTTGGTATAGCTGTATCCCAGCACAACGGCCAATGCAACGGGTGATAAATAAAAGCAGATACTGTTGATGAAATACGTGCAGGTGATGAAGAGCACGCAACTGATGATCGTGAACAGCAATACACTATTGGCATGCAAAATACCTGCAGGTATCTCACGGATCGCGGTACGGGGATTCTTGGCATCAAAGCTGCGGTCAAGGTAACGGTTGAATGCCATCGCAGCGCTGCGGGCGGTGATCATGCAGGCGATCACTAGCAGGAACTTGATGAAGAATGGCGACTCCCAAAAATGCGCATCCTGTTCTTTTCCCCATCCAATGGACTGATTGAGATTCCACTGATGGACCGTGATCTTATCATTCAAAGGAGCTAATCCAAGAAAAAATCCGATCAGCGCGAAAGGCATCGCGAAGATGGTATGTGAAAATTTAATGAGGCTCAGGTAATTCTTTACTTTTCCCATGAAAACTTAGCTGTTGGTTTTGCCCACCACTTGTCTGACATATTCCCATAATACCACACCCGCCGCGGTGGCGATGTTCAGCGAGTGTTTCATGCCCAGCTGCGGGATCTCGATGCAGCCATCGCATAATTGAATGGTGGATTGTTCCACACCGGTCACTTCATTACCGAATACCAGCGCGATCTTCTCCCCTGTTCTTTCCGTGGCTTCCTGTAACGGGATACTTTTTTCCGCCTGCTCCACGGCAAATACTTTATAGCCGAGTCCCCTCAATTCTTCTATGGCCTCCGTGGCGTTTTTAAAATGTTTCCAGTCCACCGTCTCTTCCGCTCCCAGCGCGGTCTTCTTGACTTCTTTATGGGGCGGTTTGGCAGAATAACCGGTGATGTAAATGGCGGTAACGAGGAAGGCATCGGAAGTGCGGAAGACGCTGCCCACATTATAGGCGCTGCGGATATTCTCCAGCACGACCACGACGGGCAGTTTCTCGGATTGGCGGAATTCTTCCACCGATTTCCGGCCCAGTTCTTCCATGCTCAGTTTTCGCATGGCGCAAAGGTAAAAGGACGGCCTACTGTTTCAGCCCTTTGCGAGAAAATTTTTCTCCGCTGGCGGTCCGGAATTCATAATAATACAAGCCCGCTGCCCAGGCACCGGAGGGAACTGTGATCGTATTCTGCCCTATACCCAGTGTATATTTCACGGTACTCATTTGTTGTCCCGCACTGTTCGTGACTTTCAGGCTTATGTCCTGCGCGATGCGGGACGTTACTTTAATGGTTTGAATTCCGCCGAAAGGATTCGGGTATAGTCCAATGATGACACTCTCCTTCACATCCGCCGGATAATCATAACAGTCTCCGGTATTGGGAATATTCGCATCCAGCCAGGCGATACGTGCGGCCAGCCAGTTTTTCAATGTAGTGACCTCTCCTTCATAAGTAGTGGCGATCGGTGAAGGATTGGGCCAGATGTACTGTCCGAGTACCGGCCATTTCAGAAAATGCCTTTGGCGCGCTTCCGTGGTAACGAATGCGGCCGAATCGATGAATGCATTGAGCCTGGTCAGGCTAAGTGTGGTTTCACGCAATTCTTTCCAGCGGCAATGCAATCGCGAAAGGAAAAGCGGATCGGCAAAGAGCTTATCCCACCAGAAAGGGATCTGCCAGTAATCACCGGGGCAGATATTATTGAACCGGTATGCCCAGCCGGTGATCTCGCTGCCATCGCAATAATCAGCATTTCGGAAGGAAAGGTCATAGTCCCATACCGGGCCCATGAATAATTTACCGCCTTTACTGGCCCTGTCCTTGTACATATAAGTACTGAGCCGGTATCCATCCACATTCCGGCTCACTTCATTCTCGATGAAATAATCAATGAAGGAGCGTTCATCCGCGAATCGTCTCCAGCCATTGGTCGTATCCTGATAATTGGCGGAGAACATGGCGGTCTCGAAACTATCTACATAAGATTTGATATAATCCTTTTGCACCTGCACGATATTCGTGATCTTGGGATAGACATACGTATACTGTAACCTGGGTGGTGCACCCGGAAGAAATGGATACTGCGAGAACCATCCATCCGCTTCTTTATCGATACTGACGATATATCCACCGGTCAGGGCATCTCCGGTAATATCCGCTGCTTTCAGCTTGCTGATATTGACGCGGCCACTGCCCTGTTTGATCTTCTCCATGAAAACGAAAATGCCCATGTACTGTCCGTTCACCACCACTTCCACATATTTAGTATGAGATGACCAGTGCCCCATGGCACGTGCCATATCATAAGCGAGCACATTATGCATGAGTGTCTTTTCATTATAAGGGGCGTACAGGATCCAGTCGCTTTCAGAAGGAAGACCGAACAAGGAACGGTTGATGGAACTACCGGCCGCATCGCGCAATTCGAATCCATATGCTTTCATGGGGAATGACTGTGTGGATTGGCCGCGGTATTCGATCCCCACTTTACCATTATAATGATTGAAAGGGTCGGTATAATTATTCCGTACGCCCGGACCGTTATAGATGATACCCATATCAGCAGTGATCTTGGGTTCATCCACGATGGTTCCTCCGTTCGTATTGATGACGAAGATGGGCAGATCGGAACTGGTGATCGGCTGGGCGGAAAGTTTCAGCAATAAGCAGGTGCTGAGGAGCAGGAAGGTTAGCTTTTTCATGTGGCACTTTGAAGTGAGGTAAAGCTATCACTTTTCTGTCAGGCATACAATGACAAAACCCTCCGCGGGGAGGGTTTTGACGAAAGTCATACCGGATCAGTTCAGGTTCACGAACTTCTGGTCCTTCGGATATTTCACACTGTAGGAGAACCGGATCTTCCTGCTTTCCCCAGGTTTCAGGTTCAGCTTCCAGGTCAGCACCCCAAGTTCCTCGTTGACGCTTGCCTCACCGCTGTCATCCAGTTTGACCTCCACTTCCTTGATCGTACTCAGCGGATACTGGTCCTTCAGGATCATGTTCACATCGGTGAGCTTATTGTTCTTCACCACGATCTCATAGGTAAAGGAACGCTTACTCGTACTGCCGCTTGTTTTGATACTGCTCAGTTCCTTCACCAGCGTGCGTTTCACGGCCAGGCGTTTGTCGCGGCCCAGTGAAAGATTCAGTGTATCCGATGTGGAATTCGGATCGATCAGTGAACGGCCGATATAAGTATTGTCCATGATGATGTTCGCTTCACCGGGTAACAGGTCCAGGTTCTGCCAGTCGGCCACTTCCGCCAGCAGATAGGATTCTTTATCCAGCCTCGGCACCGCATAATTCTTCAATGTGCACTGGATATCGGTTTCTTTGATATTGACCATATGCAGTTGCCCGTCACTCGCGATATCATAAGGCAGGTCGATCTCGAAATTGGTATTCAGTTGCCCTTCATTCAGTGTTGTGAATTTATCCAGGGTACTGGGATCGACCGAGACCTCTTTAACCCCTCTGATCTGCAGGTCCTTCTTCGCACTGCCATAACCCACCACAACCACTTCACTCAGCGCTTTATCATCCATTGACGGGATGCTGTTCATCATACTGGAATTCACATTCAGCCCGGACACTTTTCCATTAAGTGATCTGTACAATTCCGGCACATACAATTGCAGGTACCAGGCATTCAGAATGGGAGCCGCCACGCCAAAATTGGGTGTACCGGTACTGAGGGTGAGTTTCACTTTCTTCCAGTCGATCTCTGTGGATTGTGTGAGCGATGCCTTGTACACCAGTTTCACTTTGTTGCTTTTTGAATCCACCCGCACATCATACACGGGTGTCCATCCGGCCTGACGGGTATAATAGGAAACCGCGACAGGATATTCACCCGCTTTGTTGCAGATCACCTGCAGAACGAGTTGTCCGGAAGGCTTTGTGGCTTTGGCCACCATATGGCCCAGCACATCGTTGATCTTCTTATTCAGCTGTTCGATCCTTTTATCATTCGCTTCGGATTGCTGCCGAAGGTTGTAAATATTGGTTCGCGACTTTTCGATCTTTGCGGTATAATAATCCACCAGCTTCAGCAGTTCCGCGCTGAGCAGACTGCGGTCAGCATTGCCGCCGGTATAGGATTCTATGAGCAGACCGGTCTTGCCCAGGGTCTCTTCCTCGATCTGGATGCTGTTCGCCAGTCGCCCGTTCTCTTTGCGCAGGACCACGATACTGTCCTGCAACTTCGATACCTGTTCCGGCTGATCCGGCACTGTAACGGTCCCGTTCTTCATTTCAAAATGCTGGGAGAGCAGTGACAGTTCATCGGGCAGGTTCACCTGCAGACTCGCCGGATCGATATTGAAGCATAACTGATCGATGACGATGGTTCGGGTGCCGGTACCCACGCGGATACGGGCATCATGTGTGAGTTCAGCTCCATAGCCGAAATAAACGGTGGCCGATCGTACGGAGGCATCGGTACGGGCGGTGTCCTGAGCCTGCATGCGGGCACAGATAAAGAGTACGGAAAGCAGGAATATTCGTTTCATGGCATTTATTTTTCAACAGATGCGGTGAAAAAATGCATTACATAAACAGTTCCTTATTTTTGTCGCCCATGGCAAAAACGGCGAACAGTGATACCCCTTTAATGCAGCAGCACCGGGCGATCAAGCAGAAATACCCCGATGCGATCCTGCTGTTCAGGGTGGGTGATTTTTATGAGACCTTCGGACCTGATGCGGTCATTGCTTCACAGGTGCTGGGTATCACCCTCACCAAAAGAAATAATGGTGCTGCCTCTTCTTCTGAACTCGCCGGTTTTCCGCACCACGCGCTGGATACCTATCTGCACAAACTGGTGAAAGCCGGTTACCGTGTTGCCATCTGCGATCAGCTGGAAGATCCCAAACAGGCCAAAGGCATCGTGAAACGCGGGGTAACGGATATGGTCACCCCCGGCACCACGGTGAATGATAAATTGCTCGAGCATCATTCCAATAATTTCCTCGCGGCCGTACATTTCGCGGATAACGATCAGTATGGTCTCGCTTTCCTCGATATTTCCACCGGTGAATTTTTAGTGGCGCAGGGCGACCGTGAGTATGCGGATAAATTATTGCAGAGTTTCAAACCTGCTGAAATTTTATACCAGCGCCACAAACAGAAATTATTCAAGGAACAATTCGGCAGCCGCCATTACAGTTATACCCTCGATGAATGGATCTTCGATAGCGCGTACACGGAAGACATGCTGTTGAAACATTTCCAGACGCATTCACTCAAAGGTTTCGGTGTGGAAGGTTTACCGATGGGACTGATCGCCGCGGGTGCCATCATTCATTATCTGCGTGATACCGAACATCCGAACCTGCAGCACATCACTGGCATGCAGCGCATCGAACGCGATGATTTCCTGTGGATGGACCGCTTCACGATCCGCAACCTGGAACTCATCAGTCAGCATGCGGAAGCCGGACAATGTTTGCTCGATGTGCTTGATAACACCGTTTCCCCCATGGGGGCCCGCCTGCTGAGACGCTGGCTGGTATTCCCTTTGAAAGATATTCAGAAGATCCGGGAAAGACTGGACCTGGTAGAACTGTTCATTAAGGATACGGAATTGCGGAACGGCATCACCCAGGCCGTGAAGAATTCCGGTGATACGGAACGGCTGGTATCCAAGATCCCCCTGAAAAAGATCAATCCCCGGGAAGTGCTGCAACTGGCCAAAGGACTGAAGCAGGCCGAAACGATCAAACAGTTGTGCGGAACTACCGCCAATGCCTACCTGAAAAGACTGGGCGATGCCATCAACCCCTGTCCTTATATCGCGGATAAGATCTTCACCGAGATCGTGGAGAATCCGCCAGCTCTTGCTGTCAAAGGTGGTATGATCGGCAGTGGCGTGAATGCGGAGCTGGACGACCTGCGGCTCATCGCGCACAGTGGTAAGGAATACCTGACCAAACTGCAGCAGCAGGAAGCGGAAGCCACCGGCATCAGTTCACTGAAGATCGGCTTCAACAATGTATTTGGCTATTATCTGGAAGTCACGAACTCACATAAAAATAAAGTACCCGCCACCTGGCTGCGCAAGCAAACGCTGGCCAATGCGGAGCGTTATATCACACCGGAGCTGAAGGAATATGAAGAAAAGATCACTGGCGCGGAAGAGAAGATCCAGCGGCTGGAAATGGAGATCTGGGAATCGTTGCTGAATGAACTGGCCGATTACCTCGCGCCGGTGCAGGCCAATGGCAATATCGCCGCCATCCTGGATTGTCTCTGCTGCTTCGCACAGAACGCGATCCAGTTCCAGTACAAAAAACCGGAACTGCATGAAGGCGATGAATGGATCGTGAAGGACGGTCGTCATCCGGTGATCGAGCGCAACCTGCCGGTGGGTGAACATTTCATCAGTAATGATCTTATTTTAAATAAGACTGAACAACAGATCATCATCCTCACCGGACCGAACATGAGTGGTAAGTCGGCCCTGTTGCGTCAGACGGCCCTCATCACCATCATGGCACATATGGGATCCTTCGTTCCCGCAGCGGAAGCGAAGATCTCACTGACCGATAAGATCTTCACCCGCGTAGGGGCATCGGATAACCTGAGCGGCGGCGAATCCACATTCATGGTGGAGATGAACGAGACCGCTTCCATCATCAATAACCTGACACCAAGGAGTATGGTGATGCTGGATGAGATCGGTCGCGGTACATCAACTTACGATGGTATCTCTATCGCGTGGAGTATCGCCGAACACCTGCATAACTGTGCCCAGCAGCCGAAAACGCTTTTCGCTACCCATTACCATGAACTGAACGAGCTGGAGGAGAAATTCCCCCGGATCCGGAACTACCATATCACCAATAAGGAGGTCGGTAATAAGATCATTTTCCTCCGCAAGCTGGCCCCCGGCGGCAGCACCCACAGTTTCGGTATCCATGTGGCCCGGATGGCCGGCATGCCCCCCTCCCTGATCAACCGGGCCAACGAGATCCTGGGACAGCTGGAGAACATGCATGTGGGCGATGGCATCGGGGAAACGGTCAAAAAGCTCAACCAGCCCAAGATGCAGCTCTCCATTTTCGACGCCCATTCTGAAACCTTCGAATCCATCCGCTCCCTGCTGGAAGGCACGGATATCAACCGTTTGACGCCGGTAGAGGCCTTGTTGAAGCTGCAGGAGATCAAGGGGAAGCTCAAAGAGTAGCGGTAAGCTGCAAGCCATAAGCTTCAAGAGGTTCGCCTGAGCCAAATCTATAAGTAGGGGGAATTTGCAGTAGACAGTGGGCAGTAGACAGAGATTACCGGTAAATTCAGGTTTTCCTTAGAATCGCCTTGCAGCTTGTGGCTTGTAGCTTGCAGCTTATCCCCCCAACCCCCTCAAAACCGGGCTTTTTAAATTTTCCCCACCGCCTCATAAGTTTAGAAAAATCTCCTTATTTTTACCCCAAATCATGCAACCATGAAATTTTTCAAACTAACTGCTTTATTCTCTCTGGTATGCGCTTTCTCCCTGACACTCAGCTCCTGTGAAAAGGATTCAGAAGACAGGAAAAGGCTGGAATTCTCCAAAACAGCTATCATCATGTCCGGTGCTCAGGAAACACCGCTTTCCAATTCTTCCGCACTGGGAACCATGGATGTGAACTACAGAAGAGATACAAAGATCCTGAACTATAAGATCACCTGGTCCGGACTGTCCGGTACGCCGATCGGTATCGGTATTCACGGTACAGCACCTACAGGTTTCAATCCTTATGCACCTGCTGCATGGACCACGCCGGTTCAGGCATTCACCCTCACAGGTCTGACCGCCACCGGAACATACAGTGGTTCATTGCTGGTGGATGGATTTGCAGTGAAAGAAGAAGATGTACTGAGCGGCTTGTATTATATCAATCTGCGCACAGCGTCTTACCCTGCTGGTGAGATCCGCGGACAGGTTAAATTCCAATAAGGATATAATAGAAAAAATTTCAAACCCTGGCTATTACGCCGGGGTTTTTTATTTGGCTTCGAACCAAAGCGGATTGGTATCGTTCCAGTCGCCATTGTAATTAACGAACAGTTCCTCTCCCGTTGCGATATCACGCATCGCACGGATACCGATACAGACATTCTCATAATCCATTTCGTATTCGCAATTCGCGGAGGAGGAATGATTATACACAGGAACATAACCCAGTGCCATGCAGCATTGTGTTTTATCCTCACCCCATTCAAAAATGTAATCATGGAGTAATGTCTTGTCCAGTTGGATCCTGTCATCCGGACCCATCACGATCACCGGCGCGATCTCGACAAGCGTCCCGCATTCGATCGGCTCCGCGGTGAACACACCACGTCCCCTGCCCGGACTTTCTTCGATGTATAAAAATGGAAGGATCATCTGTCTGAATTTCCGGACGAAAATCGTGAATTCTCCTGAATTCGATCCGATTTTCGCAACTGATTAACCGGGCCTTGGGTCCTATTCCCTATTTTTGAAATATGTCACTGGAGCTCACGCCACTCAGCCTGCAGGAGCAGTTTGAATCGGTCATCAAGACCGAAGACAAGCTGGCTATACGTGATTTTCTGGATGACCAGAACATCAGTGAAGTAGCGCAGTTGGTGGAAGAATTCCCGGATTATGAAAGCAGCATCATCGCGCATATGTCGGTACACCGTGCCGCGATGGTATTCAAGATCCTCGACTTCTCGATGCAGAAACGCATCATCCAAGACCTGCCTCCGAACACGACCGCTACCTTGCTGAATGACCTGCCGGCGGATGACCGTACAGCATTCATGGAAGAGCTGCCGAGCAATGTGGTGCGTGAACTCATCAAATTGCTGGATCCCGAAGAAAGAAAGATC